>CAVXWQ010000065.1:0-18249 GCA_963765445.1 uncultured Actinomycetota bacterium
GACGTCGCAGCCGTATTCGCGCACACGCGCGGCAGTCTCGGCGTCCTCGATACCCTCGACGACGGTGATCAGCCCCAACACGTGGCACAGCTTCACCACGAGCGCACCACCGCGTCGGCGCGCTCGTCGACCAGGATGGGCTCGATGAACGAGCGGTCCAGTTTCACCTCGTCGATGGGCAGGTCGCGCAGATACGACAACGCCGAGTAGCCGCTGCCGAAGTCGTCGATCGCTATGCGAATACCCGTGTGGCGCAGGTCGTGCAACACGGCACACGCCCGGTCGATGTTGTCGAGGAACATGTCCTCGGTGATCTCCACGGTGATGGTGGCGGGGTCGAGTCCGCGAATCTCGAGCGCCCTGGTGATCTTGCCGAGGATGCCGAGATTGGCCAGCGACGGCGCGAACAGGTTGACCGCGACCGGAACTCTGAATGAGGCTGCCTGCCAAGTCATTTCGTCGTCGAGTGCCCGGTTGATCACGCATTCGGTGACCGGCCCCATCATGCCGTGCCTGCGGACCAGGGGCAGGAACTCTTCCGGCGTCAGCACTTTGCCGTCCGGGTGGGGCCAGCGCAACAACGCCTCCACGCCCACGATCAGCGAGGTGGCCAGATCGAATTTGGGCTGGTACACGAGCGTCAGCTCGTTGTTGGCGATGGCGAGGCGGAGGTCGCCGAGCAGCTGAATGGCCGCCACCCCTCCGACTTCACCCGAAGCCGCCGTCCGACCGAAGAATTCGGCACCGACAGCCTCATCGACGACCTTCAGCTCCGGGTCGTACAACTGCACGCCCCGGCTGCGGGCCCGCTTGCTGGCGTACATTGCCGCGTCCGCACGCCGGAGAAGCTCTTCGGAGCCCAGTGTCGGCTCGTCGGGGTCCGCGATGGCCAGCCCGACGCTGGGGCGCACCAGCAGCTCCTGACCAGCGAGGGCGAACGGACGCTCGAAAGCCTCTGCCACGCGGTGCGCGACGAGGTGGGCGGCGTCGACGCTTCCCTCGACCAGGACGGAGAACTCGTCACCGCCGAGGCGAGCCACGGTATCTCCGGCACGCACCGAATTCTGTAGCCGGCTGCTCACGCCGACCAGAAGATCGTCGCCCACCGGGTGACCGAGGTTGTCGTTGACCAGTTTGAAGTCGTTGAGATCCAGCGTGATGACCCCGACCGCGCTGCCGTCGCGCTCACGCAGATCCATTGCGTGGTCGAGCCGCTCGTTGAACAAGGCGCGGTTGCCCAGCCCGGTCAGCGGATCCCGCAGCGCCTGATCGGCGACGGTGGCCAGCAGCCGCCGGTTCTCGCTGACCGCCAGGAACTGGCGCGCCAGCACGGCGACCACCAGCAGTCCGGCGATGACCTCCACGGGCCTTGACTGCAGCAGCGCGGGCGGTTTGGCCGCCGCCACGATGCCGGCCAGCAGCAGCGGCGCATACGGCAACCAGATCGACGCCCAGCCCGGCAGTTCGGGCGATTCGGAGTCCTCGTGGGCGAACTGCCTGCTGGCGGCGGCAGCGACCGCGATCAGCAAAAACCCCGCCGCCCAACCGATGTCGATCACGTCCCCGCTGGCGTACTGATCTTTGATCGTCAGATAGGTCCACAGACTGTCCGACAGCGCGATGCAGGCCACGCCGACGGTCAGCAATGTCAGCGGGAAGCGGTCAGCAATGCCCGACCGGACCAGGACCACACCGGCCACGGTCAGGACAATGAGGTCGGTGACCGGGTAGGCCAGCGAGATGATGAACGCGAACTGATCGGTTCCGCGCTCGGTGTACAGGGGTCCCAGGATCGTGACCCAGCTGACCAGGAACAGCGACCCAGCGACGATCAGGCCGTCGAGAACCACTCGGCCCCGCGAGGAACCGGCATGCTCGCTGGGAAACAACAGCAGGCACGCACAGGCACCGAACGGGAAGACCAGGTAGGCGGCGTCGGCCGGCGACGGGAACGGAACCTGGTTCAGGAACAGTTCGTAGAAGCCGCCGATGGCCTGACCAATCCCCCAGCCCAGTGCCCCGATCGTCATCGCCACCCAGGCCAGGCGCAACCGGCCGCGTGCGGCGCGCGCTGCGAAAGCCGAGAACGCGATCGCCGGAATCGTGCACACCAGAAGCACCACGTCGGAGACTGCCAGGCGGGCGGTGCCGTGCGCCCAGCCACCGACCACCCAGACGACGAATGCGACGAAACCCACACCTGCTACAGCTGCCACGTGCGAAGCCTTCGGCAAGCCGACCCCCTCCCAGGACGCCGCCAACTTGAATTCAATTGACGGCGAAGAAATATTAGCCCGTCGAACCCCGTCCGGCGGGTGAGTTCTCGGCGTTTTGCCGCGTTGGGTCGGATACCAGCGCGACCAGCTGTTCCGCCGGCAGCGGTGGGCTCAGGAAGAATCCCTGCCCCACATCGCAGCCGTGATCGCGCAGCCACGCCGCGGTCTCGGGATTCTCGATGCCCTCCGCGACGATGTTGATGCGCAGCCGATGAGCCAGGTCGATGACGGCCTGTACGACGGCGGCCGCCCGCGGATCGTCGAGTATCGGCGCGATGAAATGCCGGTCCAGTTTGACTTCGTCGATCGGCAGGTCGCGAAGGTAGGACAACGCCGAATAGCCGGTGCCGAAGTCGTCGATCGCGACCCGAATCCCGTTGTGGCGCAATTCGTTCAGAACAATCTGCGTGCGCTCGATGTTGTCGAGCAGCAGGTCCTCGGTGATCTCCAGGGTCAGGGTGGCGGGGTTCAGTCCGCGATCGGCCAGCGCGCGGCTGATGTCGCCCGGGAAGCCGAGATTGGCCACCGATGGGGCGAACAGGTTCACCGCGAGCTGCACATCGAGCGATTCGGCTCGCCACGACGCGGCGTCGTCGAGCGCACGGTTGATGCACGAAATCGGTCACCGACGCCATCAGGCCGTGCCGCCGGATCAGCGGAAGGAAGTCATCCGGTTCGGCCAGCTCCCCGTCTTCGCGGGGCCAGCGCAACAACGCCTCCACTCCGACGATCCGCGAGGTGGCCAGGTCGAACTTGGGTTGATAGAACAAGGCCAGCTCGCCGCCGGTGACGGCCTGGCGAAGATCACCCAGCAGCTGGATCGCGGCCACCCCACCGCCCAGCGGGGCGTCGGTGGCCCGGGCGAAGATCGCCGAGTCCGGGTGGTCGGTGACTACCTGCATCTCGGGGTGATAGGTCTGCACGCTGCGCAGCCGCGCCCGCTTGGCCGAGTACATCGCCGCGTCGGCGCGTCTGAGCAGTTCCTCGGCGTCGATGTTCGGCTCGTCGGGCTCGGCGATCGCCAGCCCGACGCTCGGGTGCATCAGCAGTTCGTGAGTGGCGATGAGGAACGGCCGCTCGAAGGCTTGGACCACCCGGTGGGCGATCAGGTGTGCGACGTCGGCACCCCCTTCGACGACGATCGAGAACTCGTCGCCGCCGAGTCGGGCCACCGTGTCACCGGAACGAACGGCGTTCAGCAGGCGGTTGGCCGCACCGACCAGCAGTTCGTCCCCAACCGGATGACCGAGGCTGTCGTTGACCAGCTTGAAGTCATTGAGGTCGACCGCGACAACGCTAACCGTGCTGCCGTCGCGCTCGCGCAACTCCACGGCATGGTCGAGTCGCTCGTTGAACAAGGCGCGGTTGGCCAGCCCGGTCAGCGGGTCGCGCAGCGCCTGGTCGGCGACGGTGACCAATAGCCGCCGGTTCTCGCTGACCGCCAGGAACTGGCGGGCCAGCACGGCGAGCACCAGCAGGCCCGCAATGACCTCGACAGGCCGCGACTGAAGCAGCGCGGGCGGTTTGGTGGCCGCCACGATGCCTGCCAGCAGCAGCGGCGCGTACGGCAACCAGATCGAGGCCCAGCCCGGCATCTCGGGCACATCGGTGTTGGCCTTGGCGCCCTGCCTGCTGGCGGCGGCCGCGACCGCGATCAGCAGCAGCCCCGCCGCCCAGCCGATGTCGATCACGTCGCCGCTGGCGTACTGGTCTTTGGCCGCCAGGTAGGTGAACAGGCTGTCGGAGAACGCGATACAGGCCAGTCCGACGGTGAGCAGGGTGAGCTCCAGACGGTGCTCGACGCTGGCCCGAACCAGCACCACCGCAGCCAGCGTCAGGACGACCACATCGGTGACCGGGTAGGCCAGCGAAACCACGAACCCGAGCGGATCGGTGCCACCGGCGGCGTAGAGCGGACCGAGGATGGTCACCCAGCTGACGAGGAACAGTGATCCGGCGACGATGAGACCGTCCAGGAACACCCGGCTCTGCCACGATCTGCTGTTCTCGCTGGGAAACAGCAGCAGCGCCGCGCAGGCGCTGACCGGGAAGACCAGGAAGGCGGCGTCGGCGACCGACGGGAACGGAACTTCGTTCAAGACCAGTTCGTAGTGCGTCCAGATGGCCTCACCGATCCCCCATGCCACCACGCCGATGGTCATCGCCGCCCAGGCCAGGCGCAGCCGGCCTTGGGCCGATCGCGCGGCGATCATGGAAAAGACCGCGGCCGGCACAGCGAGAACCAGCAGGACGATGTCGTCGATCGCCGCCTTGGCGATCCCGTGGGACACGTCGCTGACGATCCAGATCACAAAGGCGAGGAAGACCGCACCTGCCGCGGCGGCCACATGCGCAGCCCTGGGCACACCGCCCCCTCCCCATAAACCGCCGTGGAACCATTGACGGCGAAGGCCAGTTTAGCCGAGCACACCCGGGCGGGTATGGCGGTCGGACACCACGAAGCGCCGGAATGAAAGCTAGGGCGTCGACTCGAGTTGTCCGGTGCTGCCCACTGCCGAGCTGCGGAGCAACGTGAGCAACTCCCCCGTGGGTACCGGTGGACACAGGAAGTAGCCCTGGCCGATCCGACAACCTTGGTCGCGAAGCCAATTCGCGGTCTCGGCGTTCTCGATACCCTCGGCGACGGCGGTCAGGCCCAGTCCGTCGGCAAGTTGCATGACGGCGCGCACCACGCTTGCCGCGCGCGAATCGGCCAGTATCGGTTCGATGAAGTGCCGGTTCAGCTTGACCTCGTCGATCGGCAGCTCGCGCAGGTACGGCAACGCCGAGTAGCCGCTGGCGAAGTCATCGATGGCGATGCGAATACCGCTGTCCCGCAACGCTTCCAGAACAGCGCGGGTGCGCTCTTTGTTGTCCAGGAACATGTCCTCGGTGATCTCGACGGTGAGGGTGGACGGCGGCAGGCCCCGCTCCGTCACCGCCTGGGTGATCTTTGCGGGGATGCCGAGGTTGCTCAATGACGCCGCGAAGAGGTTGACCGCCACCGGCACGTCGAAGGACGCCGCCCGCCATTCCAGAGCGTCGTCGAGCGCCCGGTTGAGGACGAAGTCGGTGATCGCCCCGGTCAGGCCGTGCCGGTGCACCAGCGGCAGAAAGTCCTTGGGGGTCACCACGCTGCCGTCCGGCCGGTTCCACCGCAGCAACGCCTCCACCCCGACGATGCGGGACGTCATCAGGTCGAACTTGGGTTGGTAGACCAACGCCAGCTCGGAGTTGGCGATCGCCTGCCGGAAGTCGCCGAGCAGTCCGATGGCGGCAACTCCGCCCTCCTCCGACGTCGTCGGAGCCTGCCCGAACATCTCGTCGGAGTCCGCAACGGCCAGCGTCATCTGCGGGTCGTATACCTGCACGCCGCGGTTGCCCGACCGCTTGGCTGCGTACATCGCCGTGTCGGCGCGCTCCAGCAGTTCCTTCCCCGTCAGCAGCTCGCCGGGCTCGGCGATCGCCAACCCGACGCTGGGCCGCACGGGCAGCTGATGACCGGAGACCATGAACGGCTGGTCGAAGGCCTGCACCACACGGTCCGCGACCAGGTGGGCCGACTCGGCGCTGCCCGACACGACGAGGCAGAACTCGTCACCGCCGGGGCGGGCGACGGTATCGCCGGACCGGACCGAGTTCAGGAGACGGTTGGCGACGCCGGTGAGCAGCTCGTCGCCGACGTGATGACCGAGATTGTCGTTGACCAATTTGAAATCGTTGAGGTCCATCGAGATCACACCGACCGAGACACCTTCGCGCTCAAACTGTTCCATGGCGTGGTTGAGCCGCTCGGTGAACCGGGCGCGGTTGGCCAGGCCGGTCAGCGGATCCCGCCGCGCCTGCTCGGCAACCGCCGTCACCAACCGCCGATTCTCGCTCACGGCAAGGTACTGCCGAACGAGCACGGCCACCACCAGCAGACCCACGACCACCTGGACAAGCGGATACCGCAGCAGTTCGCGGGGATTGGCCGCTGCGGTGATGCTCGCCACCAGCAACGGCAGATAGGGCAACCAGATCGACGCCCAACTCGGTAGCTCCAGAACCTTGGGAATGTCGCGGCCGGGCCGCCGGCTGGCCACCGCCCCGCCGGCGATGAACAACAGACCTGCCACCCAACCCATGTCGAGCGCCCCGCCACTGTCGTAGGCGTTCTGGGCCGCGAGATAGGCGAACAGGCTGTCGGACAGCGCCATACACGCCACACCCGCCGTAACCAGGGTCAGCGGCAGGCGGTCACCGGATCCCGAGCGGACCAGCACCACCGCGGCCATCGTCAACACGACGACGTCGGACAGCGGGTAGGCCAGCGCGACGACCAAAGCGAGCCGGTTGGTCTCACCGGCATGGTAGGTGGGGCCCAGTACCGTCACCCAGCCGACCACGAACAGCGATGCCGCCACGATCAGCCCGTCCAGGAACGCCCGGCCCCGGAACGGCCCGGCGTCGTCGCCAGGCAAGACCAGAAGCGCCACGCACGACGCGATCGGGAACAGCAGGAAGGCGACGTCCGCCGCGGACGGGAACGGCTCCTGCTTCAGCACCACTTCGTAGTACGTCCAGATGGCCTCACCGATCGCCCAGCAGGTGAGGCCGAAGGTCAGCGCCAGCCACGCCAGGCGTGTCCGCCCCCGCTTGGCGCGAGCCGCCATGGCGACGAGCGTGATCACCGGCACCGTCAAGGCGACCAGCATCACGTCCGACACCGCCGCCACCGTCGTCCCCTGAGCTGAACCGCCCACCACCCAGACCACGAACGCGACCAGGATCGCGGCGCTGCCGGCGATCCACCATGTTGCTGCAGCCTTGGGCAATGCCGGACCCCTCCCTGCCGGACGGAGCGGACAGAAATTGACGTGAGCAGAATTTTAGCTGAGCGAGCGCGTCGGCGATGGCTGGTGATCAGCGTGGCCGCGTCGAGCCGAACTCGTCGGCGTACTCGATGCCGGCCGCCGGCCGGTTCACCATGGAGATCAAATCTCCCACCGCGGTTTGCCCGCATGGAGCCCGGGCGTCAGGGCAGCTTGGCGACGAGCTCCTCGACACCGACGCGCGGGCCGGTGAAGAACGGGATCTCCTCCCGCACGTGCCTGCGGGCCTCGGTAGCGCGCAGATCACGCATCAGGTCGACGATGCGGTGAAGTTCAGGGGCCTCGAACGCCAGGATCCACTCGTAGTCGCCGAGGGCGAAGGCCGGCACGGTGTTGGCGCGGACATCCTTGTAGCCGCGGGCTGCCATCCCGTGGTCGGCCAGCATCTTGCGGCGCTCCTCGTCGGGCAGCAGGTACCAGTCCAGCGAGCGCACGAACGGGTAGACGCACACGTAGTTGCCCGGCTCCTCACCGGCCAGAAACGCCGGGACATGGCTTTTGTTGAACTCCGCGGGGCGGTGCAGCGCGACGCTGCTCCAGACCGGTCTGGTGGCGCGGCCCAGCGTGGTGGTGCGGCGGAAGTCGCTGTAGAGGGCCTGCAGCGACTCCACCCGTTCGGCGTGGGTCCAGAACATGAAGTCGGCGTCGGCGCGCATCCCGGCGACGTCGTAGATGCCGCGCACCACGACGCCGTTGTCCTCCTGCTGCTTGAGGAACGTGGCGGTCTCGTCGACGACGGCGGCACGGGCGTCCTCGTCGTATCCGAGGGCACCCTGCTCGACTGCGAACGCCGAGAACATGACGTAGCGGATGGTCGCGTTGAGCTCGTCGTAGTCAAGTCGTGCCATGGCACCCATGGTGCCACGCGGACCCGCCGCTACCGGCGCGTGGTGGCTGCGACGACGGCGGCCGCGGCACGGTCCGCCACGGCCAGGCAGGCGGGTACCCCGATGCCGTCGATGTAGTTGCCGGCGATGGCCAGGGTGGCCGGGAGCCCGGTGCGGAACTCCGCGGCCAGCTCGCCGTGGCCGGGGCCGTACTGCGGCATCGCGTCCAGCCAGCGGTGAACCAGTACCTCGACCGGTTCGACGTCGATGCCGAAGACAGTTTTCAGGTCGGCCACCGCCCAGGACTGCAGTTGAGTGTCGGAGGTGACGTGCGCTGGGTTTCTTGCGGAATCGCCGAACCGGCCGAACGACATGCGCAACAGTTCGGCGTTACCGCGCGCGCCCCACTTCCGGGTGGACAGGGTGATCGCCTTGCTGTGCAGGCGTTCTCCGCTGGCCACCAGCACGCCGGACTGCGGCGGCAACGGGGTGCCGCCGGGCACCGCCATCGCCAGCACGGCCGCCGAGGCCATCGGGATCCGGGCTGCCGCGGCGGCGGCCCGCGGTGCGAGGTCGCCGACCAGTCCGGCCAGCCGGGGCGCCGGGACGGCGAGGACGACCGCGTCGGCGCGCCAGTGCGAGCCTTCGTCGTCGCGCAGCACCCAGCCGGGCCCGTCGGCGGAGATGTGCTCGATGGCGGTCTGCGCCCACCGGAGCCGGCTGCGATGCACCAACTCGTTCAGCAGCACCTCGTAGCCGCCCTCGATGGCACCGAACACCGGCCCGCGGGTGCTGACGGGCAGGGCCCGGCGGGCCGCTTCGGTCAAGCTGGCCGCGCCCGCGTCCAGTGCCGCGGCCACCGTCGGCGCCGCAGCCCGGATGCCGATCGTCGCCGCCGACCCGGCGTACACGCCGGACAGCATCGGGTCGACCGATCGGCTCACCACCTGCTCGCCGAACCGGTCGGCGATGACGGCCCCGACCGCCGGGTCGTCACCGGCGCGCCACTGCAGGCGGCGGTGCGGCTCGGCGGCCATCTGCGCGATCGTGGCGTCGTCGACCAACCCGGTCACCGACGCCGCCGACGTCGGGATGCCGTTGACGGTGTCCGGCGGAAGCGGATGCAGGCGAGCCTGGCTGTAGATGGTGGGACGCACCCCGGTGGTGCTGACCTGACGGCCGGCCAGGCCGAGTTCGGCGAGCAGCCTGGGCACCTCGGGCCTGCGCACCACGAACGCCTCGGCGCCGACGTCCATCGGCTGACCGCCGAGCCGCTCGGTGCGCAGGATGCCGCCGAGCCGGTCGGCCGGGTCGAACAGCGTGATATCTGCGTCGTCGCCAACCGCCGTGCGAATGCGGTAGGCGGCCACCAGGCCTGAAATGCCGCCCCCCACAACGCAATACGCCGGGTTTGTCCCTCCGGATCTCACAGCGAATGCACCAAGGCCACCAAGTCCGTCAGCAGCTCGGCGTCGGTCGCGGGCAGCACGCCGTGGCCGAGGTTGAAGATGTGCCCGGCGGCGCCGGCGTCGACAGCCAGGCGACCGTCGTCGACCACGGCCCGCGCCGCCTTCTCGATCACCGGCCAGCCGGCCAGCAGCACCACCGGGTCGAGGTTGCCCTGCAGCGCCACACCCGGACCGATCCGTGTCGCGGCGTCGGCCAGCGAGGTGCGCCAGTCGACGCCGACCACCGCCGGGGCCCCGTGCCCGGAGACCGCTTCTGCCATCGCGCCGAGCAGCTCGGCCGTGCCGACGCCGAAGTGGGTCATCGGCACGCCGTAGCCGGCCAGTTCGGTGAACACCCGGGTGCTGTGCGGCAGCACGTGGGCGCGGTAGTCGGCCAGCGACAGGGTGCCGGCCCACGAGTCGAACACCTGGATCGCGTCCACCCCGGCGTCGAGCTGCACCTTCAAGAAGGCGATGGTGAGGTCGGTGAGCACACCCATCAGCGCGTGCCACGTCGCCGGCTCGCCGAGCATCATCGCCTTGGTCCGCTCGTGCAGCTTGCTGGGGCCGCCCTCGACCAGATAGGAGGCCAGGGTGAACGGCGCGCCGGTGAAACCGATCAGAGGGACCTCGCCGAGCTCGCCGACCAGCATTCCCACCGCGTCAGCGACCGCGCCGACCCCTTGCAGCTCAAGCCCTTTCATCGCAGCGACGTCAGTCTCGCTGCGCACCGGGTGAGCGATCACCGGCCCGACGTCGGGCACGATGTCCAGGTCGATGCCGGCACCGCGCAGCGGGACGACGATGTCGGAGAACAGGATCGCCGCGTCGACGTGATGGCGGCGCACCGGTTGCAGGGTGATCTCGCAGACCAGCTCGGCGTCGAAGCAGGCCTGCATCATCGTGTTCTTGGCCCGCAACGCCCGGTATTCGGGCAGCGACCGGCCGGCCTGCCGCATGAACCACACCGGGACCCGGCTGGGTTTGCTGCCCGTGGCGGCAGCCAGAAACGGCGCCTCGGGCAGTGCACGACGCGTACTCATCGCGTCCATGCTGCCATGACGCCACAGGCCCGGAACCGCCCGACGGTGGGAATTCGGCGCGCCTGCTCCCCCGACCTGACCGATGGGGCTAGCGTCAATCGACGTGACCACTGCGGAACCGGCGCAATTCCGCGAGGCGGTGGCGGCCATGACCGCCGCCCAGGTGCGCGCAGAGATCGAACTCGGTCCGATCCGCCCACCTCAGCGCCTCGCGCCCTACAGCTATGCGCTGGGTGCCGAAGTCAGGCATCCCGAGACCGAGATCATCCCCGAACGCTCCGAGGGTGACGCCTTCGGCCGGCTCATCCTGCTGCACGACCCCGACGGCTCGGAGGCCTGGGACGGCACCATGCGCCTGGTCGCCTACATCCAGGCCGATCTGGACTCCACCGAGGCCGTCGACCCGCTGCTGCCCGAGGTGGCCTGGAGCTGGCTGGTCGACGCCCTGGACGCCCGCGCTGAGCACGTCACCGCGCTCGGCGGGACGGTCACGGCCACCACGTCGGTGCGCTACGGCGACATCTCCGGTCCGCCCCGCGCGCATCAGCTCGAGCTGAGAGCGTCGTGGACGGCGACGTCGCTGGAACTGGGCACCCATGTCCAGGCATTCTGCGAAGTTCTCGAGCACGCCGCCGGCCTGCCACCGGCCGGGGTGACCGATCTGAGTTCCCGTTCACGCGCCTGACATGGTCGCGCTCGACGATGGCGCCACCGACGAGGTGCCCGAGACCGCCGGCGAGGAAGCTCCCGAAGCCACTCCGCTGTTGCAGCCGGCCGAAGGTGTGCCACCGGTGTCGGTCAGCGTCGACGAGATCGCCGCAGCCGCCGACAAACTGGCGTCTGGCACCGGCCCGTTCGCCGTCGACGCCGAGCGGGCGTCGGGATTCCGCTACTCCAACCGCGCCTATCTGATCCAGATCCGGCGCGCCGGTGCGGGCACCGTGCTCATCGACCCGGTGAACCATGGCAGCAGTCCGATCGACGTGCTCAAGCCGGTCGCCGACGTGCTGGCAGAAGACGAGTGGATCCTGCACGCCGCCGACCAGGACCTGCCCTGCCTGGCCGAGGTGGGCCTGCGGCCGCCGTCGCTGTACGACACCGAACTGGCCGGCCGACTGGCCGGCTTCGAGCGGGTGAACCTCGCCGCGATGGTGCAGCGCCTGCTCGGGCTGGGCCTGGCCAAGGGCCACGGCGCGGCGGACTGGTCCAAACGCCCGCTGCCGCCGGCCTGGCTGAACTACGCCGCGCTGGACGTCGAGGTGCTGATCGAGATGCGCCACTCGATCGCCAGCGTGCTGGCCGAGCAGAACAAAAGCGATTGGGCCACTGAGGAATTCGAGTACCTGCGCTGCGCAGAGGCCCAGGTCACGCGGCGTGACCGATGGCGGCGCACCTCGGGCATCCACAAGGTCCGCAACAGCCAGGGGCTGGCCGCGGTGCGTGAGTTGTGGACGGTGCGCGACCAGATCGCGCGGCGGCGCGACATCGCCCCCGGGCGCATCCTGCCTGACTCGGCCATCGTCGCCGCCGCCCTGGCCGACCCCAAAACCGCCGAGGAGCTCACCAAGCTGCCGATCTTCGGCGGCACCAAGCAGCGTCGCAGCGCGCACGTGTGGCTAGGCGCGCTGGAGGCTGCGCGCACCAATCCCGAACCGCCCGACACCGCCGAGCCGCAGAACGGTCCGCCGCCTGCGGTGCGCTGGGCCAAACGCAAGCCGGAGGCGGCCGCCCGCCTGGATGCCGCCCGGGCCGCGCTGGCCGAACTGTCGGCGCGGGTCACCGTGCCCGCCGAGAACCTGGTGTCGCCGGAGTTGGTGCGACGGCTGTGCTGGGACTGGCAGGACGCCCCGGATGCGGGCGGCGCTGTCGACGCCTTCCTGCGCGACGCCGGCGCGCGGTCGTGGCAGCGCCAACTGGTGGTGCCGGTACTGGCTCAGGCGCTGACAACGCCCTGAGCGCTAGTCGACCTGCTCGCTGACCGACTCGTCGATCGAGCCCTGCGCGGCGACCCAGCCGGTCACCTGGCGGGCGATGTTCTGCTCGGTCAGGCCGATGTCCTCAAGGACCTCACCACGGGCGGCGTGGTTCAGGAACTGTTGCGGCACACCGACATCGCGGCACGGCACGTCGATCTCGGCGGCACGGAGCGCGGCCGAGACCGCCGACCCGACGCCACCGCGAACGCCGTTGTCCTCCACGGTCACCACCAGCTTGTGCGCCGTGGCCAGCGGTGCCAGCGCCTCCGGCACCGGAACGACCCAGCGCGGGTCGACCACCGTCACGCCGATGCCCTGATTGCGCAGCCGCTCGGCGACTTTGAGCGCCATCGAGGCGAATGAGCCCACCGCGACCAGTAGGACGTCGTCGCCAAGGCCGTCGGCGGGACGGGCCAGCACGTCCAGCCCGGATAGACGCTCGATCGCCGGAATATCTTCGCCCACAGCGCCTTTCGGGAACCGAATGGCGGTCGGGCCGTCGCTGACCTCGAGGGCCTCGCCGAGTTCCTCACGCAGCCTGGCGCCGTCGCGCGGTGCGGCGACCCGCATGCCGGGCACGATGCTCAGCAGCGACAGGTCCCACATGCCGTTGTGGCTGGCGCCGTCGTTGCCGGTGATCCCCGCACGGTCGAGCACCATGGTGACCGGCAGCTTGTGCAGTGCGACGTCCATCATGATCTGGTCGAAGGCCCGGTTGAGGAACGTCGAGTAGATCGCCACCACCGGGTGCAGTCCGCCCATGGCGAGACCGGCCGCCGAGGTCATCGCGTGCTGCTCGGCGATGCCCACGTCGAACAGCCGGCCCGGGAACCGCTCGCCGAAGGCCGACAGCCCGGTGGGTCCGGGCATGGCCGCGGTGATCGCGACGATGTCGCGGCGCTTGGCGGCGTAGGTGATCAGGGCATCGGAGAACACCGACGTCCACCCCGGCGCCGAGGCCTGGGTGGCGCGCCCCGTCACCGGGTCGATCACACCGGTGGAGTGCATCTGCTCGGCCTCGTCGTTCTCGGCAGGCGGGTAGCCCATGCCCTTGCGGGTGACGACGTGCACGATCACCGGGGCGTTGAAGCCCCGTGCATGTCGCAGCGCGTTCTCCACGGCGTGCTCGTCGTGGCCGTCGATCGGCCCGACGTACTTCAGCCCGAGGTCGGTGAACATCGCCTGCGGCGAGAGCGCGTCCTTCAGCCCGGCCTTGACGCTGTGCAGGGCCTGGTAGAACGCTTCGCCGACCACCGGCATACCCCGCACGGCGATGCGACCGCGCTCGAGCACCCGCTCGTAGCCGGGCTGCAGCCGCAGGCCGGCCAGGTGATCGGCCAGGCCGCCGATGGTGGGTGCATAGCTGCGGCCGTTGTCGTTGACCACGATGACCACCGGACGTCGCGCGGCGGCGATGTTGTTCAGCGCCTCCCAGCACATGCCGCCGGTCAGCGCGCCGTCACCGACGACGGCCACGACATGGCGGTTGCGGTGCCCGGTCAGTTCGAAGGCCTTGGCCAGCCCGTCGGCGTAGGACAGTGCCGCCGAGGCGTGGCTGGACTCGACCCAGTCGTGCTCGCTCTCGGCCCGTGATGGGTAGCCCGACAGGCCGTCCTTCTTGCGCAGCGTGTCGAAGTCCGCACTGCGCCCGGTCAGCATCTTGTGCACGTAGGCCTGATGGCCGGTGTCGAAGACGATCGGGTCGTGCGGGGAGTCGAAGACGCGGTGCAGAGCAAGCGTCAGTTCGACCACTCCGAGATTGGGCCCCAGATGCCCACCCGTGGCAGCGACCTTGTGGATCAGGAACTGGCGAATTTCGGTGGCCAGTTCGGTCAGCTGCGCCTGGGAGAGGTCTTGCAGATCAGCGGGCCCGCGGACCTGTTCCAGCATCAGGCCAGTCTACGCACCGCCGAAGCGATCAGTCCTGTCCAGACTCGTAGATGTCGGGCACGCCGTCGTGGTCTCGGTCACGTGTTTCCATCATCCAGACCGACCGGTAGTGGCGGTTCCGCAGCCGCAGCAGGATCGCCGCCAACACGGCTGCCAGCAAACTGCCGGCGAGGACCGCAACCTTGACGACGTCGTTGCGCGACGAGGTGAAATCGTAGGCCAAATCGCCGATCAGCAGGGACACCGTGAACCCGATGCCGGCCAGCATCGACATACCGAGCACGTCGATCCAGCGCAGTGCCGCATCGAGGCTCGCGCGGGTGACCGCGGCGAGCACCCAGGTGGTCCCGAACACCCCGATGGTCTTTCCGACCACCAGTCCGCCGACGATGCCCAGGGCGATCGGATCGCTCAGCGCTGTCACCAATCCGTCATAGCCGCCGAAGGTGACGCCGGCCGCGAAGAAGGCGAACACCGGGACGGCGAATCCGGCCGACACCGGCCGCATCAGGTGCTCGAAATGCTCGGCCAGCCCCGGTCCGGCGTCGGGGCCGCCGGCCGCCTCACTGCGCAGCACCGGCACCGTGAAGCCCAGCAGCACGCCGGCCACGGTGGCGTGGACCCCGGACTCGTGGACGAACACCCATGTCAGCGCCGCCAGCGGGATCAGCAGCCACCACGACTGGATTCGCCGCTGCACGAGGATCGTGAACAGGATCAGCGGGATCAATGCCACCAGCAGCGGCACCACCTTGATCTTCTCGGTGTAGAAGATGGCGATCACCGTGATGGCCAGCAGGTCGTCGACCACCGCCAGGGTGAGCAGGAACGTGCGCAGCGCCGAGGGCAGGTGGGTGGAGATGACCGCGAGTACGGCCACCGCGAAGGCGATGTCGGTGGCGGTGGGAATGGCCCACCCGCGCGTGGCCCCGTCGCCGGCGTTGATGGTGAATGCGACGAAGATCGCGGCGGGCAACACCATGCCGCCGATGGCCGCGGCGATCGGCAGCGCGGCGCGGCCCGGGTCACGCAGGTCGCCGGCGACGAACTCCCGCTTGAGTTCGAGCCCGACGACGAAGAAGAAGATCGCCAGCAGTCCGTCCGCGGCCCAGCCCCCGAGGCTGAGGTCGAGGTGCAGGCCGAACCGGTCGGTGCCGACGTGGAAGTTGGTCAGGTTGTGATAGGACGCCGACCACCGCGAGTTGGCCCAGATCAGTGCGACGGCGGCGGCGAACAACAGCAGCGCACCGCCGACGGTTTCCTTGCGCAGGATCGTCGTGATGCGCGCGGTCTCCGACCACGAGCCCCGAGCGAACAGCGCGCGGTGCAGCACGGGCTTGCGATCGGCCACGAATCACCTCTGCATCGACGGGGGGCTGAGTTTACCGGTGGGTGATACATCTCACTTCGTCACGAGAGCGACGCATTCGACGTGATGGGTCAGCGGAAACGAGTCGAACACGCGGATCTGCTCGACGCGGTAGCCGCTGCGCTGGTAGAGCCCGACGTCCCGGGCGAACGCCGCCGCTTCGCAGCCGACGTGGACCACCCGGGGCACGCCTGCGGCGGCCAGCAGTTCCACCACCTCGCGTCCGGCACCCGAGCGCGGCGGATCGAGCACCGCGACGTCCGCGCCGCGGCGCTGCGCCTGCAGGGCCCGGCGCACTGATTCGGTGATCACCTCGACCTGCGGCAGGTCGGCCAGCGCGGCGCGCGCGGAGCGGGAGGACGCCCGCGAGGTGTCCACGGTCAGCACCCGGCCGCTTGGGCCGACCACCTCGGCCAGCGCGGCCGCGAACACACCGGCGCCGCCGTAGAGGTCCCACGCCGTCACCGCACCGCTGTCGCGGGTCCACTCGGTGACCAGCGCGCTGTACGTCGACGCGGCGGCGCGGTGGGCCTGCCAGAACCCGGTAGGCAGCACCCGCCACACCCGCTGGGCGACGCGCTGGACGGCATCGTTGCCACCCTCGACCACCCGGGTGTGACGCGGCTGCTTGCTGGTGGCCACCACGTGGCGGGCGCCGTCGTCGTCGACGACCACGTGGACCTGCTCTCCCGGCTGCCACACCATGCGGTCGAGCCCGTCGAGCATGCCGCCGGGCAGCTGCCCGCAGCGCAGATCGGTGACCAACTCGGCGCTGTGATAGCGGTGGAAGCCTGCCCGGCCGTCGGAGCCCACGTCGAGGCGCACCCGCGTACGCCAGCCCAGCGCCCCGCCGTCGTCGACCGGTTCGGCCGCACCCTGCCAGGCGAAGTCGCCGAGCCGCTCGAGTTGGTTGGCGACCACCTGACCCTTGAGCTCGCGGGCGGCGCGCGGATCGGCGAATGCCAGGTCGCAGCAGCCGGAGCCGTCGACCCCGGCGATCGGGCAGAGCGAATCCACCCGATCGGGTGATGGCTCGAGAATTTCGAAAGCCTCTGCGTGCCAATATGATCCGCGATCGCCGTTGATACGGATGCGCACCTGCTCCCCCGGCAGCGCATACCGGACGAAGATCACCCGGCCTTCGTGGCGTGCCACGCAGCTACCGCCGTTGGCCGCGGCACCGGTACGGACAACCAGTTCAGCCGGCGCGACGTCGGTCACTCCACAAAACCGCGGCGGACGTCACCGGGCGCGTTCTGCGCCATCAGGTCGTTCACCCGTTCCGACGAATTGAGTTGCCACGGAACCGAAGTCACCATCACGTTCGGCATGAACAGCAGTCGGGTCTTGAGCCGCAACGCGCTCTGGTTGTGCAGGATCTGCTCCCACCAGTGCCCCACCACGTACTCCGGGATGAACACCGTGACCACCGTGCGCGGGGCTTCCTTGCTGATCCGCCGGACGTAGTCCAGCACCGGCCGTGTGACTTCCCGGTACGGGGAGGCGACCACTTTCAGCGGCACCGTGACGTCGCTGTCCTCCCACTTGTGCACCAGCTCGCGGGTCTCGGCGTCGTCGACATTGACGGTGATGGCCTCCAGTACGTCGGGCCGGGTGGCCCGGGCGTAGGCCAGCGCGCGCAGCGTCGGCAGGTGCAGCTTGGAGACCAGGACCACGGAGTGGTTACGGCTGGGCAGGGTGATCTCGCCCTGCTCGGCCTCCTGGGAGGCCAGTTCCCGTGACACCGTTTCGTAGTGGCGGTGGATCGCCTTCATCAGGACGAACAGGCTCGACATGGCGACAATCGCGATCCAGGCGCCGGCCATGAACTTGGTGACCAGCACGACGATCAGCACCGCACCGGTGGCGATGAAGCCGAGGGTATTGATCACCCGCGACCGCATCATCCGGCGTCGGGCCTGCGGGTCGGTCTCGGTGCGCAGGTGCCGAGTCCAGTGCCGCACCATGCCGATCTGGCTGAGCGTGAACGAGATGAACACGCCCACGATGTACAGCTGGATGAGTGCGGTGACCTCGGCGTTGAAGGCGACCACGAACGCGATGGCGGCGAACGCCAGGAACAGGATGCCGTTGGAGAAGGCCAGCCGGTCGCCGCGGGTGTGCAACTGGCGCGGCAGGTAGCGGTCCTGGGCCAGGATCGACCCCAGCACCGGGAAGCCGTTGAACGCGGTGTTGGCCGCCAGCACCAGGATCAGCGCGGTGACGCCGGTGATCAGGAACAGACCGGGGGCGAAGTTGTGGAAGATCGAGTCGGCCAGTTGCGCCACCAGGGTCTTCTGCTGGTAGCCCGGCGGAGCGCCGATGAGCTGTTCGTCGGGGCGCTCGGCAAGCTTGGCGCCGGTCTCGAGGGTCAGCACGATCATGCCGATGAAGAGCGTGACCGCGATGCCACCCAGCAGCGCGAGCGTCGTCGCGGCGTTCTTCGACTTCGGCTTGCGGAACGCCGGCACCCCGTTGCTGATCGCCTCCACACCGGTCAGCGCCGCACAGCCCGACGAGAACGACCGAGCGACCAGGAACACCAG
>CAVXWQ010000066.1:0-26881 GCA_963765445.1 uncultured Actinomycetota bacterium
CTTCAGCCCGCCGGTGAGCTCAGAGGAACTCATCGAGTTGCTCAGGCGTCAGGCACCAGCTTCAGCGAAATCGAGTTGATGCAGTACCGCTGATCGGTCGGGGTGGGGTAGCCCTCACCGCTGAACACGTGGCCCAGGTGGCTGTGGCAGTTCGCGCACAGCACCTCCACCCGGTGCATGCCGAGCGCGTCGTCGGGGCGCAGGATCACCGCATCGGAATGCGACGGGTCGAAGAACGACGGCCAGCCGCAGTGCGACTCGAATTTCTCTGTGCTGCGGAACAATTCGGCACCGCAAGCCCGGCACTGGTAGATGCCTTCGGTCTTGCTGTCGGTGTATTCGCCGGTGAACGGACGCTCGGTACCCGCCTGGCGAAGGACGTGATACTCCTGCGGGGTGAGCCGCTTGCGCCACTCGTCGTCGGTCAGTTCGAGCTTGGGAGCGGGAATCGAACTCATGCTCCTACGCTACCGCGTGCGCGTCGGCGGCTCTGCGTCTCGCGCATCCACTCCGGGTCGATGCCGTCGTCCAGCCGGCCGTCCGCCTTGGCGTCGGAATACCGGAAGTACAACACGCAGAACACCACGATCAGCATCAGCGACCAGCCGTAGGTGATCTTCATGTACTCCAGGAACCGCCCGGTCGTCGGCCACCGCCACATCAGCTAGCGGTCCATCGTCAGGAACCCGTAGGTGGCCAGCCACGCCGGCCAGTTGCGCACCACCGAGTTCGGCAGCACCACCGTCATCAGGAACGGGAACAGCATCATCGAGTAGTAGCCCTGGGCCAGCGACAGCACCAGCCACGACGAGATCAGCAGCACGCCCGAGGAGGTCAGCATCCAGAACAGCGGGTCGCGTTGGCGGTAGTAGCGGTTCAGCAGCCACAGGCTGACCACCGCCAGCGCCAGGAACAGCACCCGCAGCGCCACGATCAGCCACATCGGCAGGCCGTAGTAGGTGCCGTTGCCCAGCACCGAGGAGTTGAAGTAGTCACGCGTGGAGACGATGTAGGGCAGGGTTCGCCGCACGAAGTTCATCGGATCGGCCACCAGCGGCCAGGCCGCGACGTTGAACACCAGTGGCACGGCCACCGCGGTCACCAGCGCCCGCCACTGCCGGCTGAGCAGCGGCAGCAGCAACAGCACGGCCAGCACCGGTTTGACCACGAGGGACAGCCCGATCGCGGCGCCGGCCCACCACTGATGCCCGACCCGCCCGTCGAGCAGCCACCGGAAGAACAGCACCTCGGCGAGCAGGATGCAGCCGTTGATGTTGGTGAACACCAGCGTGTTGGTCACCGACTCGGTGCAGAACATCGCCAGCAGCAGTGCCGGCAGCGCCACCGAGGTCAGCGAGAAACCGAACAGCCGCACCAGCAGGCAGGCCGCGACGATCATCGCCACCGTGTTGAAGAACACGAACCAGTTGTGCGAGGCGAACACCGGCAGGTAGCCGAACGGCGCCATCAGCAAGGTGCCGCCCGGCGGGTAGAGGTAGTGCGGGTCGACGTGGTCGAAGTGCTCGTTGTAGATGTCCAGGCCGCGCCGGAAGTTCGACACCGCGCGGTAGACCGGGCCGAAGTCGTCGGTGATGTAGCCGTTGGACGACAGCACATAGCTGCGGTGGATGATCGACATGATCGCGAAAGGCCACAGCGCCGAGCGCAGGACCGTCGCCGCACTGGCCGGGCCGGAACGGGGACGAAACGCCTTGCAGGAGGTTGAAGTCAGCTACCGCCACGTCCGCAACTTACACCGGCAAGAAGCGTCAGCCGTTCAGGCGGGGCAGTAGGTGTCGGTGGGCGGCATCTTGCCGCTGTCGAGGTAACCGACCATGGCCGGCAGCGCGCACGCCGAGTAGATGCTGGCGCCGTGTCCGATGCCCTGCCACATCACCCGCTTGCTGGCGGCGCCGGCGTTGATGACGGTGGCCGCCGACGCGGGCACGCCCTGGGTACCGGCGATCGGGTCGTTCTGCACACCCATCAGCAGCACGTTGATCTTCAGGTTCTTCGGATCCTTGGGTGCGGCGCCGCTGGGCCAGTTCAGGCACTTCACCAGATTCAGCGCCCCGACCGTGCCGAACTGCGGGTACAGCTTGCCCCAGGCCACCACCAGTTCGCGCACCCGGTCGGGGGTCGGACGGTTCAGCGCGTCGCTGCAGGAGTTGACGAACTGGCCGTCGCTGTCGCGCATCGCCTCGGCCTGGTTGATCAGGTTGTTCAGCGGGTTGGCGTCGCCGCTGCGGGCGGCGGCGAGCACGTTGGCCAGGCTGACGGTGCTGCCGATGCGGTCACCGCTCGGGTAGCCCAGTGCGGTGACGATCGCGTTGGCCAGCACCGCCACCGAGACACCGCCGGGGCCCTTGCCCGCGCGGGCCGCCGCGAGCAGCGAATCGACCGCGCCCTTGGGGTCCGGGCCGAGCGCGCAGTTGACCGCGACGCACTGGGCGGCGAAGGCGTCGAGCGCGGACTGCTGGCCCTTGACCTGTTCCTCGGCCTCGGTTTCGGCGTTGACACCGGGCGGGACGGGGGAGTCGAGAACCAGCCGGGCCACCTTGTCCGGGTGCGAGCCGGCGTAGGCCAGGGCGATCTGGGCGCCGTTGCCCACCCCGATCAGCGCCAGCGCGGGCACATCCCAGGTGCTGCGCAGCCGCTCGATGTCCTCGGCGGCGCGGGCGGTGTCGTAGGCCGAGTCGCCGGGGGCGATGGTGTCGGTGCAACTCGTGGTCGCGGTCATGGTGATCGCGCCGAGATTGGCCACCGGGTCGTCACCGGACTCGAACTGGGCCTGGTCGCGCATCTCCTGGCGGTCGAAGGCGTCACGGCAGTCCACCGGGCTGGACATGCCGATGCCGCGGCGGTCCACCGAGACCACGGGGTGGCTCTTGAGGACGTCGGCACCCGAGCGCGACAGCCAGACCGGCAGTTGCAGTGACGACGGCACGTCGGTTCCGGTGGTGAACACCAGCGGCCCGGCGTCCGGCGGGGTCTGCACCGAGCGGGCCCGCACCACACCGATGCTCAGCGTGCCCGTGGCGCCGGCGATGGGATCGAGGTCGGCGTCGTAGTTGGCGCATTCCAGGATCACGCCCGGCGCGGCCGGAGTCCCGGCATCGCCGAAGACCTTCGACGTGCAGTCCTTCCACGCCAGGTCGTTCTTGGGGGCGGCGATGTCCGGCGGGCCGCCGGCCGGCTTGGTGGTGGCCGGGGTGCCGCCGGGATTGTGCGCCGAATCGCTGGCGAACTGCGGGTTCGCCGCCAGCCAGGGGGCGCAGCCGGTCAGCAGAGCCGTCAGCGCGGCGGTCCCGGCGCTGACGATTGTTTGCCTGGACAACACCCGGCGATCGCGCATGCCCACCACAGTAGCGACACGCTGGGCGCGGGCCGCTCAGCTCAGGCGCGTGTAGCGCCCGTAGAGGTAGCCCTCGGCGTCGGAGAGCAGATGGGCACGCCGCATCCGGGTAAGCACGTGGCCCGGTCCCGCGGTGATGCGCGGCGCCGACCCGCCGACGAGCACCGGCGCTGTGGTCAGGCACATCTCGTCGAGCAGGCCGGCCTCCAGGAAGGTGCCCATCAGGCTGGGGCCGCCCTCGCACAGCATGCGGGGCAGGCCGCGCCCGGCGAGGGCCGACAGTGCGCGGGCCGGGTCGACCTGGTCGGGGTCGTCGCCGGAACAGTCGATCACCTCGGCGGCCGCGCCCAGCTGGGTTCGCGCGTCGCCGGCGGCCGCGGAGCAGGTGAGCACCAGGGGCGGCACCTCGGTGCGGGTCAGCACCGGCAGGTCGTGGTCGAGTCGGCCCGAGCGGGTCACCAGGGCGATGGGCGGGATCTCGCTCTGGCCACGCTGCTGACGGTTGCGGCGCTGCGCGACGGTCATCTGCGCGCCGGAGTAGTTCTCGGCGCGCGCGGTGCCGGCGCCGACGACGACGACGTCGGCAAGCTCCCGCAGGACGTTGAACAGGCGCCGGTCACCGGTGCCGCCAAGACCACCCGAGGTGCCGTCGGTGGTGGCGCCGCCGTCCAGACTGATGATGGCGTTGCCGCGCACCCACTGCTGCGTGTCGGCCGGGTACGCGTAGAGCTCGTAGAGGCCGTCGTCGTCGACGGGGCCGCCGGGGCCCTGCAGCGTGAAGTGCGTCCCGTCCGGGTCGCTGTCGCTCGGGCTGGCCATATCAACGATTGCAGCACGTCGATACAGTTCCCGGATGGACCGTCGCGCCACCGAAGCCAATTCGGTACCGGGGCTTGACCATCTCGTCGACCGGCACCCCACCGTGTCACCGGAGCGGCTCATCGCGCAGCTGGTCCCGCCGCCGACCTTCGCCGACGTCAGCTTCGACACCTACCGGCCCGACCCGGCGGAGCCGACGCAGGCAGCCGCGCTCGGCGCCTGCAGGCAGTTCTGCGAGGAGGCGCTGCGCCGCCGCGCGGGCCGCAAGAAGTTGTTCGGCCGCCGTGAGGCGCTGCCCGGGGTCGGGCTGTACCTCGACGGCGGATTCGGGGTCGGCAAGACCCATCTGCTGGCCTCGGCCTACCGGCAGCTGCCCGACTCCGCCGAGCACCCCAGGGCGTTCGCGACGTTCGGCGAGCTGACCCAGCTGGCCGGGGTGTTCGGTTTCCTCGAGTGCATCGATCTGCTGGCCGACTACGTGGTGGTCTGCATCGACGAGTTCGAGCTCGACGACCCGGGCAACACGACCTTGATCTCGCGGTTGCTGTCCCAGCTGGTCGAGCGCGGGGTCTCGATCGCAGCGACCTCCAACACGCTGCCCGAACAGCTCGGGGAGGGCCGGTTCGCCGCCCAGGACTTCCTGCGCGAAATCAACACGCTGGCAAGCATTTTCACCACCGTCCGGATCGAGGGGCCGGACTACCGGCATCGCGGGCTGCCGCCGGCGCCCGAGCCGCTCTCCGACGACGACGTCGCGGAGAAGGCCGCGGGCACCGCCGGTGCCACCCTGGACGACTTCGATGCACTGTGCGCCCATCTGGCGACCATGCACCCGTCGCGGTACCTGACCCTGATCGAGGGGGTGTCGGCGGTGTTCATCACCGGCGTCCACCCGATCGACGACCAGAACGTCGCGCTTCGGCTGGTCTCGCTGACCGACCGGCTCTACGACGCCGGCATTCCTGTGGTGGCATCGGGCGCCAAACTCGATACCATCTTCTCCGAGGAAATGCTGGCCGGCGGCTACCGCAAGAAGTACCTGCGGGCCACCTCCCGCCTGCTGGCGCTGACGAGTGCGGGGGTGTCGTGAAAACCGTTGTGGCCGCGGCGGTTATCGCCGCCCGCGCTGCGGCGGCCACGCCGAAGCCGGCCAGCTCTGCCGCCTTGGCGCATCAGGGTCGTTCAGGACGATGACGGCGGCGCCGGGGAGATCGTGGCCAGATCAGCGAGGCCGCTGACCCGAGGCACACGCATTAGGATCGGATTGGCGATGATGTGCAGCGATTCGGCATGGGGGACAAGGGCATTGATCCCGGCGCTGTCCAGGTAGTCGACGGCGCTGAGGTCGACGGTCAGCGGGCCGCCGTCGTTGAGCCCGTGTGCAAGCGCGTTGGCGAGGTCGGTCACATTGCTCGCGTCGACCTCCCCGACGGCGCGCACCACGAGCCTGCCTTCGGCATCCTGCTCGCTGTGAAGGGTCAGCGGTGTACTCATCGGCGAATTCTCGCTGCCAGGTGGACAGTGGTGCCGGTGCTGTTGGGAAGGATGTCAACCTCCTCCATGAGCGCGCGCATGATTTGGATTCCGCGGCCGCGGTGCGAATTCCCGCCTGCTTGCTTGGGTTTCCAGGAGCCGGTGTCGGTGATGGTGAGGCGGAGCAGGTCGACATCGGAGGTCGCCTGCAGGGTGATGGTGCCGCCGTCGAGGTCGCGGTAACCGTGTTCGATGGCGTTGGTGACGGCCTCCCCGGCGGCGACAAGCACGTCCTGCGCCTGGTCGTAGTCGATGCCGGCGCACGTCAGCCATTCGCGCAGGGCGGCGCGGGCCGGGGCCAGATGGATGGGGTCGGCTGGGATGGTGGCCTCCAGCGGTGTGGGGTGACGGTAGATGAGCAGCGCCACGTCGTCCTGGTATCCGTCGGGTGGGGCGAGCGCCGACATGATGCGATCGGCGAGCGGATCGAGATCGAGAGAATTGTCATCCCGGATCAGTTGTGTGGCGCTGGCGATTCTGTCGTCGAGCGAGTGACGCCGGCGTTCGACCAGGCCATCGGTGTAGAGGACAAGGGTGGCCTGCGCGGGCAGGGTTACCTGGGCCTGGGTGCGCTCCCACTGCGGCCGGATTCCCAGCGAGATCGAATGACCGTCGTCGAGCAACCGGCTGGTGCCGTCGGCGTAGACCAGGATCGGCAGCGGATACCTGTGGCCCAGGGTGTCGCGGCGGTAGGCGGCGTTGCAGAAGAACGTCAGCTCCGGTCCCCATGCCATCCACATCGAGAAGCGGGACGACAACAGGATGCTCACCGCGGTCCGCAAGCTCTGCGGCCAGCCGGCCGGGTCGCCCAGGGGAGTGACCGACCAGTCCACGCCGGCGAGATCGCGCCCGACCTCGTCGTCGGCGCCGAAGACCGATGTACCCACCAAGCGTCCTTTCACCAGGTCCCACCCTGGGTCGGGGCTGGAGCCAACCCCGAGCTCGGCTTCGCGATCAGCCAACTTCTCCACCCTACGTCGGTTTCGGCGGCCCGTCGTCGGTGTCTGGCGCGAGGACGCGGGCCATCACGAAGTCGTGTTCGGTGTGCGCGCCCAGCTGGAACGTCTTGGTGCCGGCCACGTCGAAGCCATTCTTGCGGTAAAACCGTTGTGCGCGGGCGTTTTCCTGATTGACCCCCAGCCACAGGCACCGAGCGCCGGTCGCGGCGGCGCACTGCACCGCGGCGTTCATCAGCGCGGCCGAGACGCCGGTCCCGTGCCGGTCCGCCAGGACGTAGAGCTTGGACAGTTCCATGGCGGGACGGAGGGTGACCGCTCGGGTGACGTCGGGGTTGTCGCCCACTCCGCGAACCAGCATGACGTAGCCCAGGATTCGGCCGTCTTCGCGCGCGGTCAGCAGGGTCCGCGCCGGGTCGGCGAGGTAGTCGGCGAATCGCCGCCGCGACAGGTTGGCGACGATGAACGCGGCGACGTCGTCAGGTGGCGAGGTCGGCGGACAGGCCAGCGGGAAGGTGGCGGCGGCCACCTCGGCGAGCTCGTCGAGATCCGAGGCGCCGGCGAGCGTGACCGAGACGGGCATGATCTCCAAATGTGCTGAGCGGAAGGTTGATTCTATGCCTGCGACGTGATCGCGGCCAGCATCCCGGCGAGGTCAGCCTCAGCGCGGGTCTTGTCGACGCCCAGCCGATGCAAGGGTCCGTCGGCGTCCTCGGTGTCGAGCAGGGCCAGCAACATGTGCTCGGTGCCAATGTAGTTGTGGCCCAGCCGGATTGTTTCAGCGAAGGTCTGCTCGAGCGCCCTGCGGGCCGACGCGCTGAACGGGATCAGCGCGGGCACGTCCGCGGCCCGGGTTGCGAGTGTCACCGCCGCCTGCACCGCGTCGGCCGTGATGTTCTGGGCGCGAAGCAGGGGTGTGGCCAGCGCCGCGGGATCGTTGAGCAGGCCGAGCAGGAGATGGTCCGAAGTGATCTCGGGGTTGCCGGCGGCGTGGGCGGCGTTCTGGGCCGCGACGATCGCGCTGCGAGCTCGAGGGGTGAACCGGCTGAAGCCCTGTCCGGGGTCGAGGTCCACGACGCCGAGGTTCGCGATCTTCGGTACGAACCGCTTCTGGGCTGCCTGCTTGGTGACACCCATGCTCTTGCCGATGTCGCTCCAGGAGGCGCCGGAACGGCGGGCCTGGTCGACGAAATGGCCGATCAGGTTGTCGGCGACTTCACCGAGGTGTTCAGCGGCCAGGACCGCGTCGGTCAGTTGTTCGAGCGCTTCGGTGTGGACGCCCTTGATGGCGTCGATGAGGTCGTCGAGGCGGACGGGGTGAGCGATCCGGGCGGGTTGCTCCATGCGTCAACCATAGGTTGACGGCCGGTGGACGTCAACCGCGGGTTGACGACCGACGCGCCCGGTTCATTACCGGGCCACCGATGGGTACGGCGATACGCTTTCCGGGCCGACGGGAGGGCGGATGGGTTCGACGAGCCGGATGCGGCTGGGGGCGACGGCCGTGGTCGTCGGGCTGGGCGTGGCCGCCGCAATGGCGGGCGAGGCCCAGCCGGTGGAGTCGCGCGTGGTCAGCGAATGTCCCAGTGGCGACCTCCCCGGCGAGCAGGACCGCTGGCAGTGCGTGCACGAGTGCCCCGGCGGCTTGCTCTACGACGGGCAGAGCGGTGTGTGCGTCGCCCCGCCGGGTGTGCCGCCGCCCGCGCCGCCGCAGATCCCGCAGGTACCGCAGATTCCGCAGATCTGAGACCTGGCGTGTTTCTTTCTCCCTTGCCCATTCCGCCACCGCCGGGCGTCGGAGCTTCATAAACTCGCGCCATGGCAGGCCTGCATAAATCCCAAGAACGACTGGACTTGAGCAAGATCGAGAACCGGGCGGCGTCGGTGCCGCGAATGTTCTTCGATCGCGTCGCGGCCACGCCCAACACCGAAGCGTTCCGCTATCCCGACAACGGCGGCTGGACGAGTGTCACCTGGCAGCAGGTCGGCGACCGCGTCGAACTGATCGCGGCGGGCCTGATCTCGCTCGGCATCAACCCCGAGGACCGCGTCGCGCTGGCCTCGGGCACCCGCTACGAGTGGGTGGTCGTCGACTTCGGCATCCTGTCCGCCGGTGCGGCCACCACCACCGTGTATCCGAGCACGAACGGCGAGGACGTGGCGTTCATCGTCGCCAACTCGGGCAGCCGGATCGTCGTCGCCGAGAACCAGGCCCAGGTGGACAAGCTCGTGGAGCACCGCGCCGACCTGCCGGCCGTCGAGAAGGTCGTGATCATCGACGGCAAGGGCGACGGCGACTGGGTGATGACGCTCGAGGAGCTCGAGCATCAGGGCAAGCAGCTGCTGGCCGACACTCCCAACGCGATCACCGAGCGGGTCGACGCGGTCCGGCCCGAACAGCTCGCGACCCTGATCTACACCTCCGGGACCACCGGCAAGCCCAAGGGGGTTCGGCTCACCCACGAGGCGTGGACCTACACCGCATCGGCGCTGGACTCGCTGGGCGTTCTTACCGACAAGGACCTGAACTATCTCTGGCTGCCGCTGGCGCACTCGTTCGGCAAGGTGATGCTGGCACTGCCGCTGGTGATCGGCTTCCCGACGGTGATCGACGGGCGCGTGGACAAGATCGTCGAGAACCTCGCCATCATCAAGCCCACCATCATGGGTGCCGTACCGCGCATCTTCGAGAAGGTGCACGGCCGGATCTCCGAGATGATGGCCGAAGAGGGCGGCATCAAGAAGCAGTTGTTCGACTGGGCGGTCGCCGTCGGCATGCAGGTGTCGCGGGCCAAGCAGGCCGGCCACCGGGTGTCACCGTTGCTGGCGCTGCAGTACAAGCTGGCCGACCGGCTGGTGTTGTCGACGATCCGCCAGCGGTTCGGCGGCCGGCTGCGCTTCTTCATCTCGGGCTCGGCGGCGCTGGACCGCGACGTCGCCCAGTGGTTCGACGCCGTGGGTGTCGTCGTGCTGGAAGGCTACGGACTCACCGAGACGTCGGCGGCCTCGTCGCTGAATCGCCCGCACGCCTACCGGTTCGGCACGGTGGGGTGGACGTTCCCCCAGACCGAGGTGAAGATCGCCGACGACGGCGAGGTGTTGCTCAAGGGTCCGGGCGTGATGAGCGGTTATCACGACCTGCCCGATGCCACGGCCGAGGCGATCGATGCCGACGGCTGGTTCCACACCGGTGACATCGGTGAGCTCGACGCCGAGGGCTTCCTGCGGATCACCGACCGCAAGAAGGACATGTTCAAGACGTCGCAGGGTAAGTACGTCGCACCATCGGCGATTGCGGCGACGTTCAAGGGGCTGTGCCCATTCGCCAGCGAGATCATCGTCTATGGCGAGAGCAAGCCGTACTGCGTGGCGCTGGTCAGCCTCGACGGCGAGGCGATCCTGGAGTGGGCCGACCGCAACGGCATGGAGGGCAAGTCGTTCGCCGAGATCGCTCACGACGAGAAGACCAAGGAGATGATCAGCGGCTACGTCGACACGCTCAACAAGCACCTCAACCGGTGGGAGCAGGTCAAGCGCTTCACGATCATCGATCGCGAATTGACCGTCGAGGCGGGCGATCTGACGCCGAGCCTCAAGCTCAAGCGCAAGGCAGTGGTGGAGAACTTCCACGACAACCTCGACAAGTTGTACGCCTAGCCCGGTTGCGGGTTGGCGTGCTGCGCCCTACGGCGCACGCGGTTGGGATACCAGGACGTGAACGCGGCCGCGCCGATCAGTGCTGCGTAACTCATGGTGTGGCAAGACCATTCGGGCAGCAGGTGCTTCATCTGGACCCAGGCCACCGCGGTGTTGAAGGTGAACACCGCGCCCCACACCGTGGTCAGCAGCACGTTGACCCGGATGAACAGTGGGTCGTGCCACTTGGCCGGGTCGGTGTGTGCGCGGGCGTACTCCAGCGTGAACGGCTTACCGATGATCAGGGTGATCCACGTTCCGAGCGCCAGTGCCCCGTTCGCCATGACGCCGAGGTGGCGGATGGTCCACATGTTGTGGAAACCCACAACCGCGATCGTGGCGGCGCTGAAGAAGATCAGGCCGACCCACATGATGATGCCGCGATGGAGTTTGAGGATCGCCATCACCACCGAGGCCACCAGTGCGGCCGCCAGGCCGATCTCGACGCGCAGCAGGGTGTCCCTGGCGACGACGAGGAAGACGATCCACGGGGCGAAGGAGAACAGCAGCTTGAAGAACGACACGATGCCCCTCACATCCGGTTGTGCGCTCGCATCGTAACGTCTGTAACTGTGGCGTGCGTCGGGGCGATGGTGGGGGAGTGATGTCGATGAAGTTTGGTCCGGTGCTCGCGCTGACTGCCGTGCTGGTCAGCCCGGCAATGGCGCATGCCGACACGCCGGTTCCCCAGGCCGGCGGCCCGTGCTCGGAGAATCTGACGGATGCGATGACGCAACTTCCGGGCGGCAGTGACTTCCTGGTGTGCCAGGGGCAACCGGACGGCTCGCAGGCGTGGGTCCCGGCGACGGTCCCGTTCGATCCGGCCGACAAGTGGTTCAGCTACGGCTCGGGGATAACTCTGCACGGGCAGGGTTTCCGCAATCCCAACCTGTCATCGGGGAGCTGGACTGCGAGCCCGCGTGATCCCGGAGCTGTCTGCGCCGCGGAACAGGTCACCGTGGTCAGCGCGGGAGTCCTTGCGCCGCCAGAGTATTCGCAAGGCGAGCCGGGTCAGCCACTGTCGGTGGAGCTGCTCCCGAAGCTCTTCACCGTCACGATGACCGGCGACTGCCTGTGGTCCAGGAATCAAACGTTGTTCGGCTGAGTACGCGGTTGCCCAGAGAGGCGGCCCAGATGGTTCGGGCTAAGCCGTCGAAGTGGTAATAGAACGAGCCCTTGGTCACATCGGCACGGCTGACGATGTCGGTCAGCCCGGTTTCGCCGAAGCCGAAGGTCCCGAACAACTCGACGGCGGCATCGAGAATCCTCTGCCGGGTTGCCTCTGCCCTGGCCTGTAATGCCACGTCAACCCCCCCAACACCCCGCCGGTGGAATCAGCTTATTGAGCGGCTGTCCCCCGATTGGCGGATTTGCATTCAACCCGTCGTCGGTCCGACCGGTGGATGGGGCCATGCGGGCCCCGGTGCCAGAGTCGACCTCGACGGGCCCGCTCGGTAAGCCTCAGATCGAAGGACACGCGATGATCCTCAAGAATGCTTCTCTGATGGCCACCGTCGGCGGCGCGCTGGCGGTCGGTGCCCTGATGTTCGCCGGGCCCGCGGCCGCGCACGCCGGTGGCTCGCACGTGGGTGCTCAAGCCGGCGGAGGTATGCACGCCGTGTTGCCGTCCGGGCAGGTGGGATCGAAGATCGGTATGGAGCTGCCGCTCGCGCCCATCGGAACCGCTGGGTCAGGCCGCGTGCAGATGACTCCGCTGGGCTGAGGCCGTCATCGATATCGACGCTGGCATTACCTGCACTCTAAAATTCTCGCGCTGGCGTCGATTTCGGCGCGATGCCGGATCGTCAGCCGCGCGCCAGGTGCACCTGGGAGGCCATCGACGGGGCCTCTGAGCTGTGGAGCCGGAGCCGGTAGTCGGTTTCCTTTGTTCCGCTGGGCACGTCGAAGACCAGCAGGGAAGCAGCGCTGACGCGGGGACTGATGTCGACGAATCGCCGGGTATTGCTCGCCGCAGCGAGGCTCATCGTGGTGATGTCCGGTTGGTAGCTGCGGCCCTGAGCGTCCACGAGACGCTGGTAGTCGGCGACGAACGTTTGCGGTCGATTGCTGACATTGGTCACGTTGAGCGCCACAAAGACGAATTGACCTCGAGCCTGGACATAGTCACCGCCGTGGCAGCACGCGTCATACAAACAAAACGCATCGATGGCATGGAAGCGCAGTGGTCCGTCCTCGACCGCCTGGCGCATACCGGCAGATGGGCGATCGGCGTGAGTAGCCCTCACCGGTGTGCCGACCGCGAGAACGGGCGTCCGGCACGTCAGCGTCGCGGCGCTTCGTGGCCGCGTCAACACCGTGTTCATCGCTACCTACTTCTGCCGCTCCGGATGGTTTCCTCAGGCGTGGGAGACCAGGTGACAGCAGGTTAGGACGGGTAGGGGCGCCTTCACTGGTGGCAGGAACTCAACGATTTCGCGGTTGTTGTGGTGCGGGAACAACGCGGCGGGGGTTTGGGCGTTGACGAAAGCGGCAATTCTGCGTCCGTTACGCACAACGGCATCGACAGATCGGAACGCATCATGATCATCCTCGGCGTGATTCTCCTGCTGATTGGCTACTTCACCGGGCTGTCCCTGCTTTACACGATCGGCGGCATTCTGGTGGTTGTCGGAGTGGTGCTGTGGCTGCTCGGCGCGGTTGGCCGGCCGGTCGGTGGACGCAAAGCGTGGTACTAGCCCGCCGCCTTTCGCGGCTTCGGTACGAAAAGCGCAGCAGCACAACCTAATTGGCACTCAATACTCGAAGGGCGACATCCGTGCTCGACTTCATCTGTCCGTCGTGCGGTCACTTGAGCTTCGATGACTTCGCTTGCGCGAGTTGCGACAGCCGGGCCGACGGAGCGGGAGCGATCGTCACCGAGTCGGTGCGCCGCTAGCCGAACGGCAATTCGGCGGGTGATTCGCTGGCAATTAACGCGGCCAGCCACGGTAACCGCCTCCAGACTAATTGGCTTGCGCGGCGATAACAGGCGGTGCCTCAGTCCCCATGATGGACGAGAGCCGTCCCGGCGTCCGGAGGATGATCCACGTTGGCTGACCCGGGTCCGTGGTAGACCTGTTGTAGCTCAGCCCCCAGGGCTAGCAGGATCGCCACCATGAGCGCGATAAAGAGAGCATGCGATAGCACTCGCTTGTGACGTATCCAGAGCCTGAGCCGCGTGAGCCGTCCCGGGAAGTCCGGAGACTGGTTGTGTTGAATCACCCCGCTTTTGGTGGGGTGTGTCTGTGATCGTAATGGAGTTTCTCGACGGCCTCGGGGGTGAAGTCGTCTAGGTACTCGTGCGGGCGTTCGGTGTTGAACCAGAGCACCCATTCGGCGGTGGCGAGTTCGACGTGGTTGACGTCGTGCCACGGGCCTTGCCGGCGGATCAGTTCGTTCTTGAACGACCCGACGGTGGTCTCGGCCAGGGCGTTGTCGAGAGCATCACCGACGGACCCGACGGAGGGGTCGATGCCTTCGGCAAGGAGTCGGCCGGTGAACGCCACCGAGGTGTATTGGGCGGATTCAATCGGTGGTCGCAACACCGGCCTGTTGGAGCGAGTGTAGGTGTTCGTCGAGGGCTTCGGCCGGGGTTTTCCATCCGAGGGTCTTGCGGGGTCGGGTGTTGAGTGCGTGAGCGACGGCTTCGATGTCCTGCGCACTCCACCGAGACAGGTCGGTGCCTTTCGGAAAATATTGGCGTAGAAGGCCATTGGTATTCTCGTTGGTACCGCGCTGCCAGGGCGAGTGTGGGTCGGCGAAGAAGACGGGAATCCCGGTTTCAACCTTGAACGCCGCGTGGGCGGACAGTTCCTTGCCGCGGTCCCAAGTGACCGAGCGCCGCAGCTGTTCGGGCAGCGTGCTCATAGTCGCGGCGAGGGCGTTCTTCATCGCGACCGCCCCGTAGCCGCCCAGGGCAGGGCCGTTGTTGACACGATGTCCGTGCCGGTAACCCTGGTCGCGGGGAAGGTGAATCAGCATCGTGAAGCGGGTCTTTCGCTCCACCAGGGTGCCGATCGCCGAGCGTTCCAACCCGATCAGCAGATCTCCTTCCCAGTGGCCGGGGACAGCGCGATCCTCGGCTTCGGCGGGCCTTTCGCTGATGAGGGCCTCCGGAGTGACGTGCGCCCACGCCGTTCGCTTCGAGCGGGCCCGCGGCGCCCGCAACGCACGACCGGTGCGAAGACACAGGATGAGTTCGCGCTTGAGCGCACCTCGGCCCTGGATGTAGAGCGCCTGGTAGATCGCCTCATGGCTGATCCTCATGGACTCATCATCGGGGAAGTCCAGCTTCAGTCTCGCGGCGATCTGCTCGGGGCTCCACGCCCGAACCCAGCCGCGATCACCGCGGTGTGGCTTGTTGCGTCCGGTCCATTGCCCCGTTTCCGGGCCCGCCACCGTGGTGCCGTCGCGCCGGCTGATCTGGCCGCTGAGCCTGTCCTGGACATACTCACGCAGCCGCCGGTTGGAGACCAGCTTCGCGATCTTCGGACGCTGAGCAACTAGGTCGGCCTTCCACTGCGCCACCGAGGCACGGTAATCGAGCTTGCCACCCCGCGTGGCAGCGTTGCGCCGCAGCTCGCGCGAGATCGTCGAGGGCGCGCGGCCCAACTCACGAGCGATCTGCCTCACCCCGGCGCCCTGGGCGCGCCGCAACGCGATTTCCTCCCGCTCCGCGAATGATAAATACCGACCTGACAACGGTTTCGAAGAAAACGGTGACATGCCACCACCGTGACGGAACCACCGCGTCCCAACCGCCGGAGACACGCCCACACGATGCGCGGCTTCCTCTGCAAGCATCCCCTGAGCGATCTCACCCCAGAACTGCCGCTGCACCTCCCGACGATGCGACGGCGCACCCGGTGACTTCATCGGTGAGCGCCCCGTCAACTCCTTCATCCAACCCGCTGGCCTGCCCATCAACACCTCCATCATCGAGGTGTTGCGACGACCAGTTGAATCCGCCTTGGCTGCCGGCATCGTTGTGGGCGATCAGGCCGTGCAGGTTGGTGTGGCCTTGCTGGGCACGGGTGAAGAAGGCATGCTCGACGGCGTCGAGGACCAGCGCGGTCGACATCGACCTGGCGGCCCGCCAGCCCACGATCCTGCGACTGAACGCGTCGATGACGAACGCGACGTAGACGAACCCCATCCAGGTCGACACATAGGTGAAGTCGGCTACCCACAACCGATTTGGTGCCGGTGCATGAAAGTGTACGGTCGACCAGATCCGGATACCGCGAGTGCATCTCGTTAGCGATCGTGGTCTTGTGCTTGGACCCGTAACGCGCGCCCTCCCAGCCCTGTGCGCGCATGATCCGCTCCACGGTGCAGCGAGCCACCTCATGGCCCTGGCCACGCAGACGAATCCACAGCTTGCGCGAGCCGAGGGTCTGCACGAACTTGCCGGTCTTGCGGTCCTCGCGCTGAGCACGAATGATCGCGATCAGCTCGGCATCGCGCAGCTGGCGGCGCGTCGGCGTCTTGGTGATCCACTCGTAGTAGGTCGACGGGCTGATCGGCACACCGTGCTCAGACAGCACGGCGCACATGGGCTCGACACCCCAGATGAGCCCGGCCCCACCGTCGGGGCCGGGCACCTGGTGGTCCTTGTGTTCGGCGATGAACCGAATCACCGTCTCCCGGGCCGGTCGAGCTCGGCCCCGAAGAAAATCGCCGCTGCTTTCAAGATCTCATTGGCTCGGCGCAGCTCGGCGATCTGCTTGCGCAGCGCCTTGTTCTCCTCGGCCATCTGCGAGGTGACACCCGGACGCTGGCCGGTGTCGACCTCCGAGCGGCGGATCCAGGTCCGCAGCGTCTCCGGGGTGCCGATCCCCAACATGCCCGCTACTGCGGTGATCGCCGCCCACTGCGAGGGGTATTGCGGGCGCACCTCAGCGACCATGCGCACCGCACGCTCCCGAAGCTCATCGGGGTACTTGCTCGGACGTCCCATAACTCAAATCCTCCCAAGGTCGGGAGTCTCCGGAAACGCCGGGACGGCTCAGCCCGACAACTTGCTGGAGTCTTGCCCGACAACTTGCTGGAGTAACGAACACCGGACAGCAGTCGGCCCGCCACCCAAACGGATGACAGGCCGACTTCGATGGTTGGGCTTAGTTCTGCGGCGCTCAGCCAGTCAGTACCAGTTGCGTCTGCCGCCGACGCTCCGGCCAGACCTGCCCAGGACGAGCAGGACAATGCCGACAATGAGCAAAATCCAGCCTCCCCAGATACATATCGTCTCAACGTTGAGTGGTATCCCGGTTAGCCTTGGCAGCAGCAGGTATCCGACTAACAGCAAGATGACACCTAGGACAATCATGTTGCCCCCCTTCTTCTGATATACACCTTAAGCATTGACGTTGCGGCTGTTGATCTTTCGAACTGTCTGACTATGCATTGTCATGGTGCATACGGCCGCACCCGGTGCATTTCCACCACGTCTGTCGGGTGTATTGCTCGGAAACGGCGCATTCCTCCATGAGCCTCATCGAGGCAGCGCAATGCAGGCACGTACGCGTTGACGTCTCCGCGAAGGGCTTGGCCAGCACACGGGACATACGGTCCCCCTAACATCTCGCGACTAGAGCCTTGCTCCCCGAGGCGCGAGAACGCTTAGGAGAGGTGTGAATGGTTCTGCGGCCTTAGGTTACAACAAAAGTGAAAGAGGTTTTCATTTTGACGAAAATCTCAATTTCTCGCACAGCTAACGGGTTTTCTAGATGTTGAACAGCAAATTCCACAGGATGTCCTAATGCGACCTGACCTTGAATAAGGTCGCATCCGTGGCAGAATAGTTCCTCATCCGGACATAGCAGACCCGTCCGATTTAAACCCGCCCGCGCCGCATACCCCCCTTGCGGTGAGGGCGCGCTGAGACGGTCGGGGAAAACGCCTCACCCCCCGAGGGGTCCCGACCGTCTCAGCACCTCTCCTCCCCACACAAGCTGCCGCGCGGGGGTCTTCTGGCCCTAATGCCATCCCGGCCCGCGCGTTAACGTCCGGCTTGAGGTATCGGCCATCCACGGCCGATTCCCACACCGGCTAGGCGGGGCAGACACATGGGTGCTGACGATAAGGCGAAGAACAAGATCGACGAGATTGGCGGCAAGGTCAAGGAAGCGATCGGCAAGGTGCTCGGCGACGAGAGCACTGAAAATGAGGGCAAGCGCGACCAGATGAAGTCGAACCTCAAAGACGCCGGCGAGAAGATCAAAGACGCCGGCGAGAAGGTTAAGGACGCCTTCAAGTAGACGTACACAACCGCGTGTTCCGCACGCAGAAACACCCCCGGCGCCAAACGGTGACCGGGGGTGTTTCGTCTGTTGTGCGGTTACTGCGTGGGCTGGAGTCGGTGCAGTAGTTCGTCCGGGCTGGCCACGCCGACCTCGGCGCACAGAGACTCAATCGAGAAGCCACGCCGCAGCAGCCCGTCGACCAGCTCTAGTGCGCTGAGTTGTGTCAGCTCGTTAGATGGGTGTTGGTGGTCATGGGACGGTTCCTTCCGGTGTTGTCACCGAAACGGGATTCGCGCAGTTTGACCTATTGGCCTAGCATCGGCCTAGCCAGTTGGTAAGTCAGACTAGATACCTAGCCTGACCTGCAACTATCGTGGTGCGCGATACTGGGATTGAACCAGTGACCTCTTCCGTGTCAGGGAAGCGCTCTCCCGCTGAGCTAATCGCGCGGGGTCAAGATCCGGAGATCCGGAGATCCCTTGGAGGTGGAGACGGGAATCGAACCCGTGTGCACGGCTTTGCAGGCCGTTGCCTCACCACTCGGCCACTCCACCGTTGGGTTTGATGCCAGTTGCACCTTCGAGCGGATGACGGGATTCGAACCCGCGACCCTCACCTTGGCAAGGTGATGCGCTACCAACTGCGCTACATCCGCGTGCCCCGGATGAGATCGTCACCCGGTGCGAAGGACGACAATAGTCGACGCGAGTGAAGCCACACAAATCCCATGGTCGCCTTCGGCGACAAGCGCATTCCGGGCTCAGGCGGCGCTCGTGCTAGTCTTCCTGCTCGGCGTGGTCGCTACCTCGACGGTGCATCCGCCGCCCGGTCTCGTAGCTCAGCGGGAGAGCATCCGCCTCACACGCGGAAGGTCACTGGTTCGATCCCAGTCGGGACCACCACACTAATGCGATCACACGGAGGCGTCGGGCGCCGCCTCACCCCCTCCAATGACCTTGTTGACCGCTTCACGGCCAGAACACGCCATGCGTGTCAGGCTCTCATCTTGGTTGCGCATGAGGACGGGCTGCAACCATCTGAACCGGGCCAACACCGATCGATCGTTCGAGGTGGTGACGAACCGGCTGGAACGGGTGCCTTTTAGACGGCGACGTCCTTGATTGCAGACGCCCCGGTGCGGACGGGTATTACCCGGGTATGCGGCGGAAGGAAGCCGGCCAGCACGGCGACCGCACTACGCGGCAACGCGACGGGTGCAGTGGCCGCCGGAACCTCCACCACCCACGTGCTCGGCCCCAGGTCACCTGCGAACACCGGTGCTCCCGTCGGCTCCACGGGCTCCCGTTGCGTAGGCGCCATGCGCTGACGCACAGATATCCGCCGGCCGTCGGCGTCGCGTCGGCTCGCGCGAATGGGACTTGGTCGAGTCATTTGCTACCCCACCCCCAATGTCGATCGGTCCCGGCCCCCGGGCACCAAATGACGATCAACAATCAGTTGCTGTTACAGCACTCGTCGTTGGTGGCGTGTGCTTACAACAACATCATTTCGAACCATACGCCGATACAACCGAGTAGTCACTACTTATTTCGTGTTATTTCGTGTCGCGGGAAACAAAGCAACCGACTTTTGGGCCGAATACCCTTTCTGGGGACCCTGCATTTAACAAAATCTCAGGAAATGGGCCCACGACGGAGGGCCGCGCACGCAGCAAGGTAACGCGTGGTGACGCGTCCGGCCATGCTCTTCTACATCCGCCCGGCGAAATTGAGCCACCATTCAAACTCGGTCGCGTCGGTACCGGTTCATTCGACGGCCAGGAACGTTTCGGCTCGAATACGTAAGTAGTGCGGCTAATGAAGATGTGGGCGATAGCAGCCTTAATGGCATACCGCCACGGAAAACGCGTTTCAGCCGAGCCGGTACTGCTACTTATGTCGAGAATCCAGACTTTTAGTCAGCTTTTCGTAGGTGCCGCGGACATGACCTCAGCCGCAAGTCCACCGTGGCCAGCGTGACCATTAACAAGTCCGTCCATTGTTAGCGACGGTCACCCCCAACATTGCGTCTGTTCAGAGGCGGGTTGAGCGCCGGCGCCGGCTGCCGAACGTCCTAGACTCGTCGGCGTGATCAGCCGCGGTCTCGCCTGCCTGCGGATTGTCATGGCGATCTTGTCGGTGGCCGTGGTGGGAATCTTGACGGGTCGTTGTCCTGCCGGAGCGGCGGTGCAACTTCCGCACTATGACCACATCGTCATCGTGGTGGAGGAAAACCACGCCGCCTCCCAGATCATCGGCAACAAGTCGGCGCCGTTCATCAACGCACTGGCGGCCGGTGGTGCGCTGATGACACAGTCGTACGCCGTCGCCCACCCGAGTCAGCCGAACTATCTCGCGTTGTTCGCCGGGGACACTTTCGGAGTCGATTCCGACGCCTGTCCACTTGTTCTGGGCGCTGCGCCGAATCTGGCCGCCGAACTTCTCGCCGCCGGATACAGCTTCGGCGGATTCGCCGAAGACCTGCCTGCCGTCGGCTCCACGGTGTGCAGTGCCGGAAAATATGCCCGCAAACACGCACCGTGGGTGAACTTCACCAACGTGCCTGCCACAGCCTCGATGCCGTTCACCTCATTCAGTGCCGGGCCGCAAATGCCGACGGTGTCCTTCGTCGTCCCCAACCTGGACAACGACATGCACGACGGCAGTGTGGCGCAGGCCGACACCTGGTTGGCGACCAACATCGCCCCGTATGCGAACTGGGCCAAGGCCAACCATGGCTTGCTGATCCTCACCTTCGACGAAGACGACGACAACGAGCGCAATCAGATCTCGACCATCCTGTACGGGGCGGATGTCCGACCGGGCACCTACGGCGAGGCCATCAACCACTACAGCGTGCTGTCGACGGTCGAGCAGATTTACGGACTGCCCAAGACTGGACTGGCCGCGACCACGGCTCCGATCGCCAGCGTCTGGGCTTCCACCGCGTGAAGAATGCCGGCACGTTGCCAGCAGCGACTAGGCAGACCTGCATTCCCGTCGGACCTACGAGCCAGGTGCGCAATGCGGCGAGTCTGCGCCTGGCGCCCGACCACCCCTGAGCAGAGCCTCGGCCTCCGCTGAACTGGGGCGCCGCGGCTCGCGCAGCCGTGCCACCTCGATCAGCCCGCCGCGGTCCGGCGTCAGGATCACGTGCTTGACCCGCTGACGTTCCCCGCCGGCGCCCGTCGGCACCAGCTCGACGCGGCGAAGCACCTCACGGAGCACCACCCGCATCTCGGCCATCGCGAACGTCGCACCCAGACAGCGGCGGGCCCCGCCGCCGAACGGCAGCCACGTGGTGGGGCTCAGCGTCGCACCCACCATGCGGTCCGGGTCGAAGCGCTCGGCATCCGGATAGATCCGGTCATCGGCATGGACCAGCCCCACTCCCGGGACCACCATCACCCCGGCGGGCAGGTGGTAGCCGGCGATGTCGACCGGTCGCTTGAGGACCCGCCCGACGTCGAACACGACGGGACGGATCCGCAACGTCTCCTTGGCGACCGCGTCGAGGTACTCGTCACCCTCCGGATCGCCGGCGGCGCTGGACTCGGCCGCCTCAACCGCCCTCGCCAGCACCGCCGGATGGCGGGTCAGCCGCTCCAATGCCCAGGCCAGGCCGGTCGCCGTGGTGTCGTGACCGGCGACAAGCAACGTCATCAGCTGGTCGCGCAGTTCCGAGTCGGTCATCGTGCGCCCGTCCTGATCGGCCGCCCGCACCAGCATCGCCAGCGCGTCGGAGCGCGAGGCCAGATCGGGGTCGGCACGCCGGTCGGCGATCTCGGCGTAGAGCAGGCGGTCGGCTTGGTCGATGCGCCGTCGAACACCCCGCCACGGCAGCCGCTTCTGCAGGTCGGGGGAGGTGATCGACAGCAGCTGGAACGCCGACAGGTTCAGCAGCCGCGGCATGACCTCGCGCAGGGCGGCCAGCCGCGCCGGGTCGCTGGCGCCGATCACCGTCCGCAGGATCACCTCCAGGGTGATCTTCGACATCCGCGGAGCCACCGGGAAGGACGTGCCCACCGGCCAGCCGGCGATGTCGGCGGCCGCGATGTCGGCCATGATCTGGGTTTGACGCGCCACCGCGTCGCGGGTGAACGGTTCGAGCATCAACCGCCGCCGGTCGCGGTGCACCTCGTCGTCGACCACCAGCACCGAGGCCGGGCCCAGCAGCCCGGCCAGCATCGAATTGGCTTCGCCCGCATGGTAAGTCGCGGCATCACCGGCGAACACCTTCTTGATCTCCGCCGGATCGGACAGGTAGACGATGGTGCCCAGCTGCGACACCCGAAGGGTGAAAACCGACCCGTAGCGCCGCCGACACGCGGCGACGAAGCGCGGCCAGTAGCGCCACAACACGGCGGCTTGGACAGCGGGTGGCAGTGGCGGTCCCGGCGGCAGCGCTGCCGCGCCGGTGCGGGTCATGGGTCCAGGATACGAGGCCGCTCACCTCGCTGAATGCCGGTTTCGCGGGCACGTGAACTCCCATGTCCGACTGGACTATTGACACCATCGTCATCGACGCGCCCGATCGACGGCCGCCGCCGGCGGGTAGGGTTGGATCATCTCGCCGAGATCGGCGAACCGGGTCTGAGCCCCTTCCAGCAGCGCGGAGGAACGCCCCACAGCGACCTTCGACGGCGGAAAGCCATGGTGACCACTCAATTCTCGGCGCACTCAGCCGATGCCGTAGAGGCCGAACGGCTGCGCGCGCTGGAACGCTACGCCATCCTCGACACTCCGGCCGACGACGTCTTCGACCGCGACCGCATCTGGTTCAAGGCCGTGCACGGCGTGCAGGGCATCTGCAGGTCGACCGTGCCGCCGGGCTGTCACCGCTGGCCGAAAACCCATTGGTGACAGGCGAACTGGGGATTCGCTTCTATGCCGCCGCACCGATCACCACCGCCGACGGGCATCACCTGGGCGCGGTCAGCGTGCTCGACACCCGCCCCGGCAACGCCACCGATGCCCACATCGCCACCCTCGAGGATCTCGCGGCGATCGTCATGAACGAACTCGAGCTGCGGCTCTCGGCGCTGACCACCGTGCGTGCCGAGCGGGACCATGTCGATGGCCGCTCACTACCACCCCGCCTCGACCGGCCAGATCGGCGGCGACTTCTACGACGTCATTCGGGCTCGGTGCCGACTATCGCCTCGGCGACATCGGTGGCTCGCGTCCGGCGGTCATCGCCAGTGGGCGTTCTTCCTCGGCGACGTCGAGGGGCACGGCGCGCCCGCGGCCGCGGTCACCTCGCTGGTGCGCTACACGCTGCGCGCCGCGGCGCTGCACCACGACGATCTTCGGGTCTTTCTGTCCGAGCGGGTTGGCATGCCGGCCGCCGAGCTCATCTCTGAGCTGGCCGAACTGGCCGCACAACTCCGGCCCGACGACGACGTCGGCCCTGCTGGCGCTGACCGCCGAACGCCCGTCGGCCGGGGAAGTGCGTTAGCCTGGAACGGTCACGCTGACCGGTTACCGGGGCGTGAACCCGACGTCGCAAGCAGATCGACGCAGAACTGTAGTGAGTTCTTGCCAGGTTCAGACGGCAGCCTTGCAGGCATGACCAAACTCCGAGCGCGCTGCTAAGCGCGCGCAAGTGAGGTGTGAATCTTGGACGAACAAGCCACAGCCGCCAACAGCATGACCACGACTGCCAACACCGGCTGCGTGATCAGCGAAGAGTGGTTCGGCCGTACCGTTGTGTTGGGGGCGTCCGGTGTCATCGACATGCTGACGGCACCCCAACTCGAAGTGAGTATCGCCACATCGCTGAAGAAGAACCCCCAAGCGATCATCGTCGACCTGACCGATGTCGAATTCCTGGCCTCGGCCGGGATGGGTGTCCTGGCCGCCGCCCGTGACCAGGCATCTCCTGATGTCGGGTTCGGCGTCGTCGCCAGCGGACCGGCTACCAGCCGGCCACTCAAGCTGGTCGGCCTGGCCGAAATCGTGGGCCTGTATTCGACATTGGACGAGGCGCGCGCCGCACTGGGTGAGTAATCGGAGCCAGCCGGGTATACGGCATTTGCCATGACGACACCGAGTTACCCATGTCCAGATGATGGCGACAGGTTCGCCGACAACGGCGTTGCTGCCGACGCGCTCAACGCCGGGCGGGTTCGCGACGAGTTCGCCGGTTGGCTACGGGCCCGCGTTGACCTCGACGACGTCCGGTTCAGCGACGTCGTGCTGGCGGTCAACGAGGCCCTGGCCAATGCGGCCGAGTTCGCCTACCTGCAACAAGCACCGGATGGGCACGATCGACGTGGAGGCGGTGCAGGACCGCGCTGCCGCCACGTTGACCGTGACCATCACCGACCAGGGCTGCTGGCGTGAGCCCGACCCGGCCAAGCAGGGCCGCGCGCGCGGTCACGGGATTCCGCTGATGCGCGCACTGGCCGACAACGTGACCATCGACACCTCGGCCCTGGGCACGACCGTGTGCCTGCGGTTCGACAGCGTGCACGCGTTAGCAGACGCCGACGCCAGAGTTGGCTGATCTCAAGCATCTCCCGGCCATTGCCCATAAACATTGAGCGTGCAATCATATTGACCGTTCAATGGATTGGCGACCGCGAGAGGGCACGGCTGGATGAGCGACGTCGCAGCGTTGGACGGCAAGATCGCCGTCGTCACCGGCACCAGCAGAGGCGTCGGGCTGGGGATCGCCCACGAACTGCTGCGGGCCGGCGCCACCGTGATCGGCTGCTCCCGAGGACCGCTGGAGGCCATCCCCGGCGTCGCCGATCACCCCGACTGGCTGACGCGCTCGTCGCAACGGGTGTGCGACCAGGGTGACCACCGGGCCATCGACGAGTTCGTCTCCGGTGTGGTCGCCGACTACGGCCGGATCGACATCCTGGTCAACAACGCCGGCGGCACCGTACCCACACCCCACGTCGAGGACGTCCCCGAACTCGTCGCGCGAATCCAGGGGGCTCCACGAGCCGCCGACGACTTCGAACGCACAGTCCTGTTCCACCAGTTCGCCATTCAGATGAACCTCATCAGCCCGCTGTGGTTCGCCATCCGGGTGTACCGCCAGATGCGCGAGCAGGACGGCATCGGGTCGATCATCAACATCTCCAGCGGCGCAGGGCATCCCGCCGGCTCGCCCACCCTGGTGTCCTACGGGGCGGCTAAGTCCGGGCTGAACCACATGACCCGATCGCTCGCCGAGGAGTGGGGACCCAAGGCCCGGGTCAACTGCCTGGCGCTGGGCCCTACGATGACCGACAACTTCAAGTCCTTCGTCCTGCCCAAGGACGACCCGGGCGGGGAGAAGTATTTCCGCGACGTCCCGCTGCACCGGGCCGGTGAGCCGGCCGAGGTGGGTCGCGCGGTGGTCTTCCTGTGCAGTGGCGCAGCGGATTTCATCAACGGCACCACCATCGAGATCGACGGCGGCATGCTGCCCGGCGTCCTCTACGAGGCGGGCCTCAAGACGATTACGGACCTCTTGTGAAAAACGTCATCCAGTTCTCCACCGGCAACGTCGGGCGGCACGCCCTGAAGATGATCATCGAGCGGCCCGACCTGAGGCTGGTGGGCCTGCACGCCCATGGTGCGGACAAGGTCGGCCGCGACGCCGCCGAACTGTGCGGCCTGGACGAGCCGACCGGTGTGCTGGCCACCGACGACATCGAGGCGCTCGTCGCGCTGGAAGCCGACTGCGTGGTCTACACCTCGCAGGCCGAGATGCGGCCGCAGCAGGCGATCGCGGAGATCTCCCGGTTCCTGCGCACCGGCACCAACGTCGTCGGCACCTCGATGGTATGGCTGGTCGCCCCGCACCAGGCCGACCACTGGATGCGCGAGCCGCTGGCCAAGGCCTGCCACGCAGGTGGTACCTCGCTCTACATCAACGGCGTCGACCCCGGCTTCTCCGGTGACAGCCTGGTCTACACCGCGCTGACGCTGGCGGGGCGCGCCACCGCCGTCACCGTGTCGGAGATCTGCGACTACGGCAGCTATGACGACGCCGAATTCACCGGCGTCAGTTTCGGTTTCGGCACCACGTCCGATCACACCCCGATCATGTTCGCGCCGGGCGTGCTGGCCTCGCTGTGGGGTGGCCAGGTCCGGTCGCTGGCCGACACCCTCGACGTCACTCTCGACGAGGTTCGCGAGCGTCACGAAAGCTGGGTCACCCCCGAGCAGATCGAGTGCACGATGATGACGGTCCCACCCGGTCATGTCGCCGCGGTCCGGTTCTGGGTCGAGGGCCTGCGCAACGGTGAACCGGTGATCACCATGGAACACGTCAACCGGCTCACCTCCGCTGCCGCGCCGCACTGGCCGTCCCCGCCGGATGGGCGGCCCGGCGTGCATCGGGTGGTGGTGCGCGGCAATCCCGGGGTCGAGATCAACACTCACCTCGGCCTCGACGGCGTCGACCACAACCAGGGCGGCGTCATCTCCACCGCGGCCCGCGCGGTCAACGCGATCCACGACGTGTGCGCCGCACCGCCCGGGCTGATGGCGGTCAAGGACTTGCCCATGGCCCATGCCGACACCGTGATGTGGTGAAAGTTCTTGGCTCCCAAGATCGCCCCGCGTCGCCCGGCCACCGGAAGTCAGGTACGCGCTGAGCGTACCCGCGAGCGGGTGCTTGACGAGACAGTGCGCTGTGTCATTGACGAGGGCTTCGCCGCCGCCAGTGCCAAACACATCGCCGAGCGGGCCGGGGTGACCTGGGGCGTGGTGCAGTACCACTTCGGCGATCGTGACGGTCTGCTGATGGCCGTGGTGGACCGGGGGCTGGCGGAGCTGCACGGCGTGCTGCGGGCGCTGCCGGCGCCGTCGGAGCGCATCACCCGCGAGCAACGGGTACGCCGGGTTGTCGACGCCGTGTGGAAGGTGTTCTCCAGCGACGACTCCCGCGCGTCGTTGGAGATCCTGATCGCCACGCGGGCGATGCGCGACAAACGGGCCACCCGCCATCTCGGTCAGCTGCAGCAGGCCATCACCGAGCTGAGTCGCGACCTGGCCGAAGGACTCGACAACCCGCACGCCACCGCTGTCGCCGACTTGATCTGGGCGACCATGCGCGGCCTGGTGGTGTCCCAACTCGTCGCGGGCCGACCCGTGGACACCACCCGCGAACAGCAGGCGCTGGTCGAGGTGATCTGCGCCTACCTCCGCGCGCTCGATCGTTGATTCAGACGTCAGACAGAGGCCTTCTCGCACTTCTGCTGCGAGGTTTCTGACTCAACGAGCCATGGGACGATGACTGGCCCAACCTCCTGCGAGCGGAGTTTCGATGGACCA
>CAVXWQ010000067.1:0-40963 GCA_963765445.1 uncultured Actinomycetota bacterium
CGGACAGTCGGCCCGTCGGGCCGCAACAACTCGTCGGGGTCACCGCGCCAGTCGGTGAAGAACAGGTAGTCGCCGACGCCGAGCGCCTCCACCTCGTCGACCGGCGCGTCGAAGTACGTCGCACCGTGCACCAGGGGCCGCGCCCGGTTGCCCGCCGACCAGGCCGGGATTCCCGACGCCGGGTTACCGCGTTCCTCCGCTGTTAGAAACCACTGCGCCGGCATCCCAGTTCCCTCCGGTCGTCAACCGCTGCCGTCGCGCCGTCACGACATACGCGATCCACGACACCAGCACGGCGATGAATGCCGCGCCCTGGGCATACCCAGTCCCGCCCGCGGGATACATGACCCCGGTGATGTAGTGATCGATGAAGCCGGCCGAGCCCAGCGGCGGCAGACCCGCGCGCGGCCGGGCCCACTGCTCGAGCACGGTCAGCGGACACCAGAAGTGCAGGGCAACACTGCCGATCCCCCACAGCACCACCGGAACGTGCAGCCAGATGGAGCGCCGCCAGCGCAGCGCCAGGAAACCGCCGCTGGGCAGGTAGATCAGGAACGCGAAATGCGCGGCGACCACCAGCCAGACCACAAGGGTGTAGAAGGCCTTCATGTCCCACCTGTCATGCGACGCGGGCTTGCTGCTGGTCAGGATACCGGTGATCCGGTACCGCCCCGCGACTCGACGGGAGGAGATTAGATGGTGGCGTGCAGACGGCGTCAACGCAGACCCTGAATCTCGACGACCTTTCGGTGCTCGACGTTCTGGTCAACAACGCCGGGGCGAACTTTCCCGGCGGCCTCGACGAGTCGGCCCCGGACGGGTTCGCCGCCTCGGTGGCCCTCAACCTGGTCGGGCCCTACCGGCTGACGGTGGCGCTGCGCACGGCGCTGCGGGCGTCGACCGCGACCGGCGGGGCCAGCGTGGTCAACCTGGCGTCGATGTCGGCGCTGCGGGCCGTCCCGCTGGTGCCGGGATACAGCGCGGCCAAGTCCGGGATCATCAACGTCACCCGCAACCTGGCCGTCAAGTGGGCCAAGTACGGCATCCGGGTCAACGCCGTCGCACCGGGGACCATCGACACCCCGATGACCGCGCCGATGCACGGCGCACCTGAACTCGTCGCGAGCGAAATCGGCCACATCCCCGCCGGACGGATGGGCAGCGTCGACGAGATCGCGCCGACCATCGCGTTTCTGTGCACCGCGCAGAGCAGCCTACACCAGCGGGGCGGTGTTCGTGGTCGACGGCGCGTCGGACTGCGTCTGACCGGCGGGCGTCTGCTGCCGTACCGTAGGTCGGGTGCCGCGCAAGGTCCTGTTCATCTACAACGATCCGATCGCGCCCGAGGCGCTGCTCGGGGAGACGTTCACCGAACTCGGCTTCGACGTCGACACCTTCGAGGTGGTCCCGGCCCATACGCCCGACGACCCGGTGGTCGAGGTGAGCTTCCCCGACCCGACCGGTTACGACGTGATCGTGCCGCTGGGCTCGCGCTGGGCGGTGTACGACGAGCGGCTGCCGTGGGTGGCCGACGAGATCGACACCGTGCGGCGCGCCGTGGACGCCGGGCTCGGCGTGCTCGGGGTGTGTTTCGGCGGCCAGCTGGTGGCCACCGCGCTGGGCGGGTCGGTGCAGCGGTCCGACGCACCCGAGGTCGGCTGGCATCACGTGCGCAGCAGCGACCACGACCTGGTGCCCGAGGGTCCGTGGTTCCAGTGGCACTTCGACCGGTTCACCCCGCCCCCCGGCGCGACCGAGATCGCCCGCAACGACAACGCCTCACAGGCTTTCGTGAAGGGCCGCGCCATGGGCCTGCAGTTCCACCCCGAGCTCGACCACGAGCTGCTGGAGCTGTGGATCACCGACGACCTGCGCGGTGGCGACGACGGCGACCTCGCCCGGCTCGGGCTGCGGCACGACGACCTGCGCGCCCACACCACCCGCCACGTCGACGACGCCGCCCGCCGGCTACGGAGACTGGTGCAGGGCTTCCTGGACCGGGTCACCGGCTAGCGCGGCACGCACGACAGCCACCGCCTGCGGGACAGCCTGGGCCACAACCGGACTCAGGCCCTCGCCGTGCCCGACGTCGGCGGCGTCGACACTGACGACGACGACCCGCCGCGGGGCGCGACCCAGAACGCGGGCCAGCTCGTAGGTCTGCACGAGGTCAGGTCGTGCGACGTCAGCGCACCGGGGCCGGCCACCTCGTCGATCGTGCAGCGGCGGACCCGGCCCGCCACCGCGTCGTCACCGCCCGCGGCGTCGATCACCACCGCGAGGTCGGCCCCGTCCCAGGCGTCGAGGATCGCGGTCGGCTCGACGGCGCACGTCACCACCCGCACACCCGCCGGGCAGTCCGCGGCCACCTCGGCGGCCACGGCCGGCCCGACACCGTCGTCGCGGCGGTGGGTGTTGCCGACCCCGATGACGACGGCAACCGCGTCGTGCATCACGCCGCTTGACCGTCAACGTCAGGAAGTGGGTGGCGCACGAGATGCACGGGTCGTGGTTGCGGATCGCGCGCTCGCACATCGAGGTCAGCTCGGCGTCGTCCAGATCCGCCCCGGCCACCACCACCCGGGTGAGGTCGTCCTCGATCGCGGCCTGGTTCTGCGCGGTCGGCGGGACGATCACCGCCGCGGTGATCAGCCCGTCCTCGTCGATCTCGTAGCGGTGGTAGAGCAGCCCGCGCGGCGCTTCGCTCACCCCGTGTCCGACACCGGGCCGGGCAGGCACGTCGACGAACGGCCGCGCCGGCCGCTCGTAGTCGTCGATGATGCGCAACGCCTCGTCGACCGCGTACACCGTCTCGACCGCACGAACCACGATGCTGCGGAACGGGTTTCGGCACTCGCTGCCCAGGCCGGCCGCGGTGGCCGCCTCCCGCGCCACCGGGGACAGCAGCGCGTGGTTGAGCGAGTAGCGGGCCAGCGGACCGGTCAGGTGCCGCCTGCCGTCCAGCGTCGCGTGCAGCGCGGTGGAGTGCGGCACCTGCGTTTCGCGGACGTGGTCGCTGAACTCGGCGATCGCCGAACGGCTCCCCCGCGCTGCGGGCGATCCGGCCGTCCTCGATGGGGTAGCGCTCGCCGGTCAGCGCCAGCAGCTCGTGGTCGACGGTCAGATCGGGGAAGTCGAACCCGGCCACCCACGCCACGGTGGCCAGCGCATCGTCGAGCGCGGCCCGCAGCTGCTCGGCCATCGGCTTCAGGTCGGCCTTGGTGGGCACCGAGTAGAACCCGCCGAGGCGCACGTTGATCGGGTGGATCGAGCGGCCGCCGACCAGTTCCATCAACCGGTTTCCGGCCTTCTTCAGCGCCAGACCGCGTTCCACGGCCGCGCGATGGTTCTTGGCGACGGCGATCACGTCGGGCTCGCCGAGGAAGTCCGGCGCGTGCAGCATGTAGATGTGCAGCGCGTGGCTGTGGATCCACTCGCCGCAGTACAGCAGCCGGCGCAGCGCCACCACCTGCGGATCGACGGTCGACACCGCAGGCGTCCTCGATCGCGTTCATGGCGCTCGTCTGGTAGGCCACCGGGCAGATGCCGCAGATGCGGGCGGTGATGTCGGGTGGTTCGGTGTGCGCGCGCCCGCGCAGGAACGCCTCGAAAAACCGTGGTGGCTCATAGATGTTGAGCTCGACGCGTTCGGGCACGCCGTTGCGCAGCTCGACGTGCAGCGCGCCCTCGCCCTCGACGCGGGTCAGGGCGCCGACGCGAATGGTGCGGGACTCAGTCATGGTCGGCGTTCCGTTCCGCACTGAACTGGGTGACGTTGAAGGTCTCGAACACCCGGTCCACCTCGGGACCGGACATGCCGTCGCGGTGCAGCAGCGGGATCAGTGCCGGCATGTTCGGGGTGGCCATCGGGCCGAAGCAGCCGTAGCACCCGCGGTGGTGGCGCGGGCACAGCGCGCCGCAGCCGGCATGGGTCACCGGGCCGAGGCACGCGATGCCCTCGGCCACCGTCACGCACGTCACCCCGGCCCGCTTGCATTCGGTGCACACCGTCGCCGCGGGCAGTCGCGGCTTGCGGCCCACCAGCAGCGCGGCCAGGGTGTCGAGCAGCTGGCGCCGGTCGATCGGACAGCCCCGCAGCTCGTAGTCGACGGTGACGTGCGCCGAGGCGGGGGTCGAGGTCGCCAGCGTGTGGATGTAGTCCGGGCGGGCGTAGACCACCGAGGTGAACTCGGCGACGTCGGCGAAGTTGCGCAGCGCCTGGATGCCGCCGGCGGTGGCGCACGCCCCGATGGCCACCAGAACGCCTGACTGCTCGCGGATTTCGCGGATGCGGCGCTCGTCGGACGGCGTGGTGACCGACCCCTCGACCAGCGAGACGTCGTACGGGCCGCCCATGATCGCGCTGGACGCCTCGGCGAACGTCGCGATCTGCACCTGCTCGGCCAGCGTCAGCAGCTCGTCCTCGCAGTCCAGCAGGGTGAGCTGACATCCGTCGCAGGAGGCGAACTTCCACACGGCCAGGCTTGGCATCTCAGAGCTCCTTGCAGTCGAGAAGCGGAAGCGCCACGTCGTAACCGACCACCGGACCATCCCGGCACACCAGCAGCGGGCCGAGCTGGCAGTGCCCGCACCAGCCGATGCCGCACTGCATGTTGCGCTCCAGCGACACCCGGATGTCGGTCGGCGCCACCCCCTTGTCGAGCAGGGCCTGGGCGCCGAACCGCATCATCGGCTCCGGGCCGCACAGGAACGCCGTCACCCGGTCCGGCACCAGCGACAGACGCCGCAGCGGCTCGGTGACGAAGCCGGTCTCACCGAGCCAGCCCTGGATCGGCACGTCCACGGTCTGGTGCAGCTCCAGGCGCGAATCCTCCTGCCAGCGTTGCAGTTCCGCGGCGTAGAGAAAGTCGCGCTGCGCGCGCGCACCCGCGATCACCACCACCCGCCCGTAGCGGTCCCGGTCGGCCAGCGCGCCGAGGACCACCGGGCGAAGCGGGGCCAGTCCGACACCGCCTGCGACGATCACCAGGTCGCGTCCGGCGGCCTCCTCCAGCCCCCAGCTGGTACCGAACGGCCCGCGCAGCCCCAGCGTGGACCCGGGTTCGGCAGCGCAGAGTGCGGCGCTGACCGCACCCACCGAACGGATGGTGTGGGTGATGGTCCCGTCGGCGACCGACGGGTCACCGCTGACCGAGATCGCCACCTCCCCGACCCCGAAGGCGTAGATCATCATGAACTCGCCCGGCCGCGGCGCGGACAGCTCGGTGGCGATCGGCTCCAGGCACAGCGTCACCGAGTCGGCGTTCTCGATCACCTTCGAGCGCACCCGGTACGGCACCGGCGCCATCGCCGACGAGTCCGTGCGCCCAGCCGCGGGTCGCCGCCTCACTCATCGTCGGTCCTCCGCCAGCCGCGCGAACGTGGCCATCTCCTCGGTGATGTCGATGCCGGTGGGACACCACGCGATGCACCGTCCGCAGCCCACACATCCCGAGGTGCCGAACTGGTCGTGCCAGCTGGACAGTTTGTGGGTCAACCAGTGCCGGTAGCGCGACGGGCCCGAGGTGCGCACCGGCCCCTCGTGGACGAAGGTGAAGTCCAGTTCGAAACACGACGCCCACTCCATCCAGCGTTCGGCGTGCTCGCCGGTGAGGTCGGTGACGTCAGAAGTGCTGGTGCAGAAGCACGTTGGGCAGACCATGGTGCAGTTGCCGCACGTCAGACAGCGGCTGGCCACCTCCGACCAGTGCGGCGAGTCCCGCGATTCGATCAGCAGGTTGCGCAGATCGCCGTCGGGCATCCGGCGTCCCATCTTGGACGCGGCGGCGCGGACCTCGTCGGCGGCGGCCGCGGTCTCGGCGGCCTCGGCGCGACGGTGCGGCACCGCAGCCAGAACCTCGGCGCCCGCGGCACTTCCGGCCTCGACGACGTAGGTCGGGTCATCGGAGTCGAGCCGCTCGGTGAGCACCAGGTCATAGCCGGAGGCGCAGGCCGGGCCGGTGTCCATCGAGGCGCAGAAACACAACCGGCCCGGTTCGGTGCAGTTGACCGCGACGACGAAGGCCTGTCTGCGCCGCCCGACGTACGAACCGTCCGGATGCGCGCCGCCGGACAGGACGCGGTCGAGGACGCCGATGGCCGCCAGGTCGCAGCCGTGCACACCGAGGAAGGCGTACTTGGGCTCGGGTTCGTCGGCCGGGTCGACTCCGTCGGGTCCGCACGACCACAGTTTCTGGCGCGGCGGGTGCAGGAACTGCTTCCAGGACTGCGGTCCCGACGAATGGCCGAACGCGGCCTGATCGTCGCGGCGGCGCAGCGCATAGGTGCCCGGCGCTACGTCGACGCCCCATCCGCGCGGCAGGTCGTCGGCACTGTCGAGTTCGGCCAGCACGATCGCGTTGTCGCGCAGCGTGGGACCGACGACGCGGTAACCGCGTCCGCTGAGCTCTTCGACCAGCCGGTGCAAACCCGCGCCGTCGAGCACGACGGGATCGCTGGTTGCCATGCCACCATCGTTGCCTACGAACGGCCCATCGCGCGCGGGTAATTCGGGACAGCACAAAAGGCCTAAAGTCACATCCGGCGAACAGTTCACGTGCCGGACACCTGAGCTGGCTAGCGTCGGGCCATGTTCGCGGCGGAGCAACAACTCGAGCAGCTGCAGACCGAGGTCGACGCGCTGCTCGACCGGCTGGCCGACGCCGAGAAGCGATGGCAGCCGTGGATCGTGCCCGTCGCGCCGGAAAACCACAGCAGCGCAGTCAATCTGGTGCACTACTGGGCGTTGCGGCAGGTCGATCTGCGGGACCTGCAGCGGCGGCTGGCCGGGTTCGGCCTGTCCTCACTGGGCCGCAGCGAAGGCCACGTCGCAGCGACGCTGCGCTCGGTGTCGGCGGCGGTCGGGGCGATGCGCGGCAATGGCTGGACTCTCGACGAGCAGGTGATCGCCGACGTCAACCAGGGCGCGCCACTGCTGGAGCGCAATGCCACCGCACTGCTGGGCCCGGCCCCCGAGGACCGCGCCGCCCGGATCATGGTCACCCTGCCGCCGGAGGCCGCCACCGACGCCGGACTGGTGCGCACGTTCATCGACTCCGGCATGCGGATCGCCCGGATCAACTGCGCCCACGACGACGCGACGGCGTGGAAGGCCATGGCCGCCAACGTCAGAACCGCGGCCGCCGCCGCCGGACGGCCGTGCCTGGTGGCGATGGACCTCGGCGGACCCAAGCTGCGCACCGGCCCGCTGCAGCCCGGACCGCAGGTGGTGCGGCTGCGGCCGAGCCGCAACGCGCGCGGTCAGGTCGTGGCGGCCGCGCGGGGCTGGCTGACCAGCGCGCGCCGGCCGGCCCGCCCGCCCGAGCCCGGGTTGACCACGGTGCCGGTCGACGGCGACTGGCTGGCCCGCCGCGCCGAAGGCGACGAACTGACGTTGCGCGACACCCGCGGCTCCAAACGGCGGCTGCTGCTCGCCGCGGCGGCCCCCGGCGGGTTCATCGTCACCACCGAGAAGACCACCTATCTCGGAACCGGCACCGTGCTGGTCGCCATCGGCGGGCAGGAGCGGAGCGACTCGGGGATCAAGAACGGCGGGCACGACGCCACCGAGGTCGGCGAACTGCCCGCCGTCGAGCAGAGCATCCGGCTCACCGCCGGCGACGTGCTGCGCCTGACCCGGGACTGCAGCCCGGCGCCGGTCGAGGACGACGAGCCGCCCCGGATCGGCTGCACGCTGCCGGAGGTGTTCGACACCGCCGAGGCCGGTGAGCGAATCTTCTTCGACGACGGCAAGATCGGCGGCGAGGTCGTCGCCGTCCACGCCGACAGCCTCGACGTGCGCATCGACCACCCGCCGCGCGGCACGGCCAAGCTGCACGCCGGGCGGGGCATCAACGTTCCGGACACCGACCTGGTCATCTCGGCGCTGACCGACAAGGACCTGCGACGATCTGGCCACCGTGGTCGAACTCGCCGACTTCGTGCAGCTGTCGTTCGTCCGGGAACCCGCCGACGTGATCCGGTTGTACGGCGAACTGCGCCGGCTCGGCGACGCCGACCTGGGCGTGGTGCTCAAGATCGAGACCCGGGAAGGATTCGAGCGGCTGCCCCAGCTGATGCTGACGGCGATGCGCCGCCGCCGGGTCGGGGTGATGATCGCGCGCGGCGACCTGGCCGTGGAGTGCGGCTACGAGCGGATGGCCGAAGTCCAGGAGGAGACGCTGTGGCTGTGCGAGGCGGCGCACGTGCCGGTGATCTGGGCGACGCAGGTTCTCGAGCAGCTCGCCAAGACCGGGCTGCCGTCGCGCGCCGAGATCAGTGACGCGGCCATGGCCGAGCGGGCCGAGTGCGTGATGCTCAACAAGGGGCCCTACATCACCGACGCCGTCACCGCGCTCGACGACATCCTGGGCCGGATGGCCGGCCACGAGTACAAGAAGAACCCGCTGCTGCGCAGTCTGGACTCCTGGCACGCCACGGCGCTCTAGTCAGCCCCGTCAGAGGACCCCGGGCGCGGGATCGTGGCCGAGCTGGTGGGCCAGGGCGTCGTCGACGGTCTGGTGGCGGAACCGGTGCCCGATCGCCTGCAGCTTGGTCGGCAGCACCCGCTGGTCGGCTTCGGCCAGCTCGCGCGCACCCTGCTCGCCCAGCAGGATCCGGGGTCCGATCGACGGGACCGGCAGCAGCGCCGGGCGATGCAGCGTCCTGGCCAGCGCCTTGGTGTACTCGCTGTTGCGCACCGGGTTCGGGCCGACGGCGTTGACCGGTCCGGACAGCCTGGTGTCGTAGAGGGCGCGGTAGTAGACGTCGAGCAGGTCGTCGATGCCGACCCAGGACAGCCACTGTCTGCCGCTGCCCAGCCGGCCGCCCAGCCCGGCGGCGAACAGCGGGCGCAGCAGCTTCAGGGTGCCGCCGGCGGCGGCCTGCACGATGCCGGTGCGCACGGCGACGGTTCGCAGCCCGGCGTCGGCGGCCGGCGCGGTGGCGGCCTCCCAGTCGGCCACCACGTCGGCCAGGAAACCGTCGCCGCGAGCGCTGTCCTCGCACAACAGCGCGTCACCGCGGTCGTAGCCGTAGATGCCGACCGCCGAGGCGCTGACGAACGCGCTCAGCCGGCTGCCCGACGCCGCGGCCAGTTCAGCCAGCCGCCGGGTCGGTTCGATGCGGGACTCGCGGATGGCCACCCGGTGCGCCTCGGTGAACCGGCCGGCGATCGACTCCCCCGCCAGGTGGACGACGGCGTCGACCCCGTCGAGCAGGTCCGGCGCGGGATCGCTTGGGTCCCAACGACGTTCGTCGGGATGGCCGGGCTCGTGGCGGACCAGCCGGATCACCCGGTGCCCGCCGGTGGTCAGGAATGCGGTCAGCGCCGTGCCCACCAGACCGGATGACCCGGTCATCGCGACGACCAGTGGGCCCGCGCCGGCCTGCGCGGCGTCGCGGTGCGCGGCGAGATCGTCGGCGAGCTGACGGTGGCGGTAGGCGAAGGTGGACCGCAGCGCCTTGCCCGGCACGGTGGTGTCGACCTCGTCGTGCACCCGGGTGGTGTCGTCGCCCGCGTCGCTGAACCGGTGGGTGTGGCGCCACCAGCCGATGATCCGCGGCGGCAGGGTCATCAGGCCGTCCGAGGACAGGGCGTCGACGAACTGGTACGGCGGGTCGTAGCCGGCCGGGTCGTGGCGGGCGATCCAGCGCAGCCCCGCCGGGCAGACCGAGGACGGCGACGCCGTCGGCCAGCGACTGCGTTTCGGCCACCACCCGCATCGGCTGCCACGGCGGAACCAGTCGGCGCATCGCGCCGGGCCGGGTGTGCCAGGCGAACACCTCGTCGAGGGGATGGTCGACGATGCTCGCGTATTCGATGCCCATGCTGTCCTTACGTGTCCCTGGCGATGTCATCAGGGATTCGGAGCCGCCGGGGCGCCGGATTGCCCGGGATCAGCGCTTGTCGGACTTGTTGGCCGCCGCGGCGTCCTCATCGGCCTCGTCGGCCTCGGCGTCGAGGTCGTCGACCTCGTCGACCGGGGTTCGTTCTCGTCGACGATGTGCAGCGCGGCCTCCTCGGCCGGCTCCGGAAGCTCGGGCTCGTCGTCGTCCGGGAGGTCGGACTTCGGGATCGTCGGAGACCACCTCCTCGGGGTGATCCTCGGCGGCGACCTCTTGCTCCAGCGACTCGTCGGGGTAGTCGGCGTCGAACGTCGAGTAGCTCGAATCGGCCGGCTCCTCGTCCGAGTACGCGACGGCGTCGGCGGTGGCGGATGCCACGTCCTCGGGCTCCTCGGGCGCCTCGGTCGGCGCGGCGACCGCCTCGTCGGGAACGCGGCTCTGCCGCTCGCGGATGGCGTCGACGATCAGCAGGATGACGCCGAGCACGCTGGCCGCGATGCACACCCAGGCGACCAGCTCATTGCTGGTGACGACGGCGGTGACCAGGGCCGCGAGGCCGATCACCGCCAGCACCAGCGCAACGATCAGCATCGATCAACCTCCGGCGACACGAAGCAGGTGGGTTCGGGCCGCACCGGCCCGACAGGCCTCTAGTTGGTAGGCCGGCTGAACTGGTTGAAACCGCCGCCGTCGTTGGTGGCGCCGGAGTCGACCGGGGCAGCCGAGCCGCGCTGGCCCAGTTCCTCCAGCTGCGACTCGAGGTAGGTCTTCAGCCGCGTGCGGTACTCACGCTCGAAGGTGCGCAACTGCTCGAGGCGGCCCTCGAGGACGGTCCGCTGCTGATTGATGGTGCCCATGATCTCCGAGTGCTTGCGCTCGGCGTCGGCCTGCAGCGCATCCGCCTTCTCCTGCGCCTGGCGCAGCTGGGTCTCGGAGCGGGTCTGGGCGTCGCTGAGCATCGCCTCGGAGCGCTGCTTGGCATCGGCGACGGTGGTCTCGGCGGTGTGCCGGGCCTCCGACAGGATCTGGTCGGCATTGGCCCGCGCATCGGCGAGCAGCTTGTCGGCCTCGGCCTTGGCGGTCCCGGTCAGCCGGTCGGCGGTGTCCTGAGCCAGGCTCAGCACGCGGGCGGCCTTGATGGCCTGCTCCTCGGTGACCGACGGCGACTGCACGGGCGCCGCCTGCTGCACGGGCGCGGGCTCGGGCTCGGGCTCCGGCTCCGGCTGGTAGAGCGGGATCGCCTGGGTGGGAGCGGGTACGCCACCGCCGGCACGTGCGGAGGCCAGCTCCTGATCGAGCTCGCTCACCCGCTGACGCAGGTCGGAGTTCTCCTCGATGAGGCGGGTCAGCTCGTTCTCCACCAGGTCGAGAAAGGCGTCAACCTCGTCCTCGTTGTAGCCACGCTTGCCGATCGGTGGCTTGCTGAACGCCACGTTGTGCACGTCGGCCGGTGTTAGTGGCATTGTCTGCCCCCTCGGGTCTGGGACGGTCGAACCGATCTCAAAGTGTAGAACGCATGTCGCGTCCATCGTGCCGTACTGTAACTGGCGTCCATCCTGTCACACCAGAACCGCCGGTTGCGGCTGAGACCGATAATTAAGAGCGAATTTCAAAGTTTCGGTACCTCTTTTGCGGCGTGGCTAATCCTGATCCGACGCCTGGTGAGGTAGGTTACGCCGCCCTCGGCCGACTCGTCAGGCGGCCGACGCGGCGGCGTTGAACGCCAGCTGCATCCCGATGAACGCCACCAGCAGCAGCACCATGATCGACAGGTCGAAGCGCACGGCGCCGATGGTGAGCTGCGGAATCAACCGGCGCAAGAGCTTCACCGGCGGATCGGTGAGCGTCATGATCGCCTCGAGGATCACCACCGTGATACCGCGCGGATGCCAGTCGCGGGCGAACGAGCGGATGAACTCCACGACGACCCGGGCGATCAGCAGCAGCCAGAAGATGAACAGCGCGAAGCCCAGGATTTCGAAGAACAGCGCCAACTAAAGCCGGTCCTTACTAGCAGCGGATGTGACATTGCCGACATCGCTGGCTTGAGTCCAGCGCGACGCCGCCAGCCTACCCATCCGGATCGGGCCGGCGGCATTCCGCCGCCTCACTGGTAGCTGTAGAAACCCGCTTCGGCGATCCGGCGGCGCTCCTCGGCGCTGACGTCGACATCGGCCGGCGAGAGCAGGAACACCTTGGTCGCCACCTTGTCGAACGAGCCGCGCAGGGCGAAGGCCAGGCCGGCCGCGAAGTCGACCAGCCGCTTGGCGTCGGCGTTGTCCATCGACACGAGGTCCATGATCACCGGCTGGCCGTCGCGGAACCGCTCACCGATGGTGCGGGCCTCGCTGTAGTCCTTGGGGCGCAGCGTGGTGATCTTCGACAGCGGGCTGCCGGCCTCGAACAGTTCGGCCATCCGGCGGGGGTCCATCGCCAGTGCGCCGCGGGTCGAGCCGCGCAGTGCGCCGAAGCGCGACGGCCGCGGCATGTCGTCGAATTCGCGGGGGCGGAAGCGCGGTTCGTCGGCGTAGCCCCGGAAGCCGCCGGTCGCCGGTGCGTCGTACTCGCCGCGTGGGTCGTCGTACTCGCGGGCGGCGCGCGGATCGCGGTCGTCGTAGCGCGCGCCGCGCTCGTAGCCGTCGTCGGCGAACCGCTCACCGCGACGGGAGTATCCGGCCGCGGCCGGCGCCGCGGTCGTCGTCGTCGTAGTACTCGTCGTCGTAATCGTCCATCGGAGCCATACCGAAGTAGGCCTTGACCTTGTGGAGAGTGCTCATCGCTGGACCCTTCTGGAGCGTGAAGTTCGGTGTCTGTGATGAAGATGTGACTGGAGTGACTACTCAGGGAGACGTTAGAGGACGATTTCCCATAAGCGCCGTACCGACACGCACACACGTTGAACCGTGTCGCACCGCGGCTTCCAGGTCACCGGACATCCCGGCCGACAGCTGTGTCGCGTCCGGGTGGTTCGTCAGCACGCGCCGGTGTTCGGCCGCCAGCGCGGCGAAGGCCTCGTCGGGGTCGACGCCCAGCGGCGGGATCGCCATCAGCCCGACCAGCCGCAGCCCGTCGGCCTCGGCCACCTGGGCGCAGATGGCGTCGACGGCCGCCGGGATCGCCGACGTCCACCCCGCCGCGTTCGGTGTCGCCGTCCAGACTGATCTGCACGAACACGTTCGACCGGGTCGGTGCGCAGGCCGTCGCTCGATCGCCTGCAGCGCGCCGCGATCCAGCGCGGCGGCCACCTTGGCGGTGCTCAGCGAGTGCACCGTATCCGCCCATGCCGCAATGTGTTTGGCCTTGTTGCGCTGGATCTGGCCGACCATGTGCCAGCGCGACGTCGGTGGCGCCGGTCAGCGCCTGGAACTCGGCGATCTTGGCCGAGGCCTCCTGCTCGCGGGACTCACCGAAGCTGCGGCAGCCCAACCGCCACAGGATCGCGACGTCGGAGGCCGGGAAGAACTTGGTGATCGGCAGCAACTCGACGTCGGCGACGTCGCGGCCGGCGGCCTGGCGCCGCCGCGGCCAGCCGGTCGCGCAGCGCGGCCAGCGCCGTGGCCAGTTCGGATTCCCGCGTCGCTCATTCCATCCACACCACTGAGGCCAGCCGGCCGGTCGGCGCGCCGCGGCGGTGGCTGAACAGATTCGGGTCGGCGACGGTGCAGCGCGGGTCGGCGTCGATGGCTTTGATGCCCGCACCGATCAACTGCCGGGCGATGCCGGCGCGCAGATCGAGCCCCGGCGTGCCCCGCGCGGTCCTGGTGCGGCTGCCCGGCAGGCGGGCTTCGACCTCGGCGGCCATCTCTTGCGGGCACCTCGTAGTTGGCGCCGCTGACGGCCGGGCCCAGCAGCACCGAGATGTCGGCGATGTGCGCGCCCTGGGCCAGCATCGCCTCGACGGTCCGCAGCACCACGCCGTTGGCGGCGCCGACCCGTCCGGCGTGCACGCCGGCGACGACGCCGGCGCGCGCGTCGCCCAGCAGCACCGGCACGCAGTCGGCGGTGACCACGGCCAGCGCCAGCCGCGGGGTCGTCGTCACCAGCGCGTCGGTGTCCTCGACGGGATCGGTGCGCGGACCGGTGACCACCTCGACGTGGTCGCCGTGCACCTGGTTCATCCAGACCACGTGGTCGCCGGGCAGCCCGATGGCCTTCGCCAGCCGGGCCCGGTTGGCCGCCACCGCGGCAGGGTCGTCGCCGACGTGGTCACCGAGATTGAAGGTGTCGAACGGCGGCGCCGAGGCCCCGCCGGCGCGGGTCGTGGTCACGCGGCGGATCGAACAGTCACAGAACCCAGTATCCGGGCGCGTGACGAGACGGTCAGTGCCGCATGAACGGCGGGACGTCGACGTCGTCATCGGCGATGCCGCCGTCGTCGCCCCCGATGCGGACCGTCGCGCCGTTGGTCGGCACCGGCACGCTCACCGCGTCGATCGGATCGAACAGCGACGAGCTGAGCTTGCCCGCGGCTCCCGGCGAGATCGAGGGTCCGGCCGCGCCTGCGGCTCCCACCACCGGTTTGCGGCTCGGGTCCGGCGGCGTCGAAGCCGGCGGCGATGACCGTCACGCGGACCTCGTCGCCCAGCGAGTCGTCGATCACGGTGCCGAAGATGATGTTCGCGTCGGCGTGGGCGGCGTCCTGTACCAGCGAGGCGGCCTCGTTGATCTCGAACAGCCCCAGGTCGCTGCCGCCGGCGATCGACATCAGCACGCCCTGGGCGCCTTCCATCGAGGCCTCCAGCAGCGGGGAGTTGATGGCGATCTCGGCGGCCTTGAGCGCGCGGCCGTCGCCGCGGGCCGACCCGATGCCCATCAGCGCGGTGCCCGCGCCGCTCATGATGCCCTTGACGTCGGCGAAGTCGACGTTGATCAGGCCCGGGGTGGTGATCAGGTCGGTGATGCCCTGCACGCCGTTGAGCAGCACCTCGTCGGCGCTGCGGAAGGCGTCCATCAGCGAGACCTGGGCGTCGCCCATCTGCAGCAGCCGGTCGTTGGGGATGACGATCAGGGTGTCGCAGCTCTCGCGCAGCGCCTGGATGCCGGTCTCGGCCTGGTTGGACCGGCGCTTGCCCTCGAAGGAGAACGGCCGGGTGACCACGCCGACGGTCAGCGCGCCGAGCTTGCGGGCGATGTTGGCCACCACCGGTGCGCCGCCGGTTCCGGTGCCGCCGCCTTCGCCGGCGGTGACGAACACCATGTCGGCGCCGCGCAGCAGCTCCTCGATCTCGTCCTTGGCGTCCTCGGCGGCCTTGCGGCCGACCTCGGGGTCGGCACCGGCGCCGAGACCGCGGGTGGAGTCGCGGCCGACGTCGAGCTTGACGTCGGCGTCGCTCATCAGCAGCGCCTGGGCGTCGGTGTTGATGGCGATGAACTCGACGCCCTTGAGTCCCTGCTCGATCATCCGGTTGACGGCGTTGACGCCGCCGCCGCCGATGCCAACGACCTTGATGACGGCGAGGTAGTTATGCGGAGGGGTCATCGTGTCCCGGTCTTCCTCCCTGGTGGGCTTGGGTGGCTGCGGCCTCTCGGCAAACCCTCAACCTCAACCTCAGGCTTAGAGTTATGTCAAGTAGTTCCGCGCAACCAGAACGATATGGACGGTCCCCGCGGGATTGGGGAGGCGCGCCGACGTGTCGCGCGGAATTTCCGCCCGACCTACTTGACCGTCGGCAGATCCGGGCTCGACACGTCGTAGGTGTGGCCGGGCTGGGTCAGCAGCGCCCCCAGCTTCTCGGCCTTCTCGTCGGTGCGGTCGGTGGTCCCCCACACCACGGTGCGGCCGTCGGTGAGCGTCAGCGTGATCGAGGCCACCGAGGGCGCGGCGATCCGGCTGACCTGTCCGACGACGTCGGGGCTCAGCGAGGTCATCACCTGCAGGGCCGCCCTGGTGGGCGGATCGTCGGGCCGGGGTGGTCGACGTCGATGTAGGCCAGCCCGGGCGGCGGCGGCGCGGTGGCGAAGTCGACCCCGTCCTTGTCGAACAGGTGCGGCCCGTCCGGGATAGTCCTTGACCACGATCGGAACCCGCTCGACGATCGTGATGCGCAGGGTCGACGGGTATTCGCGCTGAACCCGGGCGCTGGCCACCCGCCGGATGCCGGCCACCCGGTCGGCCACCTCGTCGGTGTCGATCTGCAGCAGCGGGGTCCCCAGCGTGACCTTGGCCGCGTCGACGACCTCCTCGCGGGTCACCACGCCGGTGCCGGTGACGACGAGCGAGCGCGCGGACATCAGCGGGGTGAAGTACAGGACCAGGCCCAGCCCGACGCCGATCACCGTCAGCACGATCAGCCAGGTCAACATCTTCAGACCGCGAACACCCCTGCGGCTCAACGGTTTCGGCGCATCAGACTGCTCATTGCGAACCCGTCGCTTGGCGTCTCGGCGGGCATCCTCGATCGCTATCGCGCGAGCCTGCGCCGCGCGTCGCTCCTCGCGTTCCCGGCGGGCCCGCCGGCGTGGGCCCTCGAAGTCCGGCTCCTCGGGTGCTTCCGACGGTCGGCGGCGTGCCTCGGCGTCGGGCTTCGGCGCCGGGTCCGACCGGCTCGCCGGGATCGACGTCCCGGCGTGTCCTGCGGCCGTCGCCGTCGACGAGGTCCTCTTCGGCCGGTTCGGTCTGCGGCTCCTCGCCCGGCGTGGTCATGACCGTTCGGCCTTGGCCTGCAGGGCCGCGATGATCTCGGCGCCGAGCATGGTCACGTCACCGGCGCCCATCGTGACCACGACGTCCCCGTCGCCGGCCACCGCGGCCACCCGCGCGGCGACGGCCGAGAAGTCCGCCACGTAGTGCACCGGCACGCTGACGTGCTCGGCGACGGTGGCACCACTGATCCCGGCCATCGGCTGTTCGCGGGCGGCGTACACGTCGAGCACGAACACCACGTCGGCGGTGTCCAGCGCGCTGCCGAACTCACGGGCGAAAGTCTTTGTCCGCGAATACAAGTGGGGCTGGAACACGACGATGCTGCGGGCGCCCGAGATCGTCGGGTGGCCGGTGCGGTCCTGCCGGGCGATCCCGCGCAGCGCGGTCAGGGCCGCACGCACCTCGGTCGGATGGTGGGCGTAGTCGTCGAAGACCCGTACTCCGCCGGCCGTGCCGACCAGCTCGAAGCGGCGGCGCACGCCTTCGAAACCGGCCAGGCCGTCGATCACGTCGTCGATCGGCGCGCCGGCCTCGAGCGCGGCCAGCAGGGCGGCCAGCGCGTTGAGCGCCATGTGCCGGCCCGGCACCGCCAGCCGCATCACCCGCGGGTGCGACTCGCCGGCGAGCTGGACGTGGGCCACCGCACCGGTGCCCTGCTGTTCCCAGTCGACCAGCGCCCCGGCCAGCCCCGGACCGGGCCCGCTGCCATACCGCAACACCCGAACACCAAGGGCCGCAGTGCGTTCCGCCAGCGCCGCGGCGCCCGGGTCGTCCGCGCACACCACCAGGGCGCCGCCGGGCGCCAGCCGCTGCACGAACGCGTCGAACACCGCGCTGTAGGCCTCCGGGCTGCCGAAGAAATCCAGGTGGTCGGCCTCGATGTTGGTCACCACCGCGACGTCGGGGGTGTACTCCAGCAGCGAGCCGTCACTCTCGTCGGCCTCGGCCACGAAGCAGTCGCCGCTGCCGTTGTGCGCGTTGGTCCCCGCCTCGCCCAGATCGCCGCCGACGGCGAACGACGGGTCCATCCCGGCGTGCTGCAGCGCGACGATGAGCATCGAGGTGGTGGTGGTCTTGCCGTGCGTGCCGGTGACCAGCAGGGTGTGCTGGCCGGCCATCAGCTTGGCCAGCACCACCGGCCGCAGGATCACCGGAATCCCCCGCTCGGCCGCCGCGACGAGTTCGGGGTTGGTCTTGGGGATCGCGGCGTGGGTGGTGATCACCGCGGTCGGCCCGCCGGGCAGCAGGTCGAGGTTGGCCGCATCGTGGCCGATGGTGATCACCGCACCCCGGGCCCGCAGCGCGACCACGCCGCGCGACTCCTTGGCGTCCGAACCCGACACCAGGCCGCCGCGGTCCAGCAGGATCCGGGCGATGCCCGACATGCCGGCGCCGCCGATGCCGACCATGTGCACCCGGGCCAACTCGGGCGGCAGCGCCTTCGGCGCGTTCACCGGGCGGCCTTTCGGCCCGCGCGCGCGACCTCGAGTGCGACCTCGGCGACCCGGCGCGCGGCGTCGCGGTGCCCGACCCGTGCGGCGGCCGCGGTCATGGCCTCCAGCCGCGGGGCGTCGGTCAGCAGCCCGACGACCTCACGGCCGATGTAGTCCGGGGTGAGGTCGGCGTCGTCGACCAGCAGCCCGCCGCCGGCGTTGACCACCGGCAGCGCATTGAGCCGCTGCTCACCGTTGCCGATCGGCAGCGGCACGTAGACCGCGGGCAGCCCGACGGCCGACACCTCGGCCACCGTCATCGCCCCGGACCGGCAGATCGCCAGATCGGCCGCGGCGTAGGCGAGGTCCATCTCGTAGAGATAGGGCACCGCGAGGTAGGGCGGATCGCCCGGCTCGGGGGTCCGCAGATCCAGGGTGTTCTTGGGGCCGTGGGCGTGCAGGACCGAGATGCCCGCGGCGGCCAGGTCGGCAGCGGCGGCCGAGACGGCCCGGTTGATCGACGCCGCGCCCTGCGAACCGCCGAACACCAGCAGCACGCGGGCGTCGGGGGCGAAGCCGAAGTGGGCGCGGGCCTTGCCGCGCAGGGCGGCCCGGTCCAGGCCGGTGATCGACGCGCGCACCGGCATGCCGACCACCTCGGCATGCGCGAGCCCGGAGTCCGGCACCGCGGCCAGCACCCGTCGCGCGGTGCGCGCACCCACCCGGTTGGCCAGCCCGGCGCTGGCGTTGGCCTCGTGCACCACCACCGGCACCCGCCTGCGATGTACCGGTCCCCGGGCGGCGAGGTAGGCCGGCAGTGCGACGTAGCCGCCGAAGCCGATCACCACGTCGGCGCCGACGTCGTCGAGCACGGCGCGGGTCTCCCGCACGGCCCGGCGCACCCGCAGCGGCAAGCGCAACAGGTCGCCGTTGAGCTTGCGCGGCAGCGGCACCGGGGTGATCAGTTCGAGGTCGTAGCCGCGGTCGGGCACCAGCCGGGTCTCCAGACCGCGGGCGGTGCCCAGTGCGGTGATGCGGACACCGGGATCGAGGGCTTTCAGCGCGTCGGCGACGGCCATGGCCGGTTCGACATGACCGGCGGTGCCGCCACCGGCGAGCACGACCGACACCGATGTGTCGCCGTCCGTCTCACCGCTTCTGCTGCCCGAGTCGCCGCGGCCCACACCGCCGCCGACCCCCGAGACATTCACCCGTAACGCTGACCTTCCAATGAGCGGTACCGCCGTGCTGGCCGCTGTCTTGTTGTCCTACCCTTGCGCCCCGTCGGGGTGATCCTGACCGGAAGCGCCTCCATGATGCCCTGCGCGTCGGGTGGGTCGCTGCGCCGTCCTGGTTTTGGCGGGCAGTGCGCCGCGGCCGCGGGCCGGTTCGGGGTTGCGGGCCGACTTCTTGGCCGGTTTCTTCGGGGCCTTCTTCGCGGGCTTCTCGGCGGTCCTGGCGGGCTTGGCCGACGTGGCGCCCGCCGGCTTGGTCCGCAGCCGGTCGCGCAGCACCTCGACGCGAGTGGGCCCGTAGGGCTCGGGCAGCGGCAACCGCAGCAGCCGGTTCATCTTGTCGTCGCGGCCGGCGCGCAGCGCGGCGACCGCCTCGGGTTCGTGACGGGCCGCGTTGGCCATCAGTCCGATCATGAAAAGCGTTGTCGCCGTTGATGTTCCACCGGCCGAGATCAGCGGCAACTGGATGCCGGTGACCGGCAGCAGGCCAATGACGTAGCCGACGTTGATGAACACCTGGCCGATCACCCACATCGCGGCGGTGGCGGTCAGCAGCCGCAGGAACGGATCGGCCGAGCGCCGGGCGATCCGCATGCCGGTGTAGGCGAACAACCCGAACAGCGCCAGCAGCCCGAACGCGCCGACGAAGCCGAGTTCCTCGCCGATGACGGCGAAGATGAAGTCGTTGTGGGCGTTGGGCAGGTAGTTCCACTTCGCGGTGCCCTGGCCCAGGCCGTCGCCGAACACCCCGCCGTTGGCCAGGGCGAACTTGGCCTGCCGCGCCTGATATCCCGCACCCTGGGCGTCGGCGCCGGGATCCAGCCACGACCGCACCCGGTCGGAGCGGTAGCCGGCGGAGACCGCGAGGACCGCGGCCGCCGCCATCGCGGCCAGCAGCGAGCTGACGAACACCTTCAGCGGGAGGCCGGCGTACCAGAGCAGCGCCAGCAGGATGATGCCCAGCGACACGGTCTGGCCGAGGTCGGGCTGGGCGACGATGAGTGCCAGCGCGATCACCGCCGCAGGCAACAGCGGGACCAGCAACTCCTTGAGCGACGCGCGCTCCATGCGCCGGGTCGGCCAGCAGGTGCGAGCCCCAGATGGCGAACGCGATCTTGGTCAGCTCCGAGGGCTGCATCGAGAAGCCGGCGACCACGAACCAGCCGCGGGTGCCGTTGGACTCGTGGCCGATGCCGGGTATCAGCACCAGCACCAGCATGACGATGGTCAGCGCGAAGGCGGAGAACGCGGTGCGCCGCAGGAAGCTCACCGGCACCCGCAGCGCGACCCAGCACGCGAACGAGTCCGACCAAGGTCCACATCACCTGGCTTGGCGAAGATCGCCCACGGCGAGCCGTCCTCGTCGTAGGAATGCACGCCGGAGGCGGACAGCACCATGGTCAGGCCGAGTGTGACCAATAGCGCGGCGACCGAAACGATCAGGTGGAACGAGGTCATCGGCCGGCCCAGCCAGGCCCCGAACCTCTGGCGCGGCTCGAACTTCGGCTTCGCGGGGGCCTCGGCGGTCGCCACCGCCACCGGCTCGGTGCCGGGCTCGTCGGCCGCCTCGGTGTCGGGGTCGCTCGTGGCGCCCCGGCGCCGCAGCCGGTTCAGGATGTTGCCGCCCATGGCCACTACCGGGCCGAGGCACGCACGGCGGCGGCGAACGCGTCTCCGCGGTCGCCATAGCCGGCGAACTGGTCGAACGATGCACCGGCAGGGGCAAGCAGAACCGTGTCACCGGGCCGTGCCAGGCCGGCGGCGGCAGCGACGACCTCGGTCATCACGCGCGCGCCCAAGCCGGAACCGGAGTCGTCGACCACTCGAGTCTCACCAGCAACACCTGACTCATTTGTCCCATGCACCTCACGATCCTCCCCTGTCACAACCTCGATGACGGGGACATCCGGCGCGTGTCGCGATAACGCCTCGGCAATCACCGCCCGGTCGCGACCGATCAGCACGGCCCCCACCAGCCGGTCGGCCACCCGGTCGACCATGTCGTCCACCGAGGCGCCTTTGAGCAGGCCACCGGCCACCCACACGACCCGCGGGTAGGCCAGCACCGAGGCCTGGGCGGCGTGCGGGTTGGTGGCTTTGGAGTCGTCGACGTAGGTCACCCCGTCGACGACGGCGACGACCTCGGCGCGGTGCCGGCCCACCCGGAAGCCGGCCAGTGCCGACGCGATGGAATCGGCGCGGACGCCGACCGCGCGGGCCAGTGCGGCGGCACCCAGCGCGTCGAGCACGCCGACCGGACCGGCGACGGGAATCGACGCCGCCGGGGCCAGTTCGAGGTCCTCGGCGAACGCCCGGTCGACGAGCATCCCGCTCCGCACCCCGAGTTCCCCGGCGGCCGGCTCGCCGAGCCGGAAGCCGACCTTGACCGTGGCGCCCGCGGCGGGCAACAGTGCGGCCGCCGGTGCGTCGTCGAGGCCGACGACCGCGACCCGGCCCTCCAGCGCCCTGGCCTTGGCGGCGGCGTAGGCCTCGAAGCCGCCGTGCCAGTCGAGGTGGTCCTCGGCGATGTTGAGCACCGCACCCGCCTCGGGGCGCAGCGACGGCGCCCAGAACAGCTGGAAGCTGGACAGCTCCACGGCCAGCAGGTCCGCCGGCTGTGAGAGCACATCGAGCACCGGGTCGCCGATGTTGCCGCACAGCACCGCGCGCCGGCCGTCGGCGACCAGCATCGCGTGCAGCATCGACGTCGTGGTGGTCTTGCCGTTGGTGCCGGTGACCACCAGCCAGCGCCGCGGCGGGCCGTAGCGGCCGGCCGCGTCCAGACGCCAGGCCAGCTCGACGTCGCCCCAGATCGGCACCCCGGCCGCCGCGGCGGCGGCCAGCACGGGCGACGTGGGTGGGAAGCCGGGGCTGGTGATCACCAGGGTGAAGTCGTCGATCTCCAGCGACCGCATCCGCGGGGCGCACGGTGGCCACGCCGTTGACGGCCAGCGCCGCCAGCGCTTCGGCGTTGTCGTCGCACACCCGGATCTCGACGTCCCACGACGCCAGCGCGGCGACCACGGCCCGGCCGGTGATCCCGGCGCCGGTCACCAGGACCCGCGCGCCGGGCGCCAGCGCCTCGAGCCCGGCCGCCACGTCAGGCACCGATGGCAGAAAGCCACTCGCCGTAGAACAGAGAGACCCCCAGGCCGCAGGCGATCGCGGTCAGCAGCCAGAACCTGATGATCACCGTCGTCTCGGCCCAGCCGACGAGTTCGAAGTGGTGATGGAACGGCGCCATCCGGAACACCCGGCGCCCGGTGGTGCGGAACGCCAGGATCTGCACCACCACCGAGGTCACCTCGGCGACGAACAGTGCGCCCAGCACGACCGCGAGCACCTCGGTCCGGCTGGTCACCGACAGTCCGGCGATGACGCCGCCGAGCGCCAGCGACCCGGTGTCACCCATGAAGATCTTGGCCGGCGCGGCGTTCCACCACAGGAACCCGATGCAGGCGCCCGCGGTGGCGGCCGCGATCAGCGCCAGGTCCAGCGGATCGCGCACGTTGTAGCAGCCCAGGCCGGGGGCGGTGGCGCAGGCGTTGCGGTACTGCCAGAACGTGATCAGCACGTAGGCGGCGCTGACCATCGCCATGCTGCCGCCGGCCAGCCCGTCGAGGCCGTCGGTGAAGTTCACCGCGTTCGACCAGGCGCTGACCACCACGACGACGAACAGCACGAACAGCGCCGGAGCTCAGCGTGACGGTGGCGATCTCGCGCACGTAGGACAGCTGCGGGCTGCCCGGGGTGAGCCCGTCGGGGTTGCGGAACTGCAGCACGAGGATGCCGAACAGCACGGCGGCGGCGATCTGGCCGACGGTCTTGGCGGTCTTGTTCAGGCCCAGGTTGCGGGAGCGCCGGATCTTGATGAGGTCGTCGGCGAACCCGACCCCGCCCAGCGCGGTGGCCAGCCCCAGCACCAGCAGCCCGGAGGCCGACGGGCCGCTGCCGTCGAGCATCAGGCCCACCAGGTGCGTGCCGAAGTAGCCGGCCCAGATGCCGGCGATGATCGCCACCCCGCCCATCGACGGCGTGCCGCGCTTGGTCTTGTGGCTGGGCGGGCCGTCCTCGCGGATCTCGTGGCCGAAGCCCTGCTTGGTGAACAGCCGGATCAGGACCGGGGTCAGCAGGATCGAGACCGCCAGCGCGATCGCGACGGCAATGAGGATCAGTCTCATGAGTCGGCCGCGCCCTCGGCCACCAGCGCTTCGGCCAGCGCACCCAGGCCCGCCGCGTTGGATGCCTTCACCAGCACCACGTCACCGGGCTGCAGCTCGGCGCGCAGCAGCGCCAGGGCCGCGTCGGCGTCGGGGACCATGGTGGACTCCGAACCCCAGGAACCCTCCATGACCGCCCCGTGGTGCATGGCGCTCATAGGTCTCCCGGTTCCGACGACGACAAGTCGACTGATATCTAAGCGCACGGCCAGCCGGCCGACACGATCATGCTCGGTAATCGACTCGTCGCCGAGCTCGCCCATCTCGCCCAGAACCGCCCAGCTGCGCTTCTGCTGCTGACGGGCCATCACCGCCAGCGCCTGCAGCCCGGCGCGCATCGAGTCGGGGTTGGCGTTGTAGGCGTCGTTGATCACGGTGACCCCGTCGGGGCGCACCCGCACCTCCATGCGGTGCCGCGAGGCCGGGCCGGCGCCGGCCAGTGCGGCGGCCACCTGGGGCAGGCTGGCGCCGCACTCCAGGGCGACCGCGGCCGCCGACAGCGCGTTGCTCACCTGGTGCTCGCCGTGCACGGCCAGCTGCACCTCGCGCGGACTCGGTGGCCGTGGTCAGCGTGAAGCGGGGCCGGGCCAGCTCGTCGAGCTCGATGTCCTCGGCGCGCACGTCGGCCTTCTCGGCGCGCCCGACCCGCACCACCCGCGCGACGGTCTTGGCGTCCATCGCGGCCACCATCGGGTCGTCGGCATTGAGAATCGCCACACCGGAGGCCGGAAGTGCTTGCACCAGTTCAGATTTCGTCTCCGCGATGATCTCGCGGGAGCCGAACTCGCCGAGGTGGGCGGTGCCGACGTTGAGCACCGCGGCGATCGACGGCCTGGCGATCGCCGCCAGCGCCGCGATGTTGCCGGGGTGGCGCGCCGACATCTCCAGCACCAGGAAGTCGGTGTCACCGGTGGCGCGCAGCACCGTCCACGGGTGGCCGAGCTCGTTGTTGAACGAACCGGGCGGGGCCACCACCTCGCCCAGCGGGCGCAGCACGGCGGCGATGAGGTCCTTGGTCGAGGTCTTGCCCGACGAGCCGGTGATGCCGATGATCGTCAGCCCGCCCTCGACCAGTTCGGCGGCCACCGCCGACGCCAGCTTGGCCAGCGCGGCCAGCACCGCGGCCCCCGACCCGTCGGTGTCGTGCTCGAACACCCCGGCGTGGGCGTCGGAGGCCGGCGCCGGCGGCACCACGATCGCCGGCACGCCGACCGGGCGCGCGGCCAGCACCGCCGCCGCACCCGCGCCGACCGCGGCCGCGGCGAAGTCGTGGCCGTCGGAGCGCGCACCGGGCAGCGCCAGGAACAGCCCGCCGGGCGTCACGGCCCGCGAGTCGAACTCGACGGTGCCGGTCACCCGGCACTCGGCGGCCTCGGCCGGGCTGATGTCGGCGAGTTCGCCGCCGACGATCTCGGCGATCCGGGCGATGGTCAGCGGAATCATTGCCGGCTCCTCGAGGACTCGAGCGCGGCGGCCAGTTCGTCGCGGTCGTCGAATGGCCGGGTGTGGCCGCCGTGCGGTCTGCCCCTTCTCGTGCCCCTTGCCCGCGATCACCACGACGTCGCCGCGCCGGGCCCAGCCGACGGCATGCCGGATCGCCGCGCGGCGGTCGCCGATCTCGACCACCTCGGCCGAGCCGTCGGCGTGCGCGGCGCCGGCGAGGATGGCCGCGCGGATCGCCGCGGGATCCTCGTCACGGGGATTGTCGTCGGTGACCACCACGAGGTCGGCGAGCTCGGCGGCGATGCGGCCCATGGGTTCTCGCTTTCCGGGGTCGCGGTCTCCCCCGGCGCCGAACACGACCGCCAGCCGCGCGCCGGGCCTGCGCAACGTCTCCAGCACCGCTTGCAGTGCGCCGGGCTTGTGGGCGTAGTCCACCACGGCCAGGAAGTCCTGACCCCGTTCGACCGCCTCGAGCCGGCCGGGCACCGAGGCCTCCCGCAGGCCGGGCGAGGCCTGCTCGGGTGAGACGCCGATGGCGTCGAGCATCGCCAGGGCCAGCAGCGCGTTGGCCACGTTGTAGCGGCCGGGCAGCCGGATCCGGAGCCGATGGTGCACCCCGGCCGGATCGACGGCGGTGAACTCCTGCACGCCGCTGTCGAGCACGACGATGTCCTCGGCCCGCCAGTCCGCCGGGTGACCGTCGGCGCTGACGGTCACGGCATCGTCGGCGCGGCGGGCCATGGCCCGGCCCGCGTCGTCGTCCACGCAGATGACCGGGATGGCGGCATGCACCGGGGAGGACGGGTCGAACAGCCGGGCCTTGGCGTCGAAGTAGGCCTCCATCGTCGGATGGAAGTCGAGATGGTCGCGGGACAGGTTGGTGAATCCGCCTGCGGCGAAACGGATTCCGTCCACCCGGCCCAGCGCCAGGGCATGGCTGGACACCTCCATCACCGCGGTGTCCACGCCGTGTTCGGCCATCACCGCCAGCAGGGCCTGCAGCGCGGGCGCCTCGGGTGTGGTCAGTGCGCTGGGCACGTCGGCCCCGGCGATGCGGACACCGACCGTGCCGATCAGTCCCGGTGTGCGTTCGGCCGAGCGCAGGCCCGCCTCGATCAGGTGCGTCGTCGTCGTCTTGCCGGAGGTGCCGGTGACTCCGAGCACCACCACCCGGTCCGACGGGTGGCCGTAGACCGCGGCGGCGAGCTCACCGAGCACCGACCTGGGTGCGGGGTGGACCAGCAGCGGCACCGGCGCCGGGTCGCCGAGCTCGCGGTGGATGACGGCCACGCCTTCGGCGTCGGTGAGCACCGCAACGGCGCCGCGGCGCGACGGCGTCGGCGGTGAAACCGGCGCCGTGCGAGGACGAGCCGGGCAGCGCGGCGAACAGGTCACCGGGGGCGGCGTCCTGCCCGCGCAGGGTGACGCCGGTGATCCGGACCTCGGGGACGGCGCCGCCGTTGGCCGGCACGGCGCCGATGGCGGCGGCCAGCGTTGGCAGGCCCAGAGCCGGTGTCGTGCGCGGCCGCAGGACATCGGTCACGCCCGTCACCTCCATCAACTCCTCGATCGAGTTGTCACCCTACCGAGCAGCGGCGGTCGACCGGTTACGTGGCCTGCAGCGTCAGCGGCGGGCCCGGGTCGGCGCGAGAGCGGGACGTTCTCCCGCTGCAGCAGCCAGGCGGCGATGTTGTGGAACAGCGGCGCCGCGGAGTGGCCGGCCGAGCCGTCGGCGTTGCGCTGCGGGTTGTCCATCATGATGCCGATGACGTAGCGGGGATCGTCGGCGGGCGCCAGCCCGGCGAAGGTGATCCAGTAGACGTCGCTGTAGTAGCAGCCGCAGGCCGGGTTGATCTGCTGGGCCGTGCCGGTCTTGCCTGCGACCTGGTAGCCCTCGACGGCGGCGGCCGGGCCGGTGCCCTGCTGATAGCCCATCGGGTCGCGCTGGACGACGGCGCGCAGCATGTTGCGCACGGTGCGCGCGGTGTCCGCCGAGACCACCCGGATGCCGTTGGGCCGGGGCTCCGCGGTGGCCGTGCCGTCCGGGGCGATGGTGGCCTTGACGATGCGCGGCGGAATCCGCACCCCGTCGTTGGCGATGCCCTGGTACATACCGGCCATCTGCAGCAGGGTCATCGAAAGACCCTGTCCGATGGGCAGGTTGGAGAAGGTGCTGCCCGACCACTGGTCGATCGGCGGGACCAGGCCGGAGCTCTCGCCGGGCAGGCCGACGCCGGTGCGCTGGCCCAGCCCGAACTTGCCGAGCATGTCGTAGTAGCGCTCCGGGCCGACTCGCTGGGCCAGCATCAGGGTGCCGACGTTGGAGGACTTACCGAACACGCCGGTGGTGGTGTACGGCATCACGCCGTGGTCCCACGCGTCGTGCACGTTGACCCCGCCCATGTCGATGGAGCCGGGCACCGACAACACCTCGTCGGGGTTGGACAGGCCGTACTCGATCACCGACGAGGCGGTGACGATCTTGTTCACCGATCCCGGCTCGAACGGCGAGGTGACCGCGAGGTTGCCCATCTGCTTGTCGGCCTGCCGGCCGATGTCCTGGCTGGGGTCGAAGGTGTTGTCGTTCGACATCGCCAGCACTTCACCGGTTTTGGAGTCCAGCACCACCGCGGAGACGTTCTTGGCGCCGGAGGCGTCCTTGGCCTGCTGCACCTGCTGCTGGACGTAGAACTGGATGTCGTCGTCGAGGGTCAGCTGCACCGTCGAGCCGTTGACCGCGTCGTGCTTGTTGCGGTAGCTGCCGGGGATGACCACGCCGTCGGAGCCGCGGTCGTAGGTGATCGAGCCGTCGCTGCCGGACAGCATGGAGTCCATCGAGTCCTCCAGGCCGAGCAGGCCGTGGCCGTCCCAGTCGATGCCGCCGACGATGTTGGCCGCCAGCGCGCCGCCCGGGTACTGGCGCAGGTCCTGGCGTTCGGCGCCCACCTCGGGGAACTTCTTGGTGATCGCATCGGCCAGCGCGGGGTCGACGGCGCGGGCCAGGTAGACGAAGGTCTCGTTGCTGCGCAGCTTCTTCAGCAGGGTCGCGGCGTCCGGCTTGTTGTCGAGCTTGGCGGCGACCTCGGTGGCGATCTGCGTGAGCCGCTTGTCCGGGTCAGGAGCGGACGGCGACTTCTGCTTGGCCTCGGTCAGCTGCTTGCGGATCTTGGCCGGCTGGAAGGTCAGCGCCCTGGCCTCGATGGTGAACGCCAGCTTGTCGTAGTTGCGGTCGACGATGCTGCCGCGCACCGCCTTCTCGACGTCGGTGACCTTGAGCTGGCTCGCGGCCTGGGCGCGCAGCCCGGCCGCCTGCGGGACCTGCAGGTTGAACAGCTGAGCGGCGGCGACCAGCAGCGCGAGCAGGATGATGACGTTGCCTGTCCGATGCCGGAAGACGAATGACCCTGTGCGCGAGATGCTTTCGATCAGGCTCGCGGGTGCGACGGGACTTGGCCGGGCGCCCGGGGCCCGGATCTGGCTGGCGCTTGCCCTTGGCGGCCCTGGTCTTGTCGGTACGGCTCACTGGGCAACTCCGGCGACCGGCGCGGCGGGCACGACGTCCGCGGGTGCCGGCAGAAGCGGCGCCGGCGGCGGGACGGCGGCGGGCGGCGCGGGCGCCGGGGCCAGTGGTGCCGGGGCGGACGCGGCCGGCGGCAGGTCGGTCGCCGGCGGTCCGCCGACCGGCACGGGCACCAGGTTCAGGCCGGGGGCGAGCGCCGGGCCGGGCAGGGCGGCTCCCGGAAGGTGCACCGGCACTCTCAGGTTCCGGCCAGCGGAACGGCCCCGGGCACCAGCGGGGTGAGGCGGGTGGGCACCTCGGGTGCGCTGCCGGGCTTCGGCTTCGGCGCGGCCGGGGCGGCGGGCGCCGCCGGGGCGGGCGGCTTCTCGTCGGGCAGCTTGTTGTTCAGCGGCGGCGGGGGCGCCCCTTCGGCGGGCTTGGGCTTGCCGACGACGATCCAGTTGCCCATCGGGTCCTGAACCAGGTGGGCGGTGTCCTTGGACGGGATCATGCCCAGGTTGCGGGCGGCCTCGGCCAGCGCCGGCGCCGACTCGGCCTCCAGCACGTCGCGCTCGAGGGCTTCCTTCTGCTGGCTGAGCGCGTCGTTGGTGGCCCGCGCGGTGGCCAGTTGGTAGGAGCGCTGAGCGGCGGCGGTGGACAGCCAGAGCGTGACGCCCAGCCCGACGGCGAGCGCGCCGATGATCAGGACCACGAACGGCACCTTGGCCATCAAGGTCTGCGGGCGAAGGTCGATCCTGCCCAGCCGGGCGATCAGCCGCTCGCGCAGTGGCGGCCGTACAACCTTGGGCGCCTTGGCTTTCCGTGCCTTGGCGCGCGCTTTGGCCTGGCTGGTGGTCTTGGCCCGGGCCGGACGTTCGACGGGCCGCGCCGTGGGGGCGGTCTGCGGTCCCTGGCGCAGGCCGCGCGGCTCGTGCGGGCGGCGCGCCGAGGTGCCGGTGCGGGTCCTGGCGCCGCGGGCGGCGGCCTTGCCGGCCTTGCCGCCCTTGGCGCGCCTCTTCCCGTCCTTCTCGCGATCCGCGGGATCGGCTGCCTTGCGTCCGACCTTCATCAGTTCTTCCCTCCCCGTTGCACGGCTCGCAGGCGTACCGGTGCGCTGCGCGGATTGCGTTCGATCTCGTCGGCGTCGGCACGTTCGGCGCCCCGGGTGATCGCGATGAATTCCGGCTCGTGGCCGGGCAGTTCGACGGGCAGTCCCGCAGGCGTGCGCGAGGCCGTCGCGGCGGCGAACGTCGTCTTGACGATCCGGTCCTCCAGCGACTGGTAGGCCATCACCACGATGCGTCCGCCGGGGCGAAGCGCGGCCATCGCGGCGGGCAGCGCGGCGCTCAGCGAGTCGAGTTCGGCGTTGACCGCGATCCGCAGCGCCTGGAAGGTCCGCTTGGCGGGGTGGCCGCCGGTGCGCCGGGCCGGCGCGGGGACGGCCTGGTAGATGATCTCGACCAGCTCGCTGGTGGTGGACAGCGGTGCGCGCTCGCGGCGTTCGACGACCAGTCCGGCGATGCGGTGGGCGAACTTCTCCTCGCCGAAGCGGCGGAGGATGTCGGTGAGCTGGGCGCGGTCGTAGGTGTTGAGGATCTCCGCTGCGGTCAGCGGGGCCTCCGGATCCATCCGCATGTCCAGCGGGGCGTCCTGCGCGTAGGAGAAGCCGCGCTCACGCTGATCGAGCTGCATCGAGGAGACGCCGAGGTCGAACAGCGCTCCGTCGATCGAATCGGTTGTGGCGCAACCGGCTTCGGCCAGTGCGTCGGCGAGCCCGTCGTAGCGGGTTCGGACCAGGGTGATGCGATCGGCGAACGGCGCCAGCCGCTGCGCGGCACCGGCCAGGGCGTTGGGGTCACGATCGAGCCCGATGAGACGAAGCCCGGGGAACTCGGTGAGGAAGCGTTCGGCGTGGCCACCGGCGCCCAGGGTGGCGTCGACCAGGACGGCGCCGGACCCGTCGGCCGCGTGACGGGTGAGCGCCGGGGCGAGGAGTTCGACGCAGCGCTCCAGCAGGACCGGAACGTGTCCGTGGTCTTCCGCGTCAACCACGACGGAACCTCCCGATGGTTCTGACGTCGCCCCTGCACCGAGGTCCCTGCCCGGGGTCGCGAACCTGGCGTTGGGGAAGTACGCCAGGGTCGGTTCGGGCAGAGGCCACGATGCACGGGCTCCGTGCGGCTGGGTGGCCGGATCAGATGATGTCGCTGAGTGCTTCATCGCTGGCCGCGGAGAAGTTCTCTTCGTGGGTCTGCTGGTAGTCCTGCCAGGCCTGGGAGTCCCAGATCTCGAGGAAGTCGACCGCGCCGATCACCACGCAGTCCTTGGAGAGGTTGGCGTAGCGGCGGTGGTCGGCGGACAGGGTGATCCGGCCCTGCGAGTCGGGATGCTGCTCGTCGGTGCCGGCGGCGAGGCTGCGCAGGAACGCGCGGGCCTCCGGATTGCTCCGCGACGTCTGCGCGGCCCGCCGGGCCAGCTGCTCGAACTCCGCACGCGGCCAGACCGCAAGGCTGTGGTCTTGGCTCTTGGTGACCATCAACCCTCCTGCCAGTGCGTCGCGGAACTTGGCGGGCAGCGTCAGCCGCCCCTTGTCGTCGAGCCTGGGCGTGTAGGTACCGAGAAACATCCCCGCACCTCCTACGCCCCGGAGCCTCCTTCGCTCCGTTAGCCGCCACGATACCCCACAATCCCCCACTTTGCGCCACCTTGGGCCGGCATTTCGGGGTATGTCCGCCACCTTCTCCCACCAGGACCCGCTCCGGCCCCGCCATCGGTGGCGCCAGAGGGCACAAAAGGCCTGCTCAGCCACCGGTGGGGCGATGTGGGGGCGCTCGAGAACCGCGTCCCGAATGAGCGTTCTACGGCGTGGTGTCGATTCCGCGCCGATCCCGCCTCGGGCGCATAACAAAAACGGGGCAGCCCGCGGCTACCCCGTCATCGTCGCTGGCTATGTCATTCGTCGAAGCGACGCCGGAAGCGGTCCTCCATGCGGCTGGTGAACGACCCGCCGCCGGAACCCTTGACCTTGCGCTGACGCGAGCCGGCAGGCCCGGGACCGGCGTTGTCGCGGCCGCCCGGCAACCGCGGACCGGTGACGGCGAACACCACGCCACCGAACATCACCAGGAAGCCGAGCACCGACAGGATCGGGAAGCTCCCGATCATCGTGGCCTTGAACGCCACCCCGGCGACCAGCATCGCCAGACCGATGACGAACAGTCCGGCGCCCTGCAGTCGCCTGCGCGTGGACGGGGCCCGCAACGTTCCGCCCCGCACACTGGAGGCGAATTTGGGGTCCTCGGCATAGAGAGCGCTCTCGATCTGATCGAGCATGCGCTGCTCATGATCGGAGAGTGGCATTCGTCCCTCCTTGCCGACGCGGCCGGTCATCTGCATGAAACTCAGCTGCCCAGCATTTACGGGGCAACACCAAAATGATACGAGGTGAAAGTGCGCCGTACCACCTAGTTGGTCCACCCGATTGTACGACGTCAGAACGCCGTCACCGGTCGGCCTGCTGGGCCGCCGGCGAGCACCCCGATAATGGCGGTGGACTCATGACCGATCCGCAGGCGAAGAAGGGCACCGGGGCGTTGGCGACTTTCCTCATCGATCTGTCGCCCAACGACATGCAACACCGCCTGCACGACGCCCTGACGGTGTACGTCGACGCCATGCGCTACCCCCGCGGAACCGAGAGCCAGCGGGCCTCGATGTGGCTCGAGCACACCCGCCGCCACGGCTGGAAGGCAGTCGCCGCCGTCGAGACCGACACCGCCGCCGGCGACGAACCCGCGCCCGCGGCGCTGGAGGCCGCGCCCCTGCTGGGCATCGCCTACGGCTACTGCGGCGCACCCGATCAATGGTGGCAACAGCAGGTGGTCGCCGGGTTGCAGCGCGTCGGTGTCCCACCCGATGAGATCAACCGCCTGATGAGCAGCTACTTCGAGCTGACCGAGCTGCACATCCATCCGCAGGCCCAGGGCCGGGGCCTCGGCGAGGCACTGGCCCGCCGGCTGCTGGCCGGACGCGGCGAGGCGAACGTGCTGCTCTCGACCCCGGAGATCAGCGGCGAGTCCAACCGGGCCTGGCGCCTGTACCGGCGGCTGGGCTTCACCGACGTCATCCGCGGCTACCACTTCGCCGGCGACCCGCGGGCCTTCGCCATCCTCGGGCGCGCACTGCCGCTGTAATCAGCTGGCCTCGCAAATCCGCCGGGTCTGGCACGATACCCCTCGTGCGCGTCCGATCCCGCCTGCTGCGCCTGCGCGCGCTGGCCTTGTTGCTGCTGTTCGTGGCGCCGCTGGCGGTCGGCTGCGTTCGCGTGCACGCCTCGATCACGGTCTCCCCCGACGACCGGGTGTCCGGCCAGATCGTCGCCGCGGCGAAAGCTCGCGACGACAAGGACCAGGGCCCGCAGTTCGACCTCAACGTGCCGTTCAGCCAGAAGATCGCCGTCTCGAAGTACGACAACGACGGTTTCGTCGGCTCCGAGGCCGTGTTCTCCGATCTGAGCTTCGCCGAGGTGCCGCAGCTGGCCAACCTCAACCGCGACGCCACCGGCGTGGACATCTCGCTGCGCCGGGCGGGCAACCTGGTCATCCTCGAAGGCCGCGCCGACCTGACCAACGTCAACGACGCCGACGCCGACATGCAGCTGACCGTGGCGTTCCCCGGCGAGGTCACCTCCACCAACGGCGACCGGATCGACAGCGACGTCGTGGAATGGAAACTCAAGCCGGGCGTGGTGTCCACGCTGAGCGCGCAAGCCCGGGTCACCGACCCGAGCACGCGCTCGTTCACCGCCGCGGCACTGTGGCTGGCGCTGGCCGCGCTGGTGGTCGCCGGGGTGATCGGGACGCTGGCCTACAACAACCGCGACCGTTCGCCGCGCTTCGCCGCCGCCGACCAGTCCGACGACTGACGCTGCCAGGCTCTACTCTGGTTTGGACCACCGGGCCATCGAAGCGAGCACAGAAAGGGGCGTCGCGCTGAGCGTCGAAGCAACAGCTCCGTCAGCCGTCGAGCTGGCCAGCGCCGTCACCGATCAACTGCGCGTCTACCTGGCGGACCGCCGTGCGCAGGCCGCCTACATCGGCGTCGACTACGACGGTCTGATCGCCGCTCTCGAGGACTTCGTCCTGCGCGGCGGCAAACGTGTGCGCCCCGCCTTCGCCTACTGGGGCTACCGCGCGGTGACCGCCGAGCCCGACGCCCCGGTGGGCGACGACGCCCTGCTGTTGTTCTCGGCGCTGGAGCTGCTGCACGCCTGCGCGCTGGTCCACGACGACGTCATCGACGACTCGGCGACCCGGCGCGGGATGCCCACCGCCCACATCCATTTCACCGAGCTGCACCGCGGCCGCGGCTGGAGCGGCTCCCCCGAGCAGTTCGGGCGCTCGGCGGCGATCCTGCTCGGTGACCTGTCGCTGGTCTGGGCCGACGACATCGTCACGACCGTCGACCTGCCCCGTGAGGCGCAGTTGCGGGTGCAGCGGGTCTGGTCGGACATCCGCACCGAGGTGCTCGGCGGGCAGTACCTCGACATCGTGGCCGAGTCCAGCGGCGCGGAGTCCATCGCCTCGGCGATGAACGTCAACACCTACAAGACGGCGTCCTACACGATCTCGCGCCCGCTGCAGTTCGGTGCGGCCGCCGCCGCGGACCGGCCCGACGTGCAGCGACTGTTCCACGAGCTGGGCACGGATCTGGGGGTGGCGTTCCAGCTGCGCGACGACGTCCTGGGCGTGTTCGGCGACCCCGCGGTCACCGGCAAGCCCTCCGGCGACGACCTGCGCTCGGGCAAGCGCACCGTGCTGCTGGCCGAGGCCCTCGAGCGCGCCGACAGCACCGACCCGGCCGCCGCGACGCTGCTGCGCCGCGGGATCGGCACCGACCTCACCGACAGCCAGGTGCGCGAACTGTGCCGGGCCATCGAGTCGGTCGGCGCGCTGGCCGCGGTCGAGGAGCACATCGAGACGCTCACCCGTCGGGGGCTGGCTGTTCTGGAGAGCGCCGCGATCAACGCGCCGGCCAAGGCCGGCCTGACCGAGCTCGCCAGATTGGCCGCCAACCGGTCGGCATAGACCCATGCCCAGCACCACACCGACGACGCCGACGCCAGCCCCGACCGGCCTGGCGCGGTTGGCGGCATTCGCCTCCGGCGACGACGGGCGCCCGGCGCGTGCTGGGATTTCTCGGGGCCGTGTTGATCACGCTCGGTGGTCTGGGCGCGGGCAGCACCCGACAGCACGACCCGCTGCTGGAGTCGATGCACCTGTCCTGGTTGCGGTTCGGCCACGGCCTGGTGGTGTCCTCGGTGCTGCTGTGGGGCGGCGTGGTGGTGATGCTGCTGGCCTGGCTGTGGCTGGGCCGCAGGGTGATTCGGCGGGCCAGCGGCGTCAGCGAGTGGGCGATGATCGCCACAACCGGGTTCTGGCTGGCGCCGCTGCTGCTCAGCGTTCCGCTGTTCAGCCGTGACACCTACTCCTATCTCGCGCAGGGCGCGCTGCTGCGCGACGGCTTCGACCCGTACGCCGTCGGGCCGATCGAGAACCAGAACTCGTTGCTGGACAACGTGAGTCCGATCTGGACCACCACGACCGCGCCGTACGGCCCGGCGTTCATCCTGGTGGCCAAGTTCGTCACCATGCTCGTCGGCGACCACGTGGTGGCGGGCACGATGCTGCTGCGGCTGTGCATGCTGCCCGGGCTGGCGCTGCTGATCTGGGCCGCACCCCGGGTGGCCCGCCACGTCGGCGCCAACGGCGCTGTGGCGCTGTGGATCTGCGTGCTCAACCCGCTGGTGATCATTCACCTGATGGGCGGTGTGCACAACGAGATGCTGATGGTCGGCATGATGATGGCCGGCATCGCGCTGACGTTCGGGCGCCATCACGTCGCCGGCACCGCTCTGATCGCCGTCGCCGTCGCGGTGAAGGCGACGGCGGTGCTGGCCCTGCCGTTCATGGTGTGGGTGTGGATGCGCCACCTTCGCGACGACCGGAACCAGTCTGCCGCGCGCGCTTTCGTCACCGCGTCGGCAGCATCGGTGGCGATCTTCATCGCGGTGTTCGCAGTGCTGTCCGGCCTCGCCGGTGTCGGGCTGGGCTGGCTGACCGCGTTGGCGGGTTCGGTGAAGATCATCAACTGGCTGACCATTCCGACCGCCGTCGCCAACCTCACCAACGCGCATCGGCGGACTGGTGTTCCCGGTGAACTTCTACGCCGTCCTGCAGGTGACCCGCATCGCCGGCATCGCCGTCATCGCCCTGTCACTTCCGTTGCTGTGGTGGCGGTTTCGCCACGACGACCGTCAGGCGCTGACCGGCATCGCGTGGGCGATGCTGGTGGTCGTGCTGTTCGTTCCGGCGGCGCTGCCGTGGTACTACACCTGGCCGCTGGCGGTGGTGTCGGCGCTGGCGCAGTCGCGGCCGGCCATCGCGCTGATCGCCGGGTTCTCCACCTGGATCATGGTGATCTTCAAACCGGACGGTTCGCACGGCATGTACTCGTGGATCCACGTGCTGCTGGCCACGGCGTGCGCGGTGGCGGCGTGGTACTCGCTGTACCGCATCCAGGAGCCGACGGAGCCTGATCAGTACGCCATGGCCTGAGCCCGGCGGACGATCTCGCGGGCTTGATGGGCGTGCAGCGCGTCGACCGGGCGGGCGTTGCTGATCTGATCGCGCACCCCGTCACGGGTCAGCGTCAGCGACGGGTCGGCGGTGAACAGCCAGCGCAGGATCTCGGTGTCGCGGTAGCCGCCGTCGCGCAGTACCGCCAGCAGGCCGGACAGCGGCTTGACCACCTGCCCGCTGTCGGTGAAGAAGATCTGCGGGACCATCGGCACGCCGTCGCGCCGGACCGCGACCAGATGGCCTTCGCGCAACTGCTGATGCACCTTGGTCACCGGCATGTGCAGCAACTCGGCCACTTTCGGCAGGTCATAGAGGGGTTCGTCGGGATCGAGGACGTCATCACCGGCAGGAATACTGCTCACCGCGCCAGTCTAGGACCGCAACGGGCACTCTGACACGCGCTCGCCGCGAGGAATCGGGGCGACCGTCGCCGCCACGTACCATGTGGCAGTGACGACGGACCCGCTCGACGGCGCGTTGCTGGACGGTCGGTACCGCGTCGAGGACAGGATCGCCAACGGCGGAATGTCGACGGTCTACCGCGGTCTCGACGTCCGACTGGACCGTCCGGTCGCGCTGAAGGTGATGGACGCCCGCTACGCCAACGACAGCCAGTTCCTGACCCGGTTCCAGCGCGAGGCCCGTGCCGTCGCGCGACTGAAGGATCCCGGCCTGGTCGCGGTGTACGACCAGGGCCTGGACGCCGCGCACCCGTTTCTGGTCATGGAGCTCGTCGAGGGCGGCACGCTGCGCGAGCTGCTGCGCGAGCGCGGCCCGATGCCGCCGCACGCCGCCGCGGCGGTGCTGCGCCCGATACTGGGCGGTCTGGCGGTCGCGCACCGGGCGGGGCTGGTGCACCGCGATATCAAGCCGGAGAACGTGCTGATCTCCGACGACGGCGAGGTCAAGCTCGCCGACTTCGGGTTGGTGCGCGCAATGGCCGAGGCCGGCATCACCTCCACCAGCGTCATCCTGGGCACCGCGGCCTACCTGTCCCCCGAGCAGGTCAGCAGCGGCGCCGCAGACCCTCGCAGCGACGTCTACGCGGTCGGCATCCTGGCGTACGAATTGATCACCGGCGCAACGCCGTTCAGTGGTGACAACCCGCTGGCGGTGGCATATCTGCGGATGGATCACGAGGTGCCGCAGCCGAGTTCGGCGATCAACGGTGTGCCGCCGCAGTTCGACGAGTTCGTCGCGCGGGCCACCGCCCGCAACCCGGACGAGCGCTACGCCGACGCCGGTGAGATGGCCGAGGACCTCGACGCGATCGCCGTCGAACTTGCCCTGCCGAAGTTCCGGGTGCCGACGCCGAAGAACTCCGCCCAGCACGCCGCGGCGACCGCCCACCACAGCCGGCTGGCCGAGGCGCCGACCACCGCTCACCGTCAGCCGGTGAAGAACCCGACCCGTCAACTCGTCCGCGAGCCCGAGGACCGGCAGCCCGCCCCGCAGGCGGTGATTGAGGATGACGAATACGACGAGGCGCCAAGGCAATTCGCCGGTATCGACATCAACGACTTCGTATGGGCGCGCCAGCGGGCCCGCCGCGCCGTGGTGTTCTGGGTGCTGGCCGTGCTGATCCTGACCGGCCTGGCGGCCGCGGGCGCGTGGACGCTCGGCACCAACCTGCAGGGCCTGATCGGCCAGTAACGCCGCGATCGCGAAAAGCTCAGTCGCGCAGCATCTCCGCGACCAGGAACGCCAGCTCGAGGCTCTGCTGGGTGTTCAGCCGCGGATCGCACGCCGTCTCGTAACGGCCGGCCAGATCGGTGTCGGAGATGTCCTGCGCGCCGCCGAGGCATTCGGTGACGTTCTCGCCGGTGATCTCGACGTGGATGCCGCCCGGGTGGGTGCCCAGCGCGCGGTGCACCTCGAAGAAGCCCTGCACCTCGTCGACGATCCGGTCGAAGTGGCGGGTCTTGTAGCCCGTCGAGGATTCGTGGGTGTTGCCGTGCATCGGGTCGCACTGCCAGATCACCTGGTGACCGGTGGCCTGCACCTTCTCGATGATCGGCGGCAGCAGGTCGCGGATCTTGTGGTTACCCAGCCGGCTGACCAGCGTCAGCCGCCCCGGCTTGTTGTGCGGGTCGAGCCGCTCGACGTACTCCACGGCGACCTCGGGGGTCATGGTCGGGCCGATCTTCACCCCGATCGGGTTGGCGATCACCTCGGCGAAGGCGACGTGCGCGCCGTCGAGCTGGCGGGTGCGCTCACCGATCCAGACGTAGTGCGCCGACAGGTCATACAGACGCGGCTCGCCGAACTCCTCGCTCAGGCGCAGCATCGCGCGCTCGTAGTCGAGCACCAGCGCCTCGTGGCTGGCGTAGATCTCGGCGGTGTCCAGGTTGCGGTCGTTGACCCCGCAGGCGCTCATGAACCGCATTCCGCGGTCGATCTCGCCGGCCAGCTGCTCGTAGCGGGCACCGGCCGGAGAGGTGCGGACGAACTCGCGGTTCCAGTCGTGCACCAGGTGCAGCGAGGCCAGACCCGAGGAGGTCAGCGCCCGCACGAGGTTCATCGCGGCGCTGGCGTTGGCGTAGGCGCGCACCAGACGCGACGGGTCGTGAACGCGCACGGCGGCATCAGGGGCGAAGCCGTTGACCATGTCGCCGCGGTAGGACGTCAAGCCGAGCGCGTCGATGTCCGACGAGCGGGGCTTGGCGTACTGGCCGGCGATGCGGGCCACCTTGACCACCGGCAGGCTGGCCCCGTAGGTCAGCACCACCGCCATCTGCAGCAGGGTGCGGATGTTGGCGCGGATGTGCGGCTCGGTGTTGTCGGCGAACGTCTCGGCGCAGTCGCCGCCCTGCAGCAGGAACGCCTCGCCGCGGGCGACCGCGGCCAGCTGGGCCGACAGCTTCTCGATCTCCGAGGGCACGGTTACCGGCGGGACGCTCTCCAGGACCGTCCGCATCGCCTTGGCCTGATCGGCGTCCCAGCTGGGCTGCTGGGCGGCCGGCTTGGCCAGCGCGGCATCCAGGCGCGCGCGCAGCTCCGCCGGCAACGGCGGCAGCGACGGCAGCTGCTCGATCGGTACGTCAACGGTCCAGTTCACCCATCCATGGTAACCGCGCCCGAATAGTGGTTTTTACCACGCGCCAGGCAGGCTACCTGCGGGAAGTGGTGTCGCTGGGCACCGGACCGAGGTCGACGCCAGTGGTCATCAGCACGAAGCGCCGCATGTTGTGCCGGGCGTCGACGAGGGCGTCGTGGGTGTCGTGCGGCCGCGGTGGCATCCGGGGACAGCCCCGGTCTTCCCAGAATTGGCGCAGCTCGCGGGTGAACCGCGGGATCTGGGGCGGCAGGCTGGTCATCGGCCCCCACAGCTGGCACAACGCCACGTGGTCGTAGGCGGCCACCCATGCCCACAGTTCGATCGGTTCGTCGCCGTCGATGTCGAAGAAGCTCTCCAGGCCCTCCCGGATCTGGCGCCGCGACTGCCAGAGCTGCGACGACGGCGACGGCAGCTTGGGCAGGACGTTGGTGCGGACCCACCGGCCGGCGGACTCGGGGTCGAACTCGGTGGAGATCGCGTAGTACTCGCGACCGTCCTCGGCGACCACCCCGATCGAGATCAGATCGATGATGCGCCCGTTGTCGATGAACTCCGTGTCGTAGAAGAACCGCACCGACCGCACCCTATCCTGCGGAACCCGTTGCCACCTGCGGCTTGGCGTCGACGCTGGGCTTCGGGGCGGGGGCGGCGTGGATCTCGCGGTCCAGTTCGGCGTCGACCTCGGCGTCGGCGGGGAAGCTCGGCTCGCCGGCGATGATGTGCTGCAGCCACAGCTTGGCCTGGACCACCGGCCGGCGCAGGTAGCGCTCCCGCTCCAGCGCTTTGCGCATCTTGCGGGGTTTGTCCTGGTAGTGCCAGCGCGCCCACGGCGCGTGCGGCCGCGACAGCCGGATGGCCCCGATGAACAGCAGCGGCGTGATGAACATCCCGATCAGCCCGGTCCACAGCTTGCCCTTGAGCAGAACGACCACCGCCAGCGCCAGGGTCAGCAGCGCCAAGACGATCACCGAGACGCGGGCGACGACGTTGGTGTCGTCGCGCCAGATGCCGATGTCGAAGAACGACAGCGGGTTGAACCCCAGGATCAACAGGCCGGCGACGGCGACCGCGACGAAAACGGCGTCCACCGATGTCCGGCCGTCTTCGGCCCAGTACACGTCCTCCAGATGCAGGATGAGCGCGAACTCGTCGAGCACCAGGGCCGCCCCGATACCGAAAACAATTGCGGCGGCAGTGAATTCGCCTATTCCGCCGTCCACGGCCAGGGTCACCATGGTGACACCGGAGAGCAACACCAGCACGACGCCGATGACGACGTGATGGATGTGCAGCCCGCCGTGGCCAGAGATGTTGCGCGGCTGCCACCACTTGCGGGGTTTGGTGTTGTCGGCGTTGCGGCGGATGTAGCGCACGATGGTGCGCGTCACGAAGAACGTGACGATGAACGCGATCAGGCACCACATCAGCGGAATCCGCCCGGGGGCGACGACGTCGAAGTGCACGGCTAGGGGCACGGGGAGAACTTACGCCCCACCGCGGCGGGTTTCGCGTTGCGTCGCCGCGCCCCGATAGTCTGTTTTGCGACATGAGTACGTGGCAGCCGCCCGAAACGGGCAGTGTGTTCGGGCGGGCCCTGGCATCACCCAGGGTGGCGCCCTGGCTGACGGCCGGCTGGCGGGCCGCTCAGTTGCTGATCGTCGCGGGCCTGGCGTACGCGGCCTGGACGCTGCTCGGGCACATCCCCTACCGGATCGACATCGAGGTCTACCGGATGGGCGGGCAGGCCTGGCTGGACGGCAGGCCGCTGTACGCCGGCGATGCGACGTTCCACACCCGCATCGGGCTGAACCTGCCGTTCACCTATCCCCCGCTGGCGGCCGTGCTGTTCAGCCCGTTCGCCTGGCTGAGCCTGAACGCGGCCAGCGTCGCCATCACCGTGATCACGCTGGTGCTGCTGCTGTTGTCCACCTGGATCGTGCTGACCC
>CAVXWQ010000068.1:0-69178 GCA_963765445.1 uncultured Actinomycetota bacterium
GCCTGCTCGGCAACGACAACGACGCCGCCTAAGCCGCCAGCTACGCCCTTGGCGCGCAGGATCGGAAGCACGCCTTCGGCGAACCAGTACGCCTCTTCGAGATGCGGATAGCCGGACAGGATGAACTCGTCGAAGCCCAGCGAGTGGTACTCCCAGATCAGATTGGCGACCTCTTCGTGACTTCCGACCAGCGCGGTGCCCGCACCACCGCGGACCAGGCCGACGCCGGCCCACAGGTTGGGGTAGATCTCGAGCTTGTCGATCTGGCCGCCGTGCAGTGCCGTCATTCTGCGCTGGCCTTCGGATTCCGACTTGGCGTGCAGTTTGGTGGCCTGCTCGATCTGCTCGGGCGTCAGCTCTTTCACCAGTTCCTCCGCAACCGCCCATGCCGCGGCAGAGGTGTCGCGGGTGATGGTGTGCAGCCGGATACCGAAGCGCAGCTTGCGACCGCGGCTCTCGGCGAGCTCACGCACCTGCTTGATCTTCGCCGCCGCGGCCTGCGGCGGTTCACCCCAGGTCAGGTAGACGTCGACGTGGTCGGCGGCAATCGGAAGCGCGGCCGCCGACGATCCACCGAAATAGAACTCCGGCAACGGGTTCGGCGGCTCGGACACCCGGCCGTCGCTGATCGTGTAGTAGTCGCCCTTGAAGTCGAACGACTCGTTCTCCCAGATCGACTTGACGATGTGCAGGAATTCGCCTGTCCGCGAATACCGTTCGTCATGGCTCAGCCAGTCACCGAACCGGCGCTGCTCGGAATCGTCGCCGCCGCTGACCACGTTGAGCAGCAGCCGTCCGTCGGAGAACCGCTGGAAGGTCGCCGCCTGCTGGGCAGCCAACGTCGGCGGCACCAGTCCGGGGCGGAAGGCCACCAGGAACTTGAGCCGTTCGGTTTCGGCGAGCAGCGCCGAGGCCGTCAGCCAGGCGTCCTCGCACCAGGTTCCGGTCGGCGTCAGGACGCCCTCGTAGCCCAGCCGGTCTGCGGCCCTGCCGATTTCGGCGAGATAGCGCCGGCTCGGGGCGCGGTAGCCCTCCGGGATCGTGTGATGCGACGAGGCGTGCGAGGCGCCGACGATCGATCGGCTGTCACCGTTGGTCGGCAGGAACCAGAAGATTTTCGCAGGCACGGATGCTCTCGAGGATCGGCGGACAATGGGCATGCGACAGCGCAAGGCCGACGCAGATCGACCCTAGGGAACCCACCGCTGCCGGTTAAGGGTTTGAGTCGTGATGAAAGAAATCGGGCGTCAGCGCCAGCCGTCGGCGGCCTTGGCGGCCCGCATCAGCGCGTCGCACAGTTCCCGCAGTTCCTTGGGATCGGCACCCTCGTCGACCGCGGTCGCGACGTCCTCGGCGGCGCAGCGCACCTGATAGACCCGGTCGGACAGTTCGGCGGCCTCGTCGGCGCTCAGGACCACCGCGTCGGCGGGTACGGAGGTGCCTTTCACCTGGGCACGCTGCTCATACGCCCGCTGCCGGCAGGACTGGCGGCAGTACTGCCTGCGCCGGCCCATCCCGGAATCGGCGACGTCGCGGCCGCACCACCGGCACGGCTGCGAGCGGGTACGACGCGTCACGCCTTGAGACTGTAGACCGGTCCCCGGAGTGATCCCGGTATCATTGACAGTCGAGTCGGGAACCGCGGACGCCGCCCTTGCGTTCATCATCCGGACTGCATATTGCGTTATTGAGGAGAGTTGACGATGGCTGATCGTGTCCTGAGAGGCAGCCGGCTCGGAGCCGTGAGCTACGAGACCGACCGCAACCACGACCTGGCGCCGCGTCAGGTCGCGCGTTACCGCACCGAGAACGGCGAGGAATTCGACGTTCCGTTCGCCGACGACGCCGAGATCCCCGGCACCTGGCTGTGCCGCAACGGCCTGGAAGGCACCCTGCTCGAGGGTGACCTGCCCGAGCCCAAGAAGGTCAAGCCGCCGCGCACCCACTGGGACATGCTGCTGGAGCGGCGGTCCGTCGAGGAGCTCGAGGAGCTGCTCAAGGAGCGCCTGGACCTGATCAAGACCAAGCGCCGCGGCAGCTGAGCTAGCGGACGACCCCGCGGGCCCGGTCCAGGCGCCCGCCGATCCCCCACTGGGCGACCTTCACCATCGCCTCGCGGATGTTCGATCCGCTCATCTTCGACACCCCGAGTTCGCGTTCGCTGAACGTGATCGGCACCTCCACGACGGAGAACCCGTTGTTGATGGTGCGCCAGGTCAGGTCGATCTGGAAGCAGTAGCCCTTGGAGTCGACCGCTGACAGGTCGATCTTCTCCAGCACCTCGCGCCGGTAGGCGCGGTAGCCGGCCGTGATGTCGTGGATTTCGACGCCGAGTAGCACCCGGGAGTAGGTGTTGGCGGTCTTGGACAGCACCAGCCGCCGGGCCGGCCAGTTGCGGACCGTTCCGCCCTCGACATAGCGCGAGCCGATCGCGAGGTCGGCGCCGTTGTCGATCGCGTCGAGCAGCCGGTAGAGCTGCTCGGGGGCGTGGCTGCCGTCGGCGTCCATCTCGACCAGCACGCTGTACTGCCGATTCAGACCCCAGGCGAAGCCGGCCAGGTAGGCCGCGCCCAGGCCGTCCTTGACGGTGCGGTGCATGACGTGGATCCGGTCCGGATCGGCCAGCGACAGCTCGTCGGCGAGCTCACCGGTGCCGTCCGGGCTGCCGTCGTCGACGATCAGCACGTGCACGTCGGGACGGGCCTTGTGCACCCGGCCCAGGATCAACGGCAGGTTCTCCAGCTCGTTGAACGTGGGGATGATCACCAGCGAGCGCTGGCTGGGGCGCTCGGAGCCCGGTTCAGAGCCCTTCTTGCCCTGCTCGCTCATGAGTCTCCTTTGTCGTGCTGTCCGGCCAGGGCCGAGGAGTTGTCACCCTCGTCTGGCGGGTTGTCGTCGTCGTCTCCGCCCCCGGACATGCTGGACTCGGCGTCCCGCTCCCGTCGCCTGCGGCGCAACGGGCGCATGAACCAACCATTGTGCAGTATCGCCGCCACGATGACGGCAACGGCGGCTCCGACCAGGACCCACTGCACCAGCGGCCCCCATCGGGTGGCCGGTGTCTGCGCGGTCTTCAGCCGGATCGGAAACGTCGAGGTAGGCCGGGGTGAAGAACTCGGTGCGGGCGACCTCGCTGCCGTCCGGCGCGATGACGGCACTGATGCCGGTGGTGCCCGCGACGAGCACGTAGCGGTCGTGCTCGACGGCCCGGGCCCGGGCGAACGCCAGCTGCTGCTCGCTCATGTTCTGGTCGAAGGTGGCGTTGTTGGTCGGCACGGCCAGCACCTGGGCGCCGTTGCGCACCGACTCGCGCAGGGCGCGGTCGAAGATGACCTCCCAGCAGGTGGCCACACCGACCGGCACGCCGGCCGCGTGCACGACGCCGTCGCCGGTGCCCGGGACGAAGTAGCCCGCCCGGTCGGCGTAGGAGGACAGGTGCTTGAAGAAGCCGCGCCACGGCAGGTACTCGCCGAAGGGTTGCACGATCTGTTTGTCGTGGCGCTCCCCCGGCCCGGAGACCGGATCCCACACGATGACGGTGTTCGACGCGGTCGGGTTCTCCGGCGTCCAGTCGGGCCGCGCCAGCACGGTGCCGACCAGAATCGGGGCACCGATCGCCTGCGCGGCGACCGCGATCTGCTGGGCCGCGTCGGCGTTGGTCATCGGGTCGATGTCCGAGGAGTTCTCCGGCCAGACCACGAACTGCGGCTGGGCCGCCCGGCCCGCGCGCACGTCCTCGGCGAGTTGGACGGTCTCGCGGACGTGGTTGTCGAGCACCGCGCGCCGCTGGCTGTTGAAGTCCAGGCCCAGTCGCGGCACGTTGCCCTGGATCACCGCAACGGTGACGGTCGGCTCGTTGCCGGCCCCGGCCCGGCGCACCTGGGGTGCGGCCAGTGCCGTGGTCAGCAGTACCGCGGTGATGCACAGCCCGGGCACCAGCAGGGCCGGCACCGACGGCGCCTCGACGCTCTTGTCGGATCCGCTGTGCTGCCACCAGCGCGCGATCTCGAGGACCAACGCGCACAACGACGTCCCCAGCAGAGCGATCGCGAAGGACAGCAGCGGCACGCCGCCGAACTGGACCAGCGCCAGGAACGGCCCGTGTGTCTGCCCGAAACCGACTACGCCCCAAGGGAATCCACCGAACGGCACACTGGATTTCAGCCACTCCTGCATCGCCCACAGCAGCGCCAGCCACAGCGGCCAGCCCGGCAGCCGGCGCACCACCACGGCGAACATCCCGAACACCGCGACGAACAACGCCTGCAGCGCGGCCAGCATCAGCCACGGGACCGGGCCGACGAGTCCGCTGATCCACGGCAGCAGCGGAATGTAGAAGGCCAGCCCGAACAGGAAGCCGTAGCCGAAGCCACCGGCAAGTGTGGTCCGCGGATGCACCAGCACCCAGCTCAGCAGCGCGAAGCTCAGGACCGCCGACCACCACCATCCGATCGGCGGGAAGCTGATGCACATCATCAGACCCGCCGTCACCGTGACGAGCAGCCGCATCGCGCGGGGCGGGAAGGCGCCGGCGAAGCGCCTCAGCCACCCGGGCATGCCGTCAGCCATGGAGCACGACACCTCGGTGCACGGTCTGCCGGCAGACGGGTAGCGGGTCGTCGGGGTCCAGGCGCGGCAGGGCCGGCACCCGGGACCGCGGGTCGGTGGACCAGCGCTGGACGCTGTCGGCCGGGGCGCTGACATCGAGCGGGCCGGCTTCCCACACCGCGTACGAGGCGGGCGCGCCGGGCACGAGGGTGCCGGTGATGCCGTCGCGGACGCCGCCGGCCCGCCACGCGCCGCGGGTGGCGGCTGAGAAGGCGGCGCGCACCGAGACGGCGCTGCCCGGAGTGTGGTGATGGCTGGCCGCGCGCACCGTCGCCCACGGATTGATGCTGGTCACGGGGGCATCTGAGCCGAACGCCAGGGGCACGCCTGCCGATGCTAACAGCGCCAGCGGGTTGAGCAGGGCGGCTCTGCCGATCCCGAGGCGGCGGGCGTACATTCCGTTGCTGCCACCCCACAGCGCGTCGAAATTGGGCTGCATGCTGGCCACGACACCCCACTGGCCCAACTTGGCTGCCTGCTCGTCGGACACCATCTCCAGATGCTCGAGCCGGTGACCGCAGCGAGCCACCGCCGGCGCACCGAACTTCTCGACGGCGCGCTCCAGCGCGTCGACCGCGGCGGTGACCGCGGCGTCGCCGATGACGTGGAAGCCGGCCGTCACGCCGGCCTCGGTGCAGGCGATCAGATGCTCGGTGATCGGTGTCGGGGTCGAGGTAGCAGTTGCCGCATGTGTCGGGGGCATCGGCGTAGGGCTCGCACAGCCAGGCGGTGTGCGATCCCAGCGCGCCGTCGACGAACAGGTCACCGGCCAGCCCGCGCGCGCCGGTTTCCTCGACGAGGGCCAGGGCCTGCGCCGCGCTGGACACCGCCTCGCCCCAGTAGCCGACGACCTCGACGCCGTGCTCGGTGGCGCGCAGCTCCTGCCAGTCCTCGGATCCGCCGATCTGCGGTCCGGCGCACTCGTGGACGGCGACGATGCCCGCAGCGGCGACGGCGTCCAGGGCGGCCCGGCGGGCGTCGTCACGCTGCTGCCAGGTCAGCAGACGGCGCGCTTCGGCGCGCACCAGATGGTGGGCGTCGGCGGACAGCGGTCGCTGCGGGTCGAACCCGGCGACTGCCGGCAGGCCCGCCACCAGGTCGCGCAGGGCCGTCGAGGCCAGCGCCGAGTGGACGTCGACCCGCGCCAGGTAGGCGGGCACGGCGCCGACGACGGCGTCGAGTTCCTCGGTGGTGGGCGCGGCGTCCGCGGGCCAGCCGGTGTCATCCCAGCCGTGCGCCCAGATCGGCTGTCCGGGATGCGCGGCGACGTGCTCGGCGACCAGCGCGAGGCAGTGCTGCTTGGAGGTGGCCGCCGTGAGGTCGAGCCCGGTGATGAGCAGGCCGGTGGAGGTCAGGTGGATGTGGCTGTCGACGAACGCCGGCGCGACGAACGCCCCGTCGAGGTCGACGATCTCGGCGTCACCGAACTGCGCGCGGCCCACGTCGTCGCTGCCCAGCCAGGCGACGACGCCGTCGCGCACGGCCATCGCGGTGGCGTCCGGGTGCGACGGACTGTGCACGCGTCCGTTGAGCAGCAGTGTGGTCACGTCGGTCAGTGTCCCGCGCGGGTGAGAGGAGGTGAGAGCGGAGTGCGGTTAGTTGTAGCGCCGGACGATGTTGGCATCGTGGACGCGGCTGTAGACCTGCTCGTCGATGACCTCACCGTCGATGTAGTCGCCGTAGCCCGCGGGGGCGAACCTGCGGCCCGGTGCGGTCAGGTTGACCACGCCGACCCGGCGGGCGATCCCGCGGGTCAGCAACATCCCGGCCAGCGGGCGCATCGCGCCGCGGGTCGGCGGCATCAGCATCAGGGCGCCTGCCGCGGTGGTGACCAGACCGGGGATGAACACCAGGAACGTGCCGAGGGCGACCAGCATGCCGTCGGCCACCGCACCCTGGGGGTTGGTGCGGCCGCGCTGCAGCCGCGCGAGCTGCCGCTTGACCTGGGAACCGGCCAGCGCCACGCTCACCACCGAGGTGGCCAGCAGCACCAGCAGCGTCCAGCCCAGCCCGATGGACCAGGTCAGCGCGGCCAGCACGGCCAGCTCGACAAGGGCGTAGACGACAAACGTCCGCATCACCATGCAGTGCCAACGACTGCGCTGCGCGACGGGGTTCCGCGCGCGACTGAAAAGACCCTGTGAGTTATCGGCAGTCGCGTGATCTCGAGGCCGACGTGGACCTTGTCGATCCCGCCGCGGACCAGGGTGTGCGCGTAGAACCACCACGAGTGGTTCCAGTACCGGCGCAGCACCTTGGTGTAGACATCCTGGTCTCCGACTTGGGCAACACCCGCGCGACGGCCTCCACCGGTTCGCCCTTCGGCTTGCCCAGCACGCCGCACTCGGCGATGGTCACCCGAGGGGTGTTGCGGATCCGTTTGACCTTCCACGAGCCGTCGTCGGTGATGACCAGCAGGCGGTTTCCGTCGGGCACGCGCCCAGATCGCGGTCGGCTTGGGCCTGCCGTCCTTGGTGAACGTGGTCAGCAGCAGGTACTTGGCCTTGGCGACCTCGTCGAACGTCGGTGCCACGCTCAGGCGGCCCGCAGTTCCAGGCCGACGGTGCGCTTGGTGCCGCCGCGCAGCTTGCTGAAGAAGTTGAACACGTGGCCGATGATCCCGTAGCGCTTGCCGATCGCCTGGTAGACCTGCTCGGTCTGGGAGTCGTCGAGGACGGTGGCGACCGCCTCGACGGCCTCGCCCTTGACCTTGCCCTTCATGGTCGCAGACCGCCAGGGTGACCCGCGGGGTGTTGCGGATGCGCTTGACCTTCCACGAGTCCTTCTCGGTGATCACCAGCGGCGCGGTCCCCGTCCGGGGCGACCCAGATCGGCGGTCGGCTTGGGCCGGCCGTCCTTGGTGAAGGTGGTCAGCGAGACGTACTGGGACTTGACACATCGGCGAAAGTGGGAGCCATGCCGCTCAATCTAGCTTCCCGGGTCGCTTCGCTCCTGCCCGCCGGTCTAGCGTGCTACTGGCTTCAAGATCGCCCTCGGTTTCCAGCAGCACCTGGCGCAGGCCCTGCAGCGTCTGCGGATCGGGCTCGGCCCACATCCCGCGGCCGACCGCCTCCAGCAGCCGCTCGGACATGCCGTGCAGCGCCCACGGGTTGGACTCGTTCATGAACTTGCGGTTCTCCGGGTCCAGCACGTACTGCTGGGTGAGCTGTTCGTACATCCAGTCGGCCATCACGCCCGCGGTGGCGTCGTAGCCGAACAGGTAGTCCACCGTCGCGGCCATCTCGAACGCGCCCTTGTAGCCGTGCTTGCGCATGGCCGACATCCAGCGCGGGTTGACCACGCGGGCGCGGAACACCCGGGTGGTCTCCTCCGACAGCGTGCGGGTGCGCACCGCGTCGGGCCGGGTGTTGTCCCCGATGTAGGCCGCCGGCGCCTTGCCCGTCAGCGCGCGCACGGTGGCGACCATGCCGCCGTGGTACTGGAAGTAGTCGTCGGAGTCGGCGATGTCGTGCTCGCGGGTGTCGGTGTTCTTGGCCGCCACCACGATCCGGCGGTACTGCATCGACATGTCGTCGGCGGCCGGCTTGCCGTCCAGGTCCCGCCCGTAGGCGAAGCCGCCCCAGGCCGTGTAGACCTCGGCGAGGTCGGCGTCGTCGCGCCAGTTGCGGCTGTCGATCAGCTGCAGCAGCCCGGCCCCGTAGGTGCCCGGCTTGGAGCCGAATATCCTTGTGGTGGAACGCCTTCGGTCGCCGTGCTCGGCGAGGTCGGCCTGGGCGTGGGCGCGGACGAAGTTCTGGTCGGCGGGCTCGTCGAGATCGGCGACCAGGCGCACCGCGTCGTCGAGCATCGTCACGACATGCGGGAAGGCGTCGCGGAAGAAGCCGGAGATCCGCACCGTGACGTCGATGCGGGGCCGGCCCAGCTCCTGCGAGCGAGATCGCCTCGAGGTCGACCACCCGGCGCGACGCGTCGTCCCACACGGGCCGAACACCCAGCAGCGCAAGCACTTCGGCGATGTCGTCACCGGAGGTCCGCATCGCCGAGGTGCCCCACACCGACAGCCCGACCGAGCGCGGCCAGTCCCCGTAGTCGGCGCGGTAGCGCTCCAGCAGCGAATCAGCCATCGCCACACCGGTTTCCCAGGCCAGCCGCGACGGCACCGCCTTGGGGTCCACAGAGTAGAAGTTGCGCCCGGTGGGCAGCACGTTGACCAGACCGCGCAGCGGCGAGCCGGACGGCCCGGCGGCGATGAAGTGGCCGTCCAGCGCCCGCAGCACCTGGTCGATCTCGGCGGCCGTGCCGGCCAGCCGGGGCACCACCTCGGTGGCCGCGAACCGCAGGATCGCCGCCACCTCGGGCTCGTCGGTCAGCTCGTCGACGCGCTCGGCGTCCCAGCCGGTGGCCTGCAGCCCCGCCAGCAGTTCGCGGGCCCGGCGCTCGGCCTCGTCGACGGTGCCGCGGTCATCGGTGCCGTCCTCGGCCAGGCCGAGGGCCTGGCGCAGACCGGGCAGGTGCTGTTCGCCGCCGAAGAGCTGGCGTGCCCGCAGGATGGCCAGCACCAGGTCGAGCTCGGCCCTCACCCTCGGGAGCGACGCCCAGGATGTGCAGGCCGTCGCGGATCTGCACGTCCTTGATCTCGCAGAGCCAGCCGTCGACGTGCAGCAGCATGTCGTCGAAGCTGTCGTCCTCGGGACGGTCGGCCAGACCTAGGTCGTGGTCCATCTTGGCGGCGCGCATCAGCGTCCAGATCTGCTGGCGGATCGCGGGCAGCTTGCCGGGGTCCAGCGCGGCGATGTTGGCGTGCTCGTCGAGCAGCTGCTCGAGGCGGGCGATGTCGCCGTAGGTCTCGGCCCGCGCCATCGGCGGGATCAGGTGGTCGACGAGGGTGGCGTGCGCGCGGCGCTTGGCCTGGGTGCCCTCCCCCGGGTCGTTGACCAGGAACGGGTAGATCAGCGGCAGATCGCCGAGCGCCGCGTCGGGCCCGCATCCGGCGGACATCCCGACGGTCTTGCCGGGCAGCCACTCGAGGTTGCCGTGCTTGCCCAGATGCACGGCGGCGTGCGCGCCGAACTCGTGGCGCAGCCAGAGGTAGGCGGCCAGATAGTGGTGGCTGGGCGGCAGGTCGGGATCGTGGTAGATGGCCACCGGGTTCTCCCCGAACCCGCGCGGCGGCTGGACCAGGATCACGACGTTCTCGGATTGGATTGCCGCGACGACGATCTCGCCGTCCGGGTCGCGGCTGCGGTCGACGAACAGCTCGCCCGGCGGCGGGCCCCAGTGCCGCACCATCGCCTCGGTGAGGTCGTCGGGCAGGGTGGCGAACCACTCGCGGTAGCGGGCCGCGGGCACCCGGATCGGGTTGTCGGCCAGCTTGGCGTCGGTGAGCCAGTCCGGGTCCTGCCCGCCGCGCTCGATGAGCGCGTGCATCAGGGCGTCACCGTCGCCTGCCGCCACACCGGGGATGTCGCCGATGCGATACCCGTTGTCCCGCAACGCCGTCAGCAGCGCCACCGCGCTGGCCGGGGTGTCCAGGCCGACGGCGTTGCCGATCCGCGAGTGCTTGGTCGGGTAGGCCGAGAACACCAGGGCCAGCCGCTTGTCCGGCGCGGCGACCCGCCGCAGCATCGCGTAGTTGACCGCCAGGCCGGCCACCCGCGCGCAGCGCTCCGGGTCGGGCACGTAGGCGATCAGACCGTCGTCGTCGATCTCCTTGAACGAGAACGGGACGGTGATGATGCGGCCGTCGAACTCGGGCACCGCCACCTGGGTGGCGACGTCCAGCGGGCTCAGCCCGTCGTCGTTGCCCGCCCAGGTTGCCCGTGAGCTCGTCAGGCACAGCCCCTGCAGGATCGGGACATCAAGGGCGGCAAGGTGTTTGACGTCCCAGCCGTCGTCGTCGTTGCCCGCCGTCGCCGTCGCCGGACGCGCGCCGCCCGCGGCGAGCACGGTGACCACCATGGCGTCGGCGGTGCCCAGCAGGTCGAGCAGTTCGGGTTCGGGGGTGCGCAGCGAGGTGCAGTACACCGGCAGCGCCCGGCCACCGGCCTGTTCGATCGCGGTGCACAGGGCCTCGATGTAGGCGGTGTTGCCGGCCAGCTGCTGGGCGCGGTAGAAGAGCACCGCGATGGTCGGGCCGTCGCCTGAAGCGGCGGGCCGCGGTCGAGCACTCCCCACACCGGGGTCGGCGCGGGCGGGTTGAAACCGAAGCCGGTCATCAGCAGGGTGTCGGCGAGGAAGGCGTGCAGCTGGCGCAGGTTCTCCACGCCGCCCTGGGCGAGGTAGATGTGGGTCTGCATGGCGATGCCGGCGGGAACGGTGGAGCGCTCCATCAGGTCGGCGTCGGGCGCCTGCTCGCCGCTGACCACCACGGTGGGCAGGCCGCTGGCCACCACGGCGTCGATGCCGTCCTGCCAGGCCCGGTAGCCGCCGAGGATCCGCACCACCACCACGTCCGCGTCGGCCAGAAGCTCGCTCAGCTCACCGTCGATCAGCCGCGACGGGTTCGCCCACCGGAATTCAGCGCCGCTCGCGCGGGCGGCGATCAGGTCGGTGTCGGACGTCGAGAGCAGCAGGACGGCGGGCTGGGGCACCCATCATTCGTACCCTAGTGCCGGGCGCTCGGCCTCCGCGGCGTCGTCGGCGCGCTCGTCGCGGGCGAACGGCCCCGTCAGCACGAGGAACAGGACCACGGCGGCCACCGGGGCCAGCAGCGGCAGCCACGACAGCCCGGCCGTCCCCGCGGTCGTCGCGACCACGCCCACCGCCGTGAAGCCGACGAGCCCGATCACCGTCGGGCGCGGTCATCGTGGCGTAGCGCAGCACGAGGTAGGCCGCGGCCGACAACCCCGACAGGGCGGCGAGCATCGGCTGCGGCTCGGACAGCGCGATCGCGCACACGACCGCGAGCACCGCCGCGGTGGCGGCCGCCCGCAGGTACAGGCCGGCCAGCACGGCCACCCCGGCGGCGGCCGCCGCGACCAGCGCGGGTCCGCGGGCGTCGACGGCGGCCGCCGCGACCATCACCACCCCGAACCCCGCCGAGACGAACCGGTTGAGCGTCATGACACGCGCCGCCTGCCCGGCCGGCGACCGCGCTGCGGCACCAGATGCATCGCCTGATCGAGGGTGATGTCGGCCGGCCACGACACCACGTCGACGCCGATCACCCTCATGTCGCGGTACATCGACGACCGCTGCAGCGCCCACATCCGTTCCAGGATCGGATCCTGCCCGGCCTCGAACGGGGAACCTTCGAGGATGTCCACCGCCACGACGGTGTGGCCGCGCTTGCACAGGTCGATCAGGGCCAGCGCGAACCCGGTGTCGAGCATGGTCGAGAACGCGACGACGACCGCACCCGGCGGGACCGCGGCACGCGGCGCCAAGCTGCTTGTGCTGCTTTGGTATTCGTTGCCCACCCCGAGCGCGACGTCGAGCACCCGGTAGAACTGGCGCCGGCCGATGTCGGCACCGAGCCATCGGGGCCGCCGGCCGCCGAGGCCGACGATCCCGGCCCGGTCGCCGTTGCGCAGCGCGCTCTGCACCACCTGGGCCGCACCGCGCAGCGCCCGCTCGGTGACCGCCGTCGCCGGCCCGGCGGGTTGCGCACTCATGTCGACGATCACCACGACGTCGGCGGCGCGGTCGGTCAGCCGCTCGGTGACGTGCAGGCTGCCGCGGCGGGCGCTGACCGACCAGTTGACGCGTGCGGAGCTGGTCTCCCGGCAGGTAGGCGCGAATGTCGGCGAACTCGACACCCGGCCCGAGGTAGCGGGTGAGGTGGGTTCCCAGGCGGTCGGGCAGTTCGGTTCGCGGTATCCCGGTGGGCTGCGGCGGCGCCACCGGGAACACGAAGATGTCGGCGACGTCGACGCTCGCCGTACCGGTCATCAGGCCGCCGGGCGCGAGGACTTCCACCGCGCTCCGCAACGGATAGCGGCCCCAGCGTTGGGCCGAGGCGGTGACGCTCTTGCTGCGTTGCGGTTGCGCCCTCGAGTACCTCGACGTCCATGCCCGCCACGGTGGACAGCTCGAGCGTGGCCACCGCGTCGTCGCCGTCGGCGGTCAGCTCGGCGGCCATCTGCACCTGCTCGTTCTCGAAGCAGCGCACCATGGCCGGCCGGGCCTGCACCGTGATCTTCGGTGCCGGCCGTTGCCAGCCGATCGAGGACAACACCCCCACCAGCGGCGCCACGAAGGCGATCAGCTGCCAGCGCGATCCGATCACCGCCACGGCCAGCGCCACACCCACGCACGTCGCGATCGCCCGCGTCAACGGCGAAGCGCTCCAACGCAATACGACCTCGGTGCGGCGAACCTCGTCCATTCCGGGCGCGCCCGTCACTGCCCTTGCCCGCGGGTGCGCGGCACCGGCAGACGCTTCAGCAGCTGCTCCACCACATCCGAGCCGTGAACGCTGCGCACCCACATCTCCGGTCGCAGGCTGATCCGATGGGCGATCGCCGGGACCGCGAGCGCCTTGACGTCCTCGGGTATCACGTAGTCGCGGCCGGACACGAGCGCGCGGGCGCGGGCGAGCTGGACCAGGTCGAGTTCGGCCCGCGGGCTGGCGCCGACGGCCACCTGCGGATGGCTGCGGGTGGCCGTCGCCAGCGACACCACGTAGTGCAGGACGTCCTCGTGGACCGACACCTCCTCCACCGCCGCGCACATCGCGAGCAGGTCGTCGGCGTTGACCACCGCGCCGATCGCCGCCCTCAGCCGTTCCCCGGTCGAGGCGGCGGCGCAACATCGTCGCCTCGTCGCGCTCGGAGAGGTACTTCAACTCCACCTTGACGGCGAAGCGGTCGAGTTGCGCTTCCGGCAGCGGATAGGTGCCCTCGTACTCGATCGGGTTGTCCGTCGCCAGGACGATGAACGGCGAAGGCAGCCGGTGGGTTTGGCCGTCGATGCTGACCTGTTGCTCGGCCATCGCCTCGAGCAGGGCCGCCTGGGTCTTGGGCGGCGTCCGGTTGATCTCGTCGGCCATCAGCAGGTTCGTGAAGATCGGGCCCGGACGGAACTCGAAGCGCCCGGACTGCATGTCGTAGATCGTCGAGCCGAGCAGATCGGCGGGCAGCAGATCGGGGGTGAACTGCACCCGCGTGAAGCGCAGGCCCAGGGCCGCGGCGAACGACCGCGCGATCAGCGTCTTGCCCATGCCGGGCAGGTCCTCGATCAGCACATGGCCGCCGGCCAGCACGGTGGTCAGGATCAGCGTGAGCGCCGCGCGCTTGCCGACCACCACGCGTTCGATCTCGTCGATCACCGCCTCGCAGTAGGCCGTCGCGGTCGGGGCCGGCATCGTCATAGGCGTTCCATTCGTCGCAGGATCTCCTCCAGAGTCGCCGACCCCGGTCCGGGCTCCCGGCTCCCGGTTCGCGAGATGTCGCTGGGATCCACCCAGCGCCACAGCTCGTCGCCGAACACGATGCGGCCAGTTGCCTTCAACGCGGCCGGATCCCGGTGCCGGGTCGCCAGGATGAACTCCGCCGCCAGCTTCGGCCTCAGGTGCCGGTCCCAGTCGGCGCGCGTCGCATCCGCCCACTGGATCGTCGACTCGGTGCGAGACTTCCAGCGCTGCAACGACTCCGCGGCGTCGTCGGTGATGGCCTCGGCCGGGTGACTGCGGGCGTCGAGTCCCATGCGGGCGGCGATCAGCACCAAGGCCGCCGCGGCGCCTCCGGCCGGCAAGAGCCACCGATGTGCCCCCAGGACCATGGCCAGGACCTCGGCCCCGACAACCAGGACCAGCCCGCCGGCCCACAGCCTGGTCACACCGGACTCCGCAGTTCGTCGAGAACCAGCCGCAGCGCGCGCTCCGCGGCCTCACGATGGCCCTCGTTCATCACGTGCGTGCTGAACCGGGCCTCGGCGAACAACGTGACGAGCTCCCCCGCGCTGCCGGACTGCAGGGCGTGGTGTTCCACCGCACGGGCCAACACCTCCGAGGGCGTGTCCGAATCCTGCGGCGCCGCGCCCGGCGCGTTCGCCAGTGCGTTCTCCATCGCCGCGTAGCAGGCGATGATCGCCTCCCGCGGTTCGCGGCTGAGATCGCCGACCTCGGCCAGCCCGCGCTCGGCGGCCAGGGCCAGCGACTCCGATCCCGACGCCGGCTCGACGACCGCGGCAGGTACCGGGGGCGCCGCTCCGATGGGAGCGGCGTCGCGGCGGCGGCGAACGCGGACCACCACCGCTGCGGTGAGGATGAGCACCATCAGGGCGGCGGTGCTCACGGCGAGGAACCAGAAGACGTGGTCGTTGCCTCCGCCCGGCGTAGGCGCCGGTGGGCGCGGGACGGCCTCGCCGGTGGGCGGCGGCCCTGGTGCGGTCTGCGGCGACGGCACGTCGCCGGCACGCAGCCACGGCAACTGCGTCAGCAGGGCGTTCAGAAGCACCCAGGCCAGGATCGCGGCGAGCCCGATCAGCAGGACGCGCCAGCTTCGCCGGCCCTTCGCGGCCCCGCCGCCGGGCACGTCGTAGCGCGCCGCAGGCATCGGACGTCCGGGCTCGCGGATCGACATGACGATGGCGACCGCGACCACCAGCATGGCGGCCGAAACCAGGGCGATCACGCCGATCAGAGACGCGGGGCCACCGGTCGGCCGATCAGGTTCGGCCTGCTGCACACCGGGCAGCCGCCCGCGCAGCGCCACACCGAGGACGACGAGCAGTAGGCCGATCGCGATCACTCGCGCTGTCGGGCCCTTGCCATGCGGCATCCCTCATCGTGGCACGCCCTGGTTACCCGCTGGGCGGGAAAGCCGCAGCCGTCAGGAGTTGCGGACCTCGAAGTCGGCGACCACCGGGCTGCGCAGCAGTTCGCGGTGGCGGGCCGGGTTCCATGGAAACACCTCGGGAAGTCCATTCTTCCCGAGATACCAGCTGTTGCATCCGCTCGCCCAGATAGTCTGCGGCAGAGCCGATTCGATCTCCTCGTTGTAGAGCTTGGTCGCGGTCTCGGTGGGCACGAAGGAGTCGACGCGGCCGTCACGGATCTGCTTGATCCACCACAGCGCATAGTCGGCCTGGTCCTCGGCGACCGGCACCAGCGACTGGTTGGCGATCGGTGAGTGCGGACCCATCAGCATGAGCAGGTTGGGGAAGCCGGGCACCCCGATCGAGCGGTAGGCGTACGGTCCGTCGTCCCACACCTCGTCGAGGCTGCGGCCGCCGGCACCGATGATGCGCATCGGACGCACGTAGGCCCGTGCGTCGAAGCCGGTGGCGAGCACCAGCACGTCGAGCTCGTGCAGCCGGCCGTCGGCGGTGACCACTCCCCGCGGCTCGATGTGGTCGATGCGAGCGGTGATCACCTCGACACCGGGCTTCTGGACGGCCCGGTAGTAGCCGCTGGAGAAGACCTGCCGTTTGCACATCGGCTGGTAGTTGGGGGTGAGTTTCTTCTTGAGCGCCCGGTTGCGCACGGACAGCCGCAGATTCCAGATGCACATCTGCCGGAAGTATGTGCGCGCCAGTCCAGGGCGGATGGGTGCGCTGCCGTACATCACCGTCACGAACGAGGACCAGAACGCGTAACCGGGGCGGGCCAGGGCCGGAAACCGGCGGACCATCGCCCGGCGTGCCCGATAGTGCATGTTGGGCCACGGCAGCGATCCACTGGGCGGTGCGCTGGAAGATTGTGAGCTGTTTGACCTTTCCGCCGAGCTCGGCGGTGATCTGAACACCGGTGGAGCCGGTGCCGATCAGCCCGATCCGCTTGTCCGGCAGCGTCACCGAATGATCCCAGCGCGCCGAATGGAACGACGGTCCGGCGAAGGTGTCGAGGCCCGGGATGTCGGGATAGCGCGGCACCCGCAGAAAGCCGGTGGCGGTGATCAGCACGTCGAACTCGTCGGTGCCCTTGTCGGTGCTGACGTGCCAGCGACCGTCGCGGTATTCCGCGGAGACGACCTCGGTACCGAACCGGATGTAGCGCCGGATCCCCCGCTCGTCGGCGACCCGGCGCAGGTACTGCTGGATCTCCGCGCCCGGCGGCATCATCCGCGACCATTCGGCGTTGGGCAGGAAGGAGTAGCTGTAATAGGGCGACGGGACGTCGCAGTGCAGGCCGGGATAGGTGTTGTCCCGCCAGGTGCCGCCGACCTCGTCGGCCTGCTCGTAGATGACGAACGAGTCGATACCCTCGTCCAACAGTTTCATTGCCATGCACAGGCCGGACATGCCGGCGCCGATGATCCCCACCCGAGGTGTGGCTGCCGTTGCCATCGCCTGAAGATACGCCCGTACGGTGGACGGGGTGAAGACATTGCTGGTGACTCTGGCTGCCGGCCTGGCGCTCGCCACCTGCGCAAGCGCGGCCGCCGACCCGACACCGCTGACCGACACCGGATGGCAGTTGGTGAGCATCGATTCCGCCGACGGCCCGATGTCGGTCGAGGATCCCTCGACGTTCACCGTGACGTTCGGCGCCGACGGCCACGCCGCCTTCCTGCTGGACTGCAACCGGGGCAGCGGAAGCTGGCAGGCGAGCGCCGCGACCGCGGACTCGGGAACGCTGTCCTTCGGGCCTATCGCCGTAACGCTGATGATGTGCCCGCAGCCGTCGTTGGACACCCGCGTCGCCGCCGCACTGTCGGGCGTCGGGGGCTGGCGCATCCAGGATGGGCAGCTGATCATGACGCCGGCATCGGGCGACACCGCCCTGCACTGGGCTCCGCTGCCGGATCGCCCCTGACCGTACGGTGAACCGGTGAGCAGAACGCGTGACGACGACGCCTGCCCGGGGGCACTGCAGGTGCACCAGGCAGCCGACGGCGCGCTGGCCCGCCTGCGGCTGCCCGGCGGGATGATCACCCCCGGCCAGCTGGAGACGCTGGCCCACGCCGCGACCGAGCACGGCAACGGCACGATCGAGCTGACCGTGCGGGGCAACGTCCAGCTGCGCGGCGTCCGGGACACCGCCGCCGCCGCCGAAGCCGCGGCCGGCGCTGGCCTACTGCCCTCACCTGACCACGAGCGGGTGCGCAACATCGTCGCCTCGCCACTGTCAGGGCGGTTCGGCGGACGGGCCGACGTGCGGCCGTGGGTGGCCGAGCTGGATCGCGGGATCCAGTCCGACCCCGAGCTGGTGCGGCTTCCGGGCCGGTTCATGTTCGGCCTCGACGACGGGACAGGCGACATCTCGGGGCTGCGCGCCGACGCCGGCGTGCACGTTCTGGGCGACCGGGCGGCGCTGCTGCTGGCCGGCCGCGACACCGGCGTCCGGTTCGGTCCCGACGAGGTGGTGCCCGCCCTGCTTGCGGTGGCGCGCCGTTTCATCGCGGTGCGCGGAACGGCCTGGCGGGTAGGCGAATTGGATGATCCTTCGGTCCTGGTGTCGGACTTCGAGGCCACGGAGCCCGGCGGGACGACCTATCCCCCGGTGCTGCGGCCGCCGGTCGGGTGGATCTTGCAGGACGACGGGCAGGTGACATTGGGGGCGGCGGTGCCGTTGGGTGTACTGGAGGCCCGGCAGGCGCACTTCGTCGCCGCGATCGACGCACCGGTGGTGATCACCCCGTGGCGGTCACTGCTGGTGTGCGATCTGGCCGAGGGCGTGGCCGACACGTCGCTGCGGGTGCTGGCTCCGCTCGGCCTGGTGTTCGACGAGAATTCGCCGTGGCTGCGGGTGAGCGCCTGTGTCGGTAGTCCGGGGTGCGAGAAGTCGCTGGCCGACGTGCGGGCCGAGGCCAGCAGGGCCGTGGCCGAGCACACTTCGCCCGGGCATGTGCACTATGTGGGCTGCGAACGGGCCTGCGGCAGTCCGCTGTCCGGCGAGATACGGGTGGCAACGGGCGAGGGCTTTCAGCGGGTCAAGCGGTAGGTCGTAGGGTGATCGGGTGCTCGACTACACCCGCGACGCGGCCGAGATCTATCGGCAGTCGTTCGCGACGATCCGGGCCGAGGCGGACCTGACGCCGTTTCCCGACGACATCGCTCGCGTGGTGGTGCGGCTGATCCACACCTGCGGACAGGTCGACCTGCCCGAGCACATTGCCTTCACCCCCGGCGTGGTCGAGGCGACGCATGCCGCGCTGGTCGCAGGCGCGCCCATTTTGTGCGACTCCTCGATGGTCGCCGCGGGCATCACCGCCGCCCGGCTGCCCGCAGGCAACGAGGTCGTGTCGCTGGTGGCCGATCCGCGCGCCGCCGAGTTGGCGAAGCGCCGGGAGACGACGCGGTCGGCGGCCGCCGTGGAGCTGTGGTCCGAGCGGCTGGCCGGTGCCGTACTCGCGATCGGCAACGCCCCCACCGCGCTGTTCCGGCTGCTGGAGTTGATCGACGAGGGTGTGCCCGCCCCGGTGTCGGTACTCGGCGGCCCGGTCGGGTTCGTCGGCTCCGCGCAGTCCAAGCAGGAGCTCATCGAGCGCCCGCGCGGGATGGACTATCTGGTGGTGCGGGGCCGCCGCGGCGGCAGTGCGATGGCAGCCGCCGCGGTGAACGCGATTGCGAGCGAACGCGAATGACGGGCACGTTGTTCGGCGTCGGCCTGGGCCCCGGTGACCCCGAGTTGGTGACGGTCAAGGCCGCGCGGGTGATCGGCGAGGCCGACGTGGTCGCATATCACAGTGCGCGCCACGGTCGCAGCATCGCCCGCCGCATCGCGGAACCGTATCTGCGGCCGGGCCAGATCGAGGAGCATCTGGTCTACCCGGTGACCACCGAGAGCACCGACCATCCCGGCGGCTATGCCGGCGCGATGGAGGACTTCTACCGCGAGGCGGCCGAGCGGATCGCCGCCCACCTGGACGCCGGGCGCGACGTGGCGCTGCTGGCCGAGGGTGATCCGCTCTTCTACAGCTCCTACATGCACATGCACAGCCGGCTGACCGAGCGATTCAACGCGGTCATCATTCCCGGGGTGACGTCGGTGAGCGCGGCCTCGGCGGCGATCGCCACCCCGCTGGTGACCGGCGACGAGGTGCTCTCCATCCTGCCCGGCACCATGCCGGTTCGCGAGCTGGCCCGGCGCCTCGCCGACGCCGACGCCGCGGTGGTGATCAAACTTGGTCGGACGTATCCGCAAGTGCGTGAAGCGCTTTCGATGTCCGGTCGGCTGGACGAGGCATTCTACGTGGAACGGGCGAGCACCGATGCGCAGCGGGTGTTGCCGGCCGGCGAGGTGGACGCCGAGAGCGTGCCGTACTTCTCGCTGGCGATCGTTCCGGGCGGACAGACGGCCCGAATCGACGACTGGCGGTGTCGCGGTGGTCGGGCTGGGACCCGGCGATGTCGACTGGATGACCCCGCAGAGCCGTCGCGAGCTGGCCGCGGCGACCGACCTGATCGGCTACGGGCCCTACCTGGATCGGATTCCGTTGCGCGCCAACCAAGTTCGTCACCCCAGCGATAACACCGACGAGCCGGCCCGGGCGCGCCTGGCGTGTGAACTGGCCGAGCAGGGCCGGGCGGTGGCGGTGGTCTCCTCCGGTGATCCGGGTGTGTTCGCGATGGCCACCGCCGTGCTCGAGGAGGCCAAGCAGTGGCCGGATGTCGCGGTGCGGGTGATCCCGGCGATGACGGCCGCGCAGGCCGTCGCCAGCCGGGTGGGCGCGCCGTTGGGCCATGACTACGCGGTGGTCTCGCTGTCCGATCGGCTCAAGCCGTGGGACGTCATCGCCACGCGCTTGTCGGCGGCGGCCGCCGCCGATCTGGTGCTGGCGATCTACAACCCGGCGTCGAAGAGCCGCACCTGGCAGGTCGCCGCGATGCGGGATCTGTTGCTCGAGCACCGCGATCCGGGGACACCGGTGGTGATCGGGCGCGACGTGTCCGGCCCGGCCGAATCGGTGACGGTGGTCCGCCTGGCCGATCTCGATCCGGCCGACGTGGACATGCGCTGCCTGCTGATCGTCGGATCCTCGCAGACGCAGTGGTACACCGCGTCATCGGGCGACACGGTGTTCACCCCGCGGCGCTACCAGGGCTGACCCACCGCCGAATGGCAGGTTAGCGCACGCTTTTCGCGCCGAAGCGCATCACAAGTGGCCACTCGGCGAGGCATCGCCTAGCCCCGCAGGTCGGCGAGCGCGGTGTTGGGTGATGATGATCCTCATGCTCGGGCAGAGCAGGGTGTTCTTCGCGATGAGCCGCGACCGTCTGCTGCCCGCGACATTCGCGAAAGTCAGCCCGCCGTCCTCGCGTCGTTCTACCTGATGCTGAACCTTCCCGCCGCGACCTGGATCCGGTTCGGAATCTGGATGGTGCTCGGGTTCGTCGTCTACTTCATCCACGGCCGTCGCCACAGCCGCCTGGCGACCGACCCGAACTACTCCCGCGAGGCGGATGCCAAGGCGGCCCGCAAACGCAGGTCCGCCAACGTCTGATCTATGACAGACGCCGTACCCAGTCGACCGCCTCGTCGACGGTGCTGACGCTGCGTACGTCGGCCGGTAGCGGTGGGCGTTCGATCATCACCACGGCCACACCGAGATCGCGGGCGGCATCCAGCTTGGCCGCGGTCAGCACTCCCCCGCTGTTCTTGGTGACCAGGACCTCGATCCTGTTGTGCTGCATGAGCGTGTACTCGTCGTCGTAGGCATAGGGTCCCCGCGACAGCAGCACCTCGTGGTGGCGTGGAAGCAGGTTGGAATCGGGCGGGGTGACGACCCGGATCAGAAACCAGGCGTCGCTGTCGGCGAACGGCCCGACACCGGAGCGGCCGGTCGTGAGGAACACTCGCGAATAGCCATGGTGCGCCACGGTGTCCGCGGCCTCGACGTCGGAGCCGACCACGACGGCGCTGCCGGGGTCCCAGGCCGGCCTGGCCAGCACGAGGTGCGGGAGCGTCAACTCGGCGCAGGCCTGCGCGGCGTTGGCGGTCATCGTGGCGGCGAACGGATGGGTGGCGTCGACGACCGCGGTGATGTCGTTGTCGCACAACCATTGTCGCAGTCCTGCGACACCGCCGAACCCGCCGATCCGCACGCGGGCCGGCCGGCAGCGCGGGATCGGGGACACGTCCCGCGAGCGAACTGATGATGTCGGTGCCGGGGTGCAGCCGGGCGGCCAGCGTTCTGGCCTCACCTGTTCCGCCGAGCAGCAGGATGGGCATCAGTGTCTGGCTGCCGCGCGTGCGGGCCGCGGAGTACAGGTAGCTGTCGGTGAAGCCCTCTGCGGCAAGCACATCCCCGATGACGATCACCGCGGTGCGGGTGATGTCCGCGTCGTGCATCTTCTTGGCGATGTCGGCCAGCGTCCCGCGAAGCACGACCTCCTGGGGCCAGCTGGCGAAGGCGACGACGGCCACCGGGGTGTCTGGCCGGTAGCCGCCCTCGAGGAGTTGCGGCACGATCGCATCGATCCGGTGCGCGGCCAGGTGCAGCACCAGCGTGGCACCGGGTTTCGACAGGGCGACCAGATCCTCGCCGTCGGGCATGTCGGTCGACAGCGTGGCCACCCGGCTCAGCGTCACGGTCTGCGCAACACCTGGCACGGTCAGCTCACGTCCGAGCGCCGCCGCGGCGGCGGCGAAAGCCGGTACACCCGGGACGATCTCGTAGGCGATGCCCAGCGCGTCGAGGCGGCGGCACTGTTCGGCGATCGCGCTGTAGATCGACGGGTCCCCGGAGTGCAGCCGCGCCACGTCGTGACCGGCGGCGTCGGCCGCGGCGAGTTCGTCGACGATCTGCTCGAGCGTCAGCGGCCCGGTGTCGACCACCGTGGCATCGGGCGGGCAGAGCGCCAGCAGGTCCTGCGGCATGATCGACCCGGCGTACAGGCAGACCGGGCAGCGTTGCACCAGCCGCTGGCCGCGCACCGTGATGAGGTCGGCGGCGCCGGGCCCGGCGCCGATGAAGTAGACGGTCACAGCGTGCTCACCACCCACTGGGTGATCGGCATGGCCGGGCGCCAGCCGGTGAACCCGCCCAGCGGTTCACCGCGGTAGTGCTGGAAGCGGCGCAGCTCACCGCCGAGACGCGAATGCCATTCCACCAGAAGCGCTTCGGATTCCGCGGTGACGGCGTTGGCGACCAACCGTCCCCCGGTGGGCAGCCGGTCGACGCATGCCGAGAGCAGTCCTGGATTGGTCAGGCCGCCGCCGACGAAGATGGCATCGGGTGAGTCTGCGCCGTCGAAGTCTTCCGGTGCGTGGTCGCGGATGTCCACCTCGACGCCGAAGGCTCTGGCGTTGGCGGTTATCCGTTCGCGGCGCTGCGGGTCGGCCTCGAAGGCGATCGCCCGGCAGCCGGGTGCGCTGCGGCACCACTCGATGGCGACACTGCCGGAGCCCGCACCGACGTCCCAGAGCAGCTCACCGGGCCGCGGCGCGAGCGCGGCGAGGGTGACCGCGCGGATGGTCTGTTTGGTGATCTGCCCGTCGTGGCGAAAGAAGTCATCGGGCAGGGTCTGGGCGACCCGCTCGTCGGGCAGGTAGCGGACGGCGACCACGTTGAGGTCGTCGACGTCACCCGGCGGCGCGGCGGCCCAGGCGTCGGCCGCGCGGCTGCGTACTCGCTCGTTGCCGCTTCCGAGCTGTTCGAGGACGGTGAATTCCGAAGCTCCGCGGCCGGTTTCGACCAGTAGGCGGGCCAGCTCCGCAGGCGTGGCGGCGCTGCGGGACAACACCACCGCCTGTCCGCCGCGGCGCACCGCGGTGTGCACGGGCGCGGTGACCAGGCTGATGACCTCGGTGTCCTGCGCGCTCCAGCCCATCCGCGCGCAGGCCAGTGTCACCGACGACACGTGCGGCAGTACCCGCACCTTCTCGGTGCCGTGCAGGCGGATCAGCGTGGTGCCGATGCCGTGCAGCAGCGGATCGCCGCTGGCGACCACGTGGATGTCACCGGACGGGTTGTCGTCGAGCAGGCGCTGCAGCGCGGGCAGCATCGGCGAGGGCCAGCTGTGGCGTGGTGCGCCGACGGTGTCGTCGAGCAGATCGAGCTGGCGCTGGGATCCGTAAACGACTGTTGCGGAACGCAGTTCGCGCCGGGACTCCTCGGACAGCCCGGCCATCCCGTCGGCGCCGATGCCGACCACCACGATCGTCATCGGGGCATTCTCCGCCACACCGCTTGCGGCAACAGCTTCATGCCGAAGAACATCGGCCGCAGCGCCCACGGCACCCAGACCGTCCGCCGGCCCTTCGCCAGCGCCCGGGCGGTGGCCTCGGCCACCTGAGCGGGCGTACTGGACAGCGGCGCGGGGTCCATGCCCTCGGTCATGCGGCCGATGACGAAGCCCGGCCGCACGATCAGCAGCCGCACCCCGCTACCGTGCAGCGCGTCGGCCAGCCCGGACGCGAACCCGTCCAGACCCGCCTTGGCCGAGCCGTAGACGTAGTTGGCGCGGCGTACCCGCACCCCGGCCACCGAGGAGAACACCACGAGTGCGCCACGGCCGGCGGCGCGCATCGCGGTCGCCAGGTGGGTCAGCAGGCTGATCTGCGCGACATAGTCGGTCTGCACGATCGCGACGGCGTGGGCGGCGTCGGTCTCGGCGCGGGTCTGGTCGCCGAGGATGCCGAAAGCCAGCACGGCGGTGCCGATCGGCCCGTATTCGCCGACGAGTCTTCTCGACCAGCGGGCCGTGGGAGGCGAGGTCGTCGGCGTCGAACTCGACCGCGTGCACCGCGGCGGCGCCGGCGTCACGGACCGCCGCCAGCTGGGCATCGAGGCGGTCGGCACCGCGGGCGGCCAGCACCACGGTCGATCCCGGCGCCAGCCGCGTCGCAAGCTCGAGGCCGATCTCGCTGCGGCCGCCGAAGATCACGACCGGTCCGGGCCCCGTGTCACTCACACCTGTAGATTATTCACTGCGCTAGCGTGGAGCCTGATGGCGAACTCCACAACCAGGCTGACCAGTGATGCGCTGGCATTTCTCACCGAGCGCCACCTCGCGATGCTGACGACGCTGCGTGCCGACAACTCGCCGCACGTGGTGGCGGTCGGCTTCACCTTCGACCCCAAGACGCACATCGCGCGGGTCATCACCAGCGACGGCTCGCAGAAGGCGATCAACGCCGAGCGCTCCGCTGTCGGGGTGCTGTCCCAAGTCGACGGCGCACGCTGGCTGTCACTGGAAGGTGCGGCGAGCGTCAACCGCGACCCGGGCGCGGTCCGCGACGCGGAGTTGCGCTACGCCCAGCGCTACCGCACGCCGAGGGTCAACCCTCGACGCGTGGTGATCGAAGTCCACGTCACCCGGGTGCTCGGCTCCTCGAGCCTGCTGGACCGCTCGAAGGCCTGAGCCGCTAGGCTCGCAACCATGGCCCAGCTGGTGGCCGTCAACGTCGGACTCCCCCGCGATGTCGCGTGGAACGACCGCGTGGTGCACACCGGCGCGTGGAAGACGACCGTCGACGGGCCGCGCATGGTGCGCCGACTCAATGTGGACGGCGACGGCCAGGGCGACCTCGGCGGCCACGGCGGCGAGCAGCGGGCGGTGCTGGTCTACCAGCTGGACTCCTACCGGCACTGGTCGGAATTCCTGGGCCGAGAGGACTTGCGCCACGGGCACTTCGGCGAGAACTTCACCGTCGACGGCCTGCCGGACGACGAGGTGTGCATCGGTGACCGCTACCGCATCGGGGACGCCGTCTTCGAGGTCAGCCAGCCGCGGGTCACCTGCTACCGGGTCGGCTTGCGACTGAACGAACCGCGCATGGCCGCGTTGCTGGTGTCCCACCGGCAGGCCGGGGTTCTACATGCGGGTGATCACCGAAGGCGAGGTGCAGGCCGGCCAGGAGATCGTCAAGGTCAGCAGCGGACCCGAGCAGGTCAGCGTGGCCGAGATCGATGCGCTGCTGTACCTTCCCGGTCACCCGCGCGCAGGAGTGCAACGGGCGCTGCGGATTCCAGCGCTCAGCCCGGGCTGGCAGGAGTCGCTACGGGCGCTGGCCGACGCCGACGGTGACGCGGCGGGGAACGCCGGACTCACCGGGACGGCCGCACCGGCAGCGGCATGGGCAGGCTTTCGTCCACTGACCGTCACCGCGGCACATCAGGAGAGCCGGGATGTCCGGTCGCTGACGTTCGCCGCAGCCGACGGGTCGCCGCTGCCCTGCTGGCTGGCGGGGCAGTCGATCACCGTCAAGCTTCAGCCCGGCGATGGCGCGGGAGCGCTGATCCGCAACTACTCGCTGTCGAACCGGCCGGGCTCGGAAACCTACCGGATCAGCGTCAAGCGTGAAACACATGGGGCAGCAAGCAGTTTCATCGCATCCGGCGTGCAGGCCGGGGACACCGTCGACGTGGCCGCACCGCGGGGCACCTTCTGCCTCGCCGACGATGATGCGCCGGTGGTGCTGGTCAGCGCCGGAGTCGGCGTCACCCCGGTGCTGTCGATGCTGCACCAGCTCGCGGCCCGGCAGCCCGGGCGGGAGGTGTGGTGGCTGCACGGCGCCCGCGACGGTGCTGAGCACACCTTCGCCGCGGAAAGCCGCGAGCTGCTCGACGATTGGCCGGCGCGCATCGTCATATCGCCTACAGCAGGCCCGGGCCCTCGGACCGCCAAGGAACCGACTATGACGCGGTCGGGCGGCTGTCGTCGACCATGCTTCGCGAGCTCTCACTGCCCGCCCACGCCGAGGCGTACGTGTGCGGGCCGGCGTCGTTCATGACGGCAGTGAGCCTCGCCCTGGCCGAGTGCGGCCTGGATGCCGGCCGGATCCACACCGAAACGTTCGGCGCCGGTGCGGCTTTGACGCCCGGCGTGGTGGCGTCCGGTGCAACCGCCCCGCACCCGCCCGCCGGAGAACCCGGCACCGGACCGCAGGTGTCCTTCGCCCGCAGCGCGGTGTCCGCACCGTGGGGCGTCGGCTATCCGGCGCTGCTGGAGTTCGCCGAGGCGTGCGACGTCCCGACCCGGTGGGCATGCCGGACGGGGTCTGCCACACCTGCGAGACGCCCCTGCTGTCCGGGGCGGTCCGTTATGACCCCGAGCCGCTGGACGTGCCCGCGGCGGGGAACGTGCTGATCTGCTGCGCTCAGCCAACCGAGGACGTCGTCGTCGACCTGTAAGCCGCGATGCGCAGCTAAATAGCTGCAATGCTGCTAAAATGCATGCATGGTTGCTGTGACGGTCCGCGATGTCCCCGATGACGTCCGTGACGAGTTGGCCTCGCGTGCGGCTCGTGCCGGCAAATCGCTTCAGGAGTACCTACGAGGTGTCCTTATCGCTGCTGCCGAGAAACCCTCTCTCGATGACGTGCTGGCCCGCGCGCGGGCACGGGTGATGGCGACCGGAGTGCACGTCGATGCGGCAGCCACGCTTGCTGCCAAGGACGCCGACCGGCGGTGACCCAACGGCTGGTCTGTGATGCCTCGGCCCTTGTGGCGGTGTTCCTCGACGCAGGACAAGACGGCACATGGGTGGCGGAACGGTTGGCCGGCGCCGAGCTGTTCGCCCCCGCCCTGATGCCGTTCGAGTGCGCGAACATCATTCGTCGGCACGAGCTCGGCGAGTTGATCAGCACCGACCAGGCCGCGCAGGCCCACGCCGATCTGGTCGATCTGCCCATCGAACTCTGGCCCTACGAGGTGCTCGCTCGGCGCGCATGGGAACTACGCCGAAACGCAAGCATTTACGACGCGGCCTACATTGCGATGGCAGAAGCCGTCGGGGCGCCTCTGGTCACCCTCGACCGGCGACTTCGGCGGGCGCCAGGAATCGCTTGCACGGTCGAGACTCCGCCCGCTCGGTGATCAGCCCACCGCCACCACCGTCAGTTCGTGCGGCCGCTGATTGACCGCCAGCGCGCCGTCGGCGGTGACGATCACGATGTCCTCGATACGCGCACCCCAGTGGCCCGGGAAGTAGATGCCCGGCTCGACGGAGAACGCCATGCCCTCGGTCAGTGACAGGTCGTTGCCCGCCACGATGTAGGGCTCCTCGTGCACCGAAAAGCCGATGCCATGGCCGGTGCGGTGCACGAAGTACTCCGCCAGTCCGGCCTCAGCCAGCACGTCGCGGGCGGCGGCGTCGACCTGCTCGGCGGTCACGCCGGGCCGCACCGCGGCGACACCGGCGGCCTGCGCCTGCTGCAGCACCGCGTACTGCTCGGCGATCTGCGCTGGGCTCGCCCAGGCTGTAGGTGCGGGTGGAGTCGGAGTTGTAGCCGGGCTCGACCGGACCGCCGATGTCGACGACGACGATGTCGCCGGCCTGCAGCACCCGATCCGAGCACTCGTGGTGCGGGTCGGCGCCATTCGGTCCGGAGCCGACGATGACGAACGCCGCCTCCGAATGGCCCTCGGCCACAATGGCTTCGGTGATATCGGCGGCGACGTCGGCCTCGGTGCGGCCGGGCACCAGGAACTCCGGCACCCGCGCATGTACCCGGTCGATGGCCGCGCCGGCGGTACGCAGCGCCTCGATCTCGGCGGGGTCCTTGACCATCCGCAGGCTCGCCATGATCTCGGTGCCGAGCACCGGCACCGCGCCCAGCCGCTGCGCCAGCGGAAGCAGGTGCAGCGCGGGCATCGAATCGGTGACGGCGGCCGTGCATGGCCGCCGAGGGCGACGGCCACGACGTCGTAGGGGTTCTCGCCGTCCACCCAGTCCTGGACCACCAGGCCGAGGTCGGCGGCCGCGGACTCCCGCAGCGCCGCCAACTCCAGCCGCGGGACCACCATGACCGGCGCGCCGGCGGCCGGGATCACCAGGGCGGTCAGCCGCTCGAAGGTCTGCGCCCGCGAGCCGAGCAGGTAGCGCAAGTCGTAGCCGGGCGTCACCACCAGGCCCTCCACCCCCGCCTGGTCGGCAGCGGCCGCCGCGGCCTTCAGCCGGCGGGCGTACACATCGCTGGGGAAACGGCTGGCGCTCATGACAGCAAGATTAGCCGCGGGCATACGATCACACGGTGCTGCGCGATATCCGCGAACTGGCCGGTGACCCCGAGGCGTATGCCGACGAACTCAACCGCCGCTGGGGTGGTCTGCTCAGTTACCGCTACCTCGGCCGGAGCTACTCGTCGATGGACATCGGCGCGCAGGACACCGTGGCGATCCGCCACGACATGCGCAACCCGACCGGCGGGCTGTACCTGGCAGTGCTCGGCATCGTCTCCCCCGACAGCGGGCTGGTGTCCGACCTCGAGGCCGTGCCCAACCCGGTGATCCACTCGATCCAGGTGCTCGACCCGGGCCGGGACGTAAACCGCATCGAGATCCAGTCCGAGGAACTCAAGCGCGGGCGGCAGATGGCCTACAGCCGCTCGAAGATCGTCGACGCCGACAACCCGAGCCGGGTGCTCGCGCTCAACGAGGGCCAGGGCGTGAGCATCGGGGTGCCACCCGAGGGCCTGGGCCGCATGGAACTCAACCCGATCGAGGTGGTCGACTCCCCCGACCTGCCGCCGCTGTGGCAGGTGTTCGGCGCGCGCTGCCGGCCCGACGGCACCTGGGCGCTGCCGGAGCTGACGGTCGAGGTGGCCTCACCGGACGCCGCGCTGCACATCGGGCCGCAGTTCGTCGTGCTGGAGACCGCGGCCCTCGACGCGGCGGCCGCGCTGGTGGGCACCGACCGGCTGCAGGGGGTCAGTTCGCACGTGATGTTCCTGGCCCGCGGCAAGGTCGGCCCGTTCCGGGTTTCGGCGGAAGCCATCCGCGGCACCGACGGCACGGTCGCGGTCCGGACCGTTCTGCAGGACGAGGGGGCCGGCGACAAGCCGATCACCAGCGGGTCGTATCTGTTCGGGGTGGAGGACTGATGTCTGCGCCGGTGTTGCTGCTCGACGGCGCCAGCATGTGGTTCCGGTCGTTCTTCGGGGTGCCGTCGTCGATCACCGCGCCGGATGGCAGGCCTGTCAACGCCGTTCGCGGGTTCATCGACAGTGTGGCGACGCTCATCGCCCGCGAGCGGCCACACCGCCTGGTGGTATGCCTGGACCTGGACTGGCGCCCGCAGTTCCGCGTCGATGCCATCCCGTCATACAAGGCGCATCGCGTCGCGGAGGAAACCTACAGCGGGGAGCCGGATTTGGAGGAGGTGCCCGACGAGCTGAGCCCACAGGTCGAGATGATCATGGAACTGCTCGACGCGTTCGGGATCGCCACCGCCGGCGCGCCGGGCTTCGAGGCCGACGACGTGCTGGGCACGCTGGCCGCCGCCGAGCGGCGCGACCCCGTCGTCGTGGTCAGCGGCGACCGGGACCTGCTGCAACTGGTGGCCGACGATCCCGTGCGCGTGCGGGTGCTGTATCTCGGCCGGGGACTGTCCAACGCGGTGATGTTCGGGCCCGCCGAGGTGGCCGAGAAGTACGGCGTGCCCGCGCACCGGGCCGGGCCGGCCTACGCGGAACTGGCTCTGCTGCGCGGTGATCCGTCCGACGGGCTGCCCGGCGTGCCCGGTGTCGGCGAGAAGACCGCGGCGACCATGCTGGCGCAGTACGGCTCGCTGGAGGACATCCTGGCCGCCGCGCACGACCCGAAATCTAAGCTGTCCAAGGCGTTTCGGGCCAAGCTGCTGGCCGCCACCGACTATATCGAGGCGGCCGGTCCGGTGGTTGCGGTGGCTCGCGATGCCCCCGTCGAGATGTCCACCGCCACCGACGCATTGCCGTTGACGGCTGCCGACCCCGCGCGGGTCGCCGAACTCGCGAAGGCGTACGGCGTGGGCTCGTCGATCGGGCGGTTGCAGAAGGCGCTGGACGCGCTGCCGGGCTAGTCCGCCTCGAGCCGGGCCCGCACCGCCGCGAGCCGCTGGCGAAGCTCCGCCTCGTCGATTACCCCGCGGGCCATCAGCGAGTGTGCCAGCGACACCAGTTGGCTCTCCGGATACGGCAGGTGCGCGTACCGGGTGGCCGACAGTTCGTCCTCCTCGTCGCGGCGCTCCTTGAACGTGAAGTTCAGTTCGTCTGTGCTGCAGGACTTGTCGAGGACGTCGCATAGGCCGTCCAGACTGGTCTTCCACGGCGGCACCGGGTTCTCCACCCCGTACTTTTCGGCCATCACCGGCCAGACCTGGTTGCGCCGCACGATCTCGTCGAGGACGACGAAGTCCTCTTCGCTCACGACTCGACCACCGGTCGGACGGCCGAGCGGCTCGCCGTGTACACGTTCGAGGTGACGCCGGGTTTGGGCAGGGCGACCCCGATCAGGCTGTCGCGGGTGATGATCTCGGCGAGTTGGTCCTCGGTCCAGCCGTCGGTGCCTTCCGGGCGCATCGGCATCACCATGAAGCGGTGCTTCTGATTGGAGTCCTCGACGCGCACCTCGACGCCGTCGGGCAGCTGTAACCCGAACTCGGACAACACCTGTCGCGGCCAACGCACCAAACGGCGGCGATAGTTCGGCGTGCGGTACCACTCCGGGGAGTTGCCGAGGATGGGCCTCGGATAGCAGGAACACAGCGCGCAGACAATGACGTGGTGCACCTCACGCGTGTCCTCGAGGATCTTGAACGCCACGAAGTCGCTGGGTGTACCGAACCCAGTGGGATCCAGCCAATCCACGCCCACTTCCTTGGCGGCCGCGATCGCGTCAGTCACCGCGAGTTTCTTGAACTCCGGGTCCAACCATGCCTTGGCGACCAGCCGGGCCGCCGGCGTGGGGCCGATCTGCTCGGCGTACTCGGTGAACACGCGATGCTCGTCGGCGGTGAAAAGACCCTTCTCGATGCACAATTCGCGCAGCGCGATCTCGAGCACCTCGAAGTCGGTGATCTCGTCGACCATCGGCTTGACGGTGCGCGTGTGGTCGTGGTCGTGGTCGTGCCCGTGGTCGGACATGGCAGCGGCTCCTTCTCAGACGGCTTGCAGCCAGCGTTCGGGAATTTCGGTCTGCAGCGTGTCGTTATCGGGCCCGGTGTAGGTGTCCCACAGATCGCACTGCCGGAACCGGACGATGTAGAACCACTCCGGTTTGGCGTCCTCGCGGTCCCACGCCTCGTCCTCGGGAGCGGGGCTCTCGTAAGTGACTTCGGCGATCACGCCGTGCGCGCCACGGCAGTACTCCGGGGTGCGGGTGTAGTACATCGCCGGCAGATCGCGCACCAGGACCTTGTCACCGACTTTGAACTTGGCCGGATCCGCCTGGCCGGCATAGATCTGCGGATCGCCGATGCCGACGGCCTTCGTGTGGTGGCTGTTGCGCTTGACCTTCGCGCCGTCGCCCTCGAACTTCGGTTCGGCGTCCGGGGTGCGGCCGTCGAGTCCGCCGGCGTAGCGGGACTGCACGTCGGCCAGCCGGTCGGTGAGCTCACCCCAGCTGATGTAGCCCTTCTCGATGAGCAGCCGGCCGACCGACCACAGCCATCGGCTGTAGTACGGCAACCCGAAGTAGATGGCGCGGCCCACGTCGACATTGCCGATGCGGCGCCGCTCCTCAGACACCCAGATGCCCCGCCAACCGAGAACCTCGCAGAGCACGTAGGTCATCAGCTCCCACTGCTCTTCTTCTTTGTTCTCGTACGGCAGCGGCAGCTGCATCTCCCCGCCGACGTCGTGGACGGTCTTCAGATACGCCAGATAGTGGTCGTGCGTGACCTGATCCGGTGTCGGCCACTCCTCGATCTCCGGGAAGGTGGTCTTCAGCCGGGACACCAAGGCCAGCTGTTCCGCGCGCTCGGCCGCACTGCTCATAAGGGTCTCCCTCGACTTATGAGCCGACGGTAGCACCGCCCCGCAACGCCGAGGTGAAATTACCGCAACTGAATTTGCCGTTGTCGCACAGGATAATTCAGCCGCGCGACCGCCGAGCGGCTACTTGGGCCGGCCGACCTCGTAGGTGCCCTTGTCGTCCTGGAAGGTCACCGTGACCTGACGCTTGGTGCCGTCGATGCTGACCTCGCAGGTGAAGGTGTCACCCTTCTTGACCGTCGGGTTCTGGCCGTTGTTGCACTTGACGTCCTTGACGTTCTTCGCGCCGTAGCCGTTGGTCTCGTCGGTCAGGATCTGCTGCACACCCTGCTGGGCCTTGTTGATGTCCAGCTTGGTGGTGACGAAGAAGCCGGGCTTCCAGAACCCGAGCACCAGCACCACGGCCAGGATGATGGCCGCCAGCACACCGATGACCGTGCCGATGACAGCCGCCGACTTCTTCGAGGAGCCCTCCTCGCCACCGGGCTGCGGGTACGGGGCGTACTGGCCCGGTTGGCCGGGCTGACCCGGCTGTCCCGGCGCCGGCTGGCCGGGCTGCGGGACTGGCCGGGCTGCGGGTACTGGCCGTACTGCGGCTGGCCGGGCTGGCCGTACTGCGGCTGGCCGGGCTGGCCGTACTGCGGCTGGCCGTACTGGGGCTGGCCGTAGGCGGCCGGGTTGTACTCGGTCGGCTGCTGGTACGGCTGCTGCTGCGGATAGCCCGGCGCCTGCGGCTGGCCGTACTGCGGGTATCTGCTGCTGGGTGTAGGCGGGCGGCTGCCAGGCGGGCGGCTCGCTGGTCGGCTGCTGCCAGGCCGGCGTCTCACCGGTCGGCGGCCAGGCCGCGGTTTCGGTCGACGGCTGCTCAGGACGGCGTCGCGGCCGGGGGCTGCTCCGAGCCGGGGGCAGGCTGATCCTCACCCTGGGCGGGCTGCTTAGCCTGCCAGGGGTTGGGGTCAGATCCCTGCGGTCCGCTCATCGTCTCTCCTTGGTCTGGTAGCGATTCGCCGCTCCCACCGTAGCGTTTGCATCACCCTACCCGCTATCAACAGCAACGACGCCGCGCCGGACGTCGTCGATGGCGCGTTTCGCCGCACTGCGCAGCGCGGGGTCGGGTCCGGCGTTGCGAACCTGGTCGAGCAGGTCGAGCACCTGGCGGCACCAGCGGACGAAATCACCGGCGGGCAGCGGCGTACCCGACCCGGTGACGTCGGAGGCGGCCAGCGCCGCGGCCAGGTCGCCGGTGGTGGCCCAGCGGTAGACGGCGGCCACGAAACCCTCGTCGGGCTCGCGCGACGGGTTGATCCGGTGCCGGTTCTCGTCGGCGCGCAGCTGGCCGGAGAGCCGTCGGGTCTCCGCCAGCGCCCGGCGCACCCCTTTGGTGGGCATGTCGACCGCGTGGGTGGGCGTCGGGCCGTCGCCGCCGCGTGACTCGAAGACCATCGCCGAGAGCACCGCGGCCAGTTCCGCCGACTGAAGGCCCTTCCAGACGCCCGTGCGCAAACACTCGGCGACCAGCAGGTCGCTTTCGCTGTAGATCCGTGCCAGCAGCCGGCCGTCCGCGGTCACCTTCGGCTCACCAGTGCCGATCCCCGCGCCGGCCTCGATGAAGCCGCGCTCGGTCAGCAGGCCCACGATCCGGTCGAACGTGCGGGCCAGCGAGTTGGTCGCCGCGCTGACCTTCTTGCGGATCTGCTCGTTGTCGCGCTCCACCCGCAGGTAGCGCTCACCGACGCGGACCTTGTCCTCCCGGTCCGCGATCCGGTGCGCGGGGTGCCTGCGCATCTCGTCGCGCAGCGTCGTCAGCTCCGGGTCGATGTCCGGTTCCTCCGCGACCGGGCCGCCGCTTGCGACCCGACGGGACGACCAGACCCGAGGCCGCCGAGCGCAGCGCCGAGGCCAGGTCGCGGCGCACTCTGGGCTGACGGTGCTCGACCCGCTTGGGCAGCGACATCGACCCGAGCGGCGCGGCCGCCCCCGGGTAGTCGGCCGAGGAAATCCTTCCGGCCCAATGGTTTTCGGTCAGCACGAGCGGGCGAGGGTCGTCCCCGTCGTGGGCGGCCTCCAGCACCACGGCAAGCCCGCCCCGCCTGCCCTGGGTGATGTTGATGATGTCGCCGCGGCGCAGCGAGGACAGCGCGTCGTTGGACGCCTGCCTGCGCTGCAGCCGGGAGGCCCGGGACTGGGCGCGCTCGCGATCGCTGATCTTCGCGCGCAGCCGGACGTAGTCCAGGATCGCGGGTTCGGGCACCGGCTCGGCGCGGCGGTCCCAGCCCATCTCGGCGGCGATCTCGTCGAGCATCTTCTCGCCCCGCTCGACACCGCGGACCATCCCGACCACCGAGCGATCGGCCTGGTACTGGGCGAAGGAGCGCTCCAGCAGCCGGTGCGCCTGCTCCGGTCCCATCTGGTTCACCAGGTTGATGGTCATGTTGTACGACGGCGCGAACGAGCTCTTGAGCGGGAAGGTTCGGGTGGAGGCCAGGCCGGCGACTTCGGCGGGCTCCACGTCCGGGACCCAGATGACGACCGCGTGGCCCTCGACGTCGATGCCGCGGCGCCCCGCGCGGCCGGTCAGCTGGGTGTACTCCCCCGGCGTCAGCGGCAGATGCTGCTCGCCGTTGAACTTGACCAGCTTCTCCAGCACCACGGTTCGGGCCGGCATGTTGATGCCCAGCGCCAGCGTCTCGGTGGCGAAGACGGCCTTGACCAGGCCCGCGGTGAACAGCTCCTCGACGGTGTGGCGGAACACCGGCAGCATGCCCGCGTGGTGGGCGGCCAGCCCGCGCAGCAGGCCCTCACGCCACTCGTAGTAGTCCAGCACCGCCAGGTCGGCGTCGGCCAGTTCGCCGCAGCGGCGGTCGATCACCTCGGCGATGCGGGCGCGCTCGTCGTCGTTGGTCAGCCGCAGCGGGCTGCGCAGGCACTGCTTGACGGCGCCGTCGCAGCCGGCGCGGGAGAAGATGAACGTGATCGCGGGCAGCAGGCCCTCGCGGTCGAGGGTGGCGATGACGTCCGGGCGCGACGGCGGCCGGTGCAGCCGGGACCGCCGCCGGGTCGGCCGCCGCCCGCGATGCCGCGGCTGCCAGTCCGCCAGCCGGTCGGCCTCGCGGCGGTTGGCGATGTGCCGGGTCAGGTCGGGGTCGACGAGGTGCTGCTTGCCCTCGCGGTCGATAGTCGAACAGGTCGAAGAGCCGCTTGCCCACCAGCATGTGCTGCCACAGCGGCACCGGCCGGTGCTCGTCGACGACGACGGTGGTGTCGCCGCGCACGGTCTGCATCCAGCCGCCGAACTCCTCGGCGTTGCTGACCGTCGCCGACAGGCTGACCAGCCGGACCTCGTCGGGCAGGTGCAGGATGACCTCCTCCCACACCGCGCCGCGCATCCGGTCGGCCAGGAAGTGCACCTCGTCCATCACGACGTGCGAAAGTCCTTGCAGCGCATTCGAACCCGCGTAGAGCATGTTGCGCAGCACCTCGGTGGTCATCACCACCACCGGGGCGTCACCGTTGATCGACTGGTCGCCGGTCAGCAGCCCGATGCGTTCCGGGCCGTAGCGGCGGACCAGGTCGCTGTGCTTCTGGTTACTGAGCGCCTTGATCGGCGTGGTGTAGAAGCACTTTCGGCCGGCCGCCAGCGCCAGGTGCACCGCGAACTCGCCCACCACGGTCTTGCCGGCACCGGTCGGCGCGCACACCAGCACGCCGTGGCCACGCTCGAGGGCCTCGCAGGCCTCGACCTGGAACGGATCGAGCCGAAACGTCAGGCTGTCGACGAACCGGGCCAGCGTCCATCCCCGGGTCTTCTCTGTGCCCCCGCCCGCCGGCCTCAGGTGATGTCGTCATGCTGTGCCCCAAGCTGTGCGGGGGCGGCCACCGGTGTCGGCGGCTCGATGGGCGCGGCCTGGTCGTCGGGGACGGCCTCCTGCGCCGCCGCCTCGCGCTTGGCCTTCCGGTTGTCGTGCAGGTGGGCGATCTGGATGGCGAACTCCATCAGCAGCGACAGCGCCAGGCCCAGCGCCAGCATCGAGAACGGATCGGAGCCCGGCGTGGCGAACGCGGCGAACACGAACACAGCGAAGATCAGGCCCCGGCGCCACGACTTGAGCTTCTCGTACGGCAGCACGCCGATCAGGTTGAGCATGATGATCAGCAGCGGGAACTCGAAGCTGACGCCGAAGACCAGCAGCAGGTTGATCAGGAAGCCGAAGTACCGGTCGCCGGACAGCGCGGTCACCTGGACGTCGTTGCCGACGGTCAGCAGGAAGTGCAGGGCCTTGGACAGCACGATGTAGGCCAGCAGAGCGCCGGAGACGAACAGCATCGCGGCGAAGGTCACGAACGCCATCGCGAATCGGCGCTCGTTGCGGTACAGCCCGGGCGTGATGAAGGCCCACAGTTGGTAGAGCCACACCGGGCAGGCCAGCACGATGCCTGCGGTCAAGCCGACCTTGAGGCGCAGCATGAACTGGTCGAACGGGGCGGTGGCCAGCAGCCGGCACCCGCCGTCGGCGGTGATGTCGGCGCGCGCGGAGGGCGGCAGAGAACAGTAGGGCTCGCGCAGCCACTCGCCCAGGCTCTCGATCCCGAACATGCCGTGGCTGTACCAGAAGAAGCCGATGACGGTGGTCAGCGCGACGGCAGCCAGCGAGATCAGCAGCCGGGTCCGCAGTTCCCGGATGTGGTCGACGAGGGACATCGTCCCGTCGGGGTTGGTGCGGCTTTTGCGTTGGCGCGGGTCGAGCCGCGACATGAACTTAGGGGTGCGCACGGCAGCGTCTGACTACGGGCGCCTGGGCGCCGGATTCTGGTCGGTTCAGGCCGGTCGCGCGTCGGTCGGGTTCTGCGCCGGGGGCGGTGTCACCGGCGCCTCGACGCGTTCGGACTGCACCTGGGTTGGGGGCTGCGCAGGCTGGACGGGGGTGTCCGTCTTGCCCTCGTTCTGCAGCTCCTTGACCTCTGACTTGAAAATGCGCATCGACTTGCCGAGCGAGCGTGCAGCATCAGGCAACCGCTTCGACCCGAAGAGCAGCACGATCACCGCGATAAGGATCAACCAGTGCCACGGTTGTAGAGCACCCAATTTGGTCACCTCCAGATGTCTGTTCGATGCTACCGCAGGCCGGCCCTGTGCCGAGCCTGGACGCGGAATCAGCCGTCCAGGACGGCCAGATCTTCTAGGCCGCCAGCGCCGCCGCCGCCGATTCGCGCACCCGGGTCACCAGTGACTCCGGCTCGAGCACCCGGACGTCGGGGCCCAAGCCCAGCACCAGCCGGCTCATCCACTCGTCGGAGGCATAGGTCATCGCGGCCTCGCAGTACCCGTCCGGCAGTTCCCTGCGCACCCGCATCGGGTAGTACTCGAGCATCCACGACGCCGTCGGCGCCACCAGCAGGGTGGCCGCGGGCAGGGCGGGGTCGGCGTCGAACAGCGAGGTGTCCGGGCCGGCCTGCACGGCCGGTGCCGGCGGCGCGGAGGGCTCGTCGAGCACGTCGGCCTCGACGATGCGGTCGAACCGGAACAGCCGCACGCCCTCGGCCTCGCGCGACCAGGCCTCCAGGTAGCTGTGGTCGCCGACGAGCACCACGCGGATCGGGTCGACGATGCGGGTGGACAGCATGTCGCGGGAGGCCGAGTAGTACTCGATGCTCAGGGCGCGCCCGCTGCGCACGGCGGCGCGGACGGCCGCGGCGGCTTCGCTCTCGATGGGAGCCTGCTCCTCGACGGCGGCCGCGGCGTGGGTCTGGTCGTGGGCGATGGTGCCCGCCGCCGACTCGATCTTGGCGATGGCGCTGCGCGCGGCCTCCGGGTCGACGACACCGGGAATGTCGACCAGTGCGCGCAGGGCGACCAGCAGGCCGGTGGCCTCCGGCGAGGTCAGCCGCAGCGGGGCGTCGACGCCGGCGGTGAACGTCACGTTGATGCTGTCGCCGGAGAACTCGAAGTCGATCAGGTCGCCCGGCCCGTACCCGGGCAGTCCGCACAGCCACAGCTGGTCGAGGTCCTGCTGGAGTTGCTTGCGGGAGACACCGAGGTCGGCGGCGGCCTCCTCGTAGGTGATCTGCGGGTTTGCCTTGAGGTAGGGAACCATGTTGAGCAGCCGCACCAGCCGCGTGGAAACCGGACTCATGCGCGGCCCGCCTGAGCCGTCAACCGTGCCACCACGTCCTCGCGCAGCGAGGCCGGTTCGAGGACCAGCGCGTCGGCCCCGTAGCCGGCGACCTCGCGGGCGAGGCGGTCTCGGGTGCCCAGGTCGAGTTCGATGACCTCGCCGGCCCGGCCGCCGACGATGCGCGGACCCTTCGACGTCCCGGCGCGGCGCAGGGCGGTGGCCCGCCCGTCGGCCACCCACACCGCCGCCGTCACGCCGGTGGGCGCTTCGCCGATGGCCTTCTCGACGATGTCGCGCAGGTTCACCCCGTCGGGACGGGTGACGGATCCCTGCGGCCCAACGGTTTCCACGTCCGCGCCGATGCGGGAGAGCCGGAACGTCCGGGTGGCGTTGCGATCCCGGTCGTGGCCGACCAGATACCAGCGTCCGCGCGCGGTGACCACACCCCACGGCTCGACGGTGCGCTCGGTGTAGGGCTCGGTGGGCAGCGGCCGGTGCCGGAAGCGGACGGCCTGCCCGGAGTTGATGGCGGACAACAGGATTCCGAGCACGTCTTCGGAGCCCCGCAGCCCGGACGGACCGGAGGCGGTGGTGATCGCGACGGCGGCATCGGGGTCGACGTCCACGCCCGCGGCCCGCAGTTTCAGCAGTGCGCCCTGGGTCGCGGTGATCAGCTCGGGTGACTCCCACAGCTGAGCGGCGACCGCGACGGCGGCCGCCTCCTCCGCGGTGAGCTCGATATCGGGCAGCGCGTAGGCGTTTCGGTTGATCCGGTATCCCTCGGCGGGGTCGAACGTCGAGACCCGTCCGGTCTCCAGCGGGATGCCGAGGTCGCGCAGTTCGTTCTTGTCGCGCTCGAACATCCGCGAGAACGCTTCGTCGCTGGGGCTTTCGGCGTACCCGGCGACGCTGGCGCGGATGCGTTCGGCGGTGATGAAGCCGTGGGTGGACAGCAGGGCGATGACCAGATTCATCAGCCGCTCGACCTTGGATGTCGCCACTCGCCCAACCTTAGCGGGAAACGCGCCGCCGTCCCTGCGGCGCGCGCAGCGGCTACATGCTGGCGATGAGCCGCTTGACCCGCTCGTCGACGGATCGGAACGGGTCCTTGCAGAGCACCGTGCGCTGGGCCTGGTCGTTGAGCTTGAGGTGCACCCAGTCGACGGTGAAGTCGCGGCCGGCCTCCTGGGCGGCGGCGATGAACTCGCCGCGCAGCTTGGCCCGGGTGGTCTGCGGCGGGGTGTCGACGGCGGCCTCGATCTCCTCGTCGGTGGTGATCCGCGCGGCCAGCCCCTTGCGCTGCAGCAGGTCGAACACCCCGCGCCCGCGCTTGATGTCGTGGTAGGCGAGGTCGAGCTGGCTGATCTTGGGGTCGGACAGCTCCATGCTGTAGCGGTCCTGGTAGCGCTGGAACAGCTTGCGCTTGATCACCCAGTCGATCTCGGTGTCGACCTTGGCGAAGTCCTGGGCCTCGACGGCGTCGAGTTGCCGCCCCCACAGGTCGACGACCTGGTCGATCTGCGAGTTCGGCTCGCGGGTCTGCAGGTACTCGACCGCCCGCGCGTAGTACTCGCGCTGGATGTCCAGTGCGCTGGCCTGCCGCCCGCCGGCCAGCCGGACGGGCCTGCGGCCGGTCAGGTCGTGGCTGACCTCGCGGATGGCGCGGATCGGGTTGTCCAGGGAGAAGTCCCGGAAGGCCACGCCGGCCTCGATCATCTCCAGCACCAGCGAGGCCGTGCCGACCTTGAGCATGGTGGTGGCTCTCGCACATGTTGGAGTCGCCGACGATGACGTGCAGCCGGCGGTACTTCTCGGCGTCGGCGTGCGGCTCGTCGCGGGTGTTGATGATCGGGCGGGACCGCGTCGTCGCGCTCGAGACGCCCTCCCAGATGTGCTCGGCACGCTGGCTCAGGCAGAACGTCGCCGCCTTCGGCGTCTGCAGCACCTTGCCGGCGCCGCAGATCAGCTGGCGGGTGACCAGGAACGGCAGCAGCACGTCGGAGATCCGGGAGAACTCCCCGGCCCGCACGATGAGGTAGTTCTCGTGGCAGCCGTAGGAGTTTCCGGCGGAGTCGGTGTTGTTCTTGAACAGGTAGATGTCGCCGCCGATGCCCTCGTCGGTCAACCGCTGCTCGGCGTCGATGAGCAGGTCCTCGAGGACCCGCTCACCCGCGCGGTCGTGGGTGACCAGTTGGACGAGGTTGTCGCACTCGGCGGTGGCGTACTCGGGGTGGCTGCCCACGTCGAGATACAACCGCGCGCCGTTGCGCAGGAATACGTTCGAGCTGCGGCCCCACGACACCACGCGGCGGAACAGATACCGCGCAACCTCGTCCGGGCTCAGCCGGCGATGGCCGTGGAACGTGCAGGTGACACCGAATTCGGTTTCGATGCCCATGATCCTTCGCTGCACACTGTCGAGCCTACTGGTTGCTGTGCGGTCGCGGTGGGCAAGCGGTGCGCGAAACGCCTTCGGGTCGCTGCGGATTGCCCTGTGGAGCGCCGAAATCGCCAGGCCGCGGATCGTGCCAGCATCAGCCATGCCCGAACCCGTGGGCCTCGACACCGCCGCGCTGAGCGGGCTCACCGACCGCGTCGCGCGGGCCGCAGGCGATCTGACGGCCGTGGCGATACCCGGAGTGGCCGGCTTGCCCGGCTCGGCTCTCGCCGACCTGGACGGACCCCGGCGCGCCGCCGCTGACGTGCGCAGACTGGGCGCGACAGTCCAGGCCTGGGTGGCCGCGACCCGCCGCTCGGTCGATGAGCTGGTAGCCGCTGACGGGGCCGGCGCCGACCGTCTGGGGCCCCGATGACACGTCCCGAGCGTGGCCCAGGCGATGGCCTGGCGTCCCGAGGAGCTGACCGAACTGGGCGCCGAGTGGGACGCCGCGGCGGGCCGATTGCAGGCATCCGCCGACACCGTCGACGGCGCGCTGCGGCCGAACGGCTGGACGGGCGCGGCCGCGCGGGCCGCCGGCGAGGCGATCTCCCCCGCCATCGACGAGCTGCGGCAGATGTGCCGGGCGCTGGTCATCGCGGCCGCCGAAGCCCGCGACGCCGCGCTGACGATCGGCCAGGCCCGCGACCGCGTCCTGACGGTGCTGGCCGAAGCCCGGCAGGCCGGCTGTCCGGTCGCCGACGACGGCACTGTCGGGCCGCCCAGCACGTCGAGCCTGCTGCTGGCCTGCAGCGGGGGTTCCGGCGACAGTCGCCGCCGAGATGCTCACCGGGCGCCTGCAGGACGCGCTGACCCGGCTCGGTGACGCCGACCGCGAGTCGGCACGCGCCATCGACGCCGCGTTCGGCGTCGCACCCGCATCCGGGGCGGTGCGGCCGGCCGGAACGGCTGACCCCGCGGTGGCCGACTGGCCCGCGCTGAGTCAGGACCGCATCGCCGGGCAGATCGCGGCGATGTCGCCCGACGAGCGCGAGCGCCTGATCGAACAGCGACCTCAACAGGTCGGCAACACCGACGGGGTGCCGTGGGAGATGCGAATCGCGGCCAACCGGATCAACATCGCCGCCGCGATCCTGGACGAGCGCCGCACCCTGGACCGCCCCGTCGAGGACAAGCTGCGCGCCGCCGTCCCGCCGACTCTGAGTCCGGCTGACGCCGAACGGCTCTGGGCGACGCTGCACGCCGACCCGGCGCTGCGGTCCGCGGCGATCGCCGCGCACGACCGCGAGGCCCGCCGCCGCATCGCCTACTACGAGACGCTGCTGGCCGACGTCCCCGACCCGGTCGACCGGCAGCGCCGGGTGCCGCGCCAGATCCTGGCGTTCGACCCGGCGCGGGCCTCGCTGATCGAACTCTCCGGCGACCTGGACCGGGCCCGCGCGGTGGGCGTGCTGGTGCCCGGGCCTGAACACGACGTTCGACGGCTCGGCCGACGACGTGGCCACCGCCCGCCGGTTCGTCGCGGGCGCAGGCGGGACCGTCGCGATGATCACCTACCTCGGCGGACCGTTCCCGACCGGCGGGCTGGTGGACGGCGTGGCCGACGCGGCCGACGCCCGCTATGCCCTGGGGATGGCGCCGCGGCTGGTGGCGTTCAGCGAGGACGTCGAACGGCGGGCCGGAGACCGGCCGGTGACCTACATCGGCCATTCCTACGGGGGCTCGATCGTCGGGACCGCGGAGCGGTTCGGGCTGACCGCCGACCGGGTGATCTACGTCGAGGCCGCCGGCGCCGGGGTGGGCGTGCACGATCCGGCCGACTGGCATGACCGCAACCCCGCGGTGATCCGGTTCAGCATGACCGCGCCGGGCGACCCGATCAGCGCCGTACAGGGCATCCCGTTCGGGTCGCACGGCGCCGACCCCGACCAGATGGCGGGCGTCGTCCCGCTGGCGACGGGGCGGCGCCTGACCGGTTGGCCGATGATCGGACCGTCGACGCACAGCGACGTGCTCGACCGAACCGTCCGACGCGTGGCGCAACATCCTGGCCGTCATCACCGGCGACCGCGAGCACATCCGGGTCGGTGCGCTTCCGCACAGGTGATCGGAGACACGGCGTGGTTTCGGACACCCCCGCACGCTTCTCACTAGTCTGCTGCTGTGGATCAGGACAAGCCGGCCCCGAAACGGGCGGCGATGTACATCCTGGTTCTCGGCGGCATCGTCGCCGTGACGTTCAGCTGGCTCACGCCCGAACCGCAGACCGCCGAGCACATCCCGCAGGCACCCCCGCAGGAGGGTCTGTACGTGCAGTGCGCCGACAAGCGGTCCGATCCGGACGCCCGCCTACGGCACCCGGGGGTCGCCGAACGACGGACTAATCGGGGCTGTCGCCCTCGGCGGCAGCTGCTGATTCCGGAAGATCCTTCGGCAACAGGCTTTCCAGGGCCGCGCCGGTGATCCGGCGGAACGCGCGCCGCGGCCGGTTGGCGTCCAGGATCGCCACCTCGAGTGTCGACGGCCCCAACACCCGTGGCTCGCTGGGCGGGGTGGCGTTGTTGCTCGCGCTGCTGATTCCGGCGCGCAGCGCGTCGACGGCGACCTTGACCGCGTCCGCGAGTTCGACGTTCTCCGAATAGGACTCGTTGAGAGCGGTGATGATCGGCTCGGTGGTGCCGCCCATCACCACGAAGTGCGGCTCGTCGGCGATCGACCCGTCGTAGGTGATGCGGTACAGCTCAGGGGGTTTCGTCTCGCCGTAGTGCGCCACCTCGGCCACGCACAGCTCGACCTCGTAGGGCTTGGCCTGCTCGGTGAAGATCGTGCCGAGGGTCTGGGCGTAGACGTTGGCCAGCTGCCGCCCGGTGACGTCGCGACGGTCATAGGCGTAGCCGCGGGTGTCGGCGAACTGGATGCCGCCCCTGCGGAGGTTGTCGAACTCGTTGAACCGGCCGACGGCGGCGAAACCCACCCGGTCGTAGAGCTCGCTGACCTTCTGCAGGGAGCGAGAAGGGTTCTCGGCGACGAACAGCACTCCGCCGGCGTACGCCAGAGCCACCACGCTACGGCCCCGGGCAATGCCCTTGCGCGCGAGCTCCGAACGCTCACGCATCGCCTGTTCGGGCGAGATGAAGTATGGGAAGCTCACTAGTCCACCCGCGGTGCTTCGTTGCTCGGTCCCTTACCGGGTCCGAATGTGTTTGTCCGGGAACGTGCTTCGATCACCTCGCGGGCGAGACGGGAGATCCGCTCTTCGGAGACCTCCGCGGCGCCGTCGGCTTCGATGGTCACCGCGGTCGGGAAGATTCCGCGGACCAGGTCCGGGCCACCGGTGGCGGAGTCGTCGTCGGCGGCGTCGTAGAGCGCCTCCACGGCGGCGCTGAGAGCCGAATCCGCGTCCGTGACATTGGCATACAGCTTCTTGATCGACGACTTGGCGAAGATCGAGCCGGAGCCCACCGACTGGTATCCCTCTTCCTCGATGTTCCAGCCGCCGGCGGCGTCGAACGACACGATGCGGCCCGCGGCGCGGGAGTCCGGATCATCGAGGTCGTAACCCACCAGAAGCGGCAGCGCGATGAAGCCCTGAAGTGCCGCACCGAGGTTGCCGCGCACCATCGTCGAGAGCCGGTTGACCTTCCCGCGGAACGTCAGCGGGACGCCTTCGACCTTCTCGTAGTGCTCCAGTTCGACGGCGTAGAGCCGGGCGAACTCGACGGCGATGGCCGCGGTCCCGGCGATGCCGGTCGCCGTGTAGTCGTCGGTGATGTACACCTTCTGCACGTCGCGGCCGGCGATCATGTTGCCCTGCGTCGATCGCCGGTCACCGGCGATCAGCACACCACCCGGATATCTCAGGGCGACGATCGTGGTGCCGTGCGGCAGTGCGTCACCGGCGGACATCGCGCCGGAGAACAGCCGTCGTCGGCAGCAGCTGGGGTGCCTCCCGCCTCAGGAACTCGGAGAACGAAGACAGATCCGACAGGGATGAACTAGTGGCCAGGCGATCAGAGAACGGCCAGGTCACTGTCCGCCCTTTTGGACGTATGCGCGCACGAAGTCCTCGGCGTTCTCCTCGAGGACGTCATCGATCTCGTCCAGCAGGTCGTCGGTCTCCTCGGCGAGCTTGTCGCGACGCTCCTGCCCGCCACCCGCGTTGCCGGAGACGTCGTCGTCTTCGCCGCCTCCACCGCCACGCTTGGTCTGCTCTTGAGCCATCGCTGCCTCCTGCTCGTCATCGGCGACCGTGTCGTGCCATCCGGTACGGGCCGCCGGTTCCTCCACACTACCGGTCGGGTCCGGTATTGCTCGCTCTAACGATTGTCAGGTCGTCAGTTGTTCCACCAGTTCGGCGGCACTGTGGACAGAGTCAAGTAACGCACCGACATGGGCCTTGCTGCCCCGCAGCGGCTCCAGTGTCGGGATCCGGACCAGCGAGTCGCCGCCCAGATCGAAGATCACCGAGTCCCAGCTCGCCGCGGCGATGTCGGCGCCGAACCGGCGCAGGCATTCACCGCGGAAGTACGCGCGGGTGTCGGTCGGCGGGTTGTCCACCGCGTCGATCACCTGCTGTTCGGTGACCAGACGCTTCATCGAGCCGCGCGCGACGAGCCGGTTGTAGAGGCCCTTGTCCAGGCGCACGTCGGAGTACTGCAGGTCCACCAGGTGCAGGCGGGGCGCCGACCAGCTGAGGTTCTCCCGGGTGCGGAAGCCTTCGAGCAGACGCAGCTTCGCCGGCCAGTCCAGCAGCTCCGCGCACTCCATCGGATCGCGCTCGAGCAGGTCCAGGACGTGCGCCCAGGTTTCGAGCACGTCGGTGGCGCGCGGGTCGGGGTCGCGGGCGTCGACCAGCTTGGCCACCCGGTCGAGGTAGATCCGCTGCATCGCCAGGGCCGTCAGCTCCCGCCCGTCGGCCAGCGCGACGGTGGCGCGCAGCGACGGGTCGCGGCTGATCACATGCACCGCGTGCACCGGCCGGGCCAGCACCAGGTCGGACAGGTCGAGGCCGTGCTGGTGGCCCTCCTCGATGAGGTCGAGCACCAGCGAGGTGGTGCCCACCTTGAGGTAGGTCGACGTCTCGGCCAGGTTGGCGTCACCGATGATGACGTGCAGCCGGCGGTACTTGTCGGCGTCGGCGTGCGGCTCGTCGCGGGTGTTGATGATGCCGCGCTTCAGCGTCGTCTCCAGGCCGACCTCGACCTCGATGTAGTCCGAGCGCTGCGAGAGCTGGAAGCCGGGCTCGTCGCCGGACGGCCCGATGCCGACCCGGCCCGAGCCGGTGACGACCTGGCGGGTGACCAGGAACGGGGTCAGCCCGGAGATCACCGCCGAGAACGGGGTCTGCCGGCTCATCAGGTAGTTCTCGTGGGTGCCGTAGGAGGCGCCCTTGCCGTCGACGTTGTTCTTGTAGAGCTGCAGCTTGGCCGCACCCGGGACGCTGGCCACGTGGCGCGCCGCGGCCTCCATCACCCGCTCGCCGGCCTTGTCCCAGATCACGGCGTCGAGCGGATCGGTCACCTCGGGGGCCGAATACTCGGGATGGGCGTGGTCGACGTACAGGCGGGCGCCGTTGGTCAGGATCATGTTGGCGGCGCCGACCTCGTCGGCGTCGACGATCGGCGGCGGGCCGGACGCCCGGCTCAGGTCGAAGCCGCGGGCGTCGCGCAGCGGGGATTCCACCTCGTAGTCCCAGCGGGTCCGCTTGGCCCGCTGGATGCCGGCGGCAGCGGCATAGGCCAACACCGCCTGAGTCGAGGTCAGGATCGGATTGGCGGTCGGGTCGGACGGCGAGGAGATGCCGTACTCGACCTCGGTCCCGATAATCCGTTGCATGGCCGCAAGCCTAGCCGGGTGACGATGCCCGCCCCCGGCGGGAGGAGGAGCCCGGCCGATGCGGAACTGGCAGCCGGGTGACGATGCCCGCCCCCGGCGGGAGGAGGAGCCCGGCAATCCAGCCAAGTGACCATGCGCCTCGCGGCCGGAGCACGGCAGTTGGGACTAGGGTGACTTCACCCGCCAGCCTCCCCACCGGAGCGCCCACCCATGACAGCACCCGACCGTTTCGCCGCCGAACACTGGTTCCTGGCTCGCGGTCTGCCCATGCTCGCCGCGGCGGCCCTGCTGCACCAGGTGTGGGGACGCTCGGCGCCCGCTCTGGCCGCCTTCGCCGTCATCGCCGTCAATTCGATCGTGGTGGTCGCCGCTCACCGGCGAGCACACCGTGGACATCGCCGGGCGGCCGACTTCGCCGAGAGGCTCGTGCTGGCTCTGCTGGTGCTGGTGCTGCCGGCCGCCGCGCTGGCCGGCTGGCTGGTGTCCCGGATCGGCCCCTGGCTGCGCACGGCGGATCGCCGCCGCCGTGTCGGTGGCTGTGATCGTGCTGGGGGCGTTCTTCGGCGGTCCGAGCTCGGGGGTGGTCGCAACCTGGTCATGGTTCGGCGTCGTCGTCGGTGCCATCCTGGTGATGACCGCGACCGGCATCGGCTCGATCCTGGCTGTTCAGCCTGCGACACCGTCACCAACCTCGCGCTGATCGGCGGTATGTTCGTCCGCGCCCTGCCGGTGGTGCTGCTGACGTTCCTGGTGTTCTTCAACACCTACGTGTGGCAGATGGCGGCGATCCTGAGCCGGGCGCGACTGTGGCTGGCGCTCGGTTTCCTGTTCCTGATCGCGGCGGCGTTCCTGGTGTCGAGCACACTGGACCGGGTCCGGCCGATCCTGGCCGAGTCGTCACCCAAGCTCGAGGGCAACGAGACGACTCGACGGCACACCGTTCGCGGCGTTGCCGGACCGACCCCGGCGCCAAGCCACTGACCCGTCGGCGAACGCGTCAATGTGGTGTTCGTCGTCGCATCGTCACAGGTGGGCCAAGTCCTCACGGTGGCGCTGCTGACCGGTGCTATCTTCTTCGTGCTCGGGCTCATCGTGGTGAGTCCGGAGATGCTGGACTCCTGGACCCGAGGCGCCGGGCGCCCCGACGGCCATCTGCTGGGGATGACGTTGCCGGTACCCGATGCGTTGATTCAGACCACGATGCTGCTGGCCGCGATCACCTTCATGTACTTGTCCGCCAAGGCGGTCAGCGACACCGCCTACCGAGCGCAGTTTCTGGACCCCTGCTGGATGACGTGCGGCGTACTCTTGTGGCGCGCAGGATCGCTTATCGCGCCGCAGTGCCGCGCTGACGCGAATTGAGAGGGTGCGCTATGGCTGAGCAGACCGAGGATTTCTTCGGCAAGCGATACGGCGAGGTACTTCTGGTCACCATCGGGGAGTCCGGGCCGGAAGCCACCGTGTACAACACCTTTCCGCTCAACGACTGCCCGGCGCAGCTGTGGGACAAGCTCGACGCCGACGCGCTGGCGAAGGCAGAACGACGCGGTTGCCGCACTGTTGAACGGGCCGCGCTACTGGTTGATGAGCAGCATCGACAAGGTTGCCGGCGGGCCGCAGGAGACCAAGACCTTCGGCGGTATCGAGATGATCCGGCAGGCGACGGTACAACTGGCGTCGCAGAACCCGGAGCCCTACAGCGTGAACAAAGTGGCCCGGCACACCGTGTTTCACTTCGACGCCGGACGGCCGGTGTTCGAGCTCGTCGACCCGGACGGTCAACGCTGGGTGATGCAGACCTGGAGCCAGATCGTCGACGCGAAATTGGGCCTGCAGGATCTGCCCGGACTGGGCCGTCGCCTCAACCTTCCGGAGGGCTGGCGCTACGAAACCCGGGTCCTGACAGAGCGGTTGAGTGTGGACACCTCGACGCAGGATGCGCACGTGATGCAGGACGACCTGACCAACACCTACTCGCTGGAGCGTAGGCAGCTGCAAACTGCTACAACGGCCAAGCGCAAAAGCCCCCGACACGCCAAGCGTGCGGGGGCTTTTGCGCCATCTGTGGGGTTACAGGTACTGACCCAGGTTCGACTCGGTGTCGATCGCCCGCGACGCACTCGAACTCTTGCCGGTGACCAGCGTGCGGATGTAGACGATCCGCTCGCCCTTCTTGCCCGAGATCCGGGCCCAGTCATCGGGATTGGTGGTGTTGGGCAGGTCCTCGTTCTCGGCGAACTCGTCGACGATCGAGTCCAGCAGATGCTGGATGCGCAGACCGCGGGACCCGGTTTCGAGCACCGACTTGATCGCGTACTTCTTGGCCCGGTCGACCACGTTCTGGATCATCGCGCCGGAGTTGAAGTCCTTGAAGTACATGACTTCCTTGTCACCGTTGGCGTAGGTGACCTCGAGGAACCGGTTGTCGTCGATCTCGGCGTACATCCGGTCGACGACCTTCTCGATCATCGCCTTGATGCACGCACCGCGATCGCCGTCGAACTCGGCCAGGTCGTCGTCGTTCACCGGGAGGTTCTCGGTGAGGTACTTGCTGAAGATGTCCTGTGCCGCTTCGGCATCCGGGCGCTCGATCTTGATCTTGACGTCCAGGCGGCCGGGCCGCAGGATCGCCGGGTCGATCATGTCCTCGCGGTTGGAGGCGCCGATCACGATGACGTTCTCCAGACCCTCGACGCCGTCGATCTCGCTGAGCAGCTGGGGCACGACCGTCGTCTCCACGTCCGAGCTGACGCCGGTGCCGCGGGTGCGGAAGATCGAGTCCATCTCGTCGAAGAACACGATCACCGGCGTTCCCTCGGAGGCCTTCTCGCGGGCCCGCTGGAAGATCAGCCGGATGTGCCGCTCGGTCTCGCCGACGAACTTGTTCAGCAGCTCGGGGCCCTTGATGTTGAGGAAGTAGCTCTTGGCCTCACGAGCGTCGTCGCCGCGCACCTCGGCCATCTTCTTGGCCAGCGAGTTGGCGACCGCCTTGGCGATCAGCGTCTTGCCGCAGCCGGGCGGGCCGTAGAGCAGCACGCCCTTCGGCGGGCGCAGCGAGTACTCGCGGTAGAGCTCCTTGTGCAGGAACGGCAGCTCGACGGCGTCGCGAATCTGCTCGATCTGCCGGGTCAGGCCACCGATGTCGCTGTAGGCGACGTCGGGAACCTCCTCCAGCACCAGGTCCTCGACCTCGGCCTTCGGGATCCGCTCGAAGGCATAGCCGGCCTTGGTGTCGACCAGCAGCGAGTCACCGGGGCGCAGCTTGCGCGGCCGCAGGTCGTCGTCGACGCCCTCCTCCACCTGGGAGGGCATGTCCTCGATGAGCCACCAGCGGATCGGCCAGCCACACGATGCGTTCCTCGTCGGCGTGCCCGACAACCAGGGCGCGGTGCCCGTCGGACAGGATCTCGCGCAGCGTGCTGATCTCGCCGACGGCCTCGAAGTGGCCCGCCTCGACGACGGTCAGCGCCTCGTTGAGCCGGACCGTCTGGCCCTTCTTGAGCGACTTGACGTCGATGTTCGGGGAGCAGGTCAGGCGCATCTTGCGGCCGGAGGTGAACACGTCGACGGTGTCGTCGTCATGGGAGCCCAACAGCACGCCGTAGCCGCTCGGCGGCTGGCCGAGCCGGTCGACCTCCTCGCGCAGCGCCAGCAACTGCTGCCGCGCCTCTTTGAGGGTGTCCATCAGCTTGGCGTTACGGGCCGCGAGGGAATCGATCCGCGCCTCGAGCTGGTGCACGTCGCGGGCGCTGCGTGAGGTTCCACCCGCCCCGATCGTGTTCTCCAGCTGTTCGCGCAAGATGGACGCCTCGCGGCGCAGTTGTTCCAGCTCGGCAGCATCTTCGCTGGACAGCTGTGGGTCTTCGTGGGACTCAGTCATGTTGCGCTCCTTTCCCGCACCGAGAATTGGTGCGGCGGATACCTCAACGCTACCGGCCAATGGGCGATCATGTGCGCTCGGGCAATTTCGACACACTGGCAACACTGTTAACCTCTTGAGTGAGTCGGGTTGATCGAAAGGACAGTCGTGACCCTGAAACACCTAGCCACGGGCATGGCGGCCGCCGCGATCATCGGTGGCGTTGCCGCCGGTGTGACCTCGGTTGCATTCAGCTACGCCGATGGCCTCGCCTGCGGTGCAGCCTGTCGTGTTCGGCGCCCCGCTGCCCCAGACGCCCGCGCCTGAGCTGCAGAGTGCGCTGGTAGCAACCCTCGACGGCCTCCAGGGCGGCGGGTCGTTCTCCGGCGCCAAGGCGGCCTTCATCCAGGGCGGTCTCGGCCGCATCGAGGGCATCACCGCCGACCGCGCGTTCAGCAACGCCTCCGCCAAGGGGTACTTCCCGCTGAGCTTCACCGTCGCCGACATCGACCAGCAGGGCCCGACCGCGACGGCGAACGTCACCGCGACCGGGGCCAACGGCGCGGTCGCGAGCCAGAGCATCCAGTTCATCGCAGGCCCGAGCCCCACCGGCTGGCAGCTGACGAAGTCGTCAGCGCTGTCGCTGATGTCCTCGGCCGGCTGAGCCGCCGCTGGATGCCCCGCAACCCGTTCTCAGTGCTGAGCGCCGCCACGATCGTGGCGGCGCTCGCGCTGTCGGGGTGTTCCAACCACGACGAGTCGAAACCGGCCCCCAGCCCCGCTCGCACCGCAGTCCTCGGCCGCGGCGACCGCGCCGTCGGACCCCGGTGCCGCGCTGCCCGCGCCCGAGGCTCTGGCCGACGTGCTCTACCGGCTGGCCGACCCGGCGGTCAAAGGCTCCGACAAGCTGGCCCTCGTGGAGAGCACGACGCCCGACGACGCGGTGACGATGGACCGGTTCGCCTCCGCCCTGCGCGACGGTGGTTTCACCCCGCTGACGGTCACTGCCACCGACATCAGGTGGTCGGACCGTGAGCCCGGTGACGCGCTGGCCACCGTCAACGTCACGACGTCCAACCCCGCCAACCCGGGTGGGTTCACCTTCCCGATGGAGTTCCGCCCGCACGACGGCGGCTGGCAGCTGTCCAGGGAGACCGCCGACATGCTGCTGGCGTTCGGCAACGCACGGACCGAGGCCAGCGCGGCCAGCCCGAGCCCGGCCGGTCCGCCGCCCGCGAGTCCCAGTCCGGCGCCGCCGCACTGCCCCTCCGACGCCCTGAATGTGGATCGGCTGGCTCGAGTTCGACATCCTGCTCGGCGACGTCCGCTCGCTGAAGGAGAAGCGCTCGGTGGTGCGGCCGATCGTCGCCGAACTGCAGCGCCGGTTCAGCGTCTCGGCGGCTGAGACCGGTTCCCTGGATCTGCACCGGCGGGCCGGGATCGGCGTCGCGGTGGTGGCCGCCGACTCAGCCCACGCGGTCGAGGTGCTCGACGCCGCCGAACGCCTGGTCGCGGCGCGGCCGGAGATCGAGCTGCTGTCGGCTCGGCGCGGGCTGCACCGCAGCGACGACTGGGAGCCTAGGCCGGAAGCCGCTTGCGGCGCAGCGGGGTCGGGGTGATGGTGCCCGGGGCCAGCCGCCGTGCGGAGATCAGGAACGCAGTGTGGCCGCGCATGTTGTGCTCCGGGCGCACCGCGAGGCCGACGACGTTCCAGCCGCGCTGCAGCGTCTCCCAGGCCCTCGGCTCGGTCCAGCACTGCTGCTCGCGCAGCGCCTCCACGGTCTTGGACAGCTGGGTCACGGTCGCCACGTAGACGATCAGCACGCCGCCGGGGATCAGCAGCCGGGCCACGGTGTCGAGCACGTCCCACGGCGCGAGCATGTCGAGCACCGCCCGGTCGACGGAGGCCTCCGCGAGTTCGGAGTCGACGACGTCGCCGACGATCAGCCGCCAGTTCTCCGGGGTCTGCCCGAAGAAAGTCGCCACATTGCGCTGGGCGTGCTCGGCGTGGTCGTCGCGAACCTCGTAGGAGATCACCTCGCCGCCGGGCCCGACGGCACGCAGCAGCGAGCAGGTCATCGCCCCGGACCCGGCGCCGGCCTCCAGGACCCGGGCGCCCGGGAAGATGTCGCCCTCGTGGACGATCTGGGCGGCGTCCTTCGGGTAGATGACCTGAGCGCCGCGCGGCATGGACATGACGTAGTCGACGAGCAGCGGACGCAGCACCAGGAAGGAGTCGCCGTTGGTGGACTTGACCACGCTGCCCTCGGGCAGGCCGATCACCGTGTCGTGGGCGATGGCTCCGCGATGGGTGTGGAACTCGCTGCCCGGCGACAGGATCATCGTGTAGTGCCGGCCCTTGGGGTCGGTGAGCTGGACACGGTCCCCGACGACGAAGGGACCGGTCCTTCGCTTCGCGGGGCGTCTGACGCGTGCTCAGTCACAGCCGTTCAGCCTGCCACAGCGGACTCGCCGCACGGCGTGCCCTCGCCATGTCGGTGTCCCGGCCTAGGCTCGGGGCATGCCTGATGAGGGGCCGGTGCAGCGACCGCGTCCGGCACTGTCGCCGTCGCGGGCCGCGGATTTCAAGCAGTGCCCGCTGCTGTACCGCTTCCGCGCGATCGACCGGCTGCCGGAGCCGCCGTCCACCGCGCAGCTGCGCGGATCGGTCGTGCACTCGGCTCTCGAGCAGCTCTACGGCATGCCCGCCGCCGAGCGGGGCCCGCAGACCGCCCTGTCGCTGGTCGACCCGGCGTGGGAACGGGTGCTGGCCGCCCACCCCGATCTGGTCGACGGCCTGGGCGCTGACGAGCGCGCTCAGCTGCTGACCGAAGCCCGTGCGCTGCTGTCCGGCTACTACCGCCTGGAGGATCCGACCCGCTTCGACCCGGAGAGCTGCGAGCAGCGCATCGAGGTCGAACTCGCCGACGGCACCCTGCTGCGCGGATTCGTCGACCGCATCGACGTCGCCGGCACCGGCGAGGTCAGGGTGGTGGACTACAAGACCGGCAAGGCGCCGCCGGCGGCGCGGGCGCTGGCCGAGTTCAAGGCGCTGTTCCAGATGAAGTTCTACGCGGTGGCGCTGCTGCGCTCGCGGGACGTGCTGGCCACCCGGCTGCGGTTGATCTACCTCGCCGACGGTCAGCTGCTGGACTACACGCCCGACCTCGACGAGCTGCTGCGCTTCGAGAAGACCTTGATCGCGATCTGGCGGGCGATCCAATCTGCCGGTGCCACAGGCGATTTCCGGCCCAACCCGTCGCGGCTGTGCAACTGGTGCAGCCATCAGGCGCTGTGCCCGGCCTACGGCGGCACACCGCCGCCCTACCCCGGCTGGCCGGAGCGGCTGCGCGAGCCCGCCGCGTGACAGAGCCAGCGAAGCTACTACCGGCGCCTCGGCGCCGACGGCGACGCCGCGGTGTTCGAGTCCACCGATCACACCCGCAGCAACTGGACACCCGAGATCCAGCACGGCTCACCGCCGCTGGCACTGCTGACCAAGGCCATCGAGGAGCAGCTGCGGCCCGGGATGCGCATCGGCAGAATGACTTTGGACATCCTGGGGGCGATCCCGGTGACCGAGGTCCGGGTGCGCGCCCGCGTCGACCGGCCGGGTAGCCGCATCTGTCTGCTGTCGGCCGAGATGTCCGCCGACCGTCCGGTGGCCCGCGTCTCGGCGTGGGCGCTGGCGACCTCGGACACCGCCGACGCCGCCACCGACCGGTTCCCGCCGATGGTCGAGGGCGAGACCGCCCCGCTGGCACTGCCCTGGAAGGACGCCGGCGGCTACATCGACTCGGTGCAGTGGCGGCCGCAGTTCGAGCCGGCCGCGGGCGCGGCGGTGTACTGGCTCACGCCGTTGGTGGGGCTGGTCGACGACGAACCGACCACCGCGCTGCAGCGCCTGGCGATGGTGGTCGACTCCGCCAATGGCGTTGGCGCCGCGATCGATCCGGGCAAATTCGTCTACATGAACACCGACACGGCCGTGCATCTGCACCGGCTGCCGACGGGCGAGGACTTCGCGCTGCGGGCCCGCGGCTCGATCGGGCCGGACGGAATCGGGGTGACCACCGCGGAACTGTTCGACCGCGACGGGTTCATCGGCACCTCGGCGCAGACGCTGCTGGTGCAGCGGCGCTGACTCAGATCACGCTGACGAGCACGGCGATCGCCACACCGCCGACCGCCGCGACGACGTCTTCGAGCACGCCGATCGGCAGGTCACGGCCGCCGTTCGCCCGCACCAGCCGGGTGCGCGCCTCGTAGCCGCCGATGGTGCCCAGCACCGCGCCGATGATGCCCATGCCCAGGCTGCTCCACGGATAGCCCCACGCGGTGCCGAGCACCGCTCCGGCGAAGCCGCCGGTGATCAGCCGCGTCACGAACTGCACCGCGGTCTTGCGGCTGGGGGTCTGCTCCATCTGGTCGGAGACCAACTCGGCGACGGCGATGATCGTCAGGACCGTCACGGTGGCCCAGTGGCCCACCCACGACGCCCACGTTCCGGAGAGGTTGATCCAGTGCAGGAACGCCGCCCAGGCCATCACCGCGGGGGCGGTGAACGCCCGCAGGCCGGCGATCACCCCGATCAGCAGGGCCAGCAGCAGTACAAGTGCGTGCGTCACATGCGGACGCTAGCACGACGAATCTGGCCTATCTCAGAAGCGGCAGAACCTGATGTCGGAGGCCAGAATCGCCTTGGCGCCGATGGCAGCCAGGTCGTCCATGATCGCGTTGACCTCGCGGCGCGGCACCAGTGCGCGGACAGCCACCCAGTCCGGGTCGGCCAGCGGCGCGATGGTCGGCGACTCCAGCCCGGGGGTGATCTCGGTGGCGCGCTGCAGCACCGAGCGCGGGCAGTCGTAGTCCAGCATCAGGTACTGCTGGCCGAACACCACACCCTGGACCCGCGCGGCGAGCTGGTCGCGTGCCGCGCGGTTGGCGTCCGCGCCGTCGTCGGTGCGTTCGACCAGCACAGCCTCCGAATCGCACAGCGGATCGCCGAAGGCCGCCAGGTTGTGCAGGCTCAGCGTGCGGCCAGAGCCCACCACGTCGGCGATCGCGTCGGCCACCCCGAGCTGGATCGAGATCTCGACCGCACCGTCCAGCCGGATCACCGTCGCGTCGATTCCCCTGTCCCGCAGGTCTTTTCGGACCAGGTTCGGGTAGGCGGTGGCGATCCGCTTGCCGGCCAGGTCGGCGACGGTCCAGTCCCGGCCCGGCCGGGGCGGCGTAGCGGAAGCTGGAGGACCCGAAGCCCAGCGCCAGCCGCTCGCGCACCGGCGCCTCGGATTCGGCGGCCAGGTCCCGGCCGGTGATGCCGAAGTCGAGTTGGCCGGAGCCGACGTAGATCGCGATGTCCTTGGGCCGCAGGAAGAAGAACTCGACCCCGTTGACCGGGTCGATGACGGTGAGGTCCTTCGGGTCACTGCGCCGGCGGTAGCCCGCCTCCGACAGGATCTCGGCGGCCGACTCGGACAGCGCCCCCTTGTTGGGGACGGCAACGCGCAACATGGCAGCCATCTAGAGCTTCCGGTAGATGTCGTCGAGGCTCAGGCCGCGGGCCACCATCAGCACCTGCGTCCAATAGAACAGCTGGCTGATCTCCTCGGCCAGCGCCTCGTCGGGCTCGTGCTCGGCGGCCAGCCACACCTCGCCGGCCTCTTCGAGGATCTTCTTGCCGAGGGTGTGCACGCCGGCGTCGAGCGCGGCGACGGTGGCGCTGCCCGCAGGCCGCGTGCGGGCACGCTCCCCCAGTTCGGCGAACAGCTCCTCGAAGGTCTTCACGGGCAGCGATTGTTCCACGGCCACCGATGCGCCGTCACTCCGGTTTCCCGTCGGCGATTAGGCTGCAGTTCCGTGCGAGCATCCCGGATCACATGATCGTCGCCGTCGCCCTGCTGGCCGCGACGGGTTGCTCGAGTCCGATCTCGATCAGCAACGACAAGAACCAGCAGCTTCCGCCCGCGACCTGCGCCGACGTCGTCGACCCGGCCCAGCAACGACAAGCTGGTCAACGCGTTCGACTACTACGCCAGGACCGACGAAGACCACGCCGGCTACTACTTCGTCAGCCCCAGCGGCAGCTGGCGGTGCGTGATCGTGCCGCGCACCTGGGCGGGCTGCCAGTCCTCCGGCGGCGGCCTCGGTGTGACGGGCGCACCCCAGACCGTCACCGACGACAGCGGCCAGAGCGTCGCCCCGAACACGATCCTGGTCCGCACCGAGGGCGACCCGCAGTTCGCGTCGGTCAAGGCCGACGCTGTTCAAACCGCCCACCGGCGCCGCCAAGACGCTGCCGTTCGACAAGATCCTCGCGGCCGCGGGGTTCCGCTGCAACGTTCAGCAGCAAGCCGGCATCTCGTGCATCAGCGACGAGACCGACAAGGGCTTCACGTTCTCGACATCCGGGGCGGGCTGGCAGTACACCGACGTCCCCTGAGACCGGTCAGGCTTTGGCGGTCTTGTCCTCGTGCAGCACCTCGGCGTGCATGTCTTCCAGCGACACGCCTTTGGTCTCCATGACCCACTTCCACACGAAGACCCCGGACAGGACGGCGCAGAGTCCGTAGAAGCCGTAGGCCACGTCCCAGGTGCTCGCGCAGGCCCGGGAAGGTGACGGTGATCAGCCAGTTCGCCGCCCACTGTCCGGCTGCGGCCAGGCCCAGCGCGGCGGCGCGGATGCGGTTCGGGAACATCTCGCCGAGCAGCACCCACACCACCGGACCCCAGGACATGCCGAAGGCCACCACGAACAGGTTCGCCGCGATCAACGCGATGACTCCGGAGGCGCCGGGGAGGTTGGGCTTGCCGTCGACCAGTGGTCGCGTTGCGCGAAGATGACCGACATCGTCGATCAGCGTGACCGCCATGCCGGAGGATCCGATGAGCAGCAACGGTTTACGGCCGATCTTGTCGATCAGAGCGATCGCGATCAACGTTGTCGGCGACATTCACGATGGACGTGATCACGGTGATAGATCGACCGACTGGTCGGCGTCGAACCCGACCGCCTGCCAGAGCACATTGGAGTAGTAGAAGATCACGTTGATTCCGACGAACTGCTGGAAGATCGACAGTCCCAGACCGACCCAGACGATGCCGTAGAGACCGCCGGTCGGCTTGCGCAGATCCTTCCACGACGGCTTGTCCTCGCGCTCCAGGGTCTCCTGGATGCGGCTGATGGTGATCTCCAGGTTCTTCTCACCCAGCAACATGGTCAGCACCTTGCGGGCTTCCGGGATCTTGTGGCTGGCAACGAGATAGCGCGGCGACTCCGGAATCGTGAACGCCAGCGCTGCCGTACAGGACCGCGGGGATGGCCATCGCGAGGAACATCCACCGCCACGCCTCCAGCCCGAGCCACAGGTCCTTGCCGGGGCCGCCGGCGGCGTGCTGCAGCAGCCAGTTGACGGCGAAGGACAGGAAGATGCCGGACACGATCGCGAGTTGCTGCAGTGACCCCAGGCGGCCGCGGATGCGGGGCGGGGAGGTCTCGGCGATGTAGGCCGGCGCGATGACGGAGGCGATGCCGACGCCGATACCGCCGACGATCCGGAAGATGACGACGGTCGCGACGTTGGGGGCCAGCCCGGTGCCGATCGCGCTGATGAAGAAGAACACCGCGGCGATCTTCATCACCGAGATGCGGCCGATCCGGTCGGCGATCCGGCCTGCCGACATGGCACCGGCTGCGGCGCCGAGCAGTGCTGAGGCGACGGCGAACCCGAGTTCGGCGTTGCCGATGCCGAATCGCGCCTGGATCGAGTCGACGGCCCCGTTGATGACGGCGCTGTCGTAGCCGAACAGCAGGCCGCCGAGTGCGGCCACCGACGCGATGCGGACGGCCGTCCCGCCCGAGGAGAAGTCTTCGTCGGTGATCACCGACGGTGTCTGGTCGATGGGACCCTGCCCGGCCATGAGGCGTCCTTTCCGCAGCGCTGCGAGAACTTAGTAAGGACTACCTTCCCACAGTCAAACCGCCGAGAAGACGATATTGACCAGCAGTCTCAGGCTGAGCGCTCGCCGAGCCCTAATTGCAACTCCGCGTAAATTTCGTGCAGCTGCGGAATGCCCACCTGCGTCAGCGACGAAACGTGTCGTCGCCGCGGGGTGGCCGGAACCTCGACGTCGTTGGGCACCACCAACACCGGGCAGCCGGCGTCCTCGGCGGCAGCGGTACCGGTGATCGAGTCCTCGATGGCCAGACAATCACCGGCGGCGAAGCCGAGTAGTTCAGCGGCCCTGAGGTAGACGTCCGGAGCGGGCTTACCCGCGGGCACCTCGTCACCGCAGACGGTCACCGAAAAGTATTGCCGTCCAATGCTATCCAACGCGTTCTCGGTCAAGACCCGGCGGGTGTTGGTCACCAGCGCCATCGGGACGTCGGCGGCCAGTAGCTCGTCGAGCAGTTCCCGAGCGCCGGGACACCACGGCAACCCGGTCGTGAACAGTTCCCCGACGTAGTCGTGCATCCAGTCGGCAACCTCTGCCATGTGCTCCGGGTTCGGGTCCAGACCCAGATCGTCGAACACGATGCGCATCACGCCGTCGGCCGAACCGCCCACCGTGGCGTCGCGGACCTCGGGTGCCAGCACCCGACCACGACGGCTGTACAGCTCATTGATCGCGACATCCCATAGCTTTTCAGAGTCGACGAGAGTGCCGTCCATGTCCCACAAGACCGCTCGCACCGCACGATTGTGCCACGCGACCAGCGATGACTCCGAATCGTCACGGAAAGCCTTGGGGCCGTTGGAGGCTCAGTCCTCCGGGTTGTAGCCGAGGTTGGGGCCGAGCCAGCGCTCGGCTTCCGCCAGGGTCCAGCCCTTGCGCTTCGCGTAGTCGGCGACCTGGTCCTGGGCGATCCGGCCGACCACGAAGTACTGCGACTGCGGGTGCGAGAAGTACCAGCCGCTGACGGCGGCACCGGGCCACATCGCCATCGACTCGGTCAGCTCGATGCCGGTCCGCTCTTTGACGTCCATCAACTCCCAGAGCGTCGCCTTCTCGGTGTGCTCCGGGCAGGCCGGGTAGCCGGGGGCAGGGCGGATCCCGCGGTACTTCTCACCGATGAGGGCCTCGTTGTCCAGGTGCTCGTCGGGCTGGTATCCCCAGAACTCCTTGCGGACCCGCTGATGCATCCGTTCGGCGAACGCCTCTGCCAGCCGGTCGGCGAGCGACTCCAGCAGGATCGCGTTGTAGTCGTCGTGGGCTGCCTTGAACTCCGCGATCTTGTCAGCGCTGCCGAGCCCCGCGGTGACGGCGAACGCGCCGACGTAGTCGGCCAGACCGGTGTCCTTGGGCGCGATGAAGTCGCCGAGGCTCCGGTTCGGGATGCCGTCCCGGTGCTGGCCCTGCTGACGCAGGTTGTGCAGCGTGGTCAGCACCTCGGTGCGGGTCTCGTCGGTGTAGACCTCGATGTCGTCACCGACCGCGTTCGCCGGGAAGAACCCGATCACCCCGTTGGCCGTCAGCCACTTCTCCTTGATCAGGGTGTCGAGCATCTCCTGGGCGTCGTCGTAGAGCTTGCGGGCCGTCTCGCCCGAGGCCGGGTTGTTGAGGATGTCGGGGAACCGGCCCTTCATCTCCCAGGCGTTGAAGAACGGCTGCCAGTCGATGTATTCGCGCAGCTCGGCGAGGTCGTAGTCGAGGAACTCCCGCACGCCGAGGCCCTGGGCGGGCACCGGCGGTGTGTAGCCGTCCCACTCGATCGGCGTCCGGTTGGCGCGCGCCTTCTCCAGCGTCAGCATCGGCCGCTCGTTCTTCTGGGCGTGCCGTTCGCGAAGGGAGGCGTAATCCTTCTCGGTGGCCTCCAGCAGGGCCGGACGCTGCTTGTCGTCGAGCAGCGCCGCGGCGACCGGCACCGAGCGGGAGGCGTCCTTGACCCAGACCACCGGACCGCTGCGCCGTGGCGCCACCTTCACCGCCGTGTGCGCGCGCGAGGTGGTCGCCCCACCGATCAGCAGCGGGATCTGCAGCCCCTGCGTTCCATCTCGACGGCGAAGTTGACCATCTCGTCCAGGGACGGGGTGATCAGGCCGGACAGCCCGATGATGTCGGCGTCGTGCTCCTTCGCCGCGTCCAGGATCTTCTGCGCGGGCACCATCACACCGAGGTCGATCACCTCGAAGTTGTTGCACTGCAGGACGACCCCGACGATGTTCTTGCCGATGTCGTGGACGTCGCCCTTGACGGTCGCCATGATGATCGTGCCGTTGGTGTCCTTGCCGGCAGCGGCGCCGGACTCTTCTTTCTCCGCCTCGATGTACGGCAGCAGATAGGCGACTGCCTTCTTCATCACCCGGGCGGACTTCACGACCTGGGGCAGGAACATCTTGCCCGCGCCGAAGAGGTCACCGACGACGTTCATGCCGTCCATCAGCGGGCCCTCGATCACCTCGATGGGGCGACCGCCCGCGGCGGCGATCTCGGCCCGCAGTTCCTCGGTGTCGGCGTCGACGTGGGCGTCGATGCCCTTGACCAAAGCGTGGGTGATCCGCTCGCGGACCGGGAGGCTGCGCCACTGCGCCGCCGCCGGGTCCTCGGCCTTGTCCGTGCTGTTGAACCGCTCGGCGATCTCCAGGAGCCGTTCGGCGGCGTCCTCGCGACGGTTCAGGACGACGTCCTCGATCCGGTCCCGCAGCTCGGGGTCGATCGAGTCGTAGGGCACCAGCGCACCGGCGTTGACGATGCCCATGTCCAGGCCGGCCTTGATGGCGTGGAACAGGAACACCGAGTGGATCGCCTCGCGGACGGGGTTGTTGCCGCGGAACGAGAACGACACGTTCGAGATACCGCCCGAGATGTGCACCCCGGGAAGGTTTTCCTTGATCCAGGCGCAGGCCTCGATGAAGTCGATCCCGTAGGTCGCGTGCTCCTCGATACCGGTCGCCAGCGCGAAGCAGTTCGGGTCGAAGATGATGTCCTCGGCCGGGAAGCCGACCTCTTCGGTCAGGATCCGGTAGGCGCGCCCGCAGATCTCCTTGCGGCGTTCCAGGTTGTCGGCCTGACCCTGCTCGTCGAAGGCCATCACGACGACGGCGGCGCCGTACTTGCGGCACAGCCGTGCCTCGCGGATGAACTTCTCCTCGCCCTCCTTCATGGAGATCGAGTTGACGATCGGCTTGCCCTGCACGTTCTTCAGGCCCGCCTCGATGACCTCCCACTTGGAGGAGTCGATCATCACCGGGACGCGGCTGATGTCCGGCTCGGCCGCGATCAGCTTGGTGAAGCGGTCCATCGCGGCGACACCGTCGATCATGCCTTCGTCCATGTTGATGTCGATGACTTGCGCACCGACCTCGACCTGCTGCAGGGCGACCGACAGCGCGGTGTCGTAGTCCTCGGCCTTGATCAGGTTGCGGAACCGGGCGGAGCCGGTGATGTTGGTGCGCTCACCGATGTTCACGAACAGCGAGTCGTCGGTGATGTTGAGCGGCTCCAGGCCGGCGAGCCGGGTGGCCACCGGGATCTCGCGGCACCTTCCGCGGCGGCTTGCCCTCGACGACCTTGGCGATCTCGGCGATGTGCGCCGGCGTCGTTCCGCAGCAACCACCGACCAGGTTGACGAGACCCGCCTCGGCGAATTCGGCGACGTAACCGGCCTGACGCTTCGGGGACTCGTCGTACTCGCCGAAGGCGTTGGGCAGGCCGGCGTTCGGGTAGCAGGAGACGAAGGTGTCGGCGATCCGCGACATCTCGGCGATGTAGGGCCTCATCTCCGGCGCGCCCAGCGCGCAGTTGAGGCCCACCGCGATCGGCCTGGCGTGCCTGATCGAGTTCCAGAACGCTTCGGTGACCTGACCGGACAACGTCCGCCCGGAGGCGTCGGTGATGGTGCCCGAGAGGATCACCGGCCAGCGGCGTCCGCGGTCCTCGAACAGCGTCTCGATGGCGAACACCGCCGCCTTGGCGTTGAGCGTGTCGAAGATCGTCTCGACGATGAGGATGTCGGCACCACCGTCGACCAGACCGTTGGCGGCGTCGAGGTAGGCGGCGACCAGTTGGTCGTAGGAGACGTTGCGGGCTCCCGGGTCATTGACGTCCGGTGAGATCGACGCGGTCCGCGTCGTCGGCCCGAGGGCGCCGGCGACGTAGCGGGGCTTGTCGGGGCTGCTGAACTCGTCGCAGGCCTCCCGCGCCAGCACAGCGCCGGCGTAGTTCAGTTCGTAGCTCAGCTCTTCCAACCCGTAGTCGGACAGCGAGACCGCGTTCGCGTTGAACGTGTTGGTCTCCAGGATGTCCGCGCCCGCCTCGAGGTATTCGCGGTGGATGCCCTCGATGATGTGCGGCTGGGTCAGATTCAGCAGGTCGTTGTTGCCGACGAGATCGCTCGGCCAGTCCTTGAACCGCTCGCCGCGGTAACCCGCCTCGTCGGGCCGGTCACGCTGGATCGCCGTGCCCATCGCGCCGTCGATCACCACGATCCGCTGGCAGCAGAGCAGCCGTCAGCTCGTCGGTGCAGTCGGGCCGGATATTGGGGACGAAAGTGTCCGACCCTGTGCCGCGTTCGATGGCGGTCACATGCACTCCTTCCGTAGCGGAAGGCGTCCTTGACTCTGCCGAGCGTGGCGGATACCGGAGCGGACCCGGAACCGTTGCAACGCCTCTCGACCAGAAAAGTCTACGTCGTCACCATCCCATCGACGTCTGGACGCCGCGGACCCTGTCGGCAATGTAATAGTCACCAGCGTTAACCAGATTGCAGCTGAACGTATTTCGTCTCGCCGTCACCGACCATCGCATGCGGGGAAAGACCGCCGAGGAGATCGGTGTCGAAGCGAAGATCGTCAGCACCAAACACCACACCAGGGTAGTCGCTCGGAGAAGGCTCATCGCAGCCGCGCAAGCCTTACGCTGAACTCGTGACCCCGTCCAGCTACAGCGGCGCCAAGGGCCCGGACCTGCCCGAACTCCACAACACGATCATTGTTGCGGCGTTCGAGGGCTGGAACGATGCCGGTGATGCCGCCAGTGACGCGCTCGAGCACCTGGACGCGATCTGGGAGGCCGAGACGATCGTCGAGATTGACGATGAGGCCTATTTCGACTACCAGGTGAATCGCCCGGTCATCCGTCAGGTCGACGGCGTCACGCGGGAACTGGTGTGGCCGTCGATGCGGATCGCGCACTGCCGGCCACCGGGCTCGGATCGCGACATCGTGCTGATGCACGGTGTCGAGCCCAATATGAGGTGGCGCACATTTTGCGCGGAGCTGCTCGCGATCGCCGACAAACTCAACGTCGACACCGTCGTCATCCTCGGCGCCCTGCTCGCTGACACCCCGCACACCCGGCCGGTGCCGGTGTCCGGCGCGGCCTACTCCTCCGAGTCGGCGAAGTTCTTCGGCCTCGAGGAAACCCGTTACGAGGGCCCCACCGGCATCGCCGGGGTGTTCCAGGACGCCTGCGTGGCCGCCGGCATCCCGGCGGTGACGTTCTGGGCGGCGGTTCCGCACTACGTCTCGCAGCCGCCCAATCCCAAGGCCACCGTCGCGCTGCTGCGCCGGGTCGAGGACGTGCTCGACATCGAGGTGCCGTTGGGTGATCTGCCCGCGCAGGCCGAGGAGTGGGAGCAGGCGGTCACCGAGATGACCGCCGACGACGAGGAGATCGCCGAGTACGTGGCCGCCCTCGAGCAGCGCGGCGACGACGACGTCGACGTCAACGAGGCGCTGTCGAAAGTCGACGGCGACGCGCTGGCCGCCGAGTTCGAGCGCTATCTGCGCAGGCGGGGTCCGGGCTTCCGGGGCTGACTCACGGGGTCGTCCTCGTCCTTGGGTAGCAGCCGTTCGGGGTGGTGGTAGGTGTTGGTTCCGCCGATGAGCGGCACGCCGGGTGGTGGGATCCATTCGGTCTGGCCGTTGGGTAGTTTGCGGGTGCCCCAGCCGTCGTTCTCGGCGTGCAGGTTGTCGCGCTTGCATGCCAGCGCGAGGTCGTCGATATCGGTGTTGCCGCCGTGCTGCCAGTCCTCGGCGGCGTGATGGACCTGGCAGTCATAACCGCGCACCGTGCACCCCGGCGCCGTGCAGCCACGATCCCTGGCCAGCAACATGATTCGCTGCTCGGCCGAGGCGAGGCGCTTCTTTCTGGCCCAACCACAGTGACTTCCCCGTCACCTTGTCGAACACCGCCAAATAGTTGTAGGCCGGAGTCGCCATCCGGATCAGATCGGGAATCGGCACCAGAGTCCCGCCCGCGGTCACCCCGTGACCGGCACCGGCCTGCAGGTCCTGCAACGTCGCGGTCACGATACCGTGACCGGAAGCCCGTTGTGCTGGCCCAGTTTCGGGTCGCCCAACCGGCCGCGGACCAGCTCGGCCAGCGCGTCGTGCTGGCGCTGACCATGCCCGCGCAGATCCCGCTCGGCGTCGCCACCGTCGGGGTTGCACATGCCGGGGGCGGCGAACTTCGCCAACCAGGCATCCAGCATCGCCCGCAACTTCGGGCGTGGCGGTGAGCTTGCCCACGCTCATCCCGTCCACCCGCTGCACCGCCGCACCAGACGAACCCGCGCTTGCGGGCCCGATCCTGCTCGGAGAACTTCCCGTCCGGATTGAGCTGGGTGGCCAGCCGATGGCGACCTTCTCCAACTGATCGGGCCGCAGATTCTGGGCATGCTCGGCCAGCGACCGCTCAGCCTTCTCCACCTCGACCGCCGGCACATGATCGGGCAGGTCACCGAAGAACTTCTGGATCACCCGCAGATGCTCGACGTCGAGCAACCCGGCCTCCCACGCCTTGGCCGTGGCCGCCAACAGCGGCGGCAACTCCTGACCGGTCAGCGTGGTCCGCGGTGCCAACTGCTCGGCGTCGCGCAGCCGGCGTTTGGCCTCGCGGCGGCTGATCCGCAGCATGTCGGCCAGCACGATGTCCACCGGCGGGCAGCCCTGGTACTGCTCGAGGTGCCGGAGCTGATCGCGGGAGATCGCGATCTGCCGGCGCAACGCCGTCTCCAACCGGTCGACGGCGACGAAACCGCTCGGGCGCGGGCAACTCCCGCAGCATCGGCGGCGCCCAGCAGTTCGACCGCCGCGTCCAGCGCATCCAACGCCACACCAATCGAACTCATGTTCGAATAGTATCTGGCGCCACTGACAAGAATCCGTGTCGAAAATCTGACCGCCGGGGGGTGGTCCTGCCGACCGGTTGGTGGGCTGAGATACCGGTTCTGACCGGATACTGACGAGTAACCGACACGACGAAGTGAGGTCCCAATCGTGAGACTGGCACTGAGCGACGAGGACGCGAAATTCCGCGACGAGTTGCGCGAGTTCTTCACCACCGAGATCCCGGCTGAGATCCGGGATCGAGCCCGCAACGACCAGCTCGCAGTGGCCCGACGACATCGTCACGACGATGCGCATCCTGAACAAGGCCGGGCTGGCGGTGCCGAACTGGCCGGTGGAGTGCGGGCGGCAAGGACTGGTCGCCGCTGCAGCGCCAGATCTGGGCCGACGAGATGCGGATGGCCTGCGTGCCCGAGCCGCTGGCGTTCAACGCCAGCATGGTCGGCCCGGTGATCGCCCAGTTCGGCTCGCAGGAGATCAAGGAGCGCTTCCTGCCCGCCACCGCGAACCTCGACATCTGGTGGTGCCAGGGCTTCTCCGAGCCCGAGGCCGGCTCCGATCTGGCCTCGCTGCGCACCGTCGCGGTGCGCGACGGTGACGACTACGTCATCAACGGCCAGAAGACCTGGACCACACTGGGCCAGTTCGCCGACTGGATCTTCGTGCTCGCCCGCACCAACCCGGATGCACCCAAGAAGCAGGCCGGCATCTCGTTCATTCTCGTCGAGATGACCACACCCGGGCATCACGCTGCGGCCGATCAAGCTGATCGACGGCAGCTACGAGGTCAACGAAGTGTTCTTCGAAGACGTCCGGGTGCCCGCCAACCAGCTCGTCGGCGAGGAGAACCAGGGCTGGAGCTACGCCAAGTTCCTGTTGTCCAACGAGCGCACCGGCATCGCCCGGATCGGCACCACCAAGGTGTGGCTGGCCGACGTCAAGGAACGTGCCGCCAAGACCGCCGTCGGCAGCGGCACCCTGCTGACGGATCCGCTGTTCGCGTCCCGGGTGGCCGAGATCGAAAACGAGCTGCTGGCACTGGAACTCACGCAGCTTCGGGTCAGCGGTGACGAGGGCACCGGCAAGCCGAACCCGGCCTCGTCGATCCTCAAGCTTCGCGGCAGCCAGTTGCAGCAGGCCGTCACCGAGCTGCTCGTCGAGGTCGCCGGACCGGACGCGCTGCCGTTCGACGGCGGCGACGCCATCGACTCACCGACGTGGGCGCAGCACGCCGCACCGCGCTACCTCAACTTCCGCAAGACCTCGATCTACGGCGGTAGCAACGAGGTTCAGCGCACCATCATCTCCTCGACGATCCTGGGACTGTGAGGGCCGGCCATGAACTTTGACCTGACCGAAGAGCAGCAGCTGCTGGCCGACACCGCACGCGACGTGCTGTCCCGCAGCTACGACACCGAAAGCCGCAACAAGGTCGTCGAATCCGAACTCGGCTGGAGCCGCGACGTGTGGCGTCAGCTGGCCGAAATCGGCATCCTGGGACTCGGTTTCGAGCCCGAGGAGTCCGGCCAGATCGAGATCATGGTCGTGATGACCGAGATCGGCCGACGGCTGGCACCCGAGCCGGTGGCCGCGGCCGCGCTCATCCCGGGCGGCGTGATCGCCGAACTCGGCAGCGCCGAGCAGCGCGAGCTGCTCGACGAGGTGGCCGGCGGAGAGAAGCTGCTCGCCCTGGCTCACTTCGAGCCGGGCCTGCGCGGCTCCGACGAGCTGTCGACCCGCGCCACCCAGCAGGGCGACGCATGGACCATCACCGGCCGCAAAAACCCTGTGCTGGCCGGTGATTCGGCCGATGTCCTGGTCGTCACCGCGACGCTTCCCGGTGGCGGGGCCGGCCTGTTCCTGGTCGACGCGGACGCGACCACCCGCCAGTCCTACCGGACCTTCGACGGGCAGCGCGGAGCCGAGGTCGTGTTCGACGGCGCAGCCGCGCAACCGCTCGGCGACGGCGGCGACGTCAGTGACCGCATCCACGCGACGCTCATCCGGTACTCGTCGGCACTGTGCGCGGAGGCCGTCGGGGCGATGGACGAGTCACTGCGCCTGACGACGGATTATCTGAAGGCGCGCAAGCAGTTCGGCGTTCCGCTGAAGACCTTCCAGACCCTCACCCAGCGCGCCGCCGACATGTACGTCTCACTCGAACTGGCGCGCAGCATGAACTACTACGCGGCCATGTGCATCTCCGACGGGCGGCTCGATCCGCTGGTCGCGGCGCGGGCCAAGCTGCAGATCGGCCGCTCGGGACGCCACATCGCGCAGGAGTCCATCCAGATGCACGGCGGTATCGGCGTCACCGCCGAGTACCCGGTGGCGCATTACGCGGCACGGCTGACCGGGATCGAGCAGACGTTGGGCTCGTCGACCGACCAGCTGCGCTATCTGTCGAGCCAGGTCGGCACCTACGACACCGTCGCGCTGTAGCGGGTCTAGTTCGTCTCGAGCTCTTCGAGCCGCGAACTCGTCGAGCGTCCGAGGGCGGCCACCTCGGCGTCCATCTTGGGCAGGATCGTCGGCACCATCCGGTCGATCGACCGCTCCCCGACCGACGTCGACAGAGCCGGCCGCAGCCAGCGGAACGCGCCGACCCAGCCGGGCACGTTCACCCGCCGCTTGCGGCCCTCGATGCCCTTGACGAATTCCTCGCCGCACTTGTCGACGCTGGTGGTCTTGCCCAGCGGGCTGGGCATCTTGGACAGCATCTCACCGAAGCTGCTGAGGTCCTTCTTGGCGTCCTGCACCATCGGGGTGTCGATCCACGACATGTGCGCCGAGCCGACGTCGACGCCGTGGTGGGCGACCTCGAGGCGCAGCGCGTTGGCGAAGTGCTCGGTGGCGGCTTTCGAGGCGTGATACGCCGCGAGTCCGGGTGCGGCGGCATAGGCCGCGAACGACGACACGATCAGCACGTAGCCGCGCCTCTCGATCATCGACGGCAGCGTGGCGCGCACGGTGTGGAACACGCCGTTGACGTTGATGTCCATCAGGCGCTTGAAGGCCTCGGGATCGACCTGCAGCACCGAGCCGTAGGTCGCGATGCCGGCGTTGGCCACCACGACGTCGATACCGCCGAAGCGCTCGATCGCGCGGTCGGCCACCGCCTGCATGGCGGACAGGTCGCGGACGTCGGCCACCGCGGTCAGCACGTGGTCCTCGCCGAGCTCGGCGGCCAGTTCGGCCAGCGGCGCGGCGTCGATGTCGGTCAGGACCAGCTTGGCGTTCTTGCGCCGCAGCCGGCGGGCCACGTCGGCGCCCACGCCGCGGGCGCCGCCGGTGATGAAAACAACCTTGTCGTTGACGGAGCTCATGGCCGCCAAAACTACCGGATTCCTACAGCGGCACACCCAGCAGTGCGTTGACGGCCGCCGCCACCGCGGCCGGCGCGGACGAGTCGTGTCCGCCGTACTCCAGCGCGTCCGCGCACCACCCGTCGACGGCGGCCAGCGCCCTGGGGGTGTCGAGGTCGTCGGCCAGGTACTCGCGCAGCCGGCCGATGAGGTCTCCTGCGTCCGGGCCGGCAGGCAGGGCGGCGGCGCTGCGCCACCGGTGCAGCCGGGCGCTTGCCTCGTCGAGCACCTCGTCGCTCCAGAACCGGTCGCTGCGGTAATGACCGGCGAACAGACCCAGCCGGATGACCGCGGGGTCCACCCCCTGCTCGCGCAGCCGCGAGACCAGCACCAGGTTGCCGCGGCTCTTGGACATCTTCTGCCCGTCCCAGCCGATCATCCCGGCGTGCACGTAGTGGCGGGCGAATCTGCGCTCACCGGTGGCACACTCGGCGTGCGCGGCGGA
>CAVXWQ010000069.1:0-67909 GCA_963765445.1 uncultured Actinomycetota bacterium
AACCCGCTCGGTGCCGGTCACACCGTCATCGCCGGGGCGTGGGCCACCGGTTCGGAGGTCGCCGCCTCCGTGCGCGGGGCGCTGCCGGGCGGGGGAGCGCTCGTCGACGTGTTCTCCGCCGCGCCGGGTGACGTCGACACCGTCCGCAAGCTGCTGATCGGCACCCGCAACGACGCCACCATCTGGACCGGGACCGCCGGCGACACCAAGGGCGTGGCCTGGTCGGAACCGGTCTCGCTGGCCAAGGTGAAAGCCGTCGCGAAGGCCAACAACTGCACCGTCAACGACGTGCTCGTCGCCAGCGTCGCCGGCGCCCTGCACGACTACCTGACCGCCCACGACGCCAGGTGCGCCTCGGTGACCTTCATGGTGCCGGTCAACCTCAAGCCGCTCGACCTCACCCTGCCCGAAACCCTGGGCAACGAATTCGCCCTCGTACAACTGGAATTGCCCACCGACGAGCCCGACTCGCGACGCGTGCTGGCCGCGGCCAAGCGGCGGATGAACCGCATCAAGCACGGGCACGAAGCCGCGGTCGCCTTCTCGCTGCAGGGTGCCATCGCCGGGTTGAGCCGCGGGCTCTACGAGGCCTCGGTGGACCTGTTCACCAACCGCACCCTCGGCACGCTGACCAACGTGCCGGGCCCACCCATTCCGGTGTACCTGGCGGGCAGTCGCGTGGAAGGCATCGTCGGGTGGGCGCCGGTCTCCGGTGATCAGCCGATGAGCTTCACCATCTCGTCCTACAACGGCACGGTGATCGTCGGAATCGCCTGCGACACAACACTGGTGCCCGACCACGAGTCAATCGTCGACGGGTTCGCCGGCGCCTTCGAGCGACTGGTGGACTCGACACCGGATCTGCCCGGCTAGTGATGGCGCGGCCCTCGTTGCAGCATGTGCGCTCGGTGCTGGGCGCCGAGTTCGCCGCGATTCGCAACCGCGATCCCGACATCGACGCCGGCGACGTCACCAGCTTCACCATGCCGCTGCTCCTCGGGCTGCTGGGGGTGCTGGCCATCGGGATCGTGCCGCTGGTGGTCGTGCAGAGCAGCGCCAAGACCGACTCGCTGCTGGTGCCGCTGGCCGGCTCGCTCGCGCTGGCCGCGGTCTGCACCGCGGTGGTGGCGTGGTTGACGGCGATCGTGCTGTCCGGCGTCGTCGTCATGGTGCTCTACCGAACCCGGCCCAAAGCCGCGTCGCGGCTCGTGGTGCAGACGCTGTTCACCTCGTTCAGCCGGGTCGAGGACACCACCGGGCGCATCGCGCTGCTGGCCATCGTGGCCGGGTTGTTGTCGCTGGCCATCGGGCTGCCCAACCGGTACGGCGAGGAGTCGGGCACCACGGTGCTCGACGACCTGCTGGCCGCTCAGGTCGCCTGTCTGGTGGCGGCGTTGTCCATCGCGTTCGTCGCCGAGTCGATTCGGTGCGCGGCCGACATCGTCGACGACCAGTCGCTGCTGCTGGCCTGGCCGTGGGCGCTGATCATCGCGTCACTGGGGTGGTCGCTGGCCACCGTCGTCGGCCCGTTCGAGACCACGAGGATGGTCTCGATCCTGCTCAACGGCTGGCTGCCGCCCGTCGTCGACGGCCAGCCCCGCGCACAGTTCATCGCCGAGCTGCTGCCGAGCTCGGCGCGGTGGTGGGCCGCCTTCGGGCCGCTGCCGGTCATCTGGTTGATCTGGGGCGTCGAGGCATGGCGGCACGGCGGGCTCAAGCACATGCGAAAGTTCCTGGCCGACAGCTTGACCTGATCACTCATTGAGACTGCGCACAGATCGACTTTTCCGCGATATTGCGATCTCAGTGCGGTCTCAATGCGCTCAGGATGTCGGAGGCGAGCGCTTCGCCGAAGGCGACCAGCGCGGTGCGGCCGATATCGAGGATTGCCTCGTCGAAGTCGCTGTTGTCGCGGTAGGACAACTCCAGCACGCGGTCGGCCATCTCGACGGCCACCAGCATGTTGCGCCGGTCGGTGTCGGCGGGGATCAGCGCGCGGTCGACCAGGATGTCGTGCAGCCGGTTGGCCAGCGTCTGCATCCGCAGGTGCACGTGCTTGGTGACGGTGGGGGAGGTCCGCCCACCCATCCACAAGCTCGCCGAACTCGGGTGCTGGCGGTAGTACGCGACGTGCAGATCGATCTCGTTGTTGAACAACTCGGCGAACGAGGTGATCTCCCAGGTCTGCTCGGCCGCCACACACAGCGCGTCGATCTCGGCGCAGTGGCGTTCCATGAGTTCGTCGAGGATCGCGTCGCGGTCGGCGAAGAACCGGTACAGCGAGGGATAGGACACCCCGGCGCGGTCGGCGATGGTGCGGGTGGTGACCGCGTCGACACCCTCCTGGTCGGCGATCGTCACGGCGGCATCGAGGATGCGGGCCACGGTCTGCCGGCTACGGGCCTGAACCGGTGCCCGTCGCGGAACCGACACTGTGGTCATCTGCGTCCTCTTCTCCTGAACCCCTTGACAGCTGTCCGCAAAACTATAACATTATTCGCGTTACAGTTTCTAGCCCCACAACCGGAGAGTGCTCGATGACCGTCAATACGCTCAACCAGGCCCGTCCCAAGCAGCCGCTCAGCGGCCACGTCGACGTGCTGATCGTCGGAGCCGGAATCTCCGGTATCGGTCTGGGCCACTACCTGGTCACCAACCAGCCCGGCAAGAGCTTCGCGCTGGTCGACGGCCGCGACACCATCGGCGGCACCTGGGACCTGTTCAAGTACCCCGGCATCCGGTCGGACTCCGACCTGCACACCTTCGGCTACGAGTTCAAGCCGTGGACGTCCGACAACGCGATCGCCGATGCCCACGAGATCATGGACTACCTCTACGAGGTCATCGACGAGGACGACCTGGCTCGCCGGATCTACCTGCAGCACAAGGTGATTCGCGCCAACTTCGACTCGCAGACCGCCCAGTGGACGGTCACCCTCGAGGCCGACGGTCAGCAGTTCGACGTCACCTGCGACATCCTGTTCAGCGCCACCGGCTACTACGACTACGCCAGCGGCCACGCACCGCACTTCGAGGGCCAGGAGGACTTCGAGGGCCCGATCGTGCACCCGCAGTTCTGGCCCGAGGACCTCGACTACAAGGGCAAAGAGGTCGTGGTGATCGGCTCCGGCGCGACCGCCGTCACCCTGATCCCGGCCATGGCCGACGACACCGCGCACATCACCATGCTGCAGCGCTCGCCGTCCTATGTGATGCCACTGCCCAAGCAGGACCCGATCGCCAACGGCTTGCGCAAGGTGCTGCCCGCCAAGCGGCCTACCGGATCACCCGCAGCATCAACAAGGGCCGGCAGCGCCTGATCTACGGCGCCAGCCAGCGCTACCCCAAGCAGGTGCGCCGCATCATCCGCGCGCTCAACGTCAAGGCGCTGCCCGAGGGCTACGACGTCGACACCCACTTCAACCCGAAGTACAACCCGTGGGATCAGCGGATGTGCGCGGTGCCGGACTCCGATCTGTTCAAGGCGATCTCGAAGGGCAAGGCCTCGGTGGTGACCGACGGCATCGTGCGGTTCACCAAGAACGGGATCCTGCTGCAGTCCGGCCGTGAGCTCAAGGCCGACATCATCGTCACCGCAACGGGTTTGAAGCTGCTTCCGCTCGGCGGCATTCAGGTCTCCGTCGACGGCGAGGTCAAGAATCCGCACGACTCGCTGGTCTACAAGAGCTTCATGCTCTCCGACATCCCCAACCTCGCGTTCGCGTTCGGCTACACCAACTCGTCGTGGACGCTGAAGGTCGACCTGATCTGCGAGCACCTGTGCCGAATGTTGGCCTACATGGACCAGCACGGCTACACCACGGTGGTCCCGGTCGTGGACAACCCGATGATCGAGAAGCGCCCGATGCTGGACTTCCCGGCCGGCTACATCCTGCGCGGGGTCGACGTGTTCCCGCAGCAGGGCACGAGCGGTCCGTGGACGGTGGAGATGAACTTCAAGGCCGACCACGAGCGGCTGCGCAAGGGACCGGTGCAGGATCCGGCCCTGCGGTTCAGCACGGCCAAGCCGGTGGCCGCCGAGCAGGATCTCGCCCGGGCATGAGCCGGGCCACCTTCCTCGAGGTGGACGGCCGGCGCACGCGGGTCCGGGTCGACGGTGACCCGGACCGCCCGCCGGTGCTGCTGGTGCACGGGATCGGCCGAAGCCTGGAGGACTGGGCTCCCGCAGTACGAGCGGCTGTCCCAAGACCACCGGGTGATCGCCCTCGACGTGCCGGGCTTCGGGTTCTCCGAGCGCCCCGTGAAGCGATCAGCCTCGCGGCCTTCGCCCGCGGCGTAGCCGACACCCTCGACGCGCTCGGCGAGAGCAGACCGGTGCACGTGGTGGGTAACTCGCTCGGCGGGGCCATCGGGGCGCGGCTGCTGGCAGACGCAGCCCGACCGGGTGGCCAGCCTGGCTCTGATCAACAGCGCGGGGTTCGGCAGCGAGGTCACTCCGCTGCTGCGGATGCTCGCGATGCCCGTGATCGGACCGCTGAGCAACCGCCGGACCACCCGCGCCAGCGCCACGCTCCTCGAGCGCACCATCTTCGCGGACCGCTCGCTGGCCACCAAACAGCGGGTCGATCATGCGCTGGCCATCAGCCGCCGACCCGATACCGGTGCGGTGATGCTGGAGACCGCCATCGAACTGGCCACCGGCCGCGGCGTCAGGCCGCAGTGGCGGCGGGAACTGGCCGCCGCGGTGGCCGGCAATCCGCGACCGACGCTGATCATGTGGGGCACCCATGACCGAGTGCTGCCCGCACACCACATCGACGAGGCGCGTCGGGTGTACCCGCATGCGCAGGTGCACCTGCTGTCCGGTGTCGGGCACATGCCGCAGATCGAATGCCCGCAGCGGTTCGCCGACCTGCTTCTGCCGTTCCTGGCCAGCGCGAGCGCTCATCGAGCAGACGGCGCGGCGTAGCGAGTACTCGTCTCAGAGATCGCGAGTCAGAGCCGGTACGGCCCGAATCGGCCCCACGCGACCAGGATCGCGAGGATGGCGAGGAGGACGTTGACGGCGACTTTGGAGTACTCGCCGCGTCGGGCGTGGGTGAGGATCGCGCCGATCATCACCGCGACCAGACCCACGGCGGCCAGCGGTGCGAGCACCGGAAGGATGCGCAGTGCGGGCGGTGCGATCAGTCCGATCGCACCAAGGACTTCGGCTCCTCCGATGGCCGTGATCGCACCCGGCGAGTAGTTCTCGACCCATCCGCCGACCCGCGGGATCAACTGCTCGCGGGACTGTGTGAGCTTGAGGACGCCCGCGCCGAGAAAGACGAGCGCCAACACCGCCTGCACGATCCATAACGCAAGATTCATCGAATTGTCCTGTCTTGAAGGTTATTTGGTGGAAGCGAAGATGGGAGACGAAACGCCGCGGACGCGATCGATCACGGCGCCCGGCTCAGTGGGGGCGGTGTCACCGCGCCACGCGACATGCTGGTCGGGGCGGATCAGCACCAGGTCGCGTTCATACAGCGCGCGGGCGTGGATGTCGCGGACGTCGACGACTTCGAGTGGCACTTTGCGATCGGCGGCCGCCGCGACGATCGGGTCGACGTCGACCGCGGCGAAGCGGAGCAACGTGAAGCCCGTACCGAACACGTCGAAGATCGCCCGACCGTCGGCGAGGAACAGGCTGGGCGGACGCGTGCCCGGCCAGCTACTGGGGGTGTAGGCGTCCGTGGTCTGGATCGGGGCGGTGCCGGACTCGGGCCAGATTGCGGGCGAGGTGTCGTAGCGGTAACCGAATTCGATTCCGTCGGCCTCGTTCTCGAGGTTGCCCAGATCGAGGATCTCCCGGCCAAGGCGCGCTCGACTGCGCTCGCCGGCCCAGCCTTCGGAGTGAATTTCCTTGCGGTAGAGGGTTTTGATCGCCATCCGCACAAGGAAGTTCCGTCCAGCGGCTGTTCTGTTGCGCAGCGCGACCGGTCGCCGTTCGGCCTCGTAGGCGGCGAGCAGTCCCAAGCCGCCCCAACCTTGCAGGATTGCCGCGAACGCCCAGCCCAGTCCGATGGCGTCACCGACGCCGGTGTTCATCCCGTACCCCCCGGTCGGGATGAACTGGTGGCTGGAGTCGCCGGCGAGCCACACCCGGCCCCGCCCGTAGTGCTCGGCGACGGCCAACCGGGGCCGCCAGGCGTTGGCCACGATCACCTCGCAGTCGAACGCCACGCCGAGCCGGTCGTACAGAAACTGTTTGGGGTCGATCGCCTCGACGTCGACCCCGACGCCCAGCGGTGTGTGCATCGTCCAGGTGTCGCAGTCGTTCTGCGCGATCAGCGTCCAGCCCCGAGGCCCCTGGGTGTGCCAGGCGGTACCGAACCGTTCCAGCAGTTCCCGCTCGGGGGAGGTGAAATGGATCAGGTACACCCGCCCGTCCGCCGGTCTCTCGCGGTCCTCGAGGTAGGCCCGGAGCAGCGTGGGCGCGAGTCGGCCGATCCCGAGTTGGCTCATGACAAGTCGGCGCGGGTCGACGTCGTCGAGGTCGATGGCCAGTCCTTGGCGGACCACGCTGCCCGCGCCGTCGCAGCCGGCGAGAAAACGAGCCCGGATCCGGCTGGTCTCTCCGGTGGCGGTGGACCGGACGACGGCGTCGACGCCATCGGCGTCCTGGATAAACGAGTCCAAGGCCCAACCGAACCGAACGTCGACGTGGCGCTCTTCCAACAACCCTTTGAGCGCCGGTTCGATCACCACCTGGGAAACCCGCATCGCAGGTTCCAGCGGCTGAGTGCCGTCATTGCGGTCGCGGATCTGAGTGCGGCGCTGCTCCACAGTGGGATAGACGAAACGCGCCAACTCCCAGCCCGCGAGGCTGGTGACCCACGAAACGTCGAACGGGTGGTCTTCGGCCACAGCCACGGCGCGAAGCTCGTCTACAACCCCGAGCCGGCGGAACAGCTCCATGCTGCGACTGTTGGTGATGTCCATCTTCGGATGCCGAGTCGTTTCGGGATTTCGTTCGACCACGATCGAGTCGACCCCGTGATGCTGCAGCTCCAACGCCAGCGTGAGCCCGACCGGGCCACCGCCGGCGATCAGGACGCGGGTCTGTTCGACGCTCGTGGGCCGCCCGCCGGTCGTTGTGGCCATGTGATCTTGTCCTAAGGGTGATCGCCGATGGGGTCTGGTCAGCCCTTGGCGAGACGCGGTAACAACGGCAGCGCGTTGGTGCGGTTGATCCCGGCGTGATCGGCGTCGGCGTATGCGTCGCCGGTGGCGGTGAAGTACTGCACCGCGATCGGAGGCGCAAACGGGAAGTCGCTGCCGAACAGCACGTGTCCGGGATCGGCGAATGCGAGCAGGCTCGGCAGCGCGGCCGGACTGCCGGACAGGGCGATGTCGAAATAGAAGCCGGAGAAATCGGCGAGTACGTCGTCGAGGCTTCGGCCCCCGACGTCGCCCGGCATCTGCGTCAGATCTTGGCTCTGCTGAACGCTTTCACCGAAGATCTGCAACGCCATCCGGTATGACGCGTAGGGAACGAAACCGCCGGCATGGCTGAGAATGAACTTGATATTGGGGTAGCGGGCGCGGATTCCGTTGCGCACCAGCAGGAATGCCGCGCGCATGGTGTCGAGCAGGAAGTCGGCCGCGAACGGCGGAATGCCGGCAACGGTCGGGCCCGGGAGTTCGGCGGGGTGGATGAACGCCACGGCGCCACGGCGATCAAGTTCAGCGAAGAGTTCTTCTTGTTCGGGCTGGCCCAGGTAGGTGCCATTGGTGTTGGCCAGCAGAATGACCCCGTCAGCCCCGAGATCGTCGAGCGCCCTGCCCGTTTCGGCCAGTGCCTGCTCGATGTGCGGCAGTGTCAGGGTGGCGAAGAATCCGAACCGGTCGGGTTTGTCTTTGACCAGTTCGGCAGAGAAGTCGTTGATCTCGCGAGCGACCCGGACTGCTTCAGCGGCGTCCTTGGCGGGCCCTGTCCCTGGAGTGGACACCGACAAGATCGCGGTCGAGGTACCGATCTGGTCCATCAACGTCACCGCGGCCTCGGGACTCCAGTCGGGTAGAGGACGTCCCCCCGCATCGTCGACGTGGTGGTTGCGCAGCCAGTCGACGTAGGTCGGCGGCAACATGTGCTGGTGAACGTCGATGCGCCCGGGTGAGGCCATGGCAGGGCATTCCCTTGTCTCGGTGGTAGCCGCAGGCTGCTCCGCGCGTGCCAGCAGTAACTGTAGTGATCGTTACGGTAGATTAAGCTCCGGACGGAGTCAAGGCGCGCCCGCCGAGGCTTCAACGACGATCAGGGCCGGTGGCGGGCCAAGATTCGATTCGCCGCACCCAACGTCGCGGCGGCAAGCAGGTCGGAATCGCCGAGCAGCTCAGCGCCTGCCCCGTCGACCTCGTTGGCGATGAACAAGCCGTCGATCATGGCCATGATGAGTAGGCCCAGCTGGCGAGCCTCGGCCTCGTCGAATTCGGGGAAGATCTCGGCGCAGGAGGCGATGGTCCGCCGAAGCGCTTCCTGGCGGACGGATAGGAACATGCGCCGCGCAGAGGGCTCCTCGGCGCGGCGCTCCAGGGCGAGCATCAGACCGAGCCGGAGAAAGTCGGAAGATACCAGCAGCGCCTTGGCCTTCCCCTCGATCAGGGTGGCTACCCGCTGCTGCACCGATTCGCCCGGCAGCCTCGGCGCCCACTCGCCCGCCCCGTCGAGCCAGACGCCGAAGCTGTGTTCGATGACGGCGGCCAGCAGGTCGTCTTTGTCCTTGAAGTGCCAGTAGATCGAACTGGCGGGCAGTCCGGACCGCTTGCTGACCAGGCCGATCGAGGTCCCTTCGTAGCCCCGCTCGGCGGCGATCTCCGCGGCGGCCTCGAGGATCTTCCGCCGCGATGCCTGGCCGTCGGATCGGCGACGCCGGGGTGTATCAGCGGAAGCGGTCATCGATGTCCTTTGTGGCGTCAGGTCCCGGATTTCATAGTAACGGTCACTACAGCATGTCCGGCCAGTCCCGCTCTAGCGGATCAGTCGTCCGGAATGCCCGAACCGGCCAGAGCGGGGACGGTGTCCTCGCGGTTGAGCGCGGATTGCGCGCCGGTCTTGAAACGCTCGAAGAGCTCGACGATGGTCTGCCCCTCGGGGGTGTGGCCCCAGATGCTGATGCCCTGATGCGTGGTCGGCTCCCAGGTCGATTCGTCGACGACGATCGGGTTCCAGCCGAGTTCCCATTCGAACCCCGACGGGGTCACCGCGTAGAAGGACAGCTCCTTGTCGTTGGTGTGCTGGCCGACCGACAGCGCCATCTCGAAGCCGAGTTCCTTGACCCGCTGGTAGGCCAGCGTCATGTCGTTGAGCTCGGCGACCTGGACGTTGCAGTGCTGGATCCTAGTCCGGATCGGGTTGATGGGCAGGCGGTTCACCGCAGCGATCGCGACGCTGTGGTGGCGTTCGTTGACCCGCAGGAAGCGGATCTTGAACTTCAGGCCGCTGATCGTCTCGTCGATGTAGTCCGACAGCCGGGCGTCGAACACGGTGCTGTAGTAGCCGCGCATCTGGTGCGGCTTCTTGGTGGCGATGGCCACGTGCCCCATGCCGTCGACTCCGGTGACGAATCCGCCGGAAGCCGTCAGCTGCAACGGCTCCGGGCTCGTGCGCGGGTTGACGTAGATCTCCTGGGTCAACCCGTTGGGGCCCGGGAACCGGACGAACCGTTCGACGCCGCGCAACGCGGCCTCTTCGGCAGACCCCTCGAGCACCGGGACGCCGTGGCTGCGGACTCGACCTTCGATGGTCTCGAACGTCGCATGGTCGTCGAGCTCCCATCCCACCGCGGTGGTGTCCTCGGCGGGGCCGCGCTGCAGCAGGAAGCGGCACTCGTTGTCGTCCAGACGGAACCGCATCACGCCCGGCAACGCCTCATCGAGGTGCATACCGATGGCATCGCGGCCGAATCGGCGCCAGTCGTCGAACTTCTCGGTCTCCACCACCACATAGCCGAGGTGGACCTTGCCGAAGACGTCGGTCATGAGATCGCCAATCGTGAGTCGGGGGAAAGGAATTCGGTGACCAGCTCGTTGAACAGCTCGGCCCGCTCCCACTGCATCCAGTGGCCGGTATGTGAGGTCATCACGAGCTCGGCATTGGGCATGAGGTTCAACAACATCGGGCCACCGGCGGGCCGGTTCACCTTGTCGTCGCGGCCCCACAGCACGAGTGTCGGCGTCGCGAGCCGGCGCAGCCGCTTGTCGCGGGTGAGGTCCATCCGCCACAGCGTGCGCAGTCCCGACGGCCGGCTCAGCGGCGGGTTGGCCACCACCTCCGCGTCGATCGACGCCTGGTAACGCACGTCGATCAGTTCGTCGGGAACCGCGGCGCCGTCGTAGACCAGATAGGTGCGGATGAACGTCGCGAGCTTCTCGCGGCTGGGTCCCTCGTCGCCGTAGTAGGACAGCAGGCTTTTCAGCCCGTCAGTGGGCAGCCCGCGGGTGGTGCCGATACCGCCGGGACCCATCAGCACCAGCTTGTCGACCCGGTTCGGGGTGTCCAGCGCCAGCCGCAGCGCCGCTGCTCCGCCATAGGAGTTGCCCACCAAAGCCGGTGTCGCAATGCCCAATTCGTCGAGCATTGCGCGGATGGTGTCGGCGAGATAGCCGAACGGATCGCTGTGATCGACGTGTTTACTCGAGCGGCCGTACCCGGGCATGTCGGGAACTAAGACACGGAAGTGGCGTGACAAGGCTTCAGTGTTGCGGGAATAGTTCGACAACCCAGATGCGCCGGGGCCACCGCCGTGCAGCAGCACGACCGCCGGCGCGTCGCCGCCGGTGTCGGTCACGAAGACGTCGGCTCCGTTGGCGCGGACGGTGTACTCGGATTCGACGGTGGTCATGCGTGGTCCTTCACTAGGTTGACCGGCGCGGTGAGGCCGGCCGGGGGCGGGGGGAGCGGCTGGGTGTCGTCGGCGCCTGCGTAGACGAAACCGTCGGGGCGTACGGCGATGATCGAGGCCTTCTTACCGTGCAGCCAGCGGGTCAGGGCGCCGTCACGATCGACGATCTGGTCGGCGCCGGGGGTGCTGCCCGGTGGTGCGATTCTGACGATCGGCACGCCCACTGATCGCCAGGACTGCAACGGTCCTCCGGGGCCGGTGTGCAGCACTGTCCACCTGCGGCCGATGACGTCGTCCAGACGCACCCGGTCGCCCTTTTCGTCGACGACCCACGGTTGGGGGATGAGCCAGCCCACTGCGGAGTTGCCGTTCTGCGCCAGCAGCCCGGCCTCGTATCGCGCTGGGGGAAGCCAGCGGGTCTTGCGCAGCCAGCTGGTGAAGCCGGGCACCTTGCTGGCGGTCCGGAAGAGGTGATTGCGCATGGCGGCTCGTGCCGGATTGCGGTCGACGATGATTTTGCCGACCTTGACCGCGCGGTTGGTGACCTCCTTGACGTGTGGCAGCCGCTCGGCCTGGTAGGTGTCGAGCACTGACTCGGGTAGCGATCCCGACAGCACGGCGTGCAGTTTCCAGCACAGGTTCCCGACGTCGCGGACGCCGGCGCACATGCCCTGGCCGATCCACGGCGGCATCGCGTGGGCCGCATCGCCGGCCAGGAATACCCGGCCGACCCGCCACCGGTCGGCGAACCGCACGTGGTGGCTGTAGCACGCGAAGCCGATGATCTTGACGTTCGCGGTGGTGATTCCCTGGTCGCCCAGGACTTTCCAGATGGCGTCCTCGGTGAGGAACACTTTCTCGTCTTCTTCGTCGCGCACCGGAAACTCCCAGCGATGGTGTCCCAGCGGCGTCGGGCAGTCCACCGTCGGCCGAGCAGGGTTGCAGTGGAAGCGGAGCCGGTCGTGGCCGGGCCATTCCTGAAGGACTTTGGTGTCGATCACGATCCAACGCTCGGAGAAGGTGCGGCCGCCGAACCCGATACCGAGTTGTCCGCGAATCGCGCTCGACCCGCCGTCGGCGGCGATCACGTAGGAGGCGCGGATGCGCTTGAACTCGTCGCCGGTGAGGTCGGCGAGCATCAACTCGACGCAGTCGGGGTGCTGGATGACTCGCAGGCACTCGTGCTCGAGCAGGGTCGAGACGTTGGGAAAACGGTCGACTCCCTCGCGCAGGGCACTGTCCACGGCGGGTTGATAGATGAATTGCTGCGGCGGGTGACCGTTGCCGCGGTCGATGGGCTGCAGTTTCACGATGGACACGCCGTCGGCGTCGACAAAGTTGGCGCCGGCTCCGGGCTGCATCTCGGCGTTGAGGCGGTCGGACAGACCGACCTGCTGCCAGATGCGCATGACTTCCTCGTCGGTGGAGATGGCGCGTGCCCGGAAGTAGATGTCCGGGTCGCGCTCGATGATCACCACCTTCAGGCCCATCTGGCCGAGCAGGTTGGCGGCGGTGGCCCCCACCGGGCCGTATCCGACGATCGCGACGTCGTAGGGCTCGACGTCATGGGATGGGGTCATTGCGGTCTCTTTCTCGTCATCCGTGTCCTCGTCAACCGAGGACTTGTTCTGTAGTGATCGCTACGGTAGTGTAGTGATCACTACGGAGTCAAGAGGGAGGATGGAAATGGCCAAAACCGAGAAGAACGAGCAGCCCAAGCGCCGGCAGCGCCGGCCCGACGGTGAGCAGTCCCGCAACCGGATCCTCGATGCGGCCACCGAGATCGCCGCGGAGCGGGGGTACGAGGGCACCAGCATCGGCGCGGTGAGCGCCAAGTGCGGCCTTCCGGCGAGCTCCATCTACTGGCACTTCAAAGACAAGGACGACCTGATCGCCGCCGTCATCGAACGCAGCTTCACCAACTGGCTCAAGGTGTGGGAGCTGCCCGACGACCTCGTCGCGAAGGACCGCCTGATGGAGGTGGCGACGGGCACGGCGAAGGCGGTGGCAGACTCGCCGGACTTCCTGCGCCTCGGATTGATGCTCGCCCTGGAGCGCCGCCCGGTCGAACCCCGCGCGCGGGCGATGTACGTCCAGGTCCGAAACCAGGCGTTCGACGCGCTGAGCCGCAGCATGTCAAGCCTTGCGCCCGGCCTGACCGACGAGCAGGTTCGCCAGCTGGCCACCTACGCGATCGCCGGCGCCGACGGGCTGTTCATCGCCAAGGAGATCGGCGGCGACAGCGTCGATCTGCTGGCCCTGTTCGCGATCCACGGGCAGGCGATCTACAACACCGCGCAGCGGATGACGCAGGAGAACGAGAACCGATGACGCTGACGCGCACTTTCATCGACGAGGCAGCCGAGCTGCTGTTCGACGCTGACGCGGACCAGGCGCCGATAGGTCCGCTCACCGAGCGGTTCCCGGCGATGGACCTCGCGGATGCCTACGCCGTCCAGCAGGTCAATCTGAACCGCCGCCTTCACGCCGGCCGGGTTCTCGTTGGCCACAAGATCGGCCTGACCTCCGAACCGATGCAGACCCTGCTCGGTGTCGATGAGCCCGACTTCGGTTACATCCTCGACGACATGGTGCTGGCCGACGGGTCGATGGTGTCGCGCGACCGCTTCTGCGCGCCCCGCGTTGAGCCGGAAGTCGCCTTCCTGCTTCGTGATCCGCTACGCGGCCCGGGTGTCACACCGGACGACGTGCGCGCGGCCACCGAGGCCGTAGCGGTCGCGCTCGAGATCGTCGACAGCCGCATCGCGGACTGGAAGTTGACGCTGCGCGACACCGTCGCCGACAACGCCAGCTCGGGTGCGGTGGTCCTCGGCCCGTGGATCCCTCTCGACGGGATCGACCTACCGTCGGCGCGGGCCTCGCTGCAGCTCAACGGGACCGAGGTCGACTCGGGCCTAGGCGAGGCCGTGCTCGGCGATCCCGCGGCTGCGGTGGCGTGGCTAGCCAACGCCCTTGCGCCCTTCGGCACCGACATACTGCCCGGCCAGTTCATCATGGCCGGTTCGTTCACCGCCGCCGCCTTCATCCATTCCGGCGATTCCGCGTCGACCACCATCAGCGGGCTGGGCACCGTCTCGCTGATCTTCACCTGAGGAAAACCGTGACACCACAAGCGAACTGGCCGGTGGCCATCATCGGCTCGGGCAACATCGGCACCGATCTCATGATCAAGATCATGCGCGGCGACGGCCCACTCACCATGGGCGCGATGGTCGGCATCGACCCGCAGTCCGACGGTCTGGCCAGGGCCCGAAAGCTGGGAGTGCCCACCACCGCCGACGGGATCGACGGCCTGCTCGCGATGCCCGACTTCGGCGACATCAAGATTGTCTTCGATGCCACCTCCGCCAGCGCGCACCGGGCGAACTGGGCGAAACTGCGCGACACCGGCGTGCGCGTCGTCGACCTGACCCCGGCGGCCATCGGACCCTACTGCGTGCCGACGGTGAACCTCGACGACCACCTCGACGCCCCCAACCTCAACATGGTCACCTGCGGCGGGCAGGCCACGGTGCCCATCGTGGCGGCGGTCAGCGAGGTCGGCTTCGTCTCCTACGCTGAGATCGTGTCGTCGATCTCGTCCAGCTCGGCCGGGCCGGGGACCCGCGCCAACATCGACGAGTTCACCGAAACCACCGCGGCCGCATTGCAATCCGTCGGCGGAGCCCAGCGCGGGCGCGCCTTGATGATCCTCAATCCCGCCGATCCGCCGGTCATGATGCGCAACACGGTCTACTGCCTGGTCGACGGCGACGTGGACCACGGGGCGATCGAGCGGTCCATCGAGGCCATGGTCGAGAAGGTGCAGACCTACGTCCCCGGGTACCGGCTCAAGCAGCGCCCGCAGTTCGAGACGTTCGGCATCGACAACGCGCTCGTCATCCCCGAAACCGGCAAGTTCGTCGGCAGCCGGGTCACCGTGCTGCTCGAGGTCGCCGGCGCCGCGGACTATCTCCCCGCCCATGCAGGCAACCTCGACATCATGACCTCGGCGGCCAAGGCGACCGCCGAGCGAATCGCCACCCACGTGGGCCAAACCGCAGGAGCCGCATCATGACTCACGATCTCTACATCAGCGACGTCAGTTTGCGCGACGGCATGCACGCCGTCCGCCACCAGTACAGCATCGAGCAGGCCACGGCGATCGCACGGGCGCTCGACAGCGCCGGCGTCGACTCGATCGAGGTGGCGCACGGCGACGGGTTGGCCGGATCCACCTGCAACTACGGCTTCGGCGCGCACACCGACCTGGAATGGATCTCCGCCGTTGCCGCGACCGTGACACGGGCCAAGGTCGCGACGCTGCTGCTGCCGGGAATCGGCACGGTCCGCAATCTCAAGGAAGCCCACCGGGCCGGTGCGACCGTGGTCCGGGTGGCCACCCACTGCACCGAGGCCGACATCGGCGCCGAGCACATCGCGGCCGCGCGCGAACTCGGGATGGACACCGTCGGTTTCCTGATGATGAGCCACATGACCACCCCCGGCGCCCTGGCCGAACAGGCCGCGCTGATGGAGAGCTACGGCGCGACGTGTGTCTACGTCGTCGACTCCGGTGGCGCGATGGTGATGCGCGACGTCGCCGACCGCGTCGACGCGCTGCGCCAAAGGCTCGCGTCCACAACTGAGATCGGCATCCACGCCCACCACAACCTCTCGCTGGGCGTGGCCAACTCGATCGTCGCGGTCGAGCACGGCGCCAACCGCGTCGACGCCTCGCTGGCCGGTATGGGCGCGGGCGCCGGTAACGCCCCGCTCGAGGTCTTCATCGCCGCCGCGAGTCGGCTGGGCTGGGCGCACGGCTGCGACCTGCACGCGCTCGAAGACGCCGCCGAGGACCTTGTCCGCCCACTGCAGGAGCGACCGGTCCGCGTCGACCGCGAGACGCTGACCCTGGGTTATGCGGGGGTGTACTCCAGCTTCCTGCGGCACGCCGAGGCCGCTGCCGCACGGTATGACCTCGACGCCCGGACCCTGTTGGAGGAGGCCGGCCGGCGCGGCATGGTCGGCGGGCAGGAGGACATGCTCGTCGACATCGCACTCGATCTCACCGGCGGCGTAGCGACGCGGTGACTCCCGACAAAGCGGCATTCGCCGAACCGCAAAAACCACGGAAGCGTCGCGGCTTAACGTTGGAGACATCGGCCGTTAAGGAGAAACCTGATGACCAAGTACGTCTTCGACTTCACCGAGGGTGACAAAGATCAAAAGCAACTGCTCGGCGGCAAAGGCGCGAACCTGGCCGAGATGACGAAGCTCGGGTTGCCGGTGCCGCCCGGGTTCACCATCACCACGGAGGCGTGCCGGGAGTACCTATCCCACGGCAGCGCGCCTGGTGAGTTGCGGGTGCAGGTGACGATGGCGCTGCGGCAGTTGGAGGACAACCTCGGTCGCCGCCTCGGTGACCGCCACGATCCACTGCTGGTGAGCGTTCGTTCCGGTGCCGCGTTCTCGATGCCCGGGATGATGGAGACGGTGCTGAACATCGGGCTCAACGACGCCAGCGTGAAGGGGCTGGCCGAGGAGTCAGGCGACGAGCGCTTCGCCTGGGATTCCTACCGGCGGCTGCTGCAGATGTTCGGCAAGACGGTGTTGGAGATACCCGGCGAGGTCTTCTCCGATGTGCTGGACAAGGCGAAGTCGACCAAGGGTGTGTCCAGCGACGTCGACCTCGACGTCGATGATCTGCAGGCGTTGGTCGCCACGTTCAAGGATGCGGTGCGCGAGCACTCCGGTCAGGAGTTCCCGCAGCATCCGCGGGAGCAACTGGACATGGCGATCAACGCCGTCTTCGACTCCTGGAACACCGACCGCGCGCGGTTGTACCGGCGGCGGGAGCGGATCCCACAGCACCTGGGTACCGCGGTGAACGTGTGCACGATGGTGTTCGGCAACCTGGGCGAGTCCAGTGGCACCGGCGTTGCGTTCACCCGTGACCCGGCGTCCGGGCGGACCGGCGCGTACGGGGACTACCTGTCCAACGCGCAGGGCGAGGATGTGGTTGCCGGGATCCGCAACACTCTGTCGTTGGACGATCTGAAGGCGTTGGACCCGTCGTCGCACAAGCAGCTGATCAAGGTGATGCGCCAGCTGGAGACGCACTACCGGGATCTGTGCGATATCGAGTTCACCATCGAGCGCGGCAAGTTGTGGATGCTGCAGACCCGGGTCGGGAAGCGCACCGCCGCGGCGGCGTTCCGGATCGCTGCGCAGCTGGTCGACGAGAACCTGATCACGATGGACGAGGCGCTGTCCCGGGTCTCCGGCTCGCAGCTGGCATTGCTGATGTTCCCGCATTTCGACCGGTCGGTTCCCCGCGAGTTGCTGACGAAGGGGATGGCCGCCTCGCCGGGCGCCGCAGTGGGCCGCGCGGTATTCGATTCGCCCACCGCCAAGGCGTGGGCCGGCCGTGGCGAGCAGGTGGTCCTGGTCCGCCGGGAAACCAACCCCGATGACCTCGAGGGCATGATCGCCGCGGACGGGATCCTGACGGCGCGCGGCGGGAAGACCTCGCACGCGGCCGTCGTCGCCCGCGGCATGGGCAAGACCTGCGTCTGTGGCGCCGAGGAGCTCGATGTCGACGCCTCGACGCGGACCGCGCGGGTCGGCGCGGCGCTGATCACCGAGGGCGATGAGATCAGCATCGACGGGTCGACCGGCGAGATCTTCCTCGGGGCGATGCCGGTTGTGCCGTCTCCGGTGGAGACCTACATCGAGTCCGGGCTTGACGTAGCCCTGGAGGGGGCGGACGACGAGACCGCCGCGCTGGTCAAGGCGGTCGACCGGTTACTGACCCATGCCGACGTTCGCCGGCGCCTGGCGATCCGCGCGAACGCGGACACCGCCGAGGATGCGGTCCGCGCGAGATCCCTTGGCGCCCAGGGCATCGGCCTGTGCCGCACCGAGCACATGTTCCTCGGGGATCGCCGGGTGTTGATCGAGCGGGTCATCCTGGCGGGTAGCACTGAGGATCGCGACGCCGCGCTGGCGGCGTTGTTGCCCCTGCAGCGTAAGGACTTCACCGAGATCCTCGACGCGATGGACGGCCTGCCGGTGACTATCCGGCTGCTGGACCCGCCGCTGCACGAGTTCCTGCCCGATCGCACCGAACTCGCGGTCAAGGTCGCCGTCGCCGAAGCCAGGGGTGAGACCGGTGAGCGGCTGGACAGCGACCGCATATTGCTTACGGCGGTGGAAAGGCTGCACGAATCGAACCCGATGCTGGGGTTGCGCGGCGTGCGCCTCGGGCTGCTGACCCCCGGCTTGTTCGCGTTGCAGGTCCGCGCCATCGCCGAGGCGATGGGCGACCAACTCGCCGCGGGTAAGGACCCGAAAGTCGAAATCATGGTGCCGTTGGTGGGTTCGATCATGGAGCTGCTTCTGGTCCGGGACGAAACCGAGCAGATCCTCGCCGACGTCGCCGCCGAAAGGGGGGTGACGCTGACGATCCCGATCGGCACGATGATCGAACTGCCGCGCGCCGCGCTCACCGCGCACCGGATCGCGGAGGCCGCCGACTTCTTCTCGTTCGGCACCAATGACCTGACCCAGACGACGTGGGGGTTCTCCCGCGACGACGTCGAGTCCACCGTGTTCGCGGCATACCTGGAGAAGGGTGTCTTCACCGTGTCCCCATTCGAGACCATCGACGCTGACGGCGTGGGGCGGCTCGTGCAGATCGCGGCCGAGGAGGGCCGTAAAACCAAGCCCGACATAAAGCTTGGGGTCTGCGGTGAGCACGGTGGCGATCCCGAATCCATCCACTTCTTCCACAAGACCGGGCTGGACTACGTGTCCTGCTCCCCGTTCCGGCTACCGGTCGCCCGCCTCGAAGCCGGCCGGGCCGCCGTCAGCTGAGAGCGACCATGTCCGAGGCATCCGACGCCGACGCTGACGACGTCGAGCAACTTGCCGACGCGCTGCTCGACGCCGTCGAGAAGGGCGTCGATGACGAGCCGAGCCTGCTCGACTCGGCGCTCGGGACGGTCCGGCGGATGGCCATCGACTTCGTCCGCCGCTACAACCGCCTCGAAATCGAGCTCGAGACAACAACTCTCACCGAGCCGGTGCTCTTCGTCGCCAACCACGGTTTCGGCGGGATCGTCGACCTCAACGTGCTCGCCGTCGGGGCGGTGCTCGAGGAACTCGACGTCGACCGCCCGGTGACATTCCTGACCCACCAACTCGCGTGGACGCTCGGCGTCGGCCCGCTCGTCGAGCATCTGGGCGCCCGGCCGGCCAGCCGGGAAAGCGCACACGAAGCCTTCGCCGAGGGCCACCACGTCGTCGTCTTCCCCGGCGGAGACCTCGACGCGGCCAAGTCCTGGCGCGACCGCAACCACATCGTCTTCGGGGGCCGGCACGGATTCGCGCGCCTGGCCATGGACGAGCACGTCCCGATCGTGCCGATCGTGACCGCCGGAGCCGGCGAGTCGCTGCTGGTGCTGACCGACGGTGAGCGCCTGGCCCGCGCGCTGCGCCTGGACAAACTGCTGCAGGTGAAAGCGCTGCCGGCCAGCATCTCGCTGCCGTGGGGATTCAACGTCGGAGCCGTCGGCATGCTGCCGTACCTGCCGCTGCCGACCAAACTGCAGACCCGCGTATTGGCGCTCACCACCCCCCAACCGGGCGAGGACGCCGATGCCTACGGCGAGCGCATCCACACCGCGATGCAGGACGCGCTGACCGAGCTGACCAGCCACCGCCGCCCGCTGCTGGGCTGAGCAGGCACCTAGTCGACGGGCACGTCCAGGATCGGGCGCTGCACACCAGCACCCGGGCCGTCGAAATGCCACCACTCCCCGGAGTAGGGGGCCAGTCCACCGGCGGTCATCGCCGACCGCAGAAGGGCCCGGTTGGCCTGCGCCTGGGCGCTGACGCCGTCGGTCGCATAGGCCTGGGCGCGCGCAGTGAAGTCGTCGAACCCCGTGCCCATGTCCACTAGCCGGCCCTGCTCGGCGATCGTGACGTCCACCGATCGGCCGGTCTCGTGGCTGCGGGCGTACGGCCCCGGCTTGGCGACCCACGCCGGATTGGGCACCACCTCGAACATCCGCACCTGAACATCGTGCGGCCGGTAGCAGTCCCAGAAGACCAGCACGCCGCCCTGCGCCCGCAGCGCCGCGGCGGCCGTCGCCAGCCCCGGCGCCATCGACTCGTGCACCAGGCAGCGGGCGTCGGCCGGGTAGAGCTGCACGCCGGTGAAATTGTTCGGGGTGGCATAGCGCAGGTCGACGATCGCGTCGGGCACCACGGTGCGCACATCGACGAACCCCGCCGCCGCGGCCTGCGGGCTCACCGGCGGCACACCGCCGGCCGGGTCGGCGGCCACCGTCGGCGCCACGACCACCGCGGCTGCCGCGAGCAGTCCCGCGAGCGTCACGCCCGCGCGACGGCGAATACCGCCGGTCACGCTGGAGTGACTTTCGGCGCGGCGGCGTGCCCGATGTCGAGGTGCTCGGCCTCGTAGTGGTAGCGCAGATAGCCCAGCCGACGACGGGTGAGCACCACCAGCGCCAGCGCGGTGACCACGCAGAGGATCAGCACCCCGAACTGGCCACTGAGGGCGGCGGCATCGGCGGAGAACACGCCTCGATCGGCCAGCCGCTGCAGGTAGGTGGCGGTGCCGTCGACCGACCCGTGCAACAGGATCGCCAATAGCAGGCTCGCGGTGGTGTTGTTCGACAGCCAGGTGAAGATGAAACTGATGCTGGTGGTGAACACCACGAAAATGCCAACGCCCACAACGCCATTCACCGCTCCACCGGCAAACCACGACGGGGCGTAGAGGAAGAAGTGCCATCCGCTCCACAGCAGCCCGAGCAGCAGCGTGGCGCGCACCGGGCCGAACCGGTGCTGCATGCGGGGCAGTGCGAACCCCCGCCACCCGGACTCCTCGAACAGCGGGCCGAAGACGAAGTGCGCCAGATACGAGGCGGGGTAGAGCGTCAGCGCGGAGGGGCGCAGCGCCCGCAGCACGTCCGGGCTTCCGAGTGCGGCGGTGATCAGCAACTGGCCCACCGGAATGAACAGGATCGCCACCAGATGCCAGCGCACACCCACTCGCCAGCAGACCAGGCGGCGCAGCATCCGCCGCACGCCCGCGCGCCCCTGGGTCACCGCGGTCATGAAGAACGCCGTGCCGGTCACACCGATCGCGACCCCGGGCAGGGCGTACCAGGACGGGGTGTGGGTGGTCTCGGTGAAGGCGGGCACCCCGGCGAACACCAGCGGCGCCCACAGCAGCCAGGTGACCGCATAGGAGAGCACGAAGAACGACACCAGTGGGCGGGCGCGCAGGAGGTCGGCTATCCGCGCCGTCGTCGTGACGTCGGGCATCACGGCAGCATAAGGGGATCCGCAGGATAGGCGGCTGCGGTTCCTGGGCGGCGCCGATGCGCCGGTCGGCGGTGAGCAGGAGGTTGTCGTAGGACGACCGTGGCGGCGCCTTCTCGCTCTGGGTGAGGTTGACGAAGTCGGTGACGACCCGTTCGGCCAGCAGCCGCAGCTTGACGTTGGCCTCCTGCGAACGCCAGCGCAGCAGGTCGAACGCCGCCTCGGCGTCGATGCCGTAGACGATCATCAACATGCCTTTGGCCTGTTCGATCGCGGCGCGGTTCTCGGCGATCTCGGCGATGGCCTTGGTCAGCCGCGACTGCTGGTGGTGTTCGGCGGGCGTGACGTCGACGTAGAAGCCGTGCGTACCGACGACCTCGCCGTCGTCGTCGAGCAGTTTGTCGGCCACCACGATGACGTGGTGGATCCGCCCGGCCGTATCGACGATGCGGTGCCGAGTACTGAACGCCTGATGGTGGCGCCGCACCTCGTCGAGGGTGGTCGCCACGGCCTGGTAGTCATCGGGGTGCTTGTGTGACAGGACCAGATCGGTGGTGGGGGAGACGGAGCCGGGCTCGTAGCCGTGCATCAGCTGGACCTCGGGGGACCACTCCCACCGCTCGCCGTCGAAGTAGAACCGGAACCAGCCCACCTGCTCCGAACGCGCGCCAGCGCCGTCGAGGACGGGATCGCCGTCCTCGCGCTCGACTGGGTCGTCACCCGGAACCTGCATCGATACCCCTCGCCGTGCCGTTGAGTTACAAAGCCGCGTTGGCCTGGGAAAACGGGGAGGATTTGGGACACGCGCGAACCCTCGACTTCCCAGGTTCTGCGGGCAGAAAAGTTTTACACCCAGGGGTGTTCGGTTTCAACCCGGCACGACGGGCATCGCCCGAATCGTCAGAAACGCTGGTGACGGGAGTGAAAGGTGTAACAAAATGGGTAGTCCATCGGAATCATCGGTATAGGGCGTTGACCTGCCGGTCCTCGGCGGGTCGCGCCGCTTGGCACGACCGCGGAGGACATAACGGTGACGATTTCGACGAGCAGGGCCGTTTTCACCGACACGCTGCTGCGCCGGGCCTGGCTCGGGGTGGCGGCGCTGGGCGTTTCGGCGGCATTCCTGGCCGCGCCCGTCGCGCTCGCGGACTCGGCCGACCCGGCCCCCGCGCCGGTTCCCCTCATTGCACCGGCCGATCCCGCTGCCCAACCGGCCGCCGATCCCGCCGCGCAACCGGCCGCGGCGCGCGGCCCAACCGGCTGCGGCCCCGGCGTCTCGGACTGGCCGACGGCGTGCCGCATCTGCCCAGCCCCGACAACTTGCCCCCGGGCACCACAGACACTCCGCCGCAGACCCGAAGCCTGGGTTACCTGCGCGACATCCTGCACGCGATCGGCAACCACGACGTCTCGATGAACGATGCGCTGCTGCTGCTGGCGCAGCGCCCGATGAGCGCGACCGCCGGCCCGGGCCAGTCGCCGGGGCCGTCGGGACCCGTGGGATCGTCGGCTGCCCAGCCCGTCGCCCCCGCGGTCCCGCTCCTGCCCGCCGACGCGCCGATCGCGGACGCGTCGCGACGCCGTAAGGGTTACCGCGGCTTTCTCGAGCGTGAACTGATCGACGTCGATGTAGCCGATGCGGAACATCTTCGCGCAGCCGGTGAGGTACTTCATGTACCGGTCGTAGACCTCTTCGGACTGGATCGCGATCGCCTCGTCGCGCCGGGCTTCCAGCGCGGCGGCCCACAGGTCGAGGGTGCGCGCGTAGTGCAGTTGCAGGGACTGGACGCGAGTCACCTCGAAGCCGGCTGCGGTGGCGCGCTCTTGCACCATCGGGATCGACGGCAGCCGGCCGCCCGGGAAGATCTCCGTGACCATGAACTTGATGAACCGGGCGAACTCGAACGACAGCGGCATACCGCGCTCGGCCATCTCCTTCGGATGTAACCCGGTGATGGTGTGCAGCAGCATGACGCCGTCATCGGGCAGCAGCTCGAAGGTCCTGGCGAAGAACGCGTCGTAACGCTCGTGCCCGAAGTGCTCGAACGCGCCGATCGAGACGATGCGGTCGACGGGCTCGTCGAACTGCTCCCAGCCTTGCAGGAGAACGCGTTTGGAGCGGGGACTGTCGGAGGCGTCGAACAGCTGCTGGACGTGGCCGGCCTGGTTCTTGCTCAGGGTCAGTCCGATGACGTTGACGTCGTAGCGCTCCAGCGCGCGCAACATCGTCGCGCCCCAGCCGCAGCCCACGTCGAGCAGCGTCATGCCGGGCTGCAGGCCCAGCTTGCCCAGCGCCAGGTCGATCTTGGCGAGCTGGGCCTCCTCCAGCGTCATGTCGTCGCGCTCGAAGTACGCGCAGCTGTAGGTCTGGGTGGGGTCCAGGAACAGCCGGAAGAAGTCGTCGGACAGGTCGTAGTGAGCCTGTACGTCTTCGAAATGCGGGGTCAGATCGTCCGATGGCGGTTTACCCACCGGCTCAGCTTGTCACGAATCCGCGGCCACGCCTACCACGACTTCGTTGCGCCGGCGGAACGGCACCGTCCACGGCGGGTCGTAGAACCACGACAGCGGATCGCCCACCGCCTCGATGTTGTTGCGGTGCAACGTCTCCAGCAGCTGCGTGGTGCGGGCGGCGACCGCCTCGGGGCTGTAGGACCCGTTGTAGCGCAAGACGGCGACGGTCTCGCCGGGCACCTCCACCAGTCGCACCCGGTCGTCCTTCGGCTTGGGCAGCGTGTCCATCGTGTACTTCGACGGCATGAAGAAGCGGATGACCCAGTCGTCGGCGGACCCGCGCTGGGTCGCCACCGGGGCGGTCATCGCGATCTTCTCGCTCTGCTGCTGGGCGACCGGAGCGGTCATGGCGATCTTGTCGCTGCCCGAGTTGCCGCCGAAGATGTAGCGGGCCAGCCGGCGGAATCCCTCGTTGCGGGCGGCTTCCTCGTCGGTGGCGACGGAGGTCTCGGCGGCGATGCGCGGCCCGTAGCGGCGGATCTCGACGCCGTCGATCTCGCGCTCGACGGTGTAGGCCGGCTCCTCGGTGCCGTTCCGGATCCCGACGATCGAACCTCCGGCCTCGGCGACCTGCGCGACCGCGCCGGCGATCTTGTTCAACATGACGGCCCTCCCTTCCACTCCAGTCAAGCCATCGGCGGGCGATCTGTCAGGCCGTCACCGATGACGACTTTCTAACGCGGGGCCGGCGCTCGAGGTTCCGGCGCCCGTATATCGTCCCAGGTATGAGTCGGGTGTCGGTGATCACAGGCGGCGCGGGTGGCATGGGGGTGGCCACCGCCAAGATCGTGGGACGGGACCACACGCTGGTGCTCGGTGACGTCCGACAGGACCGGCTGGAGGACGCCGCCGGCACGCTGGAGGCGCTCGGTATCAATGCGACGCTCGTCAACTGTGACGTCACCGACCGGGCGGCTGTCGAGCAGTTGTTCCGGACGGCCGCCGACCTCGGGGACATCGTGTCGGTCATCCACACCGCCGGGAGTGAGCCCCAGCATGGGCGGCGCCGAGTACGTCATGACCACCAACGCGCTGGGCACACTGAACGTCAACGAGGTCTTCTTCGGCGCGGCCGCCGAGGGCGCCGCGATTGTCAACGTGGCCTCGATGGCGTCGCACATGCTGCCCGAGGAACTGGTTCCGACCAAGCATTTCGACCTGGCGTTCACCGACGAGCAACGCTTCCTCGCCGAGTTGCTCGCGGTCTGCGACATCGCGGGCGAGGAGATGCGTTCCGGGCTGGCCTACAGCGTCAGCAAGACGTTCGTCCGGTGGTACAGCACCTCGCAGGCCGAACGGTTCAACTCCCGCGGGCTGCGGATCGTCTCGGTGTCGCCGGGCTCGGTGGACACCGAGATGGGATTGCTCGAGGCGGAGGCCGGTGCCGGTGCCATGGTCACCAACGCCGCCGTCCCGCGGTGGGGCACCGCCGAGGAGATGGCCGAACTGTTCGCGTTCTGCGCCAGCGACCGGGCCGGCTACCTCACCGGAACCGACATCCTCAACGACGGCGGCGTGATCGCCTCGATGCGCGAGCGGGCCCGGCAGGCCGCCGAAACCGCTTAGGGGCGGCGTCAGTTTCGCGTACCGGGTGCGGTGGTGGTCGGTGGATCCGAACTCGTACTGCAGCGCGGTCAGCCGCTTGAAGTAGTGCCCGATCGCCAACTCCTCGGTCATGCCCATGCCGCCGTGCAGTTGGACGGCGTTCTGGCCGATGAAGCGGGCCGCGCGCCCGACGGTCGCCTTGGCCGCTGACACCGCGCGGGCCCGGACGTCGGCCTCGGCCTGCAGGTTCAGCACCGCGAGGTAGACCGCCGACACGGCCTGTTCGAGTTCCATGTACATGTCCACCATCCGGTGTTGCAGTACCTGGAAGCTGCCGATCGGCTGGCCGAACTGCTGGCGCTGCTTGCAGTAGTCGACGGTGTCGCCGAGCACTTTTCGCATCGCGCCGACCGCTTCGGCGCACACCGCCGCCGCGCCCTCGTCGCGGGCCTGGGCCAGGGACGGCCACACGTCGTCGTCGAGAAGGGCGTCGACCGGCAGCCGCAGGCCGTCGAATCTCAGGTCGGCGGCGCGGCGGTCGTCGATGGTGCGGTAGCCGTGGACCTCCACTCCGCGCGGCGGGGCGGCCGGGTCGAACTCGGTGATGAACAGTGAAATGCCCTGTGGCTCATCGGGTTGCCCCGAGGTTCGCGCCGTGATCAGCAGGTGGGTGGCCAGTGGTGCGCCGACGACGACGGTCTTGTCGCCGGTGAGCACCCAGTCGGCGCCGTCGTGGACCGCTTTGGTGGACACATGGGCCCAGTTGTCGCCGGCCTCCGGCTCGGTTGCGGCCAGCGCGACCAGCGCGGTGCCCTCGGCGATGCGCTCCAGCACGCTGGTCGAGGCCGGCCCGTCGGCGCGCTGCAGCAGCCCGGCGGCGACCACCGCCGTCTCGACGAACGGCTCGATCACCAGCGCGCGGCCCAGCTCCTCGGCGATGATCATCAGTTCGGTTGGGCCGCCGCCGATTCCGCCGACCGACTCCGGAAGCGTCGCACCCAGGATGCCGAGTTCCTCGGCGAAGCCGCGCCAGATCTCGGGCTGCCAGCCCAGCCCGACCTTGGCGGCGGTGCGGCTCTTCTCCAGGTCGTAGCGGGTGGCCAGGAACCTGCTCAGGCCGTCGCGCAGCAGTTCCTGCTCGTTGCTCAGGTTGAAGTCCATCTACAGCCCCAGGGTCGCTTTGGCCAGGATGTTGCGCTGAATCTCGTTGGAGCCGGCGTAGATCGAGCCGGCGCGGTCGTTGAAGTACCGCAGCGCCGCGACCGCCTGCCACGGGTCGCCGCTGACGTAGCCGTCGGCGGGTGGTTCGAAGTCCTCGACCGGGCCGCCGGGCCGGGTGGCGTGCGGCTGGTACACCCGCCCGCGTGGTCCGGCCGCCTCGACCGCGAGTTCGGTGATGGCCTGGGACAGCTCGGTGGACAGGATCTTCAGCATCGACGAGGCCGCTCCGGGGTTCTTGCCCTCGGCAACCGTTGCCAGAACGCGGTACTCGAGGATCTCGAGCACTTCGGTGCGGATGCGGACGTCGGCCAGCTTGGCGGCGAAGGCGGGGTCGTCGATCAGCACCCCGCCGGCCGGGCCGGGCTGGGTGGCGGCTTCCGTCGCGACCGACTCGGCCATCACCTGCAATGCCGGTGCCGTCGCGCCGCCGCCTCGCTCGAACTCCAGCAGGTACTTGGCGACCGTCCAGCCGTCGTCGATCTGGCCGATGACGTTCGACTTCGGCACCCGCACGGCGTCGAAGAAGATCTGGTTCTGGATCTTCTCGCCCGAGGTCATCACCAGCGGACGGATCTCGATGCCCGGTGTGGTCATGTCGATGAGCACGAAGGTGATGCCGTGCTGCTTCTTGGCCGACCGCGACGTGCGCACCAACGCGAAGATCCAGTTGGCCTCTCCGGCGTGGGTGGTCCAGATCTTGCTGCCGGTGCAAATGAGGTCACCGGCCCCTTCATCGACGACCGCGGCCATCGACAGCGCGGCCAGATCCGAGCCCGCCTCGGGTTCGGAGTAGCCCTGGCAGAAGAAGACCTCGCCGGTGAGGATGCGCGGCAGGAAGTAGTCCTTCTGCTCCGGCGTGCCGAACGCGATGATCGCGTGGGCGACCATCCGGATGCCCATGGGCGAGAGCGAGGGGGCGCCGGCCAGCGTCGACTCCCGGCTGAAGATGTAGTGCTGGGTCAGCGACCAGTCGCAGCCGCCGTACTCCACCGGCCAGGCCGGGGCGGCCCAGCCTCGCTCGTGCAGGATCGCCTGCCAGGCCATGCTGGCCTCGTGGTCGGCGTACACGCTCGTCATGAGCCGGCCGGCCTGCCGGAGATCGGGGGTGAGCTTCTCGTCGAGGAAGGCGCGCACCTCGTCGCGGAACTGCAGATCCTTCGCCGACCACGACAGGTCCATCCACGTCCCCTCATCTGGGCACAGCTGTTGTCAGAAGAAAAAGGTAAACCTTCGTCGAATCATTCTGCGCAATCGGGTTTGACCGTCGGCGGCAGTGGGAATGAATACCTGACGTCCGTGGGGTGCAACCAGACGTGACACAGAGAGGCCCGGTCCCTGTAGAAGGGACCGGGCCTCTCGTCGTGTGCGGGTCAGGCGGTCGGTGAGGCGCCCAGCACCCGCTGGATGTCGGGCTTCATCGCCTGGAGCTGACCGCCCCAGTAGCCCCAGCTGTGCGTGCCGTTGGGCGGGAAGTTGAAGACCCCGTTGCGGCCGCCCGCCGACTGGTAGCGAGCCTGGAACTCGTGGTTGGTCCGGATCGTCAGGCCCTCGAGGAACTGCGCGGGAATCTGCGCGTTGCCCAGTCCGGCGTCGAGATCGGTCGGGTTGCCGTTGCCGCTGTACACCCAGACGCGGGTGTTGTTGCCCACCAGCTGGCCGACGTGCAGCATCGGGTCGTTGCGCTGCCATGCCCCGCCACCGTAGGGACCCCACATGTCGAGCGCGTTGAATCCGCCGGCGTCGGCCATGGCGACCGAGACCAGCAGCGGCCAGTAGTTCGCCGACAGGTTCAAGAAGCCGGACAGCGATCCGGCGTAGACGAACTGGCCGGGATGGTAGGCGGCCAGGATCAGCGCCGCGCTGCCCGACATCGACAGCCCGACCACGGCGTTGCCGCTGGGGCTGACACCCTTGTTGGCCGACAGCCAGGCGGGCAGCTCCGAGGTCAGGAACGTCTCCCACTTGTAGGTCTGCGTGGTGCCGTTGCCGGTGGCGGGCCGATACCAGTCGGTGTAGAAACTCGACTCACCGCCGACGGGCATCACCACGGAGACCCCGGAATCGTTGAACCAGGAGAACGCGCCGGTGTTGATGTCCCAGCCGTTGCGGTCGTCCTGGGCGCGCAGGCCGTCGAGCAGATACACCGCCTTGGGGCCGCCGCCCTGGAACTGGACGGTGATGTTGCGTCCCATCGACGGCGACGGGACGCTGAGGTACTCGACCTCGGCGGCGTTGGCCGTGGGCGGTTGGGCCGCCACTGTGCCGAGCACAAGCAGTGCGGCTATAGCGGTTGCGGCGGCTTTGGCCGCCCGAATGATCCCCCGACTGCGTATGGTCCGAAATGGCTTCATGAATTGTCTCGCTCTGTGGTCGTCGTTCGACCCCCGACCTACCCGACCTATCGGAGGCGGTTAGCCATCAGTTACGCCCGCGAAACCTCGATCTGACGATCTGGTCGCAGACGTCACCGCCGTGCTCGACGACACGCCGGGGCGGGTCGTCGTCGGCATCACCGGCCCGCCCGGGGCGGGGAAGTCGACGCTGGCGATCGCGCTGGCGGCGTCGTTCGACGGGGCGTCGTATCTGCCGATGGACGGCTTTCACCTGTCCAATGCCGTACTGGACCGGCTGGGCCGCCGGGATCGCAAAGGGGCCGTCGACACCTTCGACGCCGCCGGGTACGTGACGGCGTTGGAGCGGGTGCGCTCGGACTACCGGCGGCGCGAGGTCTACGTGCCGGCCTTCGACCGTGGCCTCGACGAGCCGGTGGCGGCGGGCCACGTCGTCCCGGCCGATTCCCGGCTGGTGATCACCGAGGGCAACTATCTCGGTCTGCCCGATGGGGAGTGGGCGTTGGTGCGGGAACTGCTGGACCGGCTGTACTACGTCGACTGCCCGGCCGATGTTCGGCGGCAACGGTTGGTGGCGCGCCACATCGAGGGTGGCCGTACGCCGGAGGCCGCCGCGGCATATGCCGACGAGGTCGACGAGCCGAACGCGCGGCTGGTCGCCGGGACCCGGCAGTTCTGCGATGCGGTGGTCACCGGCTGAGTCCGCGGCTAGCAGCAGCGCGGCGTCGGGCTGATGTCGGTGGCGTGATGACGCATCCGCCAGTACTCGGCCTCGCTGAGCACCGGTTCGCCGGGGTGGGTGCGGCGGCGGTGCTCGACGTAGCTGCGGTAGTGGCTGTCGCCCATCAATGCACCGACGTACCAACGGATTTGGCGTGCGGCGCGGGTAACGCGTCCCATTGCTTCTGCACCTCCTTCTCCACGGGGGTGGCGAACAGGCTCGACGGCCCGAAGATCTTCGACGGCACCGGGGTCTCCTCGGCCAGCGGACGTCCACCACCGCGGATCGCGCGGATGGCCACGACCGCGGCTGCCAGCACCACGATGATCACCACGAGCGCGAACACGATCGACAGCGTGCCCTGGATGAAGGTGTTGCGAACCACCTCGTGAAGCTGGGTGGCGTTCTTGGCCGACCCGAACGCCGTCTTGCCCGCCTCCTGGGCCGCGCGGTACTGGAAGTGCTGCGTCCAGTAGCCCAGCTTCGGATCGCCGGAGAAGATCTTCTGCCACGACGCGGTCAACGTCACGATGAGGTCCCACAGCAGCGGAATGCCGGGAATCCAGGCCCATTTCAGCAAGCCCTTCTTGATGACGACCACCGTCACCACCGTCAGCGCGATCGCGGCCAGCAGCTGGTTGGCGATGCCGAACAGCGGGAACAGCGTGTTGATTCCGCCGAGCGGATCGGTCACGCCCATCAGCAGGATGGACCCCCACGCCGCGACCACGATGATGCTGCACGCCCAGGCTCCCACCCGCCAGCTCGGATTGTGCAGCCGCTTCAGCGGCCCGCCGAGATTGGCCAGCCCGTCGGACAGCATGAATCGCGCCACCCGGGTCCCGGCGTCGACGGTGGTCAGGATGAACAGCGCCTCGAACATGATCGCGAAGTGATACCAGAACGCCTTGAGGGCACTACCGCCGAAGACCTGGTGCAGAACCTCGGCCATCCCGAACGCCAGCGTCGGCGCGCCGCCGGTGCGGGAGATGATCGACTCCTCGCCGACGCTCTCGGCGGCGTCGGTGATCTGCGCGGGCGTGATCGGCGCGCCGGACAGGCCGAGGCCGTTGACGTACTTGGCCGCGGTCTCCGCGGTGGCGCCTGTCGCCGCCGACGGTGCGTTGATCGCAAAGTACAAGTGCTGGTTGAGGATCGAGGCGGTGATCAACGCCATGATCGCCACGAACGACTCGGTGAGCATGCCGCCGTAGCCGATCAGCCGCATCTGGCTTTCCTTCTCCAGCAGCTTGGGCGTGGTGCCCGAGGAGATCAGCGAATGGAATCCCGACAGCGCGCCGCAGGCGATCGTGATGAACAGGAACGGGAACAGCGAGCCGGCGAACACCGGACCGGTGCCGCTCTTGGCGAACTGCGAGATCGCCGGGGCCTCCATGACCGGGCGGGCCAGCAGGATCCCGACGGCCAGCAGCGCGATGGTGCCGACCTTCATGAACGTCGACAGGTAGTCGCGGGGGGCCAGCAGGAACCACACCGGCAGCACCGAGGCCGCCAGCCCGTAGATGATGATGCACCACGACAGCGTCACCTTCGACAGCGTGAACCACTCAGTGCCCCAGTCGGTTCCGGCTACCCAGCCACCGGCGACGACAGCGAGCAGCAGCAGCACCACGCCGATCAGCGAGACCTCCGAAACCCGGCCGGGGCGGAAGAACCTCAGGTACAGGCCCATGAAGATGGCGATCGGGATGGTCATCGCGATCGAGAAGACGCCCCAGGGGCTTTCGGCCAGCGCGTTGACCACCACCAGCGCCAGCACCGCCAGCAGGATCACCATGATGACCAGAACGCCGACGATGGCCGCGGTGCCGCCGACCGCCCCGAGTTCGTCGCGGGCCATCTGGCCCAGCGAGCGTCCACGCCGGCGGCTGGAGATCGACAACACCAGATAGTCCTGCACGCAGCCGGCGAAAACCGCGCCGATGATGATCCAGATGGTGCCCGGCAGGTAGCCCATCTGGGTGGCCAGCACCGGGCCGACCAGCGGGCCCGCACCGGCGATGGCGGCGAAGTGGTGGCCGAACAGCACCCGCCGGTCGGTGGGCATGTAGTCGGTGCCGTTCTCGAGGATTTCCGCCGGGGTGGCGTGGTCGTCGCGGGGCCGCACGATCTTCATCTCGATCAGCCGGGCGTAGAACCGGTAGCCGATGACGTAGGTGCAGATCGCGGCGATGACGAACCACACCGCGTTGACCGTCTCGCCGCGGAAGAACGCGATGATCGCCCACGCGATGGCGCCGAGAACGGCCACGGCGCCGAAGATCAGCTTGTGCCGGGTGGTGATCGGCGACCGGTCGATGATCGCCACCGGCGGCAGATCCCTGTCGGTGCGGACGAAAGTGACGTCGCCGTCGGTCTCCTCGATGTGTTCCGACGGCGCGGCGGTCGGTGAAGCCACAGTGTTCTCCCTTGGTGAGGCTGCAAAGTCAGGCCGTGTGGTGATCCTTTCACCCGGGCATTGCGCTGTTCGGGACATTAGGGCCGAAACTCCGCAGTTTTCTCACCCGGGCGGCCCACCCGGTTGGGGGATGCCGGGACACGTCGCATCGGTCACCCTGTGTCGAAACTCTTGGAGGTGGGTCATGCCGCCGTGGCGCCTGCGCGACTACCACGACGAAGACCTGGATCAGGCGATCCAGGTCTGGGATCAAAGCCGCACACCCGGCTCGGGCGAGCCGGTGTTCAGCGTCGCCGAGGTGATGGCCGCTGCCCGGACCGGACAGCCCGCGGTGGTCGCCGAGGTCGGCGACGAGGTGGTCGGTATGGCCGTGGCGCAGACACAGGGCGAGCGTGCCTGGATCCAACTGGTGGCGCTGAGTTCCCGGTGGCGCCACCGCGGGATCGGCAGCGCACTGCTCACCGATCTGGAGCGACGGCTGCGCTCGCAGGGCGTGCGCCGGATCTGCGCGGTGATGCCCGAGGGCGCCACCGGCGCGGCGGCGCTGGAGAACTCCGGCTACACCCGCCGCGAGGGACTGGTCTACTTCGAGATGATCGAGCACCTGGGTCTCGACCAGGCCAACCTGCTCGACGAACTCGGCGGCCAGCTGCTGCCGCCCGGCCTGTTCAACGAGATGGCCGGCATGGAGCAGGAGAAGCAGATCATCGAGCGCCGCATCGTCGATCCGCTGGCGCACCCGGAGGTCGCCGAACGCTACGGCGTGCAGCCACCGAAGGCGGTGATCCTGTTCGGCCCGCCGGGAACCGGGAAGACCAGCTTCGCCAAGGCGATCTCGTCACGCCTGGGCTGGCCGTTCGTGGAACTGTTCCCGTCTCGGCTGGCGGCCACCGGCAACGGCGGCCTGGCCGCCTCGCTGCGGGAGGCGTTCGCCGAACTGGCCGAGCTCGACGAGCTGGTGCTGTTCATCGACGAGGTCGAGGAGATCGCCACCGCGCGCTCCGGCGCGACGACCGCCGAGCTCGGCGTCACCAACGAACTGCTGAAACTGATTCCGACGTTCCGGCAGAAGGACAGCCGGCTGCTGGTGTGCGCCACCAACGCCGTGCATTCGCTGGACTCGGCGTTCCTGCGGCCCGGCCGGTTCGACTACGTCATCCCGGTCGGCCCGCCCGATCAGCCGGCCCGCCGGGCGGTGTGGCAGCGCTACCTCGGCAAGGCCTGTGTCTACGTCGACGTCGACCGGCTGGTCGGCGCCTCGGAGTTCTTCACGCCGGCCGACATCGAGTTCGCCGCCCGCAAGGGGTCGCAGGCCGCGTTCGAACGCGAGATGAGCCACGGCCGCGGCGAGCCGGCCACCACCGAGGACTACCTCAATGCGATCGGTGAGATCAGGCCGACGCTGACCGCCGAGATGCTGGCCGAATTCGAGCGCGGCAAGGCCGAATTCGCGCGGGTTTAGGGTCCGCCGCGCTCGTAGAGGGCACGCACGGTGTCGATCGTGTCCGCCTCGGCGGGGCTCTTGTCGTCGCGGTAGCGCAGCACCCGGGCGAAGCGCAACGCCATCCCGCCGGGGTAGCGGGTGGAGCCCTGCACGCCGTCGAAGGCGATCTCGACGACCTGCTCGGGTCGCAGCGTCACCACGTACTGGTCGAGCGGGACTGGTGGCCAGTTCGGTGAACCGCGCGGTCTGCCAGTCCAGCATGGCGTCGGTCATGCCCTTGAACGTCTTGCCCAGCATGACGAATCCGCCACTGACCGGATCGCGCGCACCGAGGTGGATGTTGGACAGCTTGCCGGTCCGCCGACCCGAGCCCCATTCCACGGCCAGCACCACCAGGTCGAGGGTGTGCACGGGTTTGACCTTCAGCCAGCCCGCGCCGCGCCGGCCCGCCTCGTACGGGCTCGACGGCGACTTGGCCATCACGCCCTCGTGGCCGGCGGCCAGCGTGCGGTCCAGAAACTCCTGGGCGGCAACGGTATCGGTGGTGAGCAGCCGGTCGACGCGGTTCTCGGCCGGCACGATGGCATCGAGGGCGGCCACGCGCCGGTGGGTGGGCTCGTCGAGCAGGTCGACGCCGTCGAGGTGCAGGAAGTCGAAGAAGAACACCGAAAGCGGTTGCGCAGCTTGGGCGGCGGCGATGTCGACGCTTCGCCCGAATCGGGAGGCGGTGACCTGGAACCGGTGCGGGCGTCCGTCGGGGCGAAGGGCGATGGCCTCGCCGTCGGCGATGAGGTCGGTGACGGGCAGCGCGCGTGCGGCCGCGACGACTTCGGGCAGCCGGGCGGTGACGTCGTCGAGGCTGCGGGTGTAGACCGTGACGTCGTCGCCGCGAGCGGTGGATCTGCACGCGCGCCCCGTCGAGCTTGGCCTCGAAAACCGCTTCACCGCCGAGGCGTTCGAGTGCGTCGTCCACACCGGTCGCGGTCTGGGCGAGCATCGGGCCGACCGGCCGCCCGACCCGCAGGGTGAACTCGTCGAGGGCTGGCGCTCCGCCGGTCAACGCCGCCGCCGCAACCGCGGGCAGGTCGCCGCCGAGCATGGCGGCGCGACGCACCGCCGCGGCGGGGAGGCCGGCCGCCTTGGCGACGGCGTCGGCCATCACCCCGCCCAGCGCGCCCTGGCGCAGTTCGCCGCTGAGCAGCCGGCGCAGGAACATCTGCTCGGTTTCGGTGGCCGCGGCGAACAGGCTGCCGAGCAGGTCGGCCCGCCGCGCCTGCGATCCCTTGCCGGAGACGGCGCCGATGTCGGTGAACGTCGCGTCCACCGCTGCCACCGTCAGCGACGGTGAGTGCGCCGGCGGCGGCAGCGTGCGCAGCGACGCCCACCCGACACCGATCTGGCGCTGCGGCAGCTCACCGGACAGCCAGGACACCGCGATCGTCACCAGCCGCGGCATCGGTCGTCGACCCCAGCAGTTCGGCGATCCGCGCCACCTTCGCCAGCCGCGAGGACGTCGCCGTCACGTCGGCGGAGGCCGCCGCGACATCGCCAAGCAACATGCCTTCGAGCCTATGCGTTCGCCGAAACCAACAAACCGCAGCAGAAGTTCGAGTGGATTGCGTCTTTTCGTCGATCTCGGCGCTAGCCGCTCAGCCCACTTCGAAGGAGACCGAGGGCCAGCCGGTGGCGCCGTCGGGCGCCGGCGCGGCCTGGTCCTGGGTCTGCACCGCGCCGGTGTTGTCGGTGGCGCGGGCGGTGATGGTGTGCGTGCCGGGCTGGTCGGCCTGCCACGGGAAGCTCCACAGCCGCCAGGCGTCGTTCGAGTACGACGCACCGAGTCGGGCGAACTGCCACGGCCCGTCGTCGATGCGGACCTGCACCGACTGGATGCCGCGGTGCTGGGCCCAGGCGACCCCGCCGAACGTCACGGGACCCTTGGGGACCTTCTGGCCGTCGCGGGGCACGTCGATGCGCGACTCGGTCTTGATCGGGGCGCGCTCGGACCAGCCGAGCTTGGTCCAGTACGCCTGCACGCGGTCGAAGCGGGTCAACTCCAGATCCGTGACCCACTTGGTGGCCGAGACGAACCCGTACAGCCCGGGCACCACGAGCCGGGCCGGATAGCCGTGCTCGACGGGCAGCGGCACACCGTTCATGCCGATGGCCAGCATCGAGTCCCGATCGTCGGTCAGCGCCTCGACCGGGGTACCCGCGGTGAACCCGTCGATCGACGTGGACAGCACCATGTCGGCGTCAGTATGAATCCCACTGGCGCGCAACAGGTCCCGCACCCGATAACCGGTCCATGTGGCGTTGGAGATCAAGTCGCCGCCGACCGGGTTCGACACGCACGCCAGCGTCACGACCTTCTCGATCGGCTCGAACTTCTGCAGATCCTCGAAGGTGTAGGTGATCTCGCGGTCGACCATCCCATGGATGCGCAGCCGCCAGTCCGCGCGCGACAACTGGGGAACGCTCAGCGAGGTGTCGATCCGGTAGAAGTCGGCGTTGCTGGTGATGAAGCTGGGCAGTTGCACACCCGCGGGCTGGACGTCGGCCGGGATCGGCGGCGCCGGCGACTTCACGGCGGGCAGCGCGAAGCTGTCGCGGTCGCCGGACACCGAGCTCAGCCGCCGGCCGAGCACCGCCCCGCCGACACCGCCGAGCAGACCGAGTCCGGCGAAGCCGAGGGTCACCAGCGACAGGCGACGGCCGGGATCCACCCCGGCGGCCTCGGTGGAGGCGGTCGCGCGGCCGTCGCGGATCCGTCCCGACGTCAGCAGGCGCAGGACCGCGATGCCGCACGCCGCGCCGAGCAGGGTGGGGATGACGTCGATCGACCGCGCTTCCGGCCGCGCCAGCACCGCGGCACTGCCGGCCACCGCCCCGGCCAGAATCGCCAGCGAGCCGACCGGGATGCGCGAGCGCTCCCAGATCGCCGCGACCGCGGCCAGTGCGCCGATCACGACGAGCACCATCACCGACAGGAACAGCTTGTCGGCGGTGCCGAACGTCTGGATCGCCCACTCTTTGACGGGTCCCGGCGTCAGGTTGATCACCGCGGTGCCGACCGCCGTGCGCGCATCGGCGGCGGGGGAGAAGAACACCGCCAGGAGCTGGGCTACGCCGAGGGCCACCGCGGCTGCGGCGACGCCGGCGCCCATCCGCAGACCGGTGCTGGTTCGGGCCATCGAGTCAACCTACCGCCGGGTGGGACCCGCATGTATTACCGGCCGATGACGAGCGGTAACGTCCCTACCGGCTCGGGCAGCCCGGGGGGCGTCCCGCGAACTGGAAAGCCGAACTGTAGGCCGCACGGGAACGTGGCGGCCGGCGCGATCAACAGGAGGAATGGATGGAGATTTCGGGCAAGAAGGTTGTCGTCGTGGGCGGCGCCTCGGGCTTCGGGCGGGCAAGTGCCGAACTGCTGGCCTCGCGCGGCGCCAGTGTGGCGATCCTCGACCGCGAGGGCACCGACGGGCCCGAGGTCGCGGCTGCAGTGGGCGGCCCGTTCATCGCGGTCGACGTCACCGACTTCGCCGGCACCGAGAAGGCGCTGCAGGAGGCCGTCGACGCACTGGGCGGGCTGCACGTCATCCTCACCACCGCCGGTGGCGGCGTCGCCGAGAAGACGTTCGGCAAGAACGGCCCGCACAGCCTGGAGACCTTCCGCAGCACCATCGACCTCAACCTGATCGCCAGCTTCAACATCAGCCGGCTCGCCGCGGCCCACATGGCCAACAACGAGCCCGAGGACGAGGAGACCGGCGAGCGCGGCGTCATCATCAACACCGCCTCCATCGCCGCATTCGAGGGCCAGATCGGCCAGGTCGCCTACACCGCCGCCAAGGCCGGGATCGCCGGCATGTCGCCTGACGATGGCCCGTGATCTGGGGCCCGTCGGCATCCGGGCGCTGGCCATCGCACCCAGCCTGTTCGCCACCGGTCTGACCAAGGGCATTCCCGACGAGTTCGCCAAGGCGCTGACCAAGGACGCCGCGTTCCCGAAGCGGCTGGGCAAGCCGGAGGAGTTCGCCAAGCTGGTCGCCGCGATCGTCGAGAACCCGATGCTCAACGGGCAGTGCATCCGCCTGGACGCGGGGCAGCGGTTCGCACCCAAGTGATGTGGTAAGGCATTAGGTAAGGCACCGCCGCCTCGAGGAGGAACACCCATGGGTATCGCACTGACCGACGACCACCGTGAACTCGGCGAGGTGGCGCGTTCCTTCCTGACCGCGCAGAAGGCCCGCTGGGCCGCGCGCGAACTGCTCGACGCCGCCGAGGAGGCCCGCCCGCCGTTCTGGTCCGAGCTGGCCGAACTCGGCTGGCTGGGCCTGCACGTCGACGAGCAGTACGGCGGCTCCGGCTACGGGCTGCCCGAGCTGGTCGTCGTGATCGACGAACTCGGCCGGGCCGTGGCGCCCGGACCGTTCGTTCCGACGGCCGTGGTCTCCGCCGTCATCTCGGCGGTCGGCACCGACGAGCAGAAGGCCCGTCTGCTGCCCGGCCTGATCGACGGATCGGTCACTGCGGCAGTCGGTTTCGGCGGTGACGTCTCGCTCTCCGACGGTAAGGCCAGCGGTGACGGCGGCGTGGTGCTGGGCGCCGGTCTGGCCGATCTGCTGCTGCTGGTCGCCGGTGACGACGTGGTGCTGGTGGACCGCAACGCCGACGGGGTGTCGGTGGACGTACCCGGAAACCTCGACCGCACCCGCCGCTCGGGCCGGGTGTCGCTGACCGACGTGGCCGTCGGCGACAACATCCTGACCGAAGCGCGTTCGGCCGCGGTGGCCTACGCGCGCACGCTGTTCGCCGCCGAGGCGGCCGGCGGGGCATCGGACTGCGTGGACACCGCCGTCGAATACGCCAAGGTGCGTGAGCAATTCGGCCGCACCATCGCGACCTTCCAGGCGGTCAAGCACCACTGCGCCAACATGCTGGTGGCCGCCGAGTCCACGGTCGCCGCCGTGTGGGACGCCGCCCGCGCGGCGGACGAGTCGGCTGAGGAAGGGCAGTCCCAGTTCGAGCTGATCGCCGCCGCCGCAGCGACATTGGCGTTCGGCGCCTATGTCCGCAACGCGGAGCTGAACATCCAGGTGCACGGCGGCATCGGCTTCACCTGGGAGCACGACGCGCATCTGCACCTGCGCCGCGCGTTGACTGTGCAGGCGCTGCTGGGCGGTGACGGTCCGTCGACCGACGTGTTCGATCTGACCGCTTTGGGGCGTGAGCCGGTCCAACAGCCTCGACCTGCCCGCCGACGCCGACGCCCTGCGCGAGCAGATCCGCTCCGACGCCGCCGAACTCGCCAAGCTCGAGGAGAACGGCTCAGGTCGACGAACTGATCGCGACGGGCTACATCATGCCGCACTGGCCCAAGCCGTGGGGCCGCGCCGCCGGTGCCATCGAGCAGCTGCTGATCGAGGAGGAGTTCGCCGCCGCCGGCGTCAAGCGGCCCGACTACGGCATCACCGGCTGGGTCATCCTGACCCTCATCCAGCACGGAACCCCTTCGCAGATCGAACGATTCGTGGAGAAGGCGCTGCGCAAGGACGAGATCTGGTGCCAGCTGTTCTCCGAGCCGTCGGCCGGATCGGACGCCGCGGCGGTCAAGACGCGGGCCACCCGGGTCGACGGCGGCTGGAAGATCAACGGGCAGAAGGTGTGGACCAGCGGTGCGCACTACTGCAAGCGCGGGCTGGCGACCGTGCGCACCGACTTCGACGTCCCCAAGCACCAGGGCATCACGATGGTGATCCTCGACATGAAGGCCCCCGGCGTCGAGGTGCGCCCGCTGCGGCAGATCACCGGCGGCTCGGAGTTCAACGAGGTGTTCTTCAACGACGTCTTCGTCCCCGACGAGGACGTGGTCGGGGAGCCGAACTCCGGGTGGACCGTCGCGCGGGCAACCCTGGGCAACGAGCGGGTCAGCATCGGCGGCGGCGCCGGCGGCATCGCGCCGGCCTCGGCCTGGCTGGTGGACCTGGCCAAGCGCAACGGCGATCAGGTCATCGGCGCCAAGCAGCGGGTCGGCCGGTTCCTGGCCGAGGACCATGCGCTGCGCCTGCTCAACCTGCGCCGTGTCGTCCGCAGCATCGAGGGCGCCGGGCCCGGGCCCGGAGGGCAACATCACCAAACTCAAACTGGCCGAGCACTTTCAGGAGCAGGGTGCCATCGCCGCGGCCCTGGTGGGCCAGGACCTGGCGCTGGAAGGCGGCGAGGGTGAGCTCGCCGCCCGGGCGGCCATGGGCGCCCGCGGGATGGCGATCGCCGGCGGCACCTCGGAGGTCACCCGCAACCAGATCGCCGAGCGCATCCTGGGCATGCCCCGCGATCCGCTGATCAAGTAGCTGCCAGCAACTCTTTACACGCGTCAAGCACCGGCTTTTTGTCGTATTCACGCCGCAGCTCGGTGTTTCTGGCTAATCTGCGCGCATGCGCACTCGTGTACTGCCACTCGTAGCGGCGGCCGTGCTGCTGGCCGCCTGCGGAGGACCCAAACCCACGGTTCCCACCCCGTCATCGGGCGCAGCGCCAACACAGAACAGCGACATCACCATTCATGGCGATGCGTCGACACCGGTGAACAAGATCGCCATCGCCGCGATCGCCGACCTCCAGAAGTACTGGGGCGAGGAGTTCCCCAAGCTCTACGGCAGTGACTACAAGCCCGTCGAAGGCGGCTTCTTCGCCGTGATCCCGTCCTCCGGCGATCTGCCACCGTGCGCCGCCGACGCCAGCGACATCGCGGGGAACGCCTTCTACTGCGCCACCAAGGACGACGTGGCGTGGGATTCGGAGAATCTGCTGCCCGAATTACAGTCCAAGTTCGGCGATTTCGTCATTCCCATCGTGCTGGCCCACGAGTGGGGTCACGCCGTACAGGCCCGCTCGAACTTCACCGCGCGCACCGTGACGAAGGAACTTCAGGCCGACTGCTTCGCCGGCGGGTGGGCCAAGCACGCCCAGGCCAAGGGCGTCTTCAAGGCCAACTCCGCCGAACTGGACACCGCGCTGGCCGGCATCCTGGAGCTGCGGGACTCACCGGGCACCAGCAAGATCGACCCGTCGGCGCACGGCAGCGGTTTCGACCGGGTCGGCGCATTCCAGGACGGCTACGACAACGGGCCCGAGGCGTGCAAGGCCTACCGCGACGACAACCCGGTGGTCGTGGAGCTTCCGTTCAACGACGCAAGAGGACGCGGCCAGCGACGGCGACGCGCCGTACGACTCGATCATCAACGGGGTGCCCTACGACCTGGAGGACTACTGGTCGAAGGTGTACCCGGATCTGACCAACGGGGAGCCCTGGGTACCGGTCAAGGGCCTCGAGCCGTTCGACCCGGCCAAGCCGCCGCCGTGCGGCGGCAAGCCCACCGACGGCTACGCGCTGTTCTACTGCGTCCCGGACGATTACATCGGCTGGGACAACGTCGACGCGATGCCGACGGTGTACCGGCAGGGCGGTGACTTCGCGGTGGCGACGCTGCTGGCCACCCAGTACGGTCTGGCCGCGATGACGAGGGCCAACGACCAGTCCGACGACAAGACGCAATCACTGCGTGGCGACTGCTTCGCCGGCGCCTACACCGCCAGCGTGGTGCTGGGCAACCGCTCTGACACCAGCAGCTTCCGGATCTCGCCCGGCGACCTCGACGAGGCGATCACCGCGCTGCTGGTGTTCCGCGGCGACGGCGACGTCGATCGGCAGGGTGCTGGCTTCGAACGGATCCGGCACTACCGCGACGGTGTCATCAACGGCGCCGAGTCCTGCCTGAAGAACTGAGTCAGGCCGGACGGGGTGTCGCTGCGATCTTGGACTGACCGATCCAGCGGGGCAACGCCGTTCGGGCGTCAGCCGTACCCGCGATCGCGGCGCTGCCGTCGATCAGGGTGCGCGACCAGGACGTGTCGCCTCGCCAGATCCGCGTGAGCGTGCGAAGGTTCGTCGACACCGTGGCGGCGACGTCATAGCCCGGGTCGAAGTCGCAGATGTCGGCGCGCCCCTCGGCGACCACCAGCCACCACCGCGATGCCTTGGGCGCCACTCCGGTCAGCTCGAAGGCGACCGTGGTGCGAGTCCGCGGCCAGGTGTCGATCGGGATGTGGCGCTGCATGTCCCACATCAGCAGGTGCGGGTCCAGGTCCTCGTCGCCGAGGTCACCGATCCAGCGCACACCCCAGGCGCCCAGAGCATCTACGACGCCGGACAGCTCCTGACCGCATTCGGTCAGCGAGTAGGTGCTGCGCCCGCCGATCTCGGTGCGCTCGACCAGCCCGGCGCGCGTCAGCGACTTGAGGCGTTTGGACAACAGTGCCGGTGACATCTTCGGCACACCGCGGCGCAGATCATTGAAATGTGCGCTGCCCTGGAGCAATTCGCGGACCACCAGCAGTGTCCAGCGTTCGTCGAGCAGTTCCATCGCCTTGGCGACCGGGCAGAACTGTCCATAAGCCGACATCGAGCGCCCCCTTTCACGGCTGTCTTCCAGTAGACGCCCCCCGGGACCGGCTGGCTAGTACAGATTTTGTACCGGGGTCGGTTCACATTGCGCACTGGAATCCGATGCACCTGTAGGCGCAGGCTCAGAGCATCAATCAACACAGAAGGAGTACGTCATGAGCACGCCGACCATCGACCGCGAGCTGGAAAGCAAGCACCGCGCACTGTGGGCGCTGGGCGACTATCCCGCGATCGCCGATCAACTAGTGGCGCCGCTGGGCCCCGAACTCGTTGCAGCCGCCGGAGTCCGGCGCGGCGACCGGGTGCTGGACGTGGCGGCCGGGACCGGCAACGCGGCGTGCGCCGCCGCATCGGCCGGCGCCGAGGTGATTGCCAGCGACCTGTGCCCCGAACTTCTCGACCATGGCCGGACGGTGGCGGCGGCCCGCGGCATCGACGTGACGTTCCGGGAAGCCAACGCCGAGGCGCTGCCGTTCGGCGCCGGCGATTTCGACGTGGTGCTGTCGTGCATCGGCGTCATGTTCGCTCCGCACCACCAGCAGTCCGCCGACGAACTGATCAGAGTCTGTCGGCCCGGTGGCACCATCGCAGTGTTGAGTTGGACCCCCACCGGGTTCATCGGCCGGATGTTCGCGACTATGAAGCCGCACGTGCCCGCCCCGCCTGCGGGTGTGCAGGCGCCTCCGCTGTGGGGGGATGAGGGCCACGTTCGCGCCCTGTTCGGTGACCGGGTGAGCGGCGTCGAGACCAGGCGCGCAACGTTGGCCGTCGACCAGTTCAGCGACGGCGCCGCCTTCCGCGACTATTTCAAGACCCATTACGGGCCGACGATCTCGGCCTACCGGCGATCGCCGGTCAGCCGGAAGCGGTCGCTGCCCTCGACGCGGACCTGGCCGCGCTCGGGCGACGACGCACTCGCCGGTTCGTCGGCGATGCAGTGGGAGTACCTGATCGTCACCGCCCGGCGGCGGTGAGCTCTCAGAGCGCGGCTGGCCAGTCGGGTGAGTATCTGACCCGTCGACTCCTCGGTGGCATGCCGGTATCCGGTACCCGGCCCACAGATGCACGAGATCGGGCTGGCCCGCTGCCGCCGCGGCCTTGCGCAGCGGACTGGTGAGATGGTGGATCGCCGGATACCCCAGGGGCGCCTGCGATTCGTAGGTGTCGATGAACGCGTTGCGTAGCCCGCGCGCCGGACGACCCGGTGAATGCCTGTGTCACAACGGTTTCAGTGCGCGCAGGATCGGTCAGCGCGGCCCGGTGCGTCGCCGAGGCGCCGCTTTCCCTGGCCCGCAGCAGGACGGTCCCCACCGCCGCGGCGGCCGCTCCGGCGCTGATGACCGCCGCGACGTCCTCGGCCGTGGCCAGACCTCCGGCGGCCAGGATCGGCAGGCCGACGTGATGTCCGATCTCCGAGACGAGGTCGGGCAGCGGTACTTCGGCGGGCCGCCGTTGCGGCGTGAGCGTGCCGGAATGGCCTCCGGCGAAGGCGCTTTGGACGGCGAGGGCGTCGACTCCGGCGTTGGCGGCGAGTTCAGCTTCCGAACCGGAGGTGACAGTCTGGATGACGAGCGTGCCGGCCGACTGCAGGCTGCGGATCACCGCGTCATCGGGGATTCCGAAGGTGAAGCTGACGACCGGCACCGGCTGAGCGAGCAGCGCGTCGATCTTCGCTCCGAAGGAGTCCTCGTCCTCGATGGGGTCGGCAGGCAGCGTGAGATCGAATCGGTCGGCCTCGGGTTGTACCGCGGACGCGTAGCGGTGGTAAGCCTGCGGCTCGACAGGAACGGGGTTGGGGGCGAACAGGTTGACCCCGAACGGCACTGCTGCGGAGCGCACCTGGGATATCTCGGCGTACATCGCCTCGGGCGTCTTGTACCCGGCGGCCAGGAAGCCGACGGATCCCGCCCGCGCCGCGGCGACAACCATGTCGACGGTGGTCGGCCCGCCGGCCATCGGCGCGGCGATGACCGGGAGGGTTACGCCCAGCTTGGACAGCGGCGAGGTCATTCGTGAGGCCTATTGACCCGGGAACAGCCGCGGGAACAGATCGTGCAGCCGCTGCCGAACCCCGGGCTTGGGCTGCGGTTCACCCGGCTGGATCGCTGGCGGTGGTGGCGCCACGACGGTGGAGGCCGTCGCCGTGACGCTCGAGTAGGTCGGCGGCGTGGTGGGTGCGGGCGCCGACGTCGTGGTCGCCGCGGGGGAGGGAGCAACCGCCGATGTCGACGGCGGCGCGGGAGCCGGCACCTGCTCGGTGGGCTGCGAGGACTGGTGGGCGACGGTGATCACGGCGATCACCAGCGCGGCGAGCACGATGATCCCCAGCGCGCCGAGCACCACCGAGGTCCAGCGGCGCTCCGGGGTGAAGTCGGGCAACGCGGTGTTGCTGTGCGTCCACCGCCGCCGACCACGGCCCGTCGACGTCGTCTGCGAAGCCGAGGTCATAACCGGTGCCGACATACAGCGGCCGAGTGGTCGTCGTGGCCGGGGTGTCGGCGTCGGCCTCTCGGATTCCGTTCGTCGAAGAAATGGTCTCGACCTCCGCGGTGTCGGCTGGTTCCGGCCGATTCTAGTGAACGTCACCGGCCGCCTCATCCGGCGAGCAGTGAACACATATGCCCGACGTTGTCTTCCGGCCTGCTCATCGGGCATGCTGCGGGCATGGCGGCCGACAAGCTCGTGATCGGCGCGAGCGGATTCCTCGGCTCGCATGTGACCCGTCAACTCGTCGAACGCGGCGACAGCGTCCGGGTGATGATGCGCGAGACCAGTTCGACGCTCGGCATCGCGGGACTGCCGGTGCAACGCCACTACGGCGACATCTTCGACGACCGCGCGCTGCGCACGGCGATGTCCGGCTGCGACGTCGTCTACTACTGCGTCGTGGACACCCGCGCCTACCTTCGCGACCCGTCCCCGCTGTACCGGACCAACGTCGAGGGCCTCCGCCATGTCCTCGACGCCGCACTGGCCGCCGATCTGCGCCGCTTCGTCTTCACCAGCACGATCGGCACAATCGGGTTGGGATCCGGCGGTGTCGTCGACGAAAGCACCCCGTTCGACTGGGGGCCGACCGCCGGCGACTACATCCGGTCGCGGGTCGAGGCCGAAAACCTGGTGCTCGGATACGCCCGGGACCGCGGCCTGCCCGCGGTGGCGCTGTGTGTCTCCAACACCTACGGGCCGGGGGATTTCCAGCCCACCCCGCACGGATCGCTGGTTGCGGCCGCGGCCTTCGGGAAGCTGCCGTTCTACATGGCGGGCATGGCTACCGAGGTGGTCGGTGTCGAGGACGCCGCCCGCGCACTGGTGCTGGCCGCCGACCGCGGACGCGTCGGCGAGCGCTACATCATCTCCGAGCGCTTTCTGCCATACCGTGAGCTCTATGAGACGGCTGCGCGCGCGGCCGGTATACCGCCACCCCGCTGGGGCATCCCCAAACCGGTGATGACAGCCGTCGGCGGCCTGGGCAGCCTCGCCGCCACGCTCACCCGCCGCGACCTCCAGCTGACCCGCACCAGCGTCCGGTTGATGGACGCGATGGCGCCGATGGACCACAGCAAGGCGGTCCACGAACTGGGCTGGGAGCCCGGCGACGTGCACGACTCGATTGCCCGAGCTGTCGAGTTCTTCCTGCGCCGCCGCCGCGAACGGCGGCGCTGACGGCGATATTCGCCTGTGTGTCCGGCCGGGTCCCTAGGGTGGGCGGAATGTCCGTCGAAATCAACGTCCGAGGCCAGCACACGGTGACGTTGCCGCCCGAACGCGCAACCGTGCACGCCGCCCTGACGCTGGAGGGCCCGCAGCCCGAGCCGGTGTTCCAGGCGGTCGCCGCCGCGCTGGCCGAGATCGTGTCCTCGATCGACGCCCTGCACCACCCGAAGAAGGGGCCGATCACCTGGTATGCCTTCGATCAGGTGCGGATGGGGTCGCGGCGGCCGTGGCACAAGGACGGCAAACAGCTTCCCCTGGTGCATTCGGCCGCGGTGTCCATCGCCGTGACGTTCCGCGACTTCGACGAACTCGCGCGGTGGGTGTCGTGGAGTGCGGGGGTCGACGGCCTGAGCATCAGCTACGTCGACTGGGCGCTGACCGAGGCCAAACGGCTCAAGACCGAACGGGCGACCCGGCAGAAGGCGGTGCGCGACGCGCAGCGCCGCGCCCAGGACTATGCCGACGCCCTCGACCTCGGCAAGGTTGTGGTGCGCGGCATCAGCGACCCCGGCGGTGGGCAGGCCGGCGCCCATAGCGCGCGCGGTGTTGGCGGCGCAGAGCATGCCGGCCGACGACGGAGCCCCGCAGTTCGCTTTGCGGCCCGAGGACGTGGAGATCGCCGCCCAGGTCGAAGCGGTCTTCACCGTGGCGTCGCAGAAGTGAAAAGCGTTGTAAATGCAAACCCTTTCAGAGACAGGCGCGATGCGCCGAACCAGGCGGACATTGCTTTCTGGCTTTCGCTTCAGGTGTGGTCCGGCGGTTGGATAGGCTCACCGGGTGCGCGCGAGGCGGATGATCCGCGAAGTGTGGGGTGCGGCTGCTTGACCATCGGGAGCCGCCGTGATCGTGTGGGCGCGGCGACGGGTCTGTTCGGCTGGGTGACGCTGGCCTACCTGGCCGGTGCCGTGTTCTCCTGGCAGACGTTCGGGGCCGGCGTCGGTCCGGCGTTCTTCCCGGCGGCCGGGGTGACGGTGGCGGCCATGCTGCTGTCCCGTCGCGCGTTGTGGCCGGTGGTCGTCGCCGCGATCGTGCTGGCCGAGTTCGCCGTCGATCTGCGTTACGGGGTCGGCTGGGCGGGGGCACTCGGCTTCGCGGTCGCCAACTCGGTGGAGCCGTTGATCGGCGCTTCGCTGGTGTTGGCCTGGTGCAAGGGCACGCCCGACCTGCGCCGCCGGGACCACTTGGCGTTCTTCGTCGCCGGAGCGGCTGTGGTGGGACCGCTTGTCGGCGGGATGATCGGCGGGCTGATCGGTGCGTTGCGCGACGGGGCATGGTGGCCGTCGGCGGTGCTGCACTGGTGGGCCGGGGACGGGATCGGCGTCCTGGTGGTCGGTGCGCCGATCCTGTTGTGGCCCAGACAGGTTCATATTCTGCGCGACCGCTTGCTCGAGACGGTGATCGTCTTGCTGGCCACCGCGGGGCTGTCCGTGGCGTCGTTCATGACCGATCTGCCGCCGGCGCTGTTCCTGCTGCCGGTGATGGCCTGGGCGGCCTTTCGGCTCGACATGCTCGGCGCGGCGCTCTGCGGTGCGGTACTGGCCTTCGTCGCGAACTACATGACCGACGCGGGGCACGGGACCTTCGCTCAACTGGACCTGCCCGCCGGCCGGGCGACTGGCCGTCACGCAGTCCTTCATCGCCGTCGTCGTACTCGTCGCGATGCTGATCGCCCAGGAGGCCGCAGGGCGGGTCACCGCGGTCCGGCAGCGTCAAGCCGAACGGCGCGAACGCCTGCGCCTGGAAACTCTGGCGCGGCTCGGTCAGCTGCTCTCCGGTGCGCTGACCGAGAAGCAGATCGGCGACGCGGTGGCCTCGCAGGTGCTCAACGACGCCGGGGCGCAGGCACTCAACGTCGGGTTGGTCGGTGCCGACGGCGCGACGCTGACCTGGGTCGACGATGGCCGGCTACCCCGAGCCGGTGGTCGCCAAGTTCGGCCGCGGCGTGCGCCTCGACGAGCACACCGCCGCCTGCGAAGCGGTCCGCACCGGCCAGCCGGTGGTGATCCGCGAGCCGGCCGAGTACCGCCGCAGGTTTCCCGACAACGCACAGTGGATGGCGGCCAGCGGCGCCGAGTCCATGGTGAGCTGGCCGCTGACCACCGGTGGCAAGTCCATCGGCGTGCTGGTGTTGATGTGGGGCAGCCCCGCAGCCGCTGGACACCGCGCAGCTGGCCTACACCTCGGCGGTCGCGACGATGATCGGCCAGGCACTGGTTCGGGCCCGGGTGTACGCCGACGAACACGCGCGCGCCGCGGTGCTGCAGGCCGCGGTCCTGCCCACCGCTCCCGCCGAGATCCCCGGCCTCGAGGTCGGGGTGAGTTACGAGCCGGCCGACGACGTTCAGGGACTGGGCGGTGACTGGTACGACGTCATGGCGGTGCGTGACGGCCTGACGTACATCGCGATCGGAGATGTCGTCGGACACGGTCTGCCCGCGGTCGAGGACATGGCGCAGCTGCGCAGCGCGGGCCGGGCGCTGGCCCTGCAGGGTCTGTCGCCGGCCCGGGTGCTCGCCGAACTCAACGCCTTCACCCGCCACGCCAGCAACGGCAAGTTCGCGACCATGAACGTGGCGGTCTTCGATCCGGCGGAGCGATCACTGTCGTATGCCTCGGCCGGCCATCCGCCGCCGTTCCTGCGCCGCGCCGCCACGGGTGAGATCCACCGGCTGGCCACCGGCCACGGTCCCGTCCTGGGTCCGGTCGCCGACGTGAGCTATGCCCAGGGCTATGTGACGGTCGAGCCGGGGGACATCGTGGTGATGTACACCGACGGACTGATCGAGCGCCGCGGCCAGGACATCGAGACCGGGATGATGCGCGCGCAATCCCTGATCGCGCAGTGGTCCGATGACGTGTCGCTGCCCGCGGCCTGCCGGGCCCTGACTCAGACGATGGCGCCGGCGCCCCGCAACGACGACGTGTGTGTGGTCGCATTGCGTTTCGGTGTCTGACGATCGCAGCTCAGCGCAACTTTCGACTGCGTGAGTGATCCGAACGCCGAGCGGTGTTCACCAGGTCAAGCGTCGCGACGGTGGCTTCCTGCAGGTCGGCCACGTCATCGGCGCTCGAGGCTTCCGCATATCCAGTCCCAATGCGCGGCCACCGTGTCACCCGGTCGGGGCGCCGGTGCCAGTGAGGTGTCCCCGCGGCGCCAGCGCACCGACTCGGCGGTGGCATCGCCCAGGGTCAGCGCCCCGGCGTCGAACTGCAGCGGCCGCGAGGTCATGACGACGTGTTCGTCGTCCACGGATAGGACTGTGCCCCAGCGAATCCGGCATGCCTGCAGGATCCGCAGCGGGGTGGCCGGGTCGATGTCGAGGAAGCGCACCCAGGGATAGACGGCGAACACGTGGAAGCTGTGGTTCGCCAGCGCGCCTCCGTGCACCGAGTCCAGGACACCGGTGGGCTGGCCGGCGAACGCCGCGCGCAACCGGCGCGTCAGCCTGGCCCCGTCGACAGCGGCCAACTGCGGGCCGCCGATCCAGTAGCTTCGCACGACCGCCGTCTCGAGCGGGTCGGGCGGCGCCGACGGCGGCGGCGATCTCTTCGAGGTAGGGCCAGGCGCCGTCGAAACCGGCTGCGTGCCGGGCGATCTCGGAGTGCCCACCGCCGTGCAGCAGAACCGAGGAGTCGGGCGGACCGCAGTAGCCGAGCTCGTTGGGTGGAAATGCGTAGCGGGCGAACAGCTCCCAGCCCGGCGTCTCGGTGGTCACTGGTCCTCGTCGAGTCCGCTGCCCATCAACCGCAGTCCGGTCATCGCCTCCTCGGCGCCGCGCGCGTCGGTCTTCTCGACGACGAAGCCCATGTGGATGATCACCCAGTCCCCGCGCTGAAGGTCTCGTCGGGCAGCATGCCGATGTTGACCCGGCGCGGCTCACCGGCGACGTCGACGAGTGCGAGCTGATCCGCCGTAGCCCGCCACCATCGACACCACCCGACCCGGGATACCGAGGCACATCGGCTCACGCCTCCTGCGCTGCGGGCCGGCCCCGCAGCAGTGCCACCGCAGCCTGGACCGCTCGCACCGCGGCGGGCAGCGCTGCGCGCAGCGGCTCGCTCAGGCCGATGCCCTCGTCGGTGTCGAGGGACTCGCATCCGACGACGACGGTCCGCGGCGCGGTGCCGCCGAGCGCGCTCAGGCTGGCGAACACCGCGGCGGGGTCCATTCCGTGCGCATCCAAAGCGGAAGTGGCACCGAGTGATTCGTGATCGGCGTCGAACACGTGCAGCGATCCGGGCGATCCGCGGTTGGGCAGGGCATCGACCAGGACCAGCGCCGACCAGTCGTCCAACAGGTCGTAGGCCAGGTGCATGCCGCCGATGCCGTAGTCGGCGACGCGAACGGAGTCGTCATCGTCGAAGCGGCCTCCGAGGTGGCGGATCACCTCGGGGCCGAAGCCGTCGTCGCCGAGGAAGATGTTGCCGACGCCGGCGATCAGAATGCGTGCGGTCACCGCGCCCACTACATGTGCCGCATCCGCATGTAGCGCTGAACGTCGGGTATCGACCGGACCCCGATCACCACCCCGGCCAGGACGATCAGCGCCACGACGATCGTGGCGATCCACCCTATGACGTCCATCTCGAACTCCCTTCCGTGCTCGGCTCGTCGATGCCGAGCGGCTCCACCTCGTCGGGTGCGAAATACAGGTAGCGCCCGTACCACTCGTGCAGGTCGGCCGCCGGATCGTCGTCGACGACCACCGCGACATGGGTGTTGCCGTCGACGTCGGAGTGGACCGCGGTGACCCGCGCGGTGCGGCCGGCAACGAAGATGTCCTGCGCGTCGGCGCGCCGGTGCGGCCGCAGCCGGACCCGGCTGCCGCGCGCCACCGTCACCCCGTCGACCTCGACGCCGTCGACGTCCGGGCGGACCGCCTGATCGGCCTGGGGATCCCACCAGTCCACGCCGTCGGGTACCTCGGGAACCAGTGAGCCGGCGTGCGGGTCGCGCAGCACACCGTGCAGACGCTGCATCGCCTCGGGCGACATCGCGTCGCAGCGGTCGATGATCGCGGCCGCCAGCGGATCGGTCGCCCGTGCCTGCGCCTTCTCCTCGTCGGTCATCGTGATCACCCGCAGCGTGAGGATCTCGTCGATCTCGGTCGAGTCGTACAGCGCGCCGTCGCTCTGCTCGGCGACCTCGGGGTGGTCGTAGAGAATGATCGGCGAGACCAGCATGAGGTCGTCAGCGCCGGGCGGGTCCGGCCAGCACGGGGAAGCAGCGGTTGTGCCGGCAGCGCGCCGCCGCGGCCGCGGCGCTCGGCGGCGGCTCCAGCAGTGAGATGAAGCGGCCACCGGCGACGGCGGCGATGACGTGCGTGCCGATCATCGAGACGGCGATCGCCTCGTCCTTGTCCGCCGCGGGCGGTCCGGTGTTGGCGACGGTCAGGCGCACGCCGGCCATCCCGTCGTCGTCTGTGACCTCGACGGTGACCGCGCCGAGCAACTCCCGGCGGGTCCGCACCAGCCGGCCGCCCTCGAGTTCCTCGACGTCAACTCCGCCGGGCACCGCGAAGGGCATGGTCCACGAGCGTTGCGGTGCAGACAGATTCAGCGGTCCGAGCACGATCTCGCGTTCGACGGCCTCGTCCCACGTCAGCCAGGTGCCCGCCGGTGTGACGAGTTCCTCGACCGCCACCGGCCGGCGCTGGGCGTCGGCCTGCTCGGCCTGCCGGTGCTGCAACTGCAGGAACCGCACCACCAGCGTCAGCGTCCCGCCGCCCTCGACCAGCAGCCGGGTATCCAGCGTGCCTTCCTCGCCGAGTCCCGCCTCGGCGGCGCCGGGAGGCCCGAGCACGCCGAACTGCCAGCGGCACTGGTTCTTTCGGGACGACGCGCGGTAGGGGTAGAGCAGGTAGCCCTCGTAGAGCACGGCGTCGGCGACCGCGCGGGCATGATCCCAGCCGACGGTCATCGCTGCTTCCCCGAGGAGCCGTTGGTGCACATCGCCTTCGACGTGGCACCGGCGACGAGCGCACTGATCGCGTCGTCGAGATCGAGCAGGCCGTTGCGGGACTTGAACTCGCTCAGCGCGGCGATGTTGTCGTGGCTCAGCCGCAACCATCCCGAGTTCGGATAGTGCTGGGCGATCAGGTTCTGCCACACCGCGACCGGCATGTCGTAGGAGTCCTCGCAGTCCCAGGAGACGTGCCGCACCCGAAGGCCGCGCTCCCCGCTGCCGAAAATCGTTCCGCTGAAGAGGAACTGCAACGGGATCGTCCCGTTGCGCAGAGCGTGGAAGTACTTGGCGGCGGCCACCTCGACGTCGTAGGTGCACTGCAGGGGCATCGTCGATGTGGTGGTGCCGGTGAAGCCGGGCACCATCGACGTCGCGTGCAGCCACGGGAAGGCCTGCTGGGTGGCCGACCAGCGCTCGCGTGGGCCGAACATGTCCAGCAGCCCGGCGGCCTCCTCGTCGGTGTAGGCCCGTCGCAGTGGCTGTATGCGGATCTGGCAGCGCAGCGCGATGGCGTGGATGGACTCCCCGCCGGTGCTCGAGATGCCGATGTGCGCCTCCAGGATCGGGGCCACCGCATATCGCTCCGGCGTGACGTCCAGCACGCTGAACGTCACATCCGGTGAGGGGGCGGTCATGGCAGCTGCACCACGCTGCGTCCGGCCACGCCGGCGAAGAACCCGTCGATGAAGTCGCGCGCCTGCGCGCCGCCGTCGAATCCCCGCCACAGCAGCCGAAGTCCGCCGACGAACTCGTAGCAGGCGTCGATGGGCACCAGGAAGGTCTCCGGAGCCGGAAGGCCGGCGACATCAGACTCCGGGTCACCCGCGTCGTCGGGCACGCGGACCAGCAGGGCTTCGACGTCGTCGGCGAGCAGGCCCACCCGCGGATCACGGGTCGCGGCCGCCCACGTCGCCATGTCCAGCTCGGACTCGGTGGCGCCGGCCGGTCCCGGGTAGAACGCGACGGTGCGGTCCAGCGCGGAGTTGCGGAAGAAGAACGCGACGCCCACCGGGATCTGCAGCGCCTCCCACTCCCGCCGGCCGAGCCCGAAGTCCGGGAACGACAGGAAGCGGTCGGGCACCGCGCGATAGCGCAGATTCGCGCTGGCGTCGGTGAACAGCAGATAGCACGCCCGGCAGACGCACATCAGTTGGCGGGCAGCAACATTCACCACATGCTGATGCTCGTCGGCGACCGGCTCGGCACACATCTCGCAGCGCTCACCGGCCGGCTCGGGGGCGGTGCGGCCGGTGCGGATCCTGGACAGGACGTCGAGAGTGGACGTCATACGGAGACCTCCATCGGTTGGGCCGGCACCGCCATGGACAGCACGCCGTCGCGCGCCAGCACCGGCACCGGCCGCAGGTTGCGGACGGTTTCCCCCACGCCGGTGCCTGCGTGCACAACGTCGAAGCGGGCGTGGCAGTGCGGACAGCTGCAGTACCGTGCCCGACAGCGAAGCCCCGGCCAGCGAGTCGGCGCACTCCGGGCACCGGTCGAGGTAGGCCAGCACCGCGTCCCCGACCCGGCAGGCCAGCACCACGGTGTCGCCGAGGGCGAACCCGGCCACCTCGCCGGGGCTGAGTTCGTCCAACTCGGGGACCGGGTACCACGTGGTGGGCTCGTGCCCGCCGGCATGCACCCGCGACATCAGGGAGTCGACCGGGATCACCGACTCGACGACCCGGCGGCAACCGCCTCGACGGAGTCGATCTCCGGCGCGGCGGTCCGCACCGCATCCTCGACCGCAAGTTCCAGCGTCACCGCCGAGGACGGACAGCTCTTGCAGCTGCCCGAAAACGACAGCCGCACAACACCGTCGGCGATGCCGAGCAACTGGACGTCACCGCCGTGGGAGCCGAGGTAGGGCCGCACCCCGTCCAGCGCGCGCGAGACGCGTTCGGTCACGTCGTGCGGATGCACGCCGTGCACCAGCAGCAGACTGCCGATCAGGTCGTCGGCGGCGAGGCGGTCGGCCAGCGCCGGATCGTCCACCGCCGCCATGACTCTGACCAGGGCGGCCCCGTACAGGTCGACGACCTCACGCACCAACTGCTCGGCGCGGGCCTGCGCGGCGGGGGTGTCGGCCGCGCAGGCCTCGATCAGCGCCTGGATCCGCTCTCCTGCCGAGCGCCAGTGTGAATCGTCGAAATCGGCGCCGGCCACGGTCACTCGCCGGTCAGCGACTGGGTGGGGGAGTGCAGCTTGTCCAGCGACTTGCCTTCGCCGAGGTACATGTGCACCCCGCACGGCAGGCAGGGGTCGAAACTGCGCACCGTGCGCATGATGTCGATGCCCTTGAAGTTCTCCCGGTCGTTCTCCTCGAAGATCGGCTGGCCCTGCACCGCGTCCTCGTAGGGGCCGGGGGTGCCGTAGCTGTCGCGCGGGTTGGCGTTCCACGGGGTGGGCGGGTACGGGTGGTAGTTGGCGATCTTGCCGTCCCGGATCACCATGTGGTGGCTGAGCACACCGCGCACCGCCTCGGTGAAGCCGCAGCCGATGCCCTCGTCGGGCACCTCGAACTTCTCCCAGGTCTTGGTCCGCCCGGCCCGGATCTCGACGAGTGCCTTCTCGGCGAAGTGCAGTGCGCACGCGGCCGCGTAGGCCTGGAAGTAGGTGCGGGCCCGGTTGCGCTCGATGGTGTTGCTGCCGTGGGCCGGGACCTTCCACTCCAACTCGACCGGACCCTTGAGCGCGGTCTTCGGCAGGTTGATCCGCACGCTGTTGCCGGTGGCCTTCACATAGCCGACGTCGACCAGTCCGGCCAGGGCGGTGGACCACAGCCGGGCCAGCGGGCCGCCGCCGGTGTCCAGGGCGAGGTGGTCGGTGCCGTCGAACCAGCGCGGCGACATCACCCAGCTGTAGTTGTCGTCGAAGTCGCGCTTCTGCGGCCGCGGGTTGGTGTGCTGATTCCACGGGTGCCTGCGGTCCACCGGGTTGCCCAGCGGATCGGTCTTGACGAACATCTCCTGGTCGGTCCAGTCCTCGTAGTAGGAGCTGCCCAACAGGATTCGGATACCGAGGTTGATGTCGACCAGTGAGGTGGTGACGAGCTTGCCGTCGACCACCACGCCCGGTGTGACGAACATCTTGCGGCCCCAGTTCTCCATGTCCTTGTAGGCGAAGTTGCACACTTCGGGATCCTGGAAGGAGCCCCAGCAGCCGAGCAGGGTGCGGCGCAGGCCGACCTTCTCGTAGCCCGGCAGCGCCTCGTAGAAGAAGTCGAACAGGTCGTCGTGCATCGGCACGACCTTCTTCATGAACTCGACGTACCGCATCAGCCGGGCCATGTAGTCGGTCATCAGCTGGACGGTCGCCACCGTGCCGATGCCGCCGGGATACAGCGTCGAGGGGTGGACGTGCCTGCCCTCCATGAGGCAGAACATCTCCCGGGTGTAGCGGCTGACCTGCAGGGCCTCCCGGTAGAACTCGCCGGTGAACGGGTTGAGCGCCCGCATGATGTCGGCGACGGTGCGGTAGCCGTGCGCATCGGCGTGCGGCGCGGCGGTGTTCTCCGCCTTGGCCAGCACGCCCGGATTGGTCTCGGAGACCATCTTCTCGCAGTAGTCGACCCCGACCAGGTTCTCCTGGAAGATGTTGTGGTCGAACATGTATTCCGCGGCCTCGCCGAGGTTGATCAGCCACTCGCCGAGGTGCGGCGGCTTGCACGCCGTAGGCCATGTTCTGCGTGTAGCACGAACACGTGGCGTGGTTGTCGCCGCAGATGCCGCAGATCCTGCTGGTGATGAAGTGCGCGTCGCGCGGGTCCTTGCCCTTCATGAACAGCGAGTAGCCGCGGAAGATCGACGAGGTGCTGTGACACTCGACGACTTCCCGGTTCTCGAAGTCGATCTTGGTGTAGATGCCGAGACTGCCCACGATCCGGGTGATCGGATCCCACGCCATCTCGACGAGGGCTCCGGGTTCGTTCTTGATCTGGGAGGGCTCGGGAATGATCGTCGTCATCGAATGATTCCCCTCGATTGTCCGGTCGGCTACCAGGTGCGCCGTGCGCCGGTGGTGAGTTCCTTGCCTTTGTGCCGCCAGCGCGGCTCCTTGTCGACCGTGCGGCCGGTGATCTGGCGCAGGTTGCGGATCACCGATCCGTAGAGTCCGGAGGCGGTGGTGGACAGCTTGCCGCCCGGCGGTTCGTCCATGAACGGCATGAACTTGTCCGGGAATCCCGGCATCGTGCAGCCGATGCAGATGCCGCCGACATTCGGGCAGCCGCCGACGCCGTTGATCCAACCGCGTTTGGGCACATTGCATTTCACGACCGGACCCCAGCAGCCGAGTTTGACGATGCACTTGGGTGAGCCGTACTCGGTGGCGAAGTCGCCCTGCTCGTAGTACCCGGCCCGGTCGCACCCCTCGTGAACGGTCTGGCCGAACAGCCACTGCGGCCGCAGCGCGTCGTCGAGCGGGATCATCGGCGCCTGCCCGGTCGCCATGTAGAGCAGATACGTCAGCGTCTCGGAGAGGTTGTCAGGATGGATCGGGCAGCCCGGTACGCACACGATCGGGATGCCGGCCTTGCTCTTCCAGTCCCAGCCGAGATAGTCGGGAACTCCCATGGCGCCGGTCGGATTGCCCGCCATCGCATGGATGCCGCCGTAGGTGGCGCAGGTGCCGACGGCCACCACCGCGGTGGCCTTGGGCGTCAGCCGGTCGAGCCACTCGCTGGTGGTCATCGGCTGGCCGGTGGCCGGGTTGTTCCCGAACCCGCACCAGTAGCCGTCGTCGTGCAGCTGCTCGTTGGGGATCGACCCCTCGACCACCAACACGAACGGTTCGAGCTCGCCACGGTCGGCTCGGAAGAACCATTCGAGGAAGTCGTCGGCGCCGCCGTTGGGTCCGCACTCGAAATCGATGAGCGGCCAGTGCACGGCGACTTTCGGCAGGCCCGGCAGCGCACCGAGGGCGATCTCCTCGATACTGGGCTGGGTGGCGGCAGTCAACGCCACCGAATCACCGTCGCAACTGAGACCTGCGTTGATCCAGAGAACGTGGATCAGCGTTTCTTCCGCTTTGACTGCTGCTTCCGTTGGCATGTACGCAGCTTCCCGGGACGCAGACCCAGCCATCCCTGCGCCACCGGAGCCGACCCCCGGCCCACTTGCGCGGCGCTGTTTTTGGGTCTACTCCGGGCCCATGGCGTTGTCAACGCCTGCAGATCGGTTGCTCAAACCCGACATCTCAGTGGCCGCGATCTGATAGACCTGGAGATACCGGAGCACAGCGAATCTATTTGCGCGCGCGTCAATTTCAGTGCGTGGCGCGGCTCAGGACGTCGTGCCGGTGAACTTCCGGATCCACTCGAACCACGCCGTCATACCTTCGCCGGTGCGCGCACTGACCGGGAAGATGGTGGCGGTCGGATTCACCTGGCGCACATGGGCGATGTAGGTGTCGACGTCGGCGTCGAGATGCGGCACCAGATCGATCTTGTTCAGCAGCACCACGTCGACCGAGCGGAACATCACCGGGTACTTCAGCGGCTTGTCCTCGCCCTCGGTCACCGAGTAGACCATCGCCTTGGCGTGCTCGCCCACGTCGAACTCCGCCGGGCACACGAGGTTCCCGACGTTCTCGATGATCACCAGATCCAGGGCGGGCAGGTCCAGTCCCTGCAGCGCCCGGTTGACCATGGGGGCATCGAGATGGCACTCGCCGCCGAAGCCGTTGTTGGTGTTCAGCAGCGAGATCTGCGCACCGCGGCCACCGAGCCGCGCGGCGTCGATGTCGGTGGCGATGTCACCTTCGATCACCCCGATCGCGACGTCGCCGGCCAGTTCGTCGAGGGTCGCGGCAAGCACCGTGGTCTTACCCGAGCCCGGTGAGCTCATCAGGTTGAGCGCGCGGATCCCGTTGGTCTCGAAGGCGGCACGGTTGATGTCGGCGCGGGTGTCGTTCTCGGCGAAGATCGACTCCAGCACCTCGACGCGCTGCGAGCCGGTGTCGTAGCCGCTGTGGTCACCGTGGTCGTGATCGTGCGAATGGTCATGCTCACCGTGGTCGTGGTCGTGCACGGTGCCGTCGTCGTGACGGTGAAATCGACCCATCGTGAGGACCTTTCGCTGTTGACTCAGGACACTTCCAGGGAGGTGACCAGGAACTCGTTGCCGCGCACCACCTCCACATCGGCGCTGTCGCACTGCGGGCAGCACACCGACCACCGGGACGCGATCTCGGACTGCTGCCCGCAACCGCGGCAGCGCACCTCGGCGGTCACGAACTCGAGTTCGAGCTCGGCCTCGGGCATGTTCTCGTGCTCGCGGACGATGGTCCAGCAGAACGACAGCGAGTCCGGAACCACCTGACGCAGCGCACCGACCTGCACCCGCACCACGTCGACCCGCCGGCCTTCGGCATACGGCCTGACCACCCCGGCGATCGCCTGGCACAGCGACAACTCATGCACCGTCGCCCACCAGACCTTTCTCCCGGTTCGCACCTGATCGCGCCGGGCTGCACCCTACAGCGCGGCGCAGTACGGTCCGGGGCGATTCCGGGCCGGAAAAGCGCAGAGTTTCGGTGCGAGATTGTGATTGTGGTCATAGCGGTGCCGGACTAGCGTGGGTGCCACCTACCCGCGCGGACAGCCCACCGTCACGGGTGGCCTCGTCTTCGCTCAGGAGGTTCATGAGCACCTTTCTACCCCTGCGCCCGGCGGGCTGAGGCGAGGGTGACCCGATGAACGTGCGGGTGCGCCTCGACATCACCGGTGTGGTGCAGGGCGTCGGTTTCCGCCCGGCGGTCGCGCGGACCGCCGCCGAGTACGGACTCGGCGGCTTCGTCTACAACGACGCCGGGTCGGTGCATGCCGAGCTGGAGGGGCCGGCGCACGACGTCGACGCGGCGGTGGCGGCGATCGGGCATCGCCCGCCACCGATGGCCCGTATCGACACCCTGCGAGCAGTGCCACTCGAACCCAAGGGCGACAAGACTTTTCAGATCATCGGCAGCCAAAGCGGTGACGACTCGCGCACACTCGTCCCGCCCGACATCGCGGTCTGCGAGGACTGCCTGCGTGAGATGCGCGACCCGGCCGACCGCCGGTACGGGCATCCGTTCATCACGTGCACCAACTGCGGGCCGCGCTACACCGTCATCACCGACCTGCCCTACGACCGGCCGATGACCACCATGGCCGACTTCCCGATGTGCGCGGCGTGCGCCGCCGAGTACCACGACCCGCTCGACCGCCGCTACCACGCCCAGACCGTCGCCTGCTGCGACTGCGGGCCCCGGCTGGCATGGCGGCCCGCGGCGGGACTCCCGGCTCGGGCGACCCGATCGGCGACGGCCGTCGCCGCCCTGCTGGCCGGACGCATCGTGGCGGTCAAGGGCATCGGGGGCTTCCACCTGGCGTGCCGCGCCGACGACGCCGCCGTGGTCGCCGAGCTTCGCGCGGCGCAAGACCCGGCCTGCCAAGCCCTTCGCCGTCATGGTCGCCGACCTGGCCGCCGCGGCGCAGATCGCCGACGATCGACGACGCGGCCGCCGCCGCGCTGAGCTCGCCGGCCGCGCCGATCGTGCTGGTGCCCCGCCGGGCCGGGGCGCTCGCCGACGAGGTCGCGCCCGGACTGGCCGACCTGGGCGTGATGCTGGCCTACTCGCCGGTGCACCACCAGCTCTTCGACCGGCTCGCCGGAGCCGCGGCCGGCGACATCGGGCACCGCTGCGCTGGTGATGACCTCGGCCAACCAGGGCGGCTCGCCCATCGTCTTCCGCGACGAGGACCTGTCGTGGATCGACGGCCTGGCCGACGCCGTGCTCACCCACGACCGGCCGATCCACGTGCCGTGCGAGGACTCCGTCGTCACCATCGACGACCAGGGCGACGCAGCTGCCGTTGCGGCGCTCCCGCGGATACGCGCCGCTGCCGGTGTCGGTGCCGGGAACCCGGCCGGACCGCGTCGTCCTGGCCACCGGCGGTGACCTGAAGACCACGTTCTGCCTGATGGGCGGCCCGATCGGGCACGCGCACATGTCCTCGCACCTGGGCGACATGGCCGACCCGCGCACCCAGAACTGCTTCGAGTCGGCCCTGGAGCACCTGGCGTTCATGACCGACCGCCGCCCGCAGGCCATCGCCCGCGACATGCACCCCGGCTACGCCACCACCGCGTGGGCCCGCCGGTACGCGGCGGACCGGCCCGTCATCGCCGTCCAGCACCACCACGCCCACGCGGTCTCCCTGCTGGCCGAACACCGGCGGCTGGACACTCCGGTCATCGCGGTCACCTACGACGGCACCGGCTACGGCACCGACGGCACCATCTGGGGTGGCGAGTTGCTGGCGCTGACCGACCCGGCCCGGTTCACCCGGGTCGGCCACCTGCGTCCCGTTCGCGCTGCCCGGCGGCGACGGCGCGGTCCGCCAACCCGCCCGCATCGCGCTGGACCTGCTGAGCCGGGCCGGCGTGGAGTGGACCGACGACCTGCCGCCGGTGGCCGCGCTGGACGAGAACTCGCTGCACATCCTGCGCCAGCAGATCCCGCGCGGGCTGGGCTGCGCGGTGACCACCAGCATGGGCCGGCTCTTCGACGCGGTGGCCAGCCTGCTGGGCGTCTGCCAGCAGGTCACCTACGAGGGCCAGGCCGCCATCGAGCTCGAACACCTGGCCCGGCGCGGGCGCCCGGTGGACCTCGACTTCGCGGTCGCCGACGGTGTCCTCGATCCCGCGCCGGTGATCGCCGGGATCGCCGCCGGGCTGCGCGGCGGCACCGCGCGCGCCGACCTGGCCGCCGGGTTCCACCAGGCGGTGATCCGGGCGACCGCCACGGCTGCCGCGGCGTGCGCACGGGCGGCCGGTATCTCGGTGATCGGGCTGACCGGCGGAGTGTTCGCCAATCGTCTTCTGCTGCAGGGTCTTCGGAGCGCGCTCACCAAGCGCGGGTTCGAGGTCCTCAGCTCACCGTATTGTGCCCTGTAACGACGGAGGCCTGGCGCTCGGCCAGGCCACCATCGCCGCTGCGACGCTGAGTAACGCGGACGCGGCGGCTGTACCGGAAAGGAATGGCATATGTGCCTCGGAATCCCCGGCAAAGTGATCAAGATCTGGGACGAGTCGGGTACCCGCATGTCCACCGTCGACTTCGGCGGCACCACCAAGACGGTGTGCCTGGCGTACCTGCCCGACATGGAGATCGGCGAATACACGATCGTCCACGCCGGTTTCGCGATCACCCGGCTCGACGAGGCGTCGGCCAACGAGACGCTGAAGATGTTCGAAGACCTCGGCATCCTCGAGGAGGAGCTCAACGGTGTCGAGGGTCAGGGCAGGAGGGAGCCGGCATGAAGTACCTCGACGAGTTCCGCGATCCCGGTCGCGGCCAAGACGCTGGTCGACAAGATCCGCCAGCGCGCGACCCGGACCTGGACGATCATGGAAGTCTGTGGGGGACAGACGCATTCGATCATCCGCAACGGCATCGATCAGCTGCTCGACGGCGCGGTGGAGTTCATCCACGGCCCGGGTTGCCCGGTGTGCGTGACACCGCTGGAGATGATCGACCGCGCGTTGGAGATCGCCTCCCGCGACGACGTCATCTTCTGCTCGTTCGGCGACATGCTGCGGGTGCCCGGCAGCCACCAGGACCTGTTCAGCGTGCGGGCCCGCGGCGGCGACGTGCGCATCGTCTACTCGCCGCTGGACGCCACCAGGGTGGCCGCGGAGAACCCCGACAAGGAGGTGGTGTTCTTCGGCGTCGGCTTCGAGACCACCGCGCCGGCCAACGCGATGTCGGTGCTGCACGCCCAGCGGCTGGGCCTGACCAACTTCTCGGTGCTGGTCTCCCATGTGCTGGTGCCGCCGGCGATGACCGCGATCCTGTCCTCGCCGACCAACCGGGTGCAGGGCTTCCTGGCCGCCGGGCACGTGTGCACCGTCATGGGCACCTCGGAGTACGGGCCGCTGGTGGAGAAGTTCGGCGTGCCGATCGTGGTCACCGGCTTCGAGCCGCTCGACCTGCTCGAGGGCGTGCGCCAGGTCGTCGACCTGCTGGAGTCCGGCAAGGCCGAGCTGCGCAACGCCTACCCGCGGGCGGTCAACGACGCCGGCAACACCGTGGCCCAGCAGGCCCTGGCCGACGTGTTCAGCGTGACCGACCGGCAGTGGCGCGGCATCGGCATGATCCCGCAGTCGGGCTGGACGCTGTCGCCGCGGTACGCCGAGTTCGACGCCGAGCGCAAGTTCGGGGTCGGTCATCTGCAGGTGCAGGAATCGGCGGAATGCCATGCCGGCGAGGTGTTGCAGGGCCTGCTCAAGCCCAACCAGTGCCCGGCGTTCGGCAAGACGTGCACGCCGCGCACCCCGTTGGGCGCCACCATGGTGTCCAGCGAGGGCGCGTGTGCGGCCTACTACCAGTTCCGGCAGGCTGGAAACGGCGTCGGCGCATGTCTGACGACCGATGACCGTCGCATCGATCCGTCGGACTGGGTGTGCCCGCTGCCGCTGCGCGAGACCAAACGCATCCTGCTCGGTCACGGCGGTGGCGGCATCCTGTCCGAGGAACTGATCGAGAACCTGTTCCTGCCCGCGTTCGGATCCTCGGGCGGACCGTCGCGGGACTCTGCGGTGCTCGCCGTCGCCGCCGGCCGCATCGCGCTGACCACCGACTCCTACGTGGTCAACCCGTTGTTCTTCCCCGGCGGCAACATCGGCGATCTGGCCGTCCACGGCACCATCAACGACCTGGCGATGAGCGGGGCGCAGCCGCTGGCGTTGACGGCCGGGTTCATCCTCGAGGAGGGCCTCGAGCTCGAGGTGCTCGGTGCCGTCGCGCAGTCGATGGGCAAGGCCGCCGCCGACGCCGGCGTCGGCATCGTCACCGGCGACACCAAAGTCGTCGGAAAGGGCGGCGCGCGACGGGCTTTTCATCAACACCGCCGGCGTCGGCGTGGTTCCCGACGGGCTGCGCATCGGGCCCGAGCAGGCCCGCCCCGGCGATCACGTCATCATCTCGGGCAACATCGGCGAGCACGGCGTGGCGATCATGAGCGTGCGCGAGGGCATCGACTTCGGCACCACGGTGACCACCGACAGCGCGCCACTGCACCGGCTGGTCGCCGCGATGCTCGCGGCGGTCGGACGACCCGAATGTCGTGCACACCCTGCGCGATCCCACCCGCGGCGGCCTGGTCGCGGCGACGGTGGAGATCGCCCGCACCGCGGGCATCGGCGTCGAACTCGACGAGGGACGGATCCCGGTGCCCGACACGGTGGCCTCGGCGTGCAGCTTCCTGGGTCTGGACCCGCTGCAGGTGGCCAACGAGGGCAAGCTGGTCGCGTTCGTCGACCCCGCGCACAGCGAGGCGGTGCTGGCCGCGATGCGCTCGCGGCCGGAAGGCGCCGGTGCGGTGATCATCGGCCGCGCGGTGGAGGAGCACCCCGGAATGGTGGTCGGCCGCACTCCGTTCGGCACCACCCGCGTCATCGAACGCGAACTGGGCGAACAACTTCCACGAATCTGCTGACCGGTGACCAACACCGCTGACCGCACAGCCGAGCTGCCCGGTTCCCTCGACGATGCCGCCGTGGCGGCCTTGACTGAGTGGGTGCGTGGGCAGGGCCTCGGCTCGACGGTCACCGGGGTCGAACCGCTGGCCGGTGGCACCCAGAACATCGTCGTGCGGCTGCGTGTCGACGGCCGCCGGTGGTGCTGCGCCGGCCGCCGCCGCACCCGCGGCCCAACAGCAACCGCACCATGCAGCGCGAGATCGCGGCGCTGCGCACGCTGGCCGGCAGCGGGGTGCCGCACCCCGGATTCGTCGCCGGCTGCGAAGACCTCGACGGTCCTCGGCGTCGTCTTCTACCTGATGGAGGACGTCGACGGGTTCAACCCGGGCACCGACGTCGCCCCGGCCTATGCGACGGACCCGCAGATGCGCCACCAGGTCGGCCTCAACTACGCCGCCGACCTGGCCCGGCTCGGCAACGCCCAGTGGCGGGGGCGCCCGCTGGAGGCGTTGCAGCGCCCGGGATCCTTTCTGGCGCGCCAGGTTCCGGGCTTTCTGGCACTGCTGGAGAGCTACCGCCACGAGCGCTACGATCCAGAGTCCCTCGACGTCGGCCGCCTCGCGCGGCTGGCTCGAGGAGCACCGCCCCCCGGACACCGAGCCCGGAATCATGCACGGCGACGCGCACCTCAACAACATCCTGCTGCGACGCGACCTGCCCGAGGTCGCGGCCTTCATCGACTGGGAGATGTGCACCGTCGGCGACCCGCTGCTGGACCTGGGCTGGATTCTGGTGTGCTGGCCCCACGATCCCGATCCGATCAACGCCGGCCGGCGAACTGGCCGCACTCGGCGGGCTGCCCAGCCGCACGGAGCTGCTGGCCGCCTACGCCGATGCCGGCGGCCGGCGCACCGATCACCTGGACTGGTACGTCGCGATGGCCTGCTTCAAACTGGCGATCGTCATCGAGGGCACCTATTCGCGGTTCCTGGCCGGCCAGGCTCACCGGGAATCCGGTGAGCGGCTGCATGATTCGGCCAGCCGGCTGATCGGACTGGGCGAGCGGGTCGCCGCCGGCGACAACCCGTTCACCTGACCCGCGAGCAGACGCAGAATCGCACGGCCGAGACCAAGATTGTGCGATTCTGCGTCTGCTCGCGGCGAAGAAGGGGCCGGGCGGGACCTACTTCTTCTTGCCGACCAGCGCGTCCACCGGGTCCGGCGCACCCTCGCGGTCCTTGACCACGCGGTAGGCCAGGTAGCCGACGACCAGTGTGGCCGCGGTGAAGATCAGCGCGAAGTACTGCAGGATCACCGAGTCGCCCGCCGGGTTGTAGACCTCCTGGCGCGGCCAGCCGATGTTGATCACCAGCAGCCCACCCATCACGACGGCGATCAGGTTGACCGGCACGCCCCACTTGCCGAGGTCCATCACCGGCGGACCGTAGGACAGGCTGGTGCCGCGCAACCGGTGGATGAGCGCCGGCACGGTCACCATCAGGTAGGCCAGGTAGACGATCACCACCGACACCGATGCGATCGCGGCGAACACGCTGGCCTGGCCGAGGTTGACCAGCAGCACCAGGATTGCCAGCAGGCTGACCGCGATACCGGTGATCACCGGTGTGCCGGTGCGCTTGTTGACCTTCGCCAGGAACTTGCCGAACGGCAGCCGGTTGTCGCGGGCCATCGAGAACATCACCCGCGACGCCGAGGCCTGGATGGCCAGCGTGGCCGAGAACATCGCCACCGCAACCAGACCCAGCAGGGTCTTGCCCAGCCAGGTGTCGAGCTGGCTCTCGATCACCCACGCCATGCCGCCGGTGGCCAGGTCGTCGCCGAGCGCCGGTGCCGACATCAACGCCGCGAGGATCATCAGCCCGCCGCCGACGAACGACACCAGCAGTGCGTTGACGATCGCTTTGGGTGCGGTGCGGCGCGGATCCCTGGTCTCCTCGGAAAGCTCTGCGGCGCTGTCGAATCCGTACATCACGTAGGCGGCCATCAGCATCGAGGCCAGGAACGCCGGCAGGTAGTGGACGCCGCTGCCGTGGCCGCCGGTGTCCAGCACGGCCTTGGCGGGATTGCGCTCGGCGGTGAAGAACATCGCCGCGATGATCAGGATCACGCCGATGATCTCGATCGTCACGCCGGTGACGGTGATGCGGGCCATGAACCGCACCCCGGCGGCGCTGATGATCGTGCACAGCACGATGGTGATGCTGCCCAGGATGATGCCGTTGGTCGCGCCCTCGACCGACAGCGGATCGATGTCGGTCCCGACGAGCTGGAAGCCGCTCCAGATCGGCGGCAGCACGGTCTGCATGGCGATGGCCAGCGCCGCGATGCTGACGATGTAGCCGATCAGCATGAACCAGCCGGCGAACCAGCCCACGGCGTTGCCGGCCAACCGGCGAGACCACTGGTAGATCGCCCCGGCGACGGGGAACTTGCCGGACAGCTCGGCGAAGACCAGACAGACGCAGAACTGGCAGAGGAACACGATGGGCCAGGTGAAGAAGAACGCCGGGCCGCCGAGGGCGAAGCCCAGCGGGAAGAACGCGAAGACCGTGGTCAGGATCGAGACGAAGGAGAAGCCGGAGGCGAACGCGGCGTAGCCGCCGATGCCGCGGTGCAGTTCCTGGGTGTAGCCCAGCTCGGAGAGGGTGTCGGCGTCCTCCTGGGACGAAATCGCCGGATCGAAGGTGGCGGTCATTGGCGCGTACTCCTGTGGTGAGGAACGGCCGGATCGCCATTGACCCGGGTCATAACTGTCGTGTGACAGAAATTAGGGCATCCAGTTGTTGTCGCGGTTTCCGCCATGTCACATCTGTGTGACCACACCAACGGCGCACGGGGCGGGCCTCGGCAGGCGAGAATCAACGTCATGATCGACCCGCAGTCCAGTCGTGGCCTCATGGCGACCATCGCCGAGATCGATGCCGCCAGCGACGAGGCGATGTTGCGCGCCGCGGTCAAGCGGGCCCAGCAGGCGGTGGTCGCCGAACTGGGCGGCCACACTCCGACGCCGACGCTCGCCGCGGCGTGGTCGGAGGCGATGCGGACCACGGTGGCGACCACGGCACGACTGGTGGCGACGGCGGCGGCAGGGGCGAGCCCAGCCACGCTGGACATGGTTCGTCTCCGGCAGTGTCGGGCGCGGCGAGGCCGTCCCGGGCTCGGATGTGGAGACGCTGGTCGCGTTGGCCGACGACGTCGACGACGAGGGCAAGACCCATGCCCTGACGCTGGCCGCCGAGGTGCACGCGCTGCTGGAGGCGTGCGGACTGCCGCTGGACGACAACGGTGTGCTGGCCAGCCGGCTTCGGTTCTGCCGCCGCGACGTCAGCTGGGCCGACGGCATCGAACGCTGGGCGGCCCAGCCCGACCAGGACCGCGGCGTGGTGATGCTGGGCCTGCTGGCCGATGCCTGGAGCGTCACCGAGGTCGAGCGCCGGGAACGGTTGCGACCGCACGTCCTCGCCGCCGTCGGGCGACATCCGATCGCGCGCAAGTCGATGCTGCAGGACGCCACCTGCGGTGCGGGCGTCCATCCCGTCGCGACTGCGCATCTTCGCCACCCAGGTGGACCGGGCCGACCTCAAGTCGGCGGTGATCGATCCGATCGTCAAGATCGCCCGCTGGGGCGCGCTGTCGGCGGGATCGGAGGCGCTGACGACGATGCAGCGTCTCAACGACGCCGCCGCCGCTTCGGTGATCGACACCGACGACGCCTCGAGCCTGCAGGACTGCTATGTCGCGCTGTCCCGGATCCGGTGGCGCCTGCGAACCGCGCCGTGGCTGTGCCGGTCAGCGGGTCGACGACGTCGTGTCGATGTCGGATCTGGCGCCGCAGGAGCGCGCCACCCTGCGCTCGATCGCGCGCGAGGTCAACGGCGTTCGCCGCAAGCTCGAGTTCCTGTCCTCGATGCCGAACTGAATGCATCCGCGCGATCGACTGCCGCCGGGCCTGCGGCACGGTATCGACCAGACGGTGGCCGCGCAGCGCCTCGAGGGCTGGCAGCCGACCGATCGCCATCTGCACACCCTGGCCGAATTGCTCAGCGGGGAAAGCACATTCGCCGAATACCTCGCCGAACACCGAGCGCTCTTCCCGCCGCCCGCGCCGCGCAGGCGGACCTTGCGCCGCAAGCGGCCGTACCTCATCCCGGGAACCACGACGCTGCGCAACAACTTCGGCACCGATTCCGCCGAGGTGCTCGCCCAACTCGAGTTCGTCGCGACCGCCGGGCGCACCGCACAGTGGCACCAGCGGCTTGCCGCCGGGGACGCGGGGGTCGACGACCTCGACGTGCGCGCCCTGCACCAGCATGTCTTCGCCGACGTCTACTCGTGGGCGGGGCGGCTACGGGTCACCGAACTACGCCGCGGTGAGACCGTTTTCGCCTGGCAGGCCGATCTGGCCGATGCGGTCGCCGAACTCGACGCCAGGGCGCGGGCAGTACCCGCCGAGCTGCAAGCCGGTGACACCGCGCGGCTCGCGTTCGAGTTCGCGCGGTGGTACGCCGACTACAACCAGGTTCATCCGTTCCGGGAGGGCAACGGCCGCACCGGAACCCTGCTGTTGCACACGCTGGCCGCGCTGTGCGGGCACCGGCTCGACCTGACCGACGTCAGCCGCTCGCAGTGGTATGCGGCCTCAGCCGACAGCATGCCCTACCGGCGCGGGGGAGCGGCCAATCACCGGCCGTTCCTGCCGCTGTTCATCAGCGCGCTTTCGGTGGCCGAATGAGCGCTGTGCCAGGCAGGCTCAGCGGGGCGCCGAGCCCTGCCCGTCGCAGGTGCACCACTGAGCCGGCGGCACGGAGCTCTTGACGTCGGCGATGTGCTCGCCGCAGCCGGCCCAGGTGGTCTTGTGG
>CAVXWQ010000070.1:0-78562 GCA_963765445.1 uncultured Actinomycetota bacterium
TCGTGGTGCTCCTTAGAAAGGAGGTGATCCAGCCGCACCTTCCGGTACGGCTACCTTGTTACGACTTCGTCCCAATCGCCGATCCCACCTTCGACCGCTCCCTCCCTTACGGGTTAGGCCACGGGCTTCGGGTGTTACCGACTTTCATGACGTGACGGGCGGTGTGTACAAGGCCCGGGAACGTATTCACCGCAGCGTTGCTGATCTGCGATTACTAGCGACTCCGACTTCACGGGGTCGAGTTGCAGACCCCGATCCGAACTGAGACCGGCTTTAAAGGATTCGCTCCACCTCACGGCATCGCAGCCCTTTGTACCGGCCATTGTAGCATGTGTGAAGCCCTGGACATAAGGGGCATGATGACTTGACGTCATCCCCACCTTCCTCCGAGTTGACCCCGGCAGTCTCTCACGAGTCCCCACCATAACGTGCTGGCAACATGAGACAAGGGTTGCGCTCGTTGCGGGACTTAACCCAACATCTCACGACACGAGCTGACGACAGCCATGCACCACCTGCACACAGGCCACAAGGGAACCGACATCTCTGCCGGCGTCCTGTGCATGTCAAACCCAGGTAAGGTTCTTCGCGTTGCATCGAATTAATCCACATGCTCCGCCGCTTGTGCGGGCCCCCGTCAATTTCTTTGAGTTTTAGCCTTGCGGCCGTACTCCCCAGGCGGGGTACTTAATGCGTTAGCTACGGCACGGATCCCAAGGAAGGAAACCCACACCTAGTACCCACCGTTTACGGCGTGGACTACCAGGGTATCTAATCCTGTTCGCTCCCCACGCTTTCGCTCCTCAGCGTCAGTTACTGCCCAGAGACCCGCCTTCGCCACCGGTGTTCCTCCTGATATCTGCGCATTCCACCGCTACACCAGGAATTCCAGTCTCCCCTGCAGTACTCCAGTCTGCCCGTATCGCCCGCACGCCCACAGTTAAGCTGTGAGTTTTCACGAACAACGCGACAAACCACCTACGAGCTCTTTACGCCCAGTAATTCCGGACAACGCTCGCACCCTACGTATTACCGCGGCTGCTGGCACGTAGTTGGCCGGTGCTTCTTCTCCAGGTACCGTCACTTGCGCTTCGTCCCTGCTGAAAGAGGTTTACAACCCGAAGGCCGTCATCCCTCACGCGGCGTCGCTGCATCAGGCTTGCGCCCATTGTGCAATATTCCCCACTGCTGCCTCCCGTAGGAGTCTGGGCCGTATCTCAGTCCCAGTGTGGCCGGACACCCTCTCAGGCCGGCTACCCGTCGTCGCCTTGGTAGGCCATCACCCCACCAACAAGCTGATAGGCCGCGGGCCCATCCCACACCGCAAAAGCTTTCCCCCACCAGGCCATGCGACCAGCAGGGTGTATTCGGTATTAGACCCAGTTTCCCAGGCTTATCCCAAAGTGCAGGGCAGATCACCCACGTGTTACTCACCCGTTCGCCACTCGTGTACCCCGAAGGGCCTTACCGTTCGACTTGCATGTGTTAAGCACGCCGCCAGCGTTCGTCCTGAGCCAGAATCAAACTCTCCAAACAAAAACAACCCAACCCCAAAGAGCCAGGTGAATTCGAATCAGAAAAATCTGACCAAGCACCAGAAAAAATATCTGGCAAATGATAAAACAAACCACACCCCATAAACAGGAAGACGGGGAGTCCCCCCACAAGGCATGGCCAAAAAACAACAAACAAAAACCACCAAACACACTATTGAGTTCTCAAACAACACACCCGCGAAGACACCCGCGAGCAGGCAACCCTGCCAGCTTACTGAATGTCTGAGGCGGCGTCAACTTGCCGCTGCCATCCCCTAACTGGGATCCGGCGCGACTGGCCGACTTGTAACCCTACTGTACTCGCTCGATCTCCGCACCCAGACGCACCAGGTTCTCCACGAACAGCGGATAGCCGCGGTCGATGTGGAAAACGTCGTGCACCTCGGTCTCTCCGTCGGCGACCAGGCCGGCAAGGACCAGGCCGGCGCCGGCCCGGATGTCCGAGCACCACACCGGCGCGCTGGACAACTGCGGAATCCCCCGGACCACCGCGTGGTGGCCGTCGGTGCGCGCATCGGCGCCGAGCCGGATCATCTCCTCGACGAACCGGAACCGCGCCTCGAAGACGTTCTCGGTGATCATCGACGTTCCGTCGGCGATCGACGCCAGCGCGATCGCCATCGGCTGCAGGTCGGTCGGGAACCCGGGAAAGGGCAACGTCGCCACGTTGCACGCCTTGGGCCGGTCGTACTGGACGATGCGGAAGCCGTCGTCGCTCTGGGTGACCGTGGCGCCGGCGTCGTGCAGCTTGTGCAGGACCAGCTGCAGGTGCGCGGGATCCACACCGGTGACGGAGATGTCGCCGCGGGTCATCGCCGCCGCGATACCCCACGTCGCGGCGACGATGCGGTCGCCGATCACCCGGTGTTCGGTCGGGTGCAGCTTGGGCACGCCGGTGATCGTCAGCGTCGGGGTTCCGGCGCCCTGGATCTGCGCGCCCATCTGGTTGAGCATCTCGCACAGGTCGACGACGTCCGGTTCGCGCGCGGCGTTGTGGATGGTCGTGACACCTTCGGCGACCACCGCCGCCATCAGGATGTTCTCGGTCGCGCCGACCGAGGGGAACTCGAGCTGGATCTCGGCGCCGTGCAGTTTGTCGGCGGTGGCGACCACGCAACCGTGTTCGATGTTGCACTCCGCGCCGAGCTGCCGCAGCCCCGACTGGTGCATGTCCAGCGGGCGCGAGCCGATGGCGTCGCCACCGGGCAACGCGACCCGGGCGCGTTTGCACCGCCCGACCAGCGGGCCCAGCACGCACACCGAGGCACGGAACTGCCGCACCGCGGCGAAATCCGCCTCGTACTTGGGCTCTTCGGGCGAGGTGATGCGCACAACCGAGCCGTCGAGCTCCACGTTGGCGCCCAGTCCGCGCAGCACTTCGGCCATCAGCGGCACGTCGAGGATGTCGGGGCAGTTCGTGATCGTGGTGGTGCCCTCGGCCAGCAGGCTGGCGGCCATGAGCTTCAGGACGCTGTTCTTGGCGCCGGTGACCGCGACCTCACCGGACAGCCGGTTGCCGCCGGTCACCAAGAAGCGCTCACCCACGGGCGTCAGTTTAGTGGAGGCGGACCCCCTGCCCGGGCCACTCGGCCGGTACGGTTTCACCCATGGGAGTGCACCTGACCCGCATCTATACCCGTACCGGTGACGACGGGACATCCGGGCTGAGTGATTTCTCACGTGTCGAGAAGAGCGATCCGCGCCTGATCGCCTACGCCGACTGCGACGAGGCCAACGCCGCACTCGGCGTCGCGGTGGCGGTGGGGCAGCCCGACGAACGCGCTGCGCAAGGTCCTGGTGCAGATCCAGAACGACCTGTTCGACGCGGGTGCGGACCTCTCGACTCCCATCGTGGAGAACCCCGAGTACCCGCCGTTGCGGATCACCGCGCCCTACATCGAGCGACTCGAGGCGTGGTGCGACCACTACAACGAGGACCTGCCGGCGCTGAACTCGTTCATCCTGCCGGGCGGCACCGCCCTGTCCGCCCTGCTGCATGTCGCGCGGACGGTGACGCGCCGCGCCGAACGCTCGGCCTGGATCGCGGTGAAGGCCTATCCCGACACCATCAGCCCGCTGCCGGCCCGCTACCTCAACCGGCTTTCGGACCTGTTGTTCATCCTGTCCCGGGTGGCCAACCCGGACGGCGACGTGCTGTGGCAGCCCGGTGGCGCCAACGCCGAACGGCCGCAGGCGAAATAGCGCTCAGACGGTTCGGCGCCGCGCCCGCGGCGACGGCCGCGACTCCACCCACGACAGGAATGCCGTCAGGGCGCCACGGTCCAGTGCCATCTCGTAGCCGCGCCGGCGCTCCGCGGAGGTGTCGTGCAGTTCGAGCACGACGATCTCCTCGGTCATGATGTCGAACTCGTCGCCGCGCGGTGCGCGCCGGGAGATGATCTCCAGCCCGCGCCGGCTCAACCTGCGGTCGGGCCACCAGCGAAAGCTCGACAACCGATAGAAGCGGGCCTCGTCTCCGCGATAGCGGATGACCCCGTGACGCCAGCCGTGGCCGCCCACCGCGGGGATGTCCCGCAGGATCGCGGCCGTTCCGCCCTGGCCGCAGCTTCCACAGCCGGTAGCTCAGCGCCAGGACGACGAGCAGCAGGACAGTGATCAGCGCGGCCATGAGGATCATCGGCGCGCTCATCGGTCCCTTGGCTAGTCGAGTTGGCCGAGGGCCCGCAGCCGGGCCCGCCCGCGGGCCGCCGTCTGCGGATCGTCACTGTCGGCGTCGGTCTTGGCGGCGTCCGCGTCGATCTCGGACTCGAACTCCGCAGACTCGGCGAGGATCGTCACACCCGCCTCGGTCACCGACAGATAGCCGCCGTCGACGGCGATGCGCAGGTCGTCCTCACCCTCGCGTTCGACGCGCACCATCGCGTCGTCGACCAGTTGGGCGACCAGCGGGATGTGCCGCGGCAGGATGCCGATCTCGCCCGAGGTGGTCCTGGTGAAGACGAACGTCGCCTTGCCCGACCAGATCTTGCGCTCGACGGCAACGATGTCGACGTCCAAATCGGCCATCTCACATCACCTTTCGGCTCGTTGCGGCGCCGAGGTCACAGCTTGGCGCCCATGGTCTCGGCCTTCTTCGCCAGGTCGTCCAGGCCACCGATCAGGAAGAACGCCTGCTCGGGCAGGTGGTCGAAGTCGCCCTTGCAGAGCTTGTCGAACGCCTCGACCGTCTCCTTCAGCGGCACCGTCGAGCCGGGCTGACCGGTGAACTGCTCGGCCGCCATCATGTTCTGGCTCAGGAAGCGCTCGATGCGGCGGGCCCGGTAGACCAGCTGCTTGTCTTCCTCGGACAGCTCGTCGATACCGAGGATGGCGATGATGTCCTGAAGGTCCTTGTAGCGCTGCAGGATTCGGATGACCTCCTGCGCCACGCGGTAGTGCTCGTCGCCGACCACGCTGGGGTGCAGGATCGTCGAGCTCGACGCCAGCGGGTCCACCGCCGGGAAGATGCCCTTGGAGAACACCGCACGGGACAGCTCGGTGGTGGCGTCGAGGTGGGCGAACGTGGTCGCCGGCGCCGGGTCGGTGTAGTCGTCGGCGGGCACGTAGACGGCCTGCATCGAGGTGATGGACCGGCCACGGGTCGAGGTGATGCGCTCCTGGAGCTCACCCATCTCGTCGGCCAGGGTCGGCTGGTAACCCACCGCCGACGGCATGCGGCCCAGCAGGGTCGACACCTCGGAGCCGGCCTGGGTGAACCGGAAGATGTTGTCGATGAACAGCAGAACGTCCTGCTGCTGCTCGTCGCGGAAGTACTCCGCCATGGTCAGCGCCGAGAGCGCCACGCGCATACGAGTGCCCGGCGGCTCGTCCATCTGGCCGAACACCAGCGCGGTGTCCTTGAGCACGTTGGCCTCGCGAAGCTCGACCCACAGGTCGTTGCCCTCACGGGTGCGCTCGCCGACGCCGGCGAACACCGAGGTACCACCGAAGTTGCGCGGCAATACGGTTGATCATCTCCTGGATGAGCACCGTCTTGCCCACGCCGGCACCGCCGAACAGGGCGATCTTGCCGCCACGCACGTAGGGAGTCAGCAGGTCGACGACCTTCAGGCCGGTCTCGAGCATCTCGGTGCGGGGCTCGAGCTCGTCGAATGGCGGCGGCTTGCGGTGGATCGACCACTTCTCGAAGTCCTTGCCGTAGCCGGGGTCATCGAGGCAGTCGCCGAGGGCGTTGAAGACGTGTCCCTTGACGCCGTCGCCGACGGGCACCGAGATCGAGGCGCCGGTGTCGGTCACCTCGACGCCGCGGACCAGTCCGTCGGTCGGCTGCATGGAGATGCAGCGCACCAGGTTCTCGCCGAGGTGCTGGGCGACCTCGAGGGTCAGCGTCTTGGCCAGCGACTCGAACGCGATCTCGGCGTGCAGGGCGTTGAACAGCTCCGGCACGGCGCCGCGGGGGAACTCCACGTCGACCACGGGGCCGGTGATGCGCACGACGCGCCCGGCGGTATCGGTGCTGCTCTTCTTCTCAGCGGTGGCAGTCATGTTGTTTCTTCGCTCCTGAGCTTTCTGGTGTGGTCTATTTCGCGTCGGCGAGAGCGTTTGCGCCGCCGACGATTTCGCTGATTTCCTGGGTGATCTGGGCCTGCCGCTCCCGGTTGGCCATCAGGGTGAGGGCCTTGATGAGATCGTCGGCGTTGTCGGAGGCCGCCTTCATCGCCCGCCGGCGCGATGCCGACTCCGACGCTCCCGCCTCGAGCAGTGCAGCGAAGATGCGGGTCGCCACGTAGCGCGGCAACAGCGACTCGAACAGCGTTGTGGCATCGGGCTCGAACGAGAACAGGGTGTGCGGCCCGGTGTCCTCCTCGACGTACTCCACCACCATCGGCGCGATCCTGCGGGCTTCGGCGGTCTGGGAGAGCATCGACTTGAACTCGGTGAACACGATGTGCAACTCGTCGACCCCGAGGACGTTGTCGGGGCCCGGGTCGTCACCGCTGTCGTCGGCGCCGGCCAGGAACGCCTCGACCAGGGTCGCGGCGATCTCCTGGGCGTTCTCGTAGGTCGGCTGTTCGGAGAACCCGGTCCACGACTCGGTGATCTTCCAGTTGCGGAAGCTGTAGTAGCCCAGCGCCTTCCGGCCGACCACGTACAGGACCGGCTCCTTGCCCTCCTCCCGCAGCAGCGAGAACAGCTCCTCGGAGCGGCGCAGCACGTTGGCGTTGTAGGCGCCGCACAGACCGCGGTCCGACGACACCACCAGCACGGCCGCCCGCCTGGGGTTCTCCCGCGCCACCAGCAGCGGGTGATCCAGCGCCGACTCGGCCGCCAGATTGGTCAGCATGTTGGTGATCTCGGCGGCGTACGGACGTGCCGCCTCGACCCGGGCCTGTGCCCGGGCGATGCGGGACGTCGCGATCAGCTCCTGGGCCTTGGTGATCTTCTTGATCGACCCGGCGGAGCGGATGCGTCCCCGCAGTTCGCGCAGTGTCGCTGCCATACGTTTCCCAGACCCTCCGGTCTACTTCTTCTTCGGGGCGGGCTTGCGGACCTGGACGGACTCCTTCTCCACGTCCGCCTCCTCCATCGCCTCGACGTGGGCGTCGGGCACCACCGAGCTGCCGTCGGAGGTGGCGAAGCCCTTCTTGAAGTCCGCGACGAGGCTCGTTCAGCTTCTCCTCGGTCTCCTCGGACAGCTTCTTGGAGTCGCGGATCTCGTTGAGAATCTCCTCATTCGAGCCCTGCGACGTGCTCCAGGAACTCCGTCTCGAAGCGAGCCACGTCAGCGACGGGCACCGAGTCGAGGTGGCCCTTGGTGCCGAGGAAGATGGCCACCACCTCCTGCTCGACCGACAGCGGGCTGTACTGCGGCTGCTTGAGCAGCTCGACCAGGCGCGCGCCACGCTCCAGCTGAGCCTTCGACGTCTCGTCGAGGTCGGAGGCGAACGCGGCGAACGCCTCCAGCTCGCGGTACTGCGACAGGTCCAGGCGCAGCGAGCCGGCCACCTCTTTCATCGCCTTGATCTGTGCGGCGCCACCGACGCGCGACACCGACACACCGACGTTGATGGCCGGACGCACACCCTGGTTGAACAGGTCGGTCTCCAGGAAGCACTGGCCGTCGGTGATGGAGATGACGTTGGTCGGGATGAACGCCGAGATGTCGTTGGCCTTGGTCTCGATGATCGGCAGTCCGGTCATCGAGCCGCCGCCCAGTTCGTCGGACAGCTTCGCGCAGCGCTCCAGCAGCCGCGAGTGCAGGTAGAACACGTCGCCGGGGTAGGCCTCGCGGCCCGGCGGGCGGCGCAGCAGCAGCGAGATCGCGCGGTAGGCGTCGGCCTGCTTGGACAGGTCGTCGAACACGATCAGCACGTGCTTGCCGTCGTACATCCAGTGCTGGGCGATGGCCGAACCGGTGTAGGGCGCAAGCCATTTGAAGCCGGCGGCGTCCGACGCGGGGGCCGCGACGATGGTGGTGTAGTCCATCGCGCCACCCTCCTCGAGGGCCCGGCGCACGCTGGCGATGGTGGTGCCCTTCTGGCCGATGGCGACGTAGACGCAGCGCACCTGCTGCTTGGGATCGCCGGTCTCCCAGTTCTTGCGCTGGTTGAGGATGGTGTCGACGCAGACGGCGGTCTTGCCGGTCTTGCGGTCGCCGATGATCAGCTGGCGCTGGCCGCGGCCGATCGGGGTCATCGCGTCGATGGCCTTGATGCCGGTCTGCAGCGGCTCGCTGACGCTCTGGCGCTCCACCACCGAGGGCGCCTGGAGTTCCAGGGCGCGGACCTCGCTCGACTCGATGTCGCCGCGACCGTCGATCGGCTGGCCGAGCGGGTTGACCACGCGGCCCAGGAACCCGTCGCCGACCGGGACCGAGAGCACCTGACCGGTGCGCTTGACCTGCTGGCCCTGCTCGATCTTCTCGAAGTCACCGAGGATGACCGCGCCGACGCTGTGCTCGTCGAGGTTCAGCGCCACACCGAGCACGCCACCGGCGAACTCGAGCAGCTCCTGCGTCATCACCGAGGGCAAGCCCTCGACGTGGGCGATGCCGTCGCCGGCGTCGATGACGGTGCCGATCTCCTCGCGCCCGGTGTCCGCCTCGAAGCTAGAGACGTAATCCTGGATGGCGCCCTGGATGTCGTCAGCCGAGATTGTCAACTCTGCCATGGCTTTTCGTCTTCCTGCCTTTGTTGGGTCTTGGGTGGTTCGTGGGGCTAGTCGGCCGGCTAGTCAGGTAATTTGGTGACTGCTGCGGCCAGCCGTGAGGACAGCGTTCCGTCGATCACCTCGTCGCCGACGGCGACCGAAAGGCCGCCCAGCACATCGGGATCGATGTTCAGCTGCACCGAAACAGGGTGGTTGTAGATCCGGGCCAGCAACTCGGTTGAGCCGGCTGCGCTGGGCAGTCGCTCAGATCGGTTGCCGCGCTGACCTGCGCGACGATCTCGCCCCGGCGGGCCACGGCCAGCCGGGCCAGGCCCAGCACGGCCTCGTCGGCCCGTTCGCCGCGCAGCAGGTCGACGGTCTGGGCCAGCAGGGCCGTGGCGGTGGCGTTGGCCCCGTTGTTCTGGCTCATCACCTTGCGCACCAGTTCGACCCGGCCCTGTGCGGGCTTGGAGTAGTCGCCGAGCAGGGTGCGTCAGCTGCGGCTGGGCGTCGAGGATGCGGCTGAATCGGAACAGCTGCTCTTCGACCTCGTCGGCCTGGTTCTCGCGTTCGGCGCGGGTCAGCAGGCTCAGCCGGGCGATGTGCTCGACGGCGTCGACCAGATCGGAGGTCAGCGACCACCGCACGGACGCCGCGGTGTTGAGCACGTCGAGCGTGGTGTCACCGACCTTGCCGGCCAGCAGGCGTTGCAGCAGCTGCTTCTTGGCCTCGGTCTCGCCGGAGGCCTCGGCCAGGTGACGGGCCAGGATCGGCTCGGCGACAAGGAGTTTGGCCACCGACGCCAACTCGTCGGACAGCGTCGACAGCGCGTCGCCGGACAGGCCGGACGACACCGAGTCGAACTTCTCGATCAGTGCGGCCTGTGCGTCGCGGCTGGCCGAGCGCAGATCCGAGGACACCACGGGGGTGAACGCCGCGGGCGCCATCGAGTCCAGTTCGTCCAGGAAGCGGTCGACGGTGGCCGACTGTGCCGCAGGATCGGCGACGTGCGCGCGGACCAGATCGGCCGCGCGCCGCACCGACTCGGTACCCAGCTCCTGGCGCAGCTGACGGATCATCTGGGCGCGCAGCAGCGAAACCTGCTGTCCACCTTGCACCTTGATCCGTTCGGCCTCGACGTCGGCCTGGACGCGAAGCTGCTCGCCGATGCGCTCGGCATCGACACGCGCCTCTTCGGTGATGTGCTTGGCCTCCGCCTTGGCTTCCTCCACCCGCTGGGCGTGATACTTGTCGGCGTCGGCCAGCCGCTGAGCGGCCTTCGCGCTCTCGTCCAGCTGGTTGCGCACCGCCTCCTGCTGCGATGCCATCAGGCGGCGCACCGGCGGTACCGCGTACCGCCAGATGATCCAGATGATGACCAGGAAGCCGATGAGCTGGCCGATGAAGGTTGACATGCTCCTACCGTCCCGGCGCTGACGCCGACGTACTGGAAACCTCGACACCGAGGACCCGGCTGGCCAGGTTGGCCGACAGTGTCTCCACCGACGACCTCAGGTCCGCCGCGATCGCGTCGCTCTGCTGCTTGAGCTGCTCGGCAGCCTCCTGCAGCGTCCCGGCCGCCTCCTCGTTGGCGTGGCCCCGCTTGTCGTCGATGATCGCGCGACCCTCGGCACGGGCCTCGTCGCGGATGCCGGAGGCCTCCGTGCGGGCCGCGGCCATCTCCTTCTGGTAGTCGGATTCGGCTGCGGCTTCCTGCTCGACGGCCTTGCGGTTGTCGTTGGTGGTCTTGGCGACCATCGCTTCGCGCTCACCGAGCACCTTCTGGACCGGCGGTACGACGAATTTGCCGATCACGCCGAGCACGATCAAGAAGATGGCCAGCACGAAGAAGAAGGTGCCGTTGGGGATGAGGAAGTTCTGCGTGCCGCCTTCCTCAGCCGCCAACAAGGTGACGCTGTGCTCCCCCATGCCGACTAGGAAGCGCCGGGGGTGGCGAACACGAACAAGGCCATGAACGCCAGGTTGATGAAGTACGCCGCTTCCACCAGACCGACGGTGATGAAGAACGGCGTGAACAGCCGGCCCTGGGCCTCAGGCTGCCGGGCGATGCCGGAGATCAGGGCGTTACCGGCGATACCGTCGCCGATACCGGCGCCGATGGCGCCGCCGCCCAGAATGAGGCCGCCGCCGATGAGGGCGCCCATGACGATTTGGGGGTCTGCTGCCATTCTCTATCCTCCTTGATTGCTGGTAGGACTCCTACCAGGCTGTGGGTGGTTCGGGGGTCGAACACGTCTTTTAGTGGTGCTCCTCATCCAGTTCCATGGACTGGCTGAAGTACAAGATGGTCAGCAGGGCGAAGATGAACGCCTGGATCAAGCCGACGAACAAGTCGAACGTTTTCCAGATCGCGTTGGGCGCCCACATGATGTAGGGCGGGAACAGCGCGATCAGCGCGACCATGATGCCGCCGGCGAAGATGTTGCCGAAAAGTCGGAGCGACAACGAGATCGGCTTGGCGAGCTCCTCGACGAGGTTGATCGGGGCCAGGAAGGCGACGTGGCCCTTGAGCAGTTTGACCGGGTGGCCCAGCAGGCCGCGCCGCCAGATGCCGGCCGCGTGGTAGCAGAGGAACACGAACAGCGCGAGCGCCAGCACGAAGTTGATGTCCGAGGCCGGCGGCTTGAGCAGCTCGCCCGTCCCGCCGTTCGCGGTTCCGTACTGCACCGGCAGCACCGAGATCCAGTTCGCGATCAGGATGAAGACGAACAGAGCGACCGCCAGCGGCAGCACGAACGGGGCGATCTTCATACCGATCGCGCCCTCGATCTGGCCGCGCATCTGGGTGGTGATGGCCTCCCAGAACAGCTGCACACCGCTGGGCACGCCGGTCGAGGTGACCTTGGCCCGCAGGAAGAACGCCAGTGCCAGGGTGATGACCGCGGCGATCGCGGTGGCCAGCACCGTGTCGGTGTTCACGGTCATGCCGAGCCAGTGGGCCGTGGTGTGGTGGCCGACCTCGATCGCGCCCTCGGCGAGGATTCGTTCACTCATGGCGTGCTCAATCCTTCGGTGCTTCGTCTGCGGTGGCCGACGCAGGGACGCCGTGCCCCGCGCCTACCTCTTCACTGTCTTCGCCCGTGCGCATTTTCTTCCACACCGGCAGCGCCGTACTCAAAACGAGCAAAACTTGGAACAAAGCCAGGCCGAACAGCACACCGAGGCCGGCCGGCCGGAAAACGAACGCGACGGTCAGGCCGATGGCGCTGATGACCAGCAGGCGGGTGGCGGAGTTCAGCGCCATCTTGCGCTTGAGCGGATGGTCGCCGGCGGTGATCGACGCCACCGAGCGCTGCACGAGCACGGCGTTGGTCAGACCGAGTGCGAGGCCGACACCGAAGAAGACACCGAACATGACGTGGCCGGCCATCGCGGCCAGACCCACCGCCAGGGCGGTCAGAGCGCCGCAGATCGCAAGCAGCCGAACGGGCCGGAAGGCAACCGACGGAAACACCAACGGCGCATCTTGCGCTGGCGTCGTCACAGGTTCACCTCAATCTGCGTTCTCGAGAGCTGTCCGGGTGATTTGGTGCGTGGCCCGCCGAGCGTATCGAACGGCGTGAGGCGCGCTGGAATCACCCAAGGGGCAGCTCCCTTTGTCGGTCGTAAATCGCGCCGATCGGATGTCACTCCGACGGCCCGGGGGCCGGCAACCCGCGAGGTTCAGTCAGGTCTCGAAGGGTTCTGCCAGCACCGTACCACATGGTAGGCGGCCCTAAATATGTCTACTACTCACCGTCGTAAATCTCGTCGTAGTCGCCCTCGGGGCGACGCAACAACGGGATCAGGGTGACCACCACGGCGACCACGATCGCGGCCAGCATGACCGCCCCGGTGTAGCGCGGATCGAAGAAGATCGTGCTGGCCGCACCGAGCGCGACGATGCCCACCCAGAGGTAGATCAGCAGCACCACGCGACGGTGCGAATGGCCGATCTGGAGCAGCCGGTGGTGCAGGTGCATCTTGTCCGGGCTGAACGGGCTCAGGCCCGCCCTGGTGCGGCGGACGATCGCCAGCAGCATGTCCAGCGCCGGGACGAACATCACCGCCACCACGAGCAGGAACGGGAGACAGCAGCGCGAAGACGTCGCGGGCACCGTAGGCGCTCTGCGAGATCGGCCCGGCCGCGGTGGTGGAGGCGGCGGCCAGCATCAGCCCGATCAGCATCGAGCCGGAGTCGCCCATGAAGATCTTGGCCCGGTACCAGTTGTGCGGCAGGAAGCCCAGGCAGGCGCCGGCCAGCACGACGGAGATGACCGCCGGCGGGTAGAACAGCACGTCGCCGCTGTGGTCGCGCAACAGCCCCACCGAGAAGATGCAGATGGCCAAGGCGGTGATCAGCCCGAGGCCCGCGGCGAGCCCGTCGAGCCCGTCGACGAAGTTCATCGCGTTGACGATGGAGACCGTCAGCGCCAGCGTCAGCAGGATCGACGACACCTGGTCGAGGACGATGGTGCCGACACCGCCGATCGGGATGTAGAGCACGCTCCACGCCACGCCCATGGTCACCAGCACGCTGGCCGCGGTGATCTGTCCGGCGAACTTGGTGAGCGCGTCCAGGCCCCAGCGGTCGTCGATCAGGCCGATGGCCATGATCAGTCCCCCGGCCACCACCACGGCGGGCATGCCCGAGGAGTAGATGAAGCCACGCGTCAGGGCGGGCAGCTGGGAGGCGACGAACACGGCGGTGACCACGCCGAGGTACATCGCCAGTCCGCCCATGCGGGGGGTGGGGCGGGTGTGGACGTCGCGTTCGCGGGGGTAGGCCAGGGCGCCGAGCCGGGTGGCCAGGACGCGCACCCAGCCGGTGGCGAAGTAGGTGATGATCGCGGCGGTCAGGCCGACGAGCGCCAACTCGCGCAAGGGAACACCGGCGCCCCGATCGGACAGTGCGAGGAGCTGGACTCCAGATCCGCTGACCATTTCAAGAGAACCGTACTGCACCAACCTGTGACCCCCGGTGCGGTGATCAGGCGGTCAGCGAGGCCACGTCGAGGCCCAGAACCTCGGCGATGGCCGCGGCGCTGATCGGCCCTTCGCGCAGGACCCGCGGAGTCGGGCCGGTGAGGTCGACGATGGTCGAGGCGGCCTGCTCCTGTGACGGTCCGGCGTCGAGGTAGACCTCGACCAGGTCGCCCAACTGGCGTTGCGCCTCGTCGGCCGTCGTGGCCGCCGGACGGCCGGAGATGTTGGCGCTGGAGACGGCCATCGGGCCGACCTCGCGGAGCAGTTCGATGGCCACCGGATGCAGCGGCATGCGCAGCATGACGGTTCCGCGCGCGTCGCCGAGGTCCCACTGCAACGAGGGTGCCTGCTGCACAACCAGACTCAGCGCTCCGGGCCAGAAGGCCCGGATCAGTTCGCGGGCGCTGTGCGGAACGGAGAACACCAGTCCCTCGATGGTGTGCCAGGAGCCGACCAGCACCCCCACCGGCATGTCCCGGCCGCGGCCTTTGGCGGCGAGCAGGCTGGCGACCGCCGCACTGTCGAAGGCGTCGGCCCCGATGCCGTACACGGTGTCGGTGGGCATCACGACCAGCCGGCCGCTCTTGACCGCGGCGGCGGCCGCCGAGATGGCCTCGGCCCGCCGAGCGGTGTCGGCGCAGTCGAACACCTGGGTCACGCTGACTCCTCCGTTCTCCGGGCCGTCACGAACCGCGGTCGCCCCGCGAGATCGCGGTGCGCGGTGATGGCGGTGAAACATCCTGTGCGCTCGATGGTTTCGACCGTCTGCTGCGACGTGGTGTCGTCGTGTTCGACCGCCAGCAGCCCACCCGGCGTCGAGCCAGCCGCCGGCCAGGGCCGCGATCGGGCCGATCACCGCCATCCCGTCCGGGCCGCCGAACAGGGCGTGCGCCGGGTCATGCTCGGCCACTTCAGGTTCCAGCTCTGCCCCGGCGGGGATGTAGGGCGGGTTGCACACCACGAGGTCGACGGTACCGGTCAGCTCGGGAAGCAGCCCGGGCGTGGTGACGTCAGCCGCCACCAGTTCGACGGCGGTGCCGGCCGCATTGCGCCGGGCGTATTCCAGTGCCGCGGCGTCGTCGTCGACCGCGATGACGCGGGCGCCGGGCCAACGGGCGGCCAGCGCGATGGCCAGCGCGCCGGAACCGGTGCACAGGTCGACGATCACCGCGGCGTCCGGTAATCGTTGGGCGACAACCCATTCCAGCATCGCCTCGGTCTCCGGACGGGGGACGAACACCCCGGGGCCGACGTGCAGCTCCAGCGGGCCGAAGGCCGCTGTGCCGGTGAGGTGCTGGAGCGGGATACGCCGCGACCGCGCGGCGATCACCTCGTCGTAGCGGCGGAAGAAGTCGGCGTCGGGCGGGTCGATGGTGGCCAGCCGACCCCGCTCACTGCCGACCAGATGGGCGGCCAGCAGCTCGGCGTCGATGCGCGCCGAGTCGATCCCGGCCTCGGCGAGTGCAGCGGTGGCCACCTCGATGGCCTGCCTGAGCCGATACCGCTCGCCTTCGGGCGTCATGCCTGTTGCAGCCTGGCGTGTTTGTCGGCGGCGGCCAGGGCGTCGAGCAGCGCGTCCATGTCGCCGTCGAGGACCTGGTCGAGGTTGTGCGCCTTGAAGTTGATCCGGTGATCGGCGATCCGGTTCTCCGGGAAGTTGTAGGTGCGGATGCGCTCGCTGCGGTCGACGGTGCGGATCTGGCTGGCCCGGTCGGCCGAGGCGTCGGCCTGCGGCCTGCTCCTCGGCCAGCGCCTGCAGCCGCGCGGCCAGCACCTGCATGGCGCGGGCCTTGTTCTGCAGCTGGGAGCGCTCGTTCTGGCAGGTGACCACGATGCCGGTGGGCAGGTGGGTGATGCGGACCGCGGAGTCGGTGGTATTAACGCCCTGGCCGCCCTTGCCCGATGACGCGGTAGACGTCGATGCGCAGATCGGACTCGTCGATCTGGACCTGCTCGACCTCCTCGGGTTCGGGGTACACCAGAACCCCGGCCGCCGAGGTGTGCACCCGGCCCTGCGATTCGGTGACCGGCACGCGCTGCACGCGGTGCACGCCGCCCTCGAACTTCAGCCGCGACCACACCCCGTCGGCGGTGTCGCCCTTGCTGCGGATGGACAGCGTGGCGTCCTTGTAGCCGCCCAGGTCGGAGGACGTCTCGTCGAGGACGGTCACACTCCAGCCGTGCCGCTCGGCGTAGCGGATGTACATCCGGGCGAGGTCGGCGGCGAACAGGGCGGACTCCTCGCCGCCCTCGCCGGATTTCACCTCGAGCACGATGTCGTCGGCGTCGTGCGGGTCGCGGGGGGCGAGCAGGTCGGTCAGGTGCTCGTCGAGTTCGGCGACCCTGGCTTCCAGCTCGGGCACCTCTGCGGCGAACGCCGCGTCCTCGGTGGCCAGTTCGCGGGCGGCCTCGAGGTCGCCGCGGGCCGCCTCGAGCTTGCGGTAGGTCGCGACGATCGGCGCCAGTTGCGCGAAGCGGCGCCCCACCCGGCGGGCATTGCCTGCGTCGCCGTGCAGTGCCGGATCGGACAGCTGACGCTCGAGGTCGGCGTGTTCGGCGAGCACGCCGTCGATCGCCATTGCGGCTCTGCTGAGCCATTCACCCTCCTCCCGTCCTGTCGACTGTGCCCGAACGCAGACCGACGCCCGGCCTCTCGCTGGAAATCCGCGACAGATCGGGCGTCGGTGAGGCAGCTACTTGTCGGCAGACTCGCTGGTCTTGCGCTTGCCGTACCGCTTCTCGAAGCGGGCCACGCGGCCGCCGCTGTCGAGGATCTTCTGCTTGCCGGTGTAGAACGGGTGGCACTGCGAGCAGACCTCGACCGTGATGTGGCCGCCGTCCTTGGTGCTGCGGGTGGTGAAGGTGTTGCCACAGCCGCAGACCACGCTGGTCTCGGCGTAGGCAGGATGAATGCCTGATTTCATGGTGTCCTCTTCATTCGTCGGTCGCCGGGTCGCCCTCGGGAAAATCCCTGGATAGCGGACGTGAACCGGTACCGGAGGTGGTCGACGATCCAGTATGCCAGGTTGACCGTCACCTGCCCAAACGCCGCGACGCCAGGCGCCTATTCCGCGGCCCCCGCGGGCACGTACACCCGGCCCCGGGGCTCCCGGGTCCACAGCTGTCCCCCCGCGGGGTTGGCGCCGCGTGCGACGAGCTCGCGCTTGAGCACCTTGTTGGTGGCGGTGGCGGGCAGTTCGTCGGCGATCCAGACGTAGCGGGGCCACGCCTTGGGCGACAGGTCGGACTGCAGCGCCAGGAAGTCGCCGAAGGTGTCGGGCGCCGAGGGCGGTTCCCTCGGCCAGCACCACCGCGGCCATCACCTGGTCGCCCACGTGCTCGTCGGGCACCGGGTAGACCGCGACCTGGCTCACCTCGGGCAGCCGCAGGATGATGCGTTCGATGGGCGCGGCGGCCATGTTCTCGCCGTCGACACGCATCCAGTCCGCGGTTCGGCCGGCCAGGTAGATCCAGCCGTCGGCGTCCCGGTACCCCAGATCGCCCGACCAGTACATGCCGTGGCGCAGCCGTTCGTCGGTGGCGTTCGGGTCGTTGTAGTAGCCGCCGAACAGGCCGCCGCCGGTGGTGTTGACGATCTCGCCGATCGCCTCGTCCGGGTTGGCCAGGGCGCCGTGGGAGTCGAACTGTGCCGTCGGGCACTCCTGCAGCGTCTCGGAGTTGTAGATCGCGACGCCGGGAAAGCCGCGGCCGACCGATCCGGGTGGGCAGTCGTCCTCCCGGGTGATGATGACCGCGCCCTCGGTGGAGCCGAAGCCGTCCCACACCGTGCAGCCGAAGCGGCGGCTGAACTCGGCGATGTCGCGGTCGGTGGCCTCGTTGCCGAATGCGACCCGCAGCGGGTTGTCGTGGTCGTCGGGCTGCTCCGGCGTCGCGAGCACGTAGGCCAGCGGCTTGCCGACGTAGTTCATGTAGGTGACGCCGTACCGGCGAAGGTCGTCGAGCAGGCCGGAGGCGGAGAACGTCGCCGGCGCCATCGCCGCCCCGGAGTTGAGCGCCACCGCCCAGCCCGCCATCAGCGCGTTGGAGTGGAACAGCGGCATCGACAGGTAGCAGACGTCCGACGCGGTGATCTCGAACCGCTGGACGAGCGACACCCCGGCGAACGGCACCATCATGTGCGCGACCTGGACCGCCTTCGGCTCACCGCTGGTGCCGGAGGTGAAGATCAGCATGAACGTGTCGGTGGCGGCGACCTCGCGGTAGGGCGTGAGATCGCCGGCGTCGGCCAGTAGTGTCGACCACTCCTCGGAGCCGACGTCGACCACCCGGACGCCGGGCAGTTCCAGACCGTCGATCAGGGACTTGTGGGCTGCGTCGGTGAGCAGGATCTGACAGTCCGCCTTGGCGATGTCGCGGGCCAGGGCGTCACCGCGCCGGGTGGTGTTCACCCCGCACAGCACGTATCCGCCCAGCCCGGCGGCCGCCATGGCGGTCAGCATCTCGGGGGTGTTGCCCAGCAGCGTTCCGACGTGCAGGGGCCGCCCGGGGTCGGCGAGGCCGATCACCGCGGCGGCCTGGCGGGCCGCCTCGCCGAGGTGTTCGCGCCACGTCCACACCCGATCGCCGAACTTCACCGCGGGCGCGGGATTGTCGAGGTGCTCACGCAGCAGTTGCTGGACGGTCTCGGCCACTGATCTCCCGTCGCATGGGTCCTTATCCGCCATCCGGACGGCGGTACACGTCACAATAGAAGCGCGGTAAACAGGATTACAAATGTGTCTACTGCCGCGGACGGTCCGCGGGTTTGCAAGGATATCCGGGTGATCGCCAGCACCGATGCCGCCAGCCCGACCGGGACGAAGACCGTCCGGGAGCGACTGATCGACGCGGCGGAGGCCTGTCTGCGGACCAAGGGCATCCGCGCCACGACGGTGTCCGAAGTGGCCGAGGCCGCCGGTGTGTCGCGGGGCTGGCTCTACCGCCACTACCCCGACAAGGCGTCACTGCTGGGTGCGGCCATCGTGCGGCTCAACGAGGTGTTCTGGGGCGAGTCCAACCGGACCCTGTCGGCGATCACCGGATTCGAGGAGCAGCTTGCGGTCGGGGTGCGGTTGGGCCGAAGCGCCTACGAAACCCCGGGCGCGCTGGTCATGCAGTTGCGCCGCGACGAGCCCGAGGAGTTCGCCGCCTGCGCGGGGGCCGGTGTGCAGGGTCTGGTTCCCGACCTCGGCCGGTTCTGGCGCCCCTACCTCGAGGCCGCCCGCGACCGCGGCGAGATCCATCCGGATACCGACCTGGACGAGGCGGCCGAATGGGTGGCCCGGGTGCAGATCAGCCTCGGCACGGTTCCCGGCGACACCCTGGACCCCGACGATCACGACGCGGTGCTGCGCTACATGCGGCGCTACGTGCTGCCCGCACTGCGGAGCGCGCCGGCGCAGTGAGGCTCAGGCGCTGCGGTGCGCCTGGACCTCGTCGCTGATGCCGCTGGGGCGGCCGGTGATCGCCATGAGGATGTCGCGGATCGGCGCCTTGATCTCGTAGCCCTCCCCCGCGGCGAAGTCGGCGTCGGTCGCGATCAGCCGGATACCTGTGAACCGTTCGGCAGGGCGCATGGGAAACCGCATGTGCCACATGTGATTTGCCGCTGCGGCAGCGGCCGCTGCGGGCATCGGCCGGTCGATGCCCAACGGCACGGCGATGTCCTGCCCGTGAACCAGGGCGTCGGTCAACGGGTCGAGCGGCTTGGTTCCGACGATGTGCTTGCGCGAGCCGACCATGCCGCGCAGCGCGGCAACGATCTCGGCCTGTGATCGGTTGTCCGCCAAGGCAAGCCGCTTGATCATCGGATCGAAGCGGAACCTCGACTTGCACGGCCTCGACGACCACCCGGCCCGGACCCATCTGCGAGTGCGTCACGATGCGCGGCGACGTCGCGCACCTTCCAGCCCTCGCACAACGAGGCAGCGGTCCACTGCTCGGGGCTCAGGGTCTCGAGCAGTCCGGCCAGGCTCGTGCGCTGCTCGTCGATGTTGCGCCAGATCTCGTCGGTGTTCATCGCCGATCCTTCGTGGTGCCGGGGATGGCGGTGTCGCGCCAGCCCTGACTAGTCGACGTCAGCCATGCCCGGCGCGGTCTTGGAGACCTGCACCAGGAACTCGTAGTTGTTCTTGGTCTTGCGCAGCTGGCTCATCAGCAGGTCGATGGCCTGGTGGCTGTCCAGACCGGACAGCACCCGGCGCAGCTTGTGCACGACCGAGAACTCGTCGGCCGAGAGCAGCAGCTCGTCCTTGCGGGTGCCCGACGGGTTGACGTCGACGGCCGGGAAGACCCGGCGCTCGGCGATCTTGCGGTCGAGCTTGAGCTCGGCGTTGCCGGTGCCCTTGAACTCCTCGAAGATCACCGTGTCGCCGGTCGAGCCGGTCTCCACCATGGCGGTGGCGATGATCGTCAGGGATCCGCCGTGCTCGATGTTGCGGGCCGCGCCGAGGAACCGCTTGGGCGGGTACAGCGCGGTGGAGTCGACACCACCGGACAGGATGCGCCCGGACGCCGGGGAGGCGTTGTTGTAGGCGCGGCCCAGCCGGGTGATCGAGTCGAGCAGCACGACGACGTCCTTGCCCTGCTCCACCAGTCGCTTGGCCCGCTCGATGGCGAGCTCGGCAGCCTGGGTGTGGTCTGACGGCGGCCGGTCGAAGGTCGAGGCGATGACCTCACCCTTGACCGAGCGCTGCATGTCGGTGACCTCTTCGGGCCGCTCGTCGACGAGCACGACCATCAGGTGGCACTCGGGGTTGTTCTTGGTGATCGCGTTGGCGATGTCCTGCATGATCGTGGTCTTGCCGGCCTTCGGCGGGGACACGATCAGGGCGCGCTGGCCCTTGCCGATCGGCATGATCAGGTCGATGACCCGGGTCGTCAGCTTCTCGGTGGTGGTCTCCAGCCGCAGCCGCTGGTTCGGGTACAGCGGGGTCAGCTTGCCGAACTCGGGGCGGTTCTTGGCCGCCTCGACCGGTCCGCCGTTGACGCTGTCGAGGCGCACCAGCGGGTTGAACTTCTGCCGCTGGTTGCTCTGGTCGCCGTCCTTGGCCACGCGCACGGCACCGGTGACCGCGTCGCCGCGGCGCAGGCCGTTCTTGCGCACCATGTTCATCGAGACGTACACGTCGTTCGGGCCGGCCAGGTAGCCGGAGGTCCGCACGAACGCGTAGTTGTCGAGGACGTCGAGGATGCCGGCCACGGGCTGGACGACGTCGTCCTCGCGCAGCTCGGACTCGTTGGGCGCCGCCGCCTTCGCCGCCGGGGCGTTCACCGCGGCGCCTGCGGTCGCGGAAGCGCCGGCCGCGCCGGCCTTGGCCGCGCTCGTCGTCGTCGCCCTCGTCACCGCGAGTCGCGGTTCTGCTGGCCGTTCTGCCGCCGGTCTCTGCTCGCGGTCTCCGCCCTGCGGTTCCGCTGCGGTCGTCTGGACTCGCGGTTCTGCTGGCGGTTCTGCTGGCGGTTCTCGCGATTCTGCTGGCGGTTCTCGGACTTGGCCTGCGCCTCGCCGGCGGGCTTCTGCTGGTCGCCACCCTCGGTGGGGGCGCCGGCGTCGCGGTTGGCGGTCCGGCGCTCGCGCCGGGGCTGCTCGGTGCCGTTGGTCACGGCGTCGTCGCGGGTCTCGGTGGCGGGCTCGGCTCGGGCGCCTCGGCCGCGGGCGCCGTTGCGCCGCCGTTACGCGGGCCGCTCGCTGCCGCCGTTCTGGGTCTCCCGGATGGCGGCGATGAGATCGCCCTTGCGCATCCCGGAGGTTCCCTTGACGCCGACGCGGTTGGCCAGGGCGCGAAGCTCGGGCAGCACCATCGTCGACAGGGACCCGCCGGCGTCCGCACCCTGCTCGGCGCCACGGGACTCAGCGGGCTGAGATTCGGGGCCGGCGGGGTTTGTGCGGTCACGGCGGGCGCATCCGTCTGAGGGGCGCTGTCTCCAGCCGTGATGAGGTCCGTATCGGTCACGGATTTCCTTTCTTCCCTCGCCGATCAATCACACGAGGGGTTCTGGCATTCAGGCGATTCGCTGAATGCGAAGTCTCACCGTCATCTGTGCATCAACGGTGATGGCCGGGATTCGCGGCTACATGGCGAACCGTCAGTCCACGAGTTGAACACGAGAAGAATTGGTGGTCGTCCTAGTCTCGGCGCAGGTGCAGACGCTGCGATTGCCTGGACGGCACCGAGGATAGCCCCCTTTGCGGCCGGAACGCAAGAAACCGGCACCGGCGTGTGACAACTCAACCGTGGACAGCCACACCTGAGCTCCAGCGAACAGCTTCGCCGACGCCCATCTCGCTGACGGTGAATCCATTGGCGATGCCGTACTCGAGCGCCTCGGCCGGCAGTTCCGGACGCGTGCTGAGCGCCAGGACCGACGGGCCGGCGCCGGACAGCACCGCTGGTACGCCACAACGCCGCAGGACCTGCAGGTATTCCGCCGAGGCGGGCATGGCGGGCGCCCGCTGCGGCTGATGCAGCACGTCTTCGGTGGCCGCCATCAGCAGATCCGGACGCTCGGTGAGCGCCACCACCAGCAAAGCGGCCCGGCTGAGGTTGAACCGGGCGGCGACGTGACTGACGTGATCGGGCAGCAAGATCCTGGTCTCGGCGGTTGAGGACCGGACTTCCGGGATACCCGGGAACAGGTGGATGTCCGGGTGCAGGCGCAGCGGCGCGGCGGCGTAGGTCGGCGGGTCGGTGCGGGTGTCGGTCCACGACACCACGGCGCCGCCGAGCACCGACGCGGACGCGTTGTCCGGGTGACCCTCGAACTCCGAGGACAGCTGGATCAGCTGCGCCTCGGAGTGGGGTACTAAATCCGCTTGGGCCAGAAGGCCATTCGCGGCGGCCAGGCCGCCGACGACGGCGGCTGCCGACGAGCCGAGTCCGCGCGAGTGCGGGATGGCGTTGCGGCAGCGCACGAACAGGCCCGGGGCGTCGGCGCCGGCGGCGAGAAGGCCGCGGTGGATGGCGCGGACCACCAGGTGCTCGTGGGTGTGGGGCACGTGCCCGGCGCCCTCACCCTCGATCTCGATGACCAGTCCGGCGTCGATGGTCTCGACCAGGATCTCGTCGTAGAGGCCCAGCGCCACGCCCAGGCTGTCGAAGCCGGGGCCGAGGTTGGCGCTGGAGGCCGCGACGGAGGCGCTGGCGGTCAGGCCCGCAGGCAGGGTCATCGACACCGACGTTCCTCAGCCCAGCCCGAGCTCGGCGACGACGGCGGCCGGGTCGACCGCCAACGGCGTCACCGTGGGCATGTCCCGCAGCGCGGTGTCGGGGTCCTTCAGGCCGTTGCCGGTCACGGTGCACACCACCGTGGAACCGGGCGCGACCCAGCCGTCCTCGACCGACTTGAGCAGACCCGGCGATGCTGGCCGCCGATGCCGGCTCGACGAAGACGCCCTCGGCCCGGGCGACCAGGTGGTAGGCGGCCAGGATCTCCTCGTCGGTGGCGGCCAGGAAGCGGCCGTTGGACTCCTGCTGCGCGGTGACCGCGCCGTCCCAGGAGGCCGGCGAGCCGATCCGGATGGCGGTGGCGATGGTTTCGGGGTGGCTGACCGGCTTGCCCGACACCAGTGGGGCGGCGCCGGCGGCCTGGGTGCCGAGCATGCGGGGCAGCTTGTCGCTGATTCCGTCGCGGTGGTACTCGGTGTAGCCCCGCCAGTAGGCGGTGATGTTGCCGGCGTTGCCGACCGGCAGCGCGTGGATGTCCGGCGCGGTGCCCAGCGCGTCGACGATCTCGAACGCCGCGGTCTTCTGCCCCTCGATGCGCACCGGGTTGACGCTGTTGACCAGCGAGATCGCCGGGTAGTCATTGGTGAGCTTGCGGGCCAGCTCCAGGCAGTCGTCGAAGTTGCCGTCGATCTGAATGATCTTGGCGCCGTGCATGACCGCCTGGGCCAGCTTGCCCATCGCGATCTTGCCCTGCGGAATCAGCACCGCGCAGGTGATTCCGGCCCGCGCGGCGTAGGCGGCCGCCGAGGCCGAGGTGTTGCCGGTGGAGGCGCACAGCACGGCCTTCTGTCCGCGCGCGACGGCCTCGGTGACGGCCATCGTCATGCCGCGGTCCTTGAAGGAGCCGGTCGGGTTGAGGCCCTCGACCTTCAGATGCACTGTGCAGCCGGTCTTTTCCGACAGCCGCGGGGCGTACACCAGCGGGGTGCCGCCCTCGAGCAGCGTCACCGGCGTCCAGTCCGCCGCGACCGGCAGCCGGTCGCGGTAGGCCTCGATCAGACCCGGCCACGGGGTGTGGACCTTCGTCGTGCTCATTCGCTGGTTCCCTCCAGACGCAGCACGCTGTTGACGCTCTGCACGACGTCGAGACCCGACAACGCGGTGACGGTCTCCGAGAGCGCGGCATCGGTGGCCCGGTGGGTGACCACGACGATGCGGGCACCGCAGAGTTGCCGGCCCTCGTCGACGATGCCCTCCTGGCGCACCTCGGCGATGCTGACCTCGCGCTTGCCGAATTCGGCTGCCACCGAGGCCAATACGCCGGGCTCGTCCTTGACGGTCATGCTGACGTAGTAGCGGGTCGGGATCACTCCCATCGGGGCGATCGGCAGCTGGGCGTACTTCGACTCGCGCGGGCCGCGTCCGCCCTGGACGCGGTTGCGGGCCGCCATCACCACGTCACCCATGACCGACGATGCCGTCGGCGCGCCGCCGGCGCCCTGGCCGTAGAACATCAGCCGGCCGGCCGCCTCGGCCTCGACCACGACGGCGTTGAACGCGCCGTTGACCGTCGCCAGCGGGTGGGTCAGCGGAACCAGCGCCGGGTACACGCGGGCCGAAACACGTTGCTGGCCATCGGGTGTGGTGATGCGCTCGCAGATCGAGAGCAGCTTGATGGTGCAGCCCAGCGCCTTGGCCGCCTCGAAGTCGGCCGGGCTGACCTTGGTGATGCCCTCGCGGTAGACGTCGTCGGCGGTGACGGGGGTGTGGAAGGCGATCGAGGCCAGGATGGCCGCCTTGGCGGCGGCGTCGTAGCCCTCGACGTCGGCGGTGGGGTCGGCCTCGGCGTAGCCCAGCGCGCTGGCGTCGGCCAGGGCCGAGGCGTAATCGGCTCCCGTCGAGGCCATTTCGGACAGGATGTAGTTGGTGGTGCCGTTGACGATGCCGGCCACCCGCAGCACGGAGTCACCGGCCAGCGACTGGGTCAGCGGGCGGATCACCGGGATGGCGCCGGCCACGGCCGCTTCGAAGTACAGGTCGACATGCGCACGCTCGGCGGCCTGCGCCAGCTCGCCGGTGGACTGGGCCAGCAGCGCCTTGTTGGCGGTCACCACCGACTTGCCGTGCTCGAGGGCGGTCAGGATCGCCTTGCGGGCGGGCTCGACCGGGCCCATCAGCTCGACGACGATGTCGACGTCCTCGCGCGACACCAGCTCCTCGACGTTGTCGGTGAGCATGGCGACCGGCACGCCGCGGTCGTCGGCGACGCGGCGCACCGCGACGCCGCGCAGTTCCAGCGGCGCACCGATGCGCGCGGCCAGGTCGGCGGCGCTGTCCTCGATGATGCGGACGACCTCGCTGCCGACGTTGCCCAGCCCCAATACCGCTATGCCGATGGGCTTCTCGGGTGTACTCATTGCTACCTCACTTCCAAACTCAGCAGATCGTCGACGGTCTCCCGGCGCAGGATCAGGCGGGCCCGCCCGTCGCGCACGGCCACCACGGCGGGGCGGCCGATCAGGTTGTACCGACTCGACATCGAATAGCAGTAGGCGCCGGTGGCGGCCACCGCCAACAGGTCTCCGGGATGCACGTCGTCGGGCACCCAGGCGTCGCGGACGACGATGTCGCCGCTCTCGCAATGCTTTCCGACGATGCGGGCCAGGGCCGGCGGTGCGTCGCTGCCCCGGGACACCAGGCGGACCTCGTACTCCGCGCCGTACAGCGAGGTGCGGATGTTGTCGCTCATGCCGCCGTCGACGCTGATGTAGCGCCGCGAGGCGCCGGCGCTGATGGCCACGTCCTTGACCGTGCCCACCTCGTAGAGCGTCACGGTGCCGGGCCCGGCGATGGCGCGGCCGGGCTCGACGACCAGTCGCGGCGCGGGCAGGCCGACGGCGGCCGACTCGTTGGCGACGATCGCGCCGAGCTTGGCCGCCAGGTCCTGGACCGGCGGCGGATCATCCTGGGGCACATAGGAAATACCCAGGCCACCGCCGAGGTCGACGGTGCCGATCTGGGCGGTCTTGTCCACCCCGAACTCGGCGACCACGTCGCGCAGCAGGCCGATGACCCGGTGCGCGGCCAGCTCGAACCCGTCGACGTCGAAGATCTGCGATCCGATGTGGCTGTGCAGGCCGACCAGACGCAGGTGGTCGGCGGCGAAGACGCGTCGCACCGCGTCCATGGCCGCGCCGCTGGCCAGTGACAGGCCGAACTTCTGGTCCTCGTGGGCGGTGGCGATGAACTCGTGGGTGTGCGCCTCGACGCCGACGGTGATGCGGATCAGGACGTCCTGCATCACGCCGGCGTCCCCGGCGATGGTGTCCAGCCGCTCGATCTCGGTCATCGAGTCCAGCACGACGTGGCCGACGCCGGCTTTGACCGCCGCGCTGAGCTCGTCGACCGATTTGTTGTTGCCGTGGAAGGCGATTCGCTCGGCGGGGAATCCGGCGTGCAGGGCGACGGCCAGCTCACCGCCGCTCGCGACGTCGAGCGACAGGCCTTCCTCGTCGACCCAGCGGGCGATCTCGCTGCACAGGAACGCCTTGGCGGCGTAGTGCACGTTGCGCCCGCCGCCGAACGCGGCGGCGATCTCGCGGCAGCGGCCGCGGAAGTCGTCCTCGTCGATGACGAACAGCGGGGTGCCGTACTCGGCGGCGAGGTCGGTGACCGTCACGCCGGCGATCGCCACCTCACCGTCGTCGCGGCGAACGAGGTTGTGCGGCCAGATGTTCGGGGCAAGGTCGAGTGCGTCGGCGGAGGTCTGCGGGCGCGGCGGGGTGCCGCCGTGGTGGATCTCCTCGGCGTGCCGCGGGCCGGCCGGGTGAGCGTTCACATCCGCTCCGGTGCGGACACACCGAGGATGCCCAGACCGTTGGCGATCACCTGGCGGGTGGCGTCGCACAGGGCGAGCCGGGCGCGGTGCAGATCGCTGGGATCCTCGTCGCCCTGCGGCAGCACCCGGCACGAGTCGTAGAACCGGTGGTAGTCGCCGGCGAGGTCCTCGAGGTAGCGGCAGACCCGGTGCGGCTCGCGCAGTGAGGCCGCCGACTCGAGCACCCGGGCGAACTCGCCGAGGTTGCGGATCAGCGTGCCCTCTTTGTCGTGGGTGAGCAGCTCCAGGTGTGCGGTGTCGGGCGCCAGTCCGAGCTCGGCGGCGTTGCGCGCCAGCGCCGAGAGCCGGGCGTGCGCGTATTGCACGTAGTAGACCGGGTTTTCGCTCGACGCCGAGGACCACAGCTGCCAGGTCGATGTCGATCGGGGTGTCCACCGAGGAGCGGATCAGGGCGTAGCGGGCGGCGTCCACCCCGATGGCCTCGACCAGGTCGTCGAGCGTGATGACGGTGCCGGCCCGCTTGCTCATCCGCACCGGCTGGCCGTCGCGGACCAGGTTGACCATCTGGCCGATGAGCACCTCGACGGTGTCGGGGTCGTCGCCGAGTGCGGCGGCGGCGGCCTTGAGCCGGGCGATGTAGCCGTGGTGGTCGGCGCCGAGCATGTAGATGCACAGGTCGAACCCGCGCTGGCGCTTGTCCAGGTAGTAGGCGAGGTCGCCGGCGATGTAGGCGGGCTGGCCGTCGCTCTTGATGACGACGCGGTCCTTGTCGTCACCGAATTCGGTTGTGCGAAGCCAGGTTGCGCCGTCCTTCTCGTAGATCGAGCCGGTCTCGCGCAGCTTGGCGATGGCCTGGTCCACCCGCCCGCTGGTGTGCATCGAGTCTTCGTGGGTGTAGACGTCGAAGTCGGTGCCGAACTCGTGCAGCGATTCCTTGATGTGGGTGAACATCAGGTCCACGCCGATGGAGCGGAACGTCTCGCGCTGCTCCTCGCCGGTCAGGCTCAGCGCGTCGGGCGCCTTGGCCAGGATCTGGTCGGCGATGTCGTTGATGTAGGCGCCGGCGTAGCCGTCCTCGGGGGCGGGCTGGCCGTTGGCCGCGGCGATCAGCGAGTTGGTGAACCGGTCGATCTGGGCGCCGTGGTCGTTGAAGTAGTACTCCCGCACCACGCGGGCGCCCTGGGTGGACAGCAGCCGTCCCAGCGCGTCGCCGACGGCGGCCCAGCGGGTGCCGCCGATGTGGATGGGCCCGGTCGGGTTGGCCGAGACGAACTCGAGGTTGATGTTCTGGCCGTCCAGCGCGGCGGAGCGGCCGTAGTCCGGCGCCGGCGGCGAGGATGTTGCGGACGATGACGCCCTGGGCCGAGGCCTCGATGCGCAGGTTCACGAAGCCCGGTCCGGCGACGTCGGCCGAGGCGATGCCGTCGGCCTCGGCCAGCGCGGCGGCCAGCCAGCCGGCCAGCTCGCGCGGGTTGGCGCCGACCTTCTTGCCCAGCTGAAGGGCCAGGTTGGTGGCGTAGTCGCCGTGCTCGGGGTTGCGCGGACGCTCGACGGTCACCGTCGCAGGCAGGGCGGCGGGGTCGAGGTCATGCTCGGCCAGCACCGCGGCGGCGGTGCTCTTGAGCAGCTCGGCGAGGTCGGCGGGGGTCACGGGGGTCCATCCTATGGTCTGACGTGGTCAGCGCCCGAATCCATATCCCCGGCGGGCAGGAGCGCAGCGACCCGGGGACCAGGAAGTGCTTTCGTGGGCCCTCCGCTCGATGCGTTAGGCTGTCAACGCCCAACGGCGCAATCACATGCGCCCCCGTAGCTCAGGGGATAGAGCGTCTGCCTCCGGAGCAGAAGGCCGCAGGTTCGAATCCTGCCGGGGGCACTCAATATTACCTGGTCAGAGGCCGTTTCTGGCCGATGACGAAAGTCGCGGGCGACTTATGGGCGACTCAGTCGCCTGGCGAGACCCGGCCGCCAGCATGTGCGATTCCGGCTGCCAGCAAACATGTCCTGCTGCTCAACGGCTTTCGATCCGGCAGGTCAGACGGTAGATCGCGGGCGCTGTTCATTGACCTCGGGTGCCCAACTGGATTACAGCCTCTCAGCTTCATCTTCAGCGCCTGGCAACGCGCATGGTCGTGGCCGCCATCAATCGCTTTCTCCTCTCCAAGATCGAGTAGCCCACTACTCATGTGCCCGTGAGTGCGTTTGCGTAATTTCCACGCATAGGCCCGTCACCGGAGGGAACTAACGATGAGTCGGCAGGTTGTCACCAGAACAAGGCACATGGGCGCACTCGCGTTCGGTGTTCCGACCGCCACCGCTCTGGCGGGGGGGCAGTTTGGGGTCCTCACCGCCAGCGCATGCTACCTGTGCGTCGTTTTTCGGTATCGGTAACAGCGCGAACTGCACGAGCAGTCTGACCACTGTCGCGATCGCAATCGGCTCGGCGCAGAGGCGTACGCCGACAACGGGTTCTTTGGCGGTGCATTCGCGATAGGTGATCATTCGGAGGCCCTCTTCGACGAAGGGCTGTTTAGCTTTTCAGTCGCCGTGGGTCATGAAGCCGGTGCGGGCACCGATGGCATCCTGGCGTTGGCCGCCGTACTAGGGGCAAACAACGGCGCGCAGGCGGGGAATCAGCCGACCGATGTCGGCAACGTCGCTATCGCCGTAGGCGGTCGCGCGCAATCATCGGAGCAAGCCAACATCGTTGGTACGAACGGGCGTGGGAGCATTGGCTTCGCTCTGTTCGGCAAAGGAAACACCGTCGGCGCGTACGGCCCCCTCGCCGTCGCCGGTTCGATCGGCCAGACGACGGCCACGGTCTACAAGACCGGCCCGGGCTTCAACATCAACGGACTAGTCGTCGGCGGCGCGGCGGCAACCGGCACTAGCAAGCCCAAGACCCGTGCCGCCGCGTCGACTGGGGGCGCGGCAGGGAAACCGAGTGCGGATGTCTCCACGACGAGGAGCGTTGGCCGCAGCAGGGCGGCCCGACCCGGTCGAACATAGCCCTGGCCGCAGCGAGAAGGTTGCGGTGACGAAGAGGGTTGAGGGAGCCCGACTTCTCCTGATCGACTTGCTGGTGAGCTTATTCGCCGGGTGAAGGGCTACGTAAAGCCCGCCACCCCTTTTTCCGTTGACGGAGGGGCTGGCCGTCACGCCTGGGAGGGCTGCAACTGTGGCTCAGCGTGGGCTCTGAGCGCTTCGGTTGGACGGCCAGTGCGCGGCCAGGAGCGTGCCGAGAAGACCGGCTGCGCCGAGGGCTGCCGGGGCGGGTGCAGAGAACAGACTCAAGCGTCTCGCTCATCGCCTCGCGGAGGTCCGAGAGTGGGCCGCCTGCGCTTCGCCACAACCGCAGCCACGAGCTCATCGCTTGGAACCTTGTCGGTAACGCCGGATTGTCAGGTACGGTCACATCTAGCAAAGAAGCGTTCGAGCAACGGAGATGCTGGTGGGTCTAGTTCGAAGCAGAAATAAAGCGTTGCTTGGCGCCTTGGTCACGGGTGCGCTGGCCACTGGGACATGCGGCCAGGCCGCGCCGGCCAACGCGTCGTGCTTTTCGGCCTTCGGATTAAGCAACGGCAATGGTTGCACGAGCAACCTGACCAGCATCGCTGTTGGAATCGGCGAAGGCGCAGTAGCAAATGCCGGCACCGCGCTGTTCGGCGGCGCTATCGCGATCGGCAACAAAGCCAGCGTCGATACCAGCCTGTCCGCCCTCACTTTCGGCGGGGCGTTCGGCGCCAACGCATCGGCATCCACGGCGTTGTCCTTACTCGGACTCAACCTGCAGTTCGGGCCGGGTAATGCGTCAACGGCAGGTGGCATCCTGAACCTGGTGGTCGGCGCCACACCCGGCGGCAGTGGCACGGCTACCGCGACATCCATCGGTGTTAGCAACATCTCGCTGCAAATCGGTCCCGGTGCATCGCAAACGGTCGGTGCCCTCAATCTCGCCCTTGGACTGCCGGGCGGTGGCGCAGGGAAGCAGGACAGCGCGGCCGCCGGATTGGGCAACATCTCCGCGCAGATCGGCACTGGGTCGGCGAAAACCCTCGGCGCACTCAATCTCGCCCTGAGCGTCTCGCCCAATGGCACCGGAACGCAAACCACTTCAGCCGGTGTCCTGGGCACCGTAGCTCTCAACCTTTGGGGCGACGCCGGCAGCGTGTCGACGCAGTCGATCCTCAGCCCCGCCGTGAACATCCTGGGCTCGAACAACGTGCTCGTTCAGGGCATTCTGAGCGCCGCCGCGAGCGTCCTGGGTACTGGCAACACGGTGTCCGTGACCGGCCCCGCTGCTGTCACGAGCTTGGCGTTCGCCCTTTTCGGCATAGACACGAACCTGACCGCAGAGAAGGGCCCGCTGTCCTTGCTGGCGTCGTTGTTGCAAGACGGGCAAACGCTTACACAGAAGGGCCCCGGCATCGCCATCGGCATCGGCAACTTCCCCCCGTTCGGAGCCGCCGCCAACAGAGCGTCGGCCACAGCATCCGGTGCCAACCACAGCGGCGCCTCCGCGACCAAAGTCCCGGGTACCGATTACAGCGGCGCAACTGCATCGTCAGCCGGGTCTAGCCCGTCAGCCGCCGGCGACAACAGTGGCAGTGTCGGAATTACTACATCGAGTTCGGACCGCCCGAGTGCGCCGGTTGGCGATGGCCGGCACAGCGTTACCACCAGTCGCGATACGGCCGCCGCTGCCGCTGCCAGTAGCGACAGCGGCATGAATACCGATGCCAGTGGTGGCCGTCATCGCAAAGCGAGCGCTTCGAGCGACTCCGGCGACAGCGGCACACATATCACCGCCAACACCACCACGGGCGGCAAGCACACGAAGCGGTAGGCGCCTCCCGGTTGTCGACAGCAACAAGCTGCTGGTTTGCCAGCTTATCGACAAGCGGCTCACCGACGATCCGTCGGGCGAGACCCTGAGCGCATGGTGTCTCAGCCGTGCAACCTCATGTCTCGGAGGCGCTAACGGAATGCCCGGCGACGAATTCAGTCAGTTCCGCAAATATAATTACTGAGGCCGGTAATCGTTGCTGAGAGTCACCACTCGGGTGATGTGCCGGTCGCGGGCCGCCAGAGTTGTTCTGAACGGACGTAAGCCTCCGAGCAGGCGCCGGAGTGGTTAACGCCTTCGTCGTCGATGACGAGGGCTAGGCTGCGCCGACCGAGAAATCCTGTCGAAGAAGTCTGCACCAGGCAGCTGCGAGTTCAGAACTCGTCAGATATTGTCAAAACTAGCAAACGGGGCCTAGGGTGCGAGGACGATGTCGACGAAACAGGTTCGTGCTAGAGGTGGCGTGCTGCTTGGCGTCATCCTGTCCGGAGGGTTCGTAGCCGGAGCCCTCGGTGATTCGCCTGCAGCCAACGCTACCTGTTTCTCCGCCTTCGGCCTCGGCAAAGGTGGCGGTTGTACGAGCAACCTGACCAGCTTCGCCCTCGCCATCGGCAAGGGCGCAACCGCAGATGCCGGTACTGGGCTGCTCAGCGGTGCCATCTCTTTGGGCACAAGCGCGACCTCGGCAGCTAAGTTCAGCATCCTCAGCGTCGCAGTGGCCGCCGGCAATAATGCAAACGCGTCGAACGTCGCCTCACTTCTGAGCCTCGCTCAGCAAATCGGGGCGGGCAGCGCGGCAACGGTGGGCGCCCTCGATTTCGCGGCCGGCGTGTCGACCGGTGGTGCTGCGCCGCAAGCTACGGGCGCCGCCGGCCTGGGTAACCTCTCCGTGCAATTCGGGCCAGGGCAGGTGACCAATCTCGGCATCCTGAATTTTGCGCTGGGCGCAGCATCCGGCGGTGATGGGACAAAAGCTACAAATGTCGGCGGCTTCGGCAACTGGGCGCTCAATGTCGGCAACGCGGGCACCTCGTCGGCACAGGGTTACTTGAGTTCCAGCGCGAACATCCTGGGCGCCAGCACCGTACATTCGGATGGCATTCTGGCCGCCGCTTGGAACATTCTGGGCGACGGCAACGACGTGTCGTCGGTTCAAGGCCCATTTCCCAACACAACAGCGAGTCTGGCATTCGTTGTGAACGGCGACGGCGACACAGTCACCGCCGGGCCTGGTCCGCTTGCGATCGCAGGAGCAATCTCTCAGACCTCGCAGACCATCACCAGGTCCGCGCCGGGCATCAACGTCAGCGGGCTTACCGCCGCCCGATCGGCGTCGGTCGTAGCCAACAGGAAGGCCTCCCCCTCGACCGCCACTCACTCCAGCGACAGCGAACTGATCAGCCAGACGTCCACGGGCGGCGGCGCGATTGTCTCGGCGTCAGCCGCGCAGGCAGGTGACAGCAACAGAGACGGCGCTCAGAGCACATCCAGCGTCACCAGCAAACACGCCGGTTCCAGCACCGCCGGCAAGCGGAACACCAGCATAAACCACGACTAGTTGCTGTATCGGATGGTGAACTGTGCAGCCACTCGACCCAGAGTCAGCAGAAAACACAACGTGTCGCAATGCAAGTCGGGCTGCAGCACGGCGGTCCGGCCGAGGACCAGCACTTCGAACCGTCGTCACGCGGGCGGATAACTCTTTGCTACGATACGACGCCTAGGGGCGCTAGCGAACTCGGGAACCGACAAACTATGGCTGTAAGACATCGTGCAACGAACCCGGCCGGGCACGGAACACGGCGTGCGGGTAGGCGCCACCGCGCGCAACAGTCTCGCAACAAAGTCACCATGTGGCTGGGAACAGGCGTTCTCGCCGCAGGCTTCTGTTCTTCACTGGCCGCCGCGACAGGGGTTGCCCACGCCGATGCGTCCAGCTCCTCCTCAGCGACCCATGACGGCACTGCCCCCTCGAAAGGCGGCACCGCCCGGTCCGCCAGTACCCCGGAAGCGGGGACCCCCGGCCCAACCAGCTCGACGAAGACGACTAGCGCAGCAGCGTCGAGCAACGCCGGGGTGGCCGGCACCGCACGCACAACCCTCACGAAGGCACCTTCTGCGCCGGCACCCACAACAGCCGCCCGAGCGGCTCAAACACCGGCAGGGGCAAGTGCAGCCCCGAGCACCCCGACGACGGGCGGCACCAACTCGGTTCCCAGGGTTGTGAATTCAGCCGCCGCGCGGTCGGCCGGTCCAGCAGCAGCAGCGACTCCCTTGTCGGCCGCAGGCGCGGCAGTTCCACAAAGCACCCCGCCGAACCTGTCGCTGACGGACCTGGTCAGCGCGATCGTCGCGTATGCGCAGACCGCGGGCACGAGTCCACAGCAAGTCAGCTTGGTGGACCTCATCAATGCGGTCGCCAACAACGAGTGGCAAGGACGCCCGATATGGGGTAACGGCGCCGATGGGACGGCGGCCCACCCGGATGGCGGCCCCGGTGGTTGGGTGTTCGGCAATGGCGGCAACGGCTACTCCGAACCGGCCGGCTCCAACCTGCCCGGCGGTAACGGCGGCGCCGGCGGATTGATCGGCAACGGTGGTGCCGGCGGAGCCGGCGCGGACGGTGCGGCCGGCACGGCCGTCTCGGCCGGCGGTGACGGCCAGGCTGGCGGAGCCGGTGGGTCAGCGATCCTGTTCGGTGTCGGTGGGGCCGGCGGAGCCGGCGGGGCTGGCGGTGCCGACGGCGGCGCGGGCGGCGGTGCCGGGGGCACTGGTGGGAACGGCGGGGCGGCAGGTCTGCTCGGCGGCGGCGGTGGTGGCGCCGGCGGAACCGGGGGTAGCGGCACTACCGGCGGTGACGGAGGCGCAGGCGGCGATGCGATCACCTTCGGATACGGATTCTTCAACGGGCCATACAACGCGGCGAGCGCCACCGGCGGGTCAGGCGGAGCGGGCGGCCGCGGCACGAACGGCGCTGGCGGTGCCGGCGGAATCGGCGGCGCTGCAGCCATTTCGGGGGATTCCGTGTGGACCGCGGCGTGGGCTGTGGTGACAGCTTTCACCGGCGTCGCCGGGCCCGTCGCGACCGCCACCGGCGGCATCGGCGGTGTCGGGGGTGACGGCAGCACGGTCGGTGGAGTCGGCGGGACGGGTGGTATAGCGGTCAACTACCTGACCGACGGAACCGCCACCGGAGGCACCGGTGGCGGCGGCGGCAACAGCACGACCGGCACCGGTGGCGGCGGCGGCCAGGGTGGTGCAAGTTTGGCGCTGTTGATCTCCATGGCCGCGGCGGGTGCCGGTGGACGCGGCGGGATCGGCGGCACCGCCGACGGGGTAGCCGGCTCCCCGGGCAGCACTGGCGTCGCTGCGGCAAGTGCCGCTGCAGCGGTGGCCGGCGCCGGCTGATGCACCCTCCGGGCACCTAGCGAGTCGGCGCCAGGGCTGACGGACCGCCTCTCGCCACGGAGTGTCTCGTTCTCAACCGTCCAAGCGGGCGAACTGCTTGCGCTGATAAAGATCCCCTGAGGCCTGTCGCCTGACCTTGCCACTAGTGGTGACGGGAATCGAACCAGGTCCCACCAGAACCAAATCCGCGACCGCGATTCCGTGGGTACCCGAGATCGCCGTGGTGACGTCGCGCTTCATGGTGTCAAACGCCTGCGCGACTTCGTCGTCGGAGTCGCCACGCTTTCGGACTTCCATCACGACGGCCAGCTTCTCCACCCCGTCATCAGAAACGCCGATTGCCACGCAGCGACCGCCGGTGATATCCGTGACCGTCGCCTCGATGTCGTCTGGGGCGTGGTTGCGGCCATAGATGATCAAGATGTCCTTGATGCGGCCCACCACGAACAGCTCTCCCTCGGACATGAAGCCCACATCGCCAGTTCTCAGCCATGGACCTTCGGGCGTGCCCGGTGACGGACCGTCAATCGTGGCGCCGAAAGTGTGTGCCGTCTCCTCGGGCTTTTCCCAGTAGCCGGCGCTGACATTGTCGCCATGCACCCAGATCTCACCGGTCTTATCCTGCGGGACCTCGGTACGGGTCTCAGGATCAACGATCCGTATCACCGGTGAGCGCGGGCTGATGGGGCCGTCGTAACTGACCAACGGCGTTCCGCTCTGGCCGCCAGATCGCTTGGCGTGACCAGCGGTCAGCGCATCGGTGTCGAAGTAGACAACCTTGATCGGATCTTCCGGTCGGGGGGTCGACATGTACAGCGTGGCCTCGGCCATGCCGTAGGACGGCTGTATCACCGTCTCACTCAGGTTGAAACGGGCGAACCGGTCGGTGAAGCGTTTGATCGTCGCGGGTTGGACTCGCTCGGCACCGCTTTGGATTGTGTGCACGTCGCCGAGGTCGAGACCCGCCATATCTTCGTCGGACGTCTTCCGCGTCGCCAGATCGAAAGCGAAGTTCGGCGCCGCGGTGAACGCGCACGGATTGGTCGCCAACAACTGCATCCAACGCGCCGGCCGCACCAGGAAAGACGCCGGGCTCGTCAAGACTGCGCTGGTTCCCAGCACAATTGGCGAGCAAACTCCCAAAATCAGGCCCAAGTCGTGAAAGAACGGTAGCCACGACACGAACGTCAGGTCCGGCGGTGTCACGCCCGCATGCCTTGAGTAGTCAGTCGTGATCTGCTGCAGGTTGGTGAAAAGATTTGTGTACGAGATCATTACACCAGCCGGGGAACGGGTCGAACCGGAGGTGTACTGCAAGTATGCGGTGGCGTGGGGATTGTCGTCCTCGTACATGGCCTGAGTACCAGGCCGAGGCGGGGCGTCGAGATCCAGCAAATCAATTTCAATGACCGCCGGCGGTGATTGCCCGGGCTGCGGAGTGAGACTGCGACTTACCTCGCCGACGACAGCGGAAGTGGTGAGGACGGCGACCGGCGACGCATCGCGCATCACAGACTCGACCCGCTCGTCGGTGACCCCACCCATGGGGACCGACAGCGGAACCGGGATGACTCCGATGTGTAGCGCGCCGAGGAAAGCAACGATGTACTCCAGCCCCTGCGGCGCGATGATCATGGCGCGGTCGCCGGGGGCGGCGCACGTGCCGAGCGCGGCGGCGAAATTGACGACCCGTCGATACAGCTGCGGCCACGTGAGGCTGACGGGGACGCCGGCCCAATCATGGTCGTAATCGATGAAGGTGTACGCAATGTCGTCCGGTTGCAGACTGGCACGTTCGCGCAGCAACGCCGGAAGTGAAGCCTCAATCGCCTGTGTCACGGCAAGCAAACTATCAGGACCGTCACGAGGACACTATCGAACATCGAAGTTGAGGGACGGCAAGGTTGTCGCGGCTGAGCGGTGCGGTAGTCGCATTCGTCGGCATTACCTGCGCACTTCCCGGCCGCATCGAGCCACGTTGGGGCATATCGACCGGTTGAGCCAGCCCTCGAGCGCATCGCCCGGAATTCCGCCACGTAGCCGTCAGACCAGAGACGCCCAGCGTCACCATCCCGGTCCAGCGACCTGCGGCATTTCAGCCGCACAGCTCGATCCGAGTGACTTTGCTGACCCGCTCGGGTTGGGAGCATGCCGGGCTGAACTGGTCAGTTCGGGCACTGCATGCGGCGTCCTTGCGCCCGGCTGCTAAATTTGCGCAGACGTCGATGGCTCTGGTGGTGCAGCGTCCGCACAGAGCGGCACTTGCGACGCATTGGTCGTTTGCTTCGAGGAGTTGTTCGGGATGGGTTCTATTCATCGTGCCGACGGTGGGGCGAACAGTTTGGATCCAGTTAGCGGGTCGACGACGGTGGCCTCGCAGGCCGGTGTTCCGATCGCGGTGATCGGCATGGGGTGTCGGCTCCCCGTCGACATCGATTCTCCAGAGCAACTCTGGGAAGCGTTGCTGCGCGGCGATGATCTGGTACGGGAGGTTCCACCAGAACGTTGGGACAACGACGACTACTACGACCCGCAGCCGGGCATGCCGGGTCGCACGACATCGAGGTGGGGTGCGTTCCTCGGGGACGTCGCCGGGTTCGACGCGGAGTTCTTCGGCCTCAGCGATCGTGAGGCAAGTGCGATGGACCCCCAGCACCGCTTGTTGTTGGAGACGTCGTGGGAAGCGTTGGAGCACGCCGGCCTCACACCGCAGAGCGTGCGGGAGTCGCTCGCGGGCGTGTTCGTCGGGCTGACGCACTACGACTACGAGATGGTGTCGAACGCGTCCGAGGCGATGGAGGGACCGTATGGAGTCCCGGGTAACACGTTCGCGCTAGCGGCCGGGCGCATCGCCTACACATTGGGCTTGCGTGGCCCGGCCGTGGCGGTGGACACCGCATGTTCGTCTGGGTTGTTCGCCGTGCATGCAGCATGCCGCAGCCTGATCGAGGGAGAATCCGATCTGGCGTTCGCGGGTGGGGCGTACGTGATGCTGGATCCCCGCAAGTTCGTCGCGGGCTCGGCGGCGGGGCACTTGTCGCCGACGGGCCGTTGTAGTGCCTTCGATGTCGCCGCTGACGGGTATGTCGGTGGTGAGGCGTGCGCGGTGGTGCTGCTCAAACGACTGGCTGACGCAGTCCGTGATGGGGATCGGGTCTTGGCAGTGGTGCGGGGCACGGCGGCCAACCAGGACGGTCACACTCTCAACATCTCGACTCCGTCGGCGACCGCTCAAACAGCGGTGTACCGGGCCGCCCTGCACGCCGCCGGCGTAGATGCCGCCAGCGTCGGGATGGTCGAGGCCCACGGCCCAGGGACACCGGTGGGTGATCCCATAGAGTTCGCCAGTCTCAGCGCGGTGTACGGCACCGAGGGAGCTTGCGCGTTGGGTTCGGTGAAGACGAACTTCGGGCACTCCCAGTCGGCCTCAGGGGTCGTGGGGCTGATCAAGGCGGTCTTGGCGGTACATCACGGTGTGGTCCCCAGGAATCTGCATTTCACCGCACTGCCCGCGGAGATGGCTGGCGTCGACACGAACCTGTTCGTGCCGCAGGAAACCACACCGTGGCCGATCGGCGGTGTTCTGCCTCGTAGGGCCGCGGTGTCCTCCTACGGCGTGTCGGGTACCAATGTGCACGCCATCATCGAACAAGCCCCCGCCGGCCCGGCGTCCGAGGGACACGGGGTCGACGACGCCGACCCCGCCGAGGCCGACGAGCCGCCGCTTCTGTTTGCCCTGTCATCCACCTCAGCGCAGGAATTGCGCCGCAGCGCCTGCCGTCTGGCGGATTGGATAGAGGCCGCAGCCGATGTGACGCTGCCGGATCTGGCCTACACGCTGGCCCGCCGGCGTGCACACCGTCCGGTGCGCACCGCCGTGGTCGCCAGGAGTCGACCGGAGCTGACGGCGGCGTTGCGAGACGTCGCCGAGGGTGACCACCATTTCGAGGCGGCGGTGGGCCCCGACGACCGCGGCCCGGTCTGGGTGTTTTCCGGGCAGGGTTCACAGTGGGCGCAGATGGGTGCTGAACTGCTGCGCACTGAACCGGAATTCGCCGCCGCGGTCGCCCGCATGGAGCCGCTGATCGCCGCCGAGTCCGGATTCTCGGTGACCGAGGCGATGACCACGCCAGCTGAGGTGGTCGGAATCGACCGGGTACAGCCGACGATATTCGCAATGCAGGTCGCGATCGCGACGGCATTGGACGCCAGAGGGGTTCGTCCGGGCGCGGTGATCGGGCACTCGATGGGCGAGACCGCAGCAGCGGTGGTCGCGGGCGCGTTGTCTCTCGATGATGGCGTGCGCGTCATCTGCCGGCGGTCGCGGTTGATGGCCGGCATCTCCGGGTCGGGGGCGATGGCGTCGGTGGAGCTGCCGGCCAAGCAGGTGCTCTCAGAGTTGACGATGCGCGGAGTCAAAGACGTGGTAGTGGCGGTGGTGGCGTCTCCGCAGTCCACCGTCATCGGTGGCGCCAGCGAGACGGTCGCCGAGCTGATCGCCATGTGGGAAAGTCAGTCGGTGATGGCCCGCCAGGTCGCCGTCGACGTGGCCTCACACTCCCCCCAGGTCGATCCGATCCTCGACGAACTCGCCGGCCTGCTGGCCGACGTCAAGCCGTTGACACCGCAGATCCCTTTCTACTCGGCTACCGGGTTCGACCCGCGCGAATTGTCGGTCTGCAACAACAAGTACTGGGTCAAGAATCTGCGCGGCACCGTGCGGTTCTCGGCAGCGGTGCGCGCGGCGATGGAGGACGGATTCCGGGTGTTCGCCGAGTTGGCACCGCACCCGTTGTTGACACACGCGGTGGAACAGACCGGCGCCAGCCTGGATGTCCCGCTGGTGACCCTGGACCCGATGCGCCGCAACCAAGACTTGCCCAACGGCCTGGCCGACTTCGTCGCGCACCTCCACAATGCGGGTGCAATGATCGATTTCGCAGTGAGCTACCCGCACGGACGGCTGCTGGATGCGCCACTGCCCACCTGGACCCGTCAGCGGTATTGGCTGGACGCCGAGGGTCAACGGCACGGCAATCACGGGTCGTACACCGTGTCCGTGCATCCGCTGTTGGGTCCGCATGTGCGACTGCCCGAACGACCCGAACGTCATGTCTGGCAGGCCGATGTCGGGGACGCGACGCATCCTTGGCTGGCCGAGTATCAGATCGGCGGAGCGCCGGTGCTTCCGGAGGCGGCGTATTGCGAGATGGCTCTGGCGGCCGCCCAGGTGGTGCTCGGCGAGGATCCGCAGACCGTCGAGGTCTGCGATCTGCGCTTCGACCAGGCGCTGCTGCTCGAGGACCACACCACGGTCAGTGCGTCGGCCTCGCTGTCGGCTCCAGGAGTTGCGGAGTTCGATGTGGCATCCGATTCCGGTGCCCAACATGAACGCCGACAGCTGGCTCAAGCGACCCTGCGAAGGGTTGATGATGAGCCGCCGGCGGCGGCTTACGACATGGCAACCTTGACAGCCGCGCATCCGCGCCGCGTTCAGGGAGAAGAGGTTCGTTCCGGTCTGGCCCGGCGTGGTGTGCAGTACGGTCCGGCGTTCACCGGCCTGGCGGCCGCGCACATCGATGACGTGGCCGGCAGCGTGCTCGCCGAGATGCACTCACCCAGCGCGATCCGGTCGCAGCACAGCGTCTATGTCGTACACCCAGCCCTGTTGGACGCCTGTTTCCAGTCGGTGGCGGCCAGCCCGCAGGTTCAGGCACTCGGCGGCGGGTCTGCCGCGGTGCCGTTGGGAGTGCGCACCTTGCGCAGCTACGGGGCGCTGCGCAACGCTCGCTTCTGCTACACCCGGTTGACCGACGTCGACGATGCCGGATTCGACGCCCAGATCGACGTTCTCGACGGCATTGGGACGGTCCTGCTGAGCGTGGAGGGGTTGCGCTTCGGTAGCGCCGAACCGGGTGACAGCGCCAAGGATCGAATCCTTCGCGAGCGACTGCTCAACATCGAGTGGCGGCAGCGCGAACTGCCCGCTGCCGACTACCGCGAACCCGGTAACTGGCTGCTCATCAGCGCCACCGCCGACGCCCCGACCGCAACCGATGTGGCCGACGCACTGAAAGCCCGTGGCGCACAGGCCATCACAGTCGAATGGCCGCAGGCCGGCGACAACTCGGCGGCCTCGGGGCGGATCGCCGAACGGCTCAAGACCGGGGCCGTCACCGGGGTTGTCATCTTCACCGCACCGGTCGCCGACGCTGACGACGGCGCGGACCCCGCGGTCCGTGGCGCCGCGTGCGTACGTCATCTGGTCGGTGTCGCCAAGTCGGTGTTGTCCGAGGACACGCAGTTGCCGCGGATCTATGTGGTGACCCACGGGGCTCGCAGCGTGCTCGGCACCGACATGCCGAACTTGGAGCAGGCCGGGGTTCGAGGGCTGGTGCGAGTGATCGGCTCCGAGTATCCGCAGACGCAGTCGACCCTGATCGATGTCGATCAGGCGACCGATCCCGAAAATCTGGTGACCCAACTGTGGTGCGGATCGGCCGAAGACGAGACAGCCTGGCGTGATAACGCTTGGTACACCGCGCGGATGGTCACGGCCCCGTTGGGGCCCGGCGACCGGCGGACGGCGGTCGCCGATTATGGCCGCGACCGGATGCGGTTGCAGATCCGCACCCCGGGCGACTTGCAGACCCTTGAGCCCGTCGGCTACGACAGGGTTGCCCCGGGCCGGGGTCAGATCGAGGTCGCCGTTCACGCGTCCAGCGTCAACTTCGCCGACGTGCTCGTCGCGATGGGCCAGTACCCTCGTCCAGACGGGCAACCGCTACCCGGGCTCGGCATGGATTTCGCCGGCGTGGTCACCGCCATCGGACCCGACGTCACCGAGCATAAAATCGGGGACCGGGTCGCCGGCCTCTCGGCCGACGGCTGCTGGGGCACGTTCGTCACCTGCGACGCCCGTCTGGCCGTCCGCCTGCCCATGGAATTGACCGACCTACAGGCGGTTGCAGTGGCGACCACCACGGCGACCGCCTGGTACGGCCTGCACGAGCAGGCCAGGCTCACCGCCGGCGACCGGGTGTTGATTCACTCGGCGACAGGCGGGTTGGGTCAGGCCGCTATGGCGATCGCGCGCGCGGCCGGAGCAGAAATCTTTGCAACTGCCGGCAATGAAGAACGGCGACAGTTGTTGCGCGACATGGGGATCAAGCATGTCTATAACTCCCGCAGCACCGACTTCGCCGACCAAATCCGCGCCGACACCGACGGCTACGGCGTGGACATCGTGCTCAACTCGCTGACTGGGCCGGCTCAACGCGCGGGATTGGAACTGCTCTCCATCGGCGGGCGGTTCGTCGAGGTGGGCAAGCGGGACGTATACGACAACAGCCGGCTGGGACTGCTGCCGTTCCACCGCAACCTCACGTTCTACTACCTCGATCTCGCGCTCATGGCGTTGAGTCGCCCCGAGCACGTCGGTCGACTGCTGGCCACCGTGGTGGGTATGGCGGCCGACGGCTCGTTGCCGCCACTCGACTACACCACCTATCCGCTCGCCGACGCCGCGACTGCAATCCGTGCGATGGGCGCCGCCCAACACACCGGGAAAATGATCCTCGAGATTCCACGGACAGGGCAGCTTCTCGTGGAGCAGCCCGCTGAGAACGTCACCCCGTTCAGGGCTGACGGCGCGTACATCGTCACCGGTGGACTCGGCGGCCTGGGCTTGTTCCTCGCCGAGAAGATGGCGACCGCCGGCGCCGGGCGCATCGTGCTCTCCTCACGGTCGCAACCCAGCCACAAGACACTGGAGACGATCGAGATGATCCGTTCCGTAGGAGCCGATGTCGTAGTCACCTGTGCCGACATCGCCGAACCCGCTACGGCCGGGCAACTGGTCGCTTCTGCAACGGCGACCGGACTGCCGCTGCGCGGCGTCCTGCACGCCGCGGCCGTCATCGACAACGCCACCGTGTCCAACACCACCGATGAGCTCATCGACCGGGACTGGGGTGCCAAAGTCCGCGGCGCCTGGCACCTACACCGAGCGGTCGAGGAGGCCGGGCAGCCGCTTGACTGGTTCTGCTGCTTCTCCTCAGCCGCAGCGCTGGCCGGCTCCCCCGGGCAAGGTGCGTACGCCGCGGCCAACAGTTGGCTGGACGCCTTCAGCGACTGGCGCCGCGCTCACAACCAGCCCAGCATTGCCATCGCCTGGGGCCCGTGGGCTGAGATCGGTGCCGCCACCACATTCGCGGCAAACACCGGCCAGGCCATCGCACCCGACGAGGGCGCATATGCGTTCGACACGCTGTTGCGCTACAACCGGGCCTATGCCGCGTACGCTCCCGTGATCGGCAACGACTGGCTGATGGATTTCGCGCAGCGCAGCCCGTTTGCTCAAGAATTCGGCGCCAAGGATCTCGACACCGCCGGCACCGCCGAACTGCGCGCCGAACTCGACACGTTGCCCCGCGAGGAGTGGCCGACGCGGCTGCGTCGGCTGATCTCCGACCAAGTCAGCGTCGTGTTGCGCCGTACCGTCGACCCCGACCGGCCGCTGTCCGAATATGGCGTCGACTCCCTGGGTGCGCTGGAGTTACGCACTCGCATCGAGTCCCAAACTGGCATCCGGCTGACTGTCGCCGACCTCGCCGCGGGCACCGTCCGGGGGTTGGCCGAACTGCTCTGCGAGAGACTCGCACCGAGCGACGTGTCGGCCTGACCGACAAAAGGAGAACCAGTGGAAGCCGTGCTCAAAGTTGCGTTCGCCGGGCTCATCCAGCTCACCGCGATCGCTGCGCTGTTGTTCATCCCAGCCGGGACCCTGAATTACTGGCAAGCCTGGGTCTTGCTCGCCGTGATCGCCGCGACTGCATTTGCCCCCAGCATCTATCTGCAGATCACCAGCCCGGCCGCGATGGAACGCCGGATGCGCAGCGGGCCCATGGCCGAAGGCCGCACAGTACAGAAAATCGTCATGGCCGGCCTCTACGTCTCGTTGGCCGCGTCGTGTGTTGTCGCCGCACTCGACCACCGGTTCCACTGGTCTAGTGTCCCCATCGCGGTGTGCCTGGCGGGAGTGGCACTTGTGGCCACCGGACTCGTCATGACCGTGCTGGTTGTCAAGCAGAACAACTACGCATCTACCACGGTGCAGGTCGAAACCGGCCAGCAGGTCATCAGCACCGGCCTGTACAGCCATGTGCGCCACCCGATGTACACCGCCAACGCCCTGATCCTCACCGGCCTGCCCTTGGCCCTCGGCTCCTACTGGGGGCTGCTCTTCCTGATTCCCGGAGTCGTCGTACTGGCCTCCCGCATCCGCGATGAAGAGAAGCTGCTCACCGAACAACTCGACGGCTATCGCGACTACACAGAACGAGTCCGGCACCGGCTGGTGCCCGGCATGTGGTAACTCACCGGCCCACCGGCAACAATCAGGGCGGCAAGGATGTGGGCATCAGTCAGCCCGATTCACCGAACTGTCGGCTCAGGCTGTGGATGGTCGGGCTGTCAAAGATGGCCGACACCGTCAGTCTGGTGCCCAGGGCCGCGTTGATCTCGGCGGTCGCCCGCATCGCGGATAGCGAATCGCCGCCACGGTCGAAGAATGACTCGTCCATACCGACCGCGTCGACGCCCAACACGCTGGCGAAAACATCAGCGAGAACTTTCTCGACGACGGTGGCAGGCGCGTCGGCGTCACTTCCGTTGTCGTGGTGCTCGATGACCCCGCCGGTAGGCCGCCGGGTTGTCAACCGCTGACCGCTGTCGAGCGAGTGAAACGACAACACCGGCTGGCCGAGGTCGGTGGTCATCGCCACCAATACCCGGTTGAACTGGTTGGCCAGTGTCGCGATCGCTGCCTCGTCGAACACGTCCGTGCGGTACTGGATTCGCAGTTCCAACTCGTTGCCCGGGACGGCTTGGACCGTCAGCGGGTAGTGGTAGTAGTCACGGTTGGCAAGCTCGGTGATGGTCAGGCCATCCGCACCCGACAGCGTGGCGGCGTCGGTCGGGTAGTTTTCGTAGACAAACACGGTGTCGAACAGTCGTCGGTGACCGGTGGCGCGGTGAATCTCGTTGAGGCCCAAGTGCTCATGCTCGAGGGTATGGTTGCGGACCTTGTGCAGCTGATCGAGCAGATCGGCCGTGGTGGTCGTCGCGGTGATGGTTGCCCGGACCGGCACCGTATTGATCAGCAGTCCCACCATCGCGTCGACGCCAGGCACCTCGGCCGGCCGGCCCGAAACGACGGACCCGAAGGCCACGTCACGCTGTCCGGTCAGCTCCATCAGAAGCTGCGCGAACGCGCCCTGCAACACGGTGCCGACGGTGGTGTGACATGTCCGCGCCAGCTCACCCAGTGCGTGAGTAGTCTCCTCAGACACCCGAACCGAGATGACGTCGCGCTGCCCCGGCGCCAACCCGCCGTGAGGATCGACCAACGTCGGGGTGTCAAACCCGGCCAGCACACCGCGCCAGGCGGCGCGGGCCGCCTCCAGATCCCGATCCGCCAGCCAACTGAAATACTTGCGGTAGGACACCGGGGCGGGCAATCGCTGTCCGTAGTAGCAGGCGAACACCTCGCCAAGTACCAGCGGTAGCGACCATCCATCAAGCACGATGTGGTGATTGGTCAGCACGAACCGGTGCGCATCCGCGCCCGTACGGATCAGCGCCGCCCGAATCGGTGACTGAGCGGCGAGGTCACACACCGCGGCGCGCTCGGCAGCGCAAACCTGCGCGATCTGCTCGGCGACGTCACCACCATCGTGATCCAATTCCAAATATTGCCAAGGGATTTCGGGCTCGGCCGATATGACTTGCACGGGCACCTCGAACTGCTCGGAGAACCGTGCCGCCAGATTCGGATGCCGTGCCACGACCGCCACCACCGCGTCGCGTAGCCGGCGGTGATCAAGCCGGCCGGTCAACGTCATGTCCAACTGCACTGCGTACACATCGTCGCCAGAACTGTGCGCCACGTCGGCGTGGAACAGCAACCCCTGCTGCATCGGGGTCAACGGCAAGATGTCGGCCACCGGCAGCTGCCGACACAACTCGTCGATCTGCTGCTGATTCAGCGGTGCGGGCGCGATATCCGACGGCGTCAAACCGCCGCCACCACTGCGCACATGAGCACAGATACCTGCGAGCGCGTCAAACCACAGTCCGCTCAACCGGTCTACCTGTGTTTCGTCCAACGCCGAACGCGCCCACGTCCACCCCGCCCGCAACTGGGGTCCAGCGTCGGTGTCGACCGTGCCGGCGTTGAGTTCGACGGTGTGCATCAACGGCATCGGGATCGCCGCAGCAGCGCCGGTCACTTTCCAACCATCCTGACGGATCTCCCAGAGGTCGCCATCGACCTCACCTCTGCCGGCGCCCATCCGGCCGAGATAGTTGAAGCCGATCGGTGGATCGGACCCGTCCAAATCGACGTCATCGTTCAGATATCGCAACATGCCGTACGTCACACCATCGGGCAGGGCCCGCAGCTGCTCCTTGGCGTTCTTGACCACCGCCCCCAATGCCGGTCCGCCGGCCACCACTTGTGCCCAATCCACATTGCCTGCTGCGCAACCGAAGTCGATCGCCACCGGGTACTTGGCGGTGAACCACCCCACCGTGCGCGCCAGGTCGACGACTTCACCGTTGCCGGCCAACTCCTCGTCGCGGCCATGACCCTCTGCGTCGATGACCACCGGGGCACCCGATGCGGGCAGGAACTCAGCGAGCGCCAAACCGAACGCGATCAAGAGAATGTCGTTGATCCCGGCGTGGAACGCCGCCGGTACCTCGCCCAGCAGCATCCGGGTGATCTCGACATCCAACTCCACCGACAAACTCCCGGCCGTGGCATACGTATCCACCTGCGGGTGCACCGCCGGCAGCGCCACGGGCATCTCGGCAATCCGCTGCCAGACCCCGGCATGCTCGACGACCTGCGGGTGGTGGGCGCGCTCGGCGAGAAGCGCAGCCCACCGCGCGAACGACGTCCCCGGCGCAGGCAATGCGACCGGCTGCCCACCACGATGCTGCGCCCAGGCGAGATTGAAGTCCTCCAACAGGATTCGCCACGACACCCCGTCAACGGCCAGATGATGCACGATCATCAGCAACTGACCGCTCTGGGGTACCCACACCGCGCTGACCATCGCCCCCGCGGAAGGGTTCAGCCACGACCGCGCCTCGGTCACCACCTCGTCGGTCAACACCTCGGCGGTGCGCAGGCAGGAGCGGGCGTCCACGGACCCTGCTTCGGGCACTAGCAGCGACCAGCCATCCGCACCATCATCGGAGACCCGCAGCCGCAACGTGGCATGCCGATCCAGCACGGCCTGCAGCACCACCAGCACATCAGCTTCGACCACCCCGGCCGGAGCCTGCAGCAACACCGTCTGATTGAACTCTTCGGTCGGCCCCGCCACATCCCGGAGCCAGTGAATGATCGGGGTCGCCGACAGCGGCCCGACGCCCTCATCGACCAGCCCGGCTTCATCGTCGACCACTGTGACCACCCGAGCCAACCGAGCCACGGTCTGCTCGACGAAGACATCCCGCGGCCGGCACACCACACCCGCGGCGCGGGCCCGCGCCACTACCTGCATCGACAAGATGCTGTCCCCGCCGAGTTCGAAGAAGGAGTCGTCGACTCCGACTCGGTCTACCCCGAGTACCTGGGCGTAGACACCGGCCAGGATCTCCTCGACGGCATCAGAGGGCCCACGATAGGAGTCCAGCGACTGATACTCCGGTGCCGGCAGAGCACGCTTGTCCAGCTTGCCGTTGACCGTCAACGGCAACGCATCCAGGACCACCACCGCCGCGGGAACCATGTACTCGGGCAACCGCTGAGCCAACACCGCGCGCACCGCCACCGGATCCACACCGCCGGTCACATAACCCACCAGACGCCGATCACCCGGACGATCCTCGCGCGCGATCACCTCCGCCTGCTCCACACCGGCAACCGCACTCAACGCGGCCTGCACCTCACCCAACTCGATGCGATACCCACGGATCTTGACCTGCTCATCGGCGCGACCCATGTAGCGCAACTGCCCATCGGCGCCCCAACACACCACATCGCCGGTCCGATACATCCGCTCACCGGGCACCCCGAACGGACAGGCCACAAACCGCGACCCCGTCAACCCCGCCCGGCCCACATAGCCATAGGCCAACCCCGCACCAGCCACATACAACTCACCGGCCACACCCACCGGCACCGGCCGCAACACGTCATCAAGGACAAAGAAACCCAAATGCGCCAACGGCACACCGATCGGACTCACGACACTATCGAGGTCCTCGGCCATGATCTCGCGGAACGACGCATGCACCGTCGTCTCGGTGATGCCATACATGTTGATCAACCGCGGCGAGCCCGGGTGATCAGCCATCCACGTCCGAAGACGCTGCGGCTCAAGAGCTTCCCCACCGAACACCACAGCCCGCAGACACAGCTGACGCCCCTGCTCGGGATTGAGCGCATCAGCGGCCTGCAACGCATAAAACGCCGACGGGGTCTGACTCAACACCGTGACCTGCTCAGCAACCAACAAGGCGTGCAGATCCTCCGGCGAACGCACCACCGAATCGGCCACCACCACCAGCCGGCCACCATAAAGCAGCGGACCCCAGATCTCCCACACCGAATAGTCAAACGCCAACGAATGGCATTGCGACCACACCTGCCCCGCCAGACCCATCTCGGCATCCAACGTCTCCAACAAACGGGTCACATTACGATGCGGAATCGCCACCCCCTTCGGGGTCCCCGTCGTCCCCGAGGTGTAAATGATGTAGGCAATCTCATCAGCCGACGGCACCGCCAACCCAGCACCGGACTGCCCCTCAATAGCCGGATCATCGATCAACACGATCGACACATCCCGACCACCCAACCGATCCGCCAACCCCGCCGTGGTGATCACCGCCACCGGCCGCGCATCACCGAGCACAAACTCCATCCGCGACACCGGCACCGACGGATCAATCGGCACATACGCCGCACCCGTCTTCACCACCGCCAAAATCGCCACCACAGCCTCAGCCGTCCGCGGCAACAACAACGCCACCCGCTGACCCGGACACACACCCCGATCAATCAGCAACCGCGCCAACCGATTCGACACCTCATCAAGCTCGCGATACGTCCACGACCGCTGCCCACAACGAAGCGCCACCACCTCCCCCGCACCCACCACCCGCTCAGCGAACACCGCCGGAATCGACACCGGCGAACCCACCGACGCCCCCAACACCGCCCGATTACCCCAACCATCCAACCGCGCGCGCTCAACCTCATCAACCACATCCACCGACGACAACCGCACCGACGCATCAGCAGTCATCGCCACCAACACCCGCCGCAACCGCTCCACCAACACCTCAACGCCCACCACATCAAACACATCAGTGCGGAACTCCACGAACCCGCCTACGCCGGCAGGTTCACCGGACGGACTCCAGCGTTCGGCCAGCGAGAAGGACAGGTCCACCCGGGCGGCACCGGTGTTCACCGGCATCTGTGCGACAGCCAGATCTCCCAGTGTCAGGCCTGCGGTCGATGGGTCGGTGGTATCGGTGGGTAGGTTCTGCCAGGCCAACATCACCTGAACCAACGGGTGATGGGTCAGCGAACGGATCGGGTTGAGCCGTTCGACGATGACCTCGAAGGGCACATCCTGATGCTCGTAGGCGCTCAGGCTGCGCGCACGCACCTGGTCGAAAACCTCGGCGACGCTGGGATCTCCGGCCAGGTCCAGGCGCAGCACCAGCGTGTTGACAAAGAAGCCGACCAGTCGGTCCAGTGCCGGGTCTCGCCGACCCGCGATCGGAAAGCCTACGGCCACATCGGAACTCGCCGATAGCTTGGCCAACAGCACCGCCAGGGCGGCCTGTACCACCATGAAGCTGGTGGAACCGTGCTCACGCGCAACTCGTGTGATCTGCTGTTGCAGTTCCGCCGGCCAGTCCACGGTAACTGTGGCACCCCGATGGTCGGCGACTGGCGGGTAGGGCCGATCGGTGGGCAACTGCAACCGCTCCGGCAACCCGGCCAGGGCATCCTGCCAGTAAGCCAGCTGCCCGGCGATGCGGCTACCGCTATCGGCGAGGTCGCCGAACTGCGCGCGCTGCCATAGGGTGTAGTCGACGTACTGCACGGCCAGATCGGTCCAATCCGGTGCGCGGCCCGCACAGCGACTTTCATAAGCCACACCCAGATCGGACACCAGCGGAGCGATCGACCAGCCGTCCGCGGCGATATGATGCACCACAGCCACCCACACATGATCGTCGTCGCCGGTACGGAAAAGTCTTGAACGCAGCGGGATTTCACCGGCGAGGTCGAAACTCTGCAGTGCCGTCTCCTCGACAGCCTGCTCCACCTGGCGCGCCGACCACGCGGTGGCGTCGACCACCTGCCAACCGAAGTCCGCCTGCTCGGGAGCGATCACCACCTGCTGCGGCATCCCGTCAGGAGCGACGAACAAGGTCCGCAGGCTCTCATGCCGGCACACCACGTCGGCCAATGCGCCATGCAATGCGTCAGCATCCAGGTGTCCGCGCAACCTCAGCGCAACGGCCAGGTTGTACACCGGTGAGGGACCGTGCAACTGGTCGAGGAACCACAACCGGTTCTGGGAGAACGACAGCGGGATCACCGCGGGCCGCTCGAGGGCTACCAGCGGCTCTAGCTTCCCTTCACCCGAACCGAGCCGGGGCGCCAACTGAGCCACCGTCGGCGCCTCGAATACAGCGCGCACCGCGAGCCCGGCGTCCATCCCGGCGTTGACCGCGGCGACCAGGCGCATCGCCGACAACGAATCGCCGCCCAGATCGAAGAAGGAGTCGTCCAACCCAACCCGCTCGAGGCCGAGCACATCGGCGAAGATTCCGGCCAGGATCTCCTCGGTGATGGTGGTCGGGGCGCGGTAGCTCGCGACATCCTGGTAGTCGGGCACCGGCAGTGCCCGCTTGTCCAACTTGCCGTTGACCGTCAACGGCAACGCCGGCAACGCCATCACGGCAGCCGGAACCATATATGCCGGCAGTCGCTCGGCCAGCGCGGCGCGGACCTTGACCGGATCCGCCGTCCCCGTGATGTAGCCCACCAGACGGTGGTCGCCCGGGCGGTCCTCCCGCGCGATGACCACCGCATGCTCGACCCCGTCCAGACCGGCGAGTGCGGCCTGCACCTCGCCGGGTTCGATGCGGTACCCGCGAATCTTCACCTGCTCATCAGCACGGCCCAGGTACTGCAACTGTCCGTCGGCCCGCCACCGCACCAAGTCCCCGGTCCGGTACATCCGGGCACCGGACCCACCGAACGGACAGGCGACGAACCGCGATGCGGTCAAACCGGTGCGGCCGACGTACCCTACGCCCACACCGCGACCCGCCACATACAACTCGCCGACCACACCGACGGGCACCTGTTGCAACCGCTCGTCGAGGACGAAGACTGCCGCGGTCGGCGGCGGCGAGCCGATCGGCGCGACACCCCACCCGGCTCCGGCTTCCAACGGCGCGGTCATCGCCGCGTACACCGTTGCCTCAGTGGGGCCGTAGGCGTTGATCACCACCCGTCCCGGGGCCCACTCGTCGACCACATCCGACGGGCACGCCTCACCGCCGAGCAACAACGCCACCGACTCCAACCCCTGCGGGCGCAAAGCACTGACTGCCGAAGGAGTCTGGGTCAGCACGTTCACGTGTTCGGTCACCAAGAGATCGTGGAATTCGTCCGGCGAGCGGACCACCGTCTCGGGTACCACCACCAACCGTCCACCGGCCATCAGCGCGGCCCAGATCTCCCACACCGAGAAGTCGAAAGCGTAGGAGTGACATTGCGTCCACACCTGCTCCGCAGGCAGACCCGTGGGTGGTGAATCCGCGAGATGCGCCAAGTTGCGATGGCTCAGCGCCACCCCCTTCGGCGTTCCGGTGGTCCCGGAGGTGTAGATGAGGTAGGCGATATCGTCCGGCGACGGCGCGGGGGGCGCCTTAGCAGGCTCAGACTGGATGGCGGGATCGTCCACATCGAGGATCAACATGCCATGACCGACCAGTCGCGGCCGGAGGCCCGCCGTGGTGATTACGGCGCGCGGCACGGCATCGGCCAGCATGAAATCGATCCGGGCCTGCGGCAGCGCCGGATCGATCGCGAGGTACGCCGCCCCGGTTTTCAGCACCGCCAACATGGCCACGACAGCCTGCGCCGACCGCTCCAAGAGCAACGCCACACACGCGCCACTTCCGATTCCATGCCCAATCAGAAGATTCGCGTAGCGGTTGGCGGCCTCATCCAGTTCGGAATAGGTCAGCGAGACGTTTTCGAAGGTCACCGCCACCGACTCCGGGGCGCGGGCGACCTGCGCAGCGAGCAACTCTGGCACCGACACCGCGGCCGGTGGCGCCTGAGTCAGCACGGCACGGTTACCGAACGCATCAAGGCGGGCACGCTCAGCCTCATCGAGCACATCCACCGAAGACAGTCGCCGGGCCGGGTCTGCGGTAATCGCGACCAACACCCGGTGCAACCGCTCCATCATCGTCTCGATGGTGTCTGCGTCGAACACATCGGTGCGGAACTCGGCCATCCCGGAGAGCCCGGCGGGTTCACCAGCCTGGGTCCACCGCTCGCTGAATGAGAACGCCAGGTCCACGCGTGCGGTGCCGGTGTCGACCGCGATCTGCGTGACCTGCAGATCGCCTAGCGCCACGGCGATCTCGTCACTGGCCTCCCCCGGGAGGCTGCGCCAACCCAACATCACCTGGACCAGCGGATGGTGGGTCAGCGAGCGGGTCGGGTTGACCCGATCGACCACCACCTCGAAAGGCACATCCTGGTGCTCGTAGGCGGCGAGGCTGCGGGTGCGCACCTGCGCCAGCAATTCAGCTACGGTCGGATCACCTTCGACATCGACCCGCAACACCAGGGTGTTGACAAAGAAACCGACCAAGTCATCAAGAGCGGGGTCGCGCCGTCCGCCGATCGGGAACCCCACCGCCACATCGGAACTCGCCGAAAGCTTGGCCAGCAACACTGCCAGGGCAGCCTGCATCACCATGAAGCTTGTCGCATTGTGCTTGCGCGCCACCTCAGCGATTCGCTGCTGCAACTCGATGGGCCAGTGCACCGAGCTGCTGGCTCCACGCTGATCGGCAACCGGCGGATACGGCCGGTCCGTCGGCAACTGCAGTCGGTCGGGCATTCCCGCCAAAGCGTCCTGCCAGTAGGCCAACTGACCGGCGATCAGACTGTCCTGATCGTCCAGGTCTCCGAACTGCGCACGCTGCCATAACGTGTAGTCCACGTACTGAACCGGCAGTTCGCTCCAGGCAGGGGCGATCCCCAAGCTCCGGCACACGTATGCGATGCTCAGGTCACGCACCATCGGGGTAGTCGACAACCCGTCGGCGGCGATGTGATGCGCCACGCACACCACGACATGCTCATCGTCGGCGACGCGGAAAAGCTTCGCCCGCAATGGGATTTCTGAGGCTAGATCAAAACAATGCCGGGTGACGGCATTGATCGCCTGGTCCAGTTGGAGCTCAGACCAACCGGTGGCATCAACGATCGCCCAGCCGAAGTCGGCCCGCTCCCGCTCGATCACCAGCTGCTGCGGAATTCCGTCGGGCGCTGCGAACAACGTCCGCAAGCTTTCATGCCGGCCGACCACATCAGCCATCGCCAAGCCCAACGCCTCAGCGTTCAGCGTTCCCTTCAACCGAAGGGCCAACGGCATGTTGTACGTCGGCGAGGGGCCTTGCAACTGGTCGAGGAACCACAACCGCTTCTGGGAGAACGACAACGGAATCACCGCGGGCCGCTCCATCGCCACCAGCGGCGCAAGCCGCTCGCTGTCGCCGCCGATTCGGGTTGCCAACTGTGCCACTGACGGCGCGTCGAACAAGGTGCGAACTGAAAGTCCGGCATCCAGCGCAGAGTTGACGGCGGCGATCAAGCGCATCGCTGACAACGAATCCCCGCCGAGTTCGAAGAAGGAGTCGTCGACTCCGACTCGGTCTACCCCGAGTACCTGGGCGTAGACACCGGCCAGGATCTCCTCGACGGCATCAGAGGGCCCACGATAGGAGTCCAGCGACTGATACTCCGGTGCCGGCAGAGCACGCTTGTCCAGCTTGCCGTTGACCGTCAACGGCAACGCATCCAGGACCACCACCGCCGCGGGAACCATGTACTCGGGCAACCGCTGAGCCAACACCGCGCGCACCGCCACCGGATCCACACCGCCGGTCACATAACCCACCAGACGCCGATCACCCGGACGATCCTCGCGCGCGATCACCTCCGCCTGCTCCACACCGGCAACCGCACTCAACGCGGCCTGCACCTCACCCAACTCGATGCGATACCCACGGATCTTGACCTGCTCATCGGCGCGACCCATGTAGCGCAACTGCCCATCGGCGCCCCAACACACCACATCGCCGGTCCGATACATCCGCTCACCGGGCACCCCGAACGGACAGGCCACAAACCGCGACCCCGTCAACCCCGCCCGGCCCACATAGCCATAGGCCAACCCCGCACCAGCCACATACAACTCACCGGCCACACCCACCGGCACCGGCCGCAACACGTCATCAAGGACAAAGAAACCCAAATGCGCCAACGGCACACCGATCGGACTCACGACACTATCGAGGTCCTCGGCCATGATCTCGCGGAACGACGCATGCACCGTCGTCTCGGTGATGCCATACATGTTGATCAACCGCGGCGAGCCCGGGTGATCAGCCATCCACGTCCGAAGACGCTGCGGCTCAAGAGCTTCCCCACCGAACACCACAGCCCGCAGACACAGCTGACGCCCCTGCTCGGGATTGAGCGCATCAGCGGCCTGCAACGCATAAAACGCCGACGGGGTCTGACTCAACACCGTGACCTGCTCAGCAACCAACAAGGCGTGCAGATCCTCCGGCGAACGCACCACCGAATCGGCCACCACCACCAGCCGGCCACCATAAAGCAGCGGACCCCAGATCTCCCACACCGAATAGTCAAACGCCAACGAATGGCATTGCGACCACACCTGCCCCGCCAGACCCATCTCGGCATCCAACGTCTCCAACAAACGGGTCACATTACGATGCGGAATCGCCACCCCCTTCGGGGTCCCCGTCGTCCCCGAGGTGTAAATGATGTAGGCAATCTCATCAGCCGACGGCACCGCCAACCCAGCACCGGACTGCCCCTCAATAGCCGGATCATCGATCAACACGATCGACACATCCCGACCACCCAACCGATCCGCCAACCCCGCCGTGGTGATCACCGCCACCGGCCGCGCATCACCGAGCACAAACTCCATCCGCGACACCGGCACCGACGGATCAATCGGCACATACGCCGCACCCGTCTTCACCACCGCCAAAATCGCCACCACAGCCTCAGCCGTCCGCGGCAACAACAACGCCACCCGCTGACCCGGACACACACCCCGATCAATCAGCAACCGCGCCAACCGATTCGACACCTCATCAAGCTCGCGATACGTCCACGACCGCTGCCCACAACGAAGCGCCACCACCTCCCCCGCACCCACCACCCGCTCAGCGAACACCGCCGGAATCGACACCGGCGAACCCACCGACGCCCCCAACACCGCCCGATTACCCCAACCATCCAACCGCGCGCGCTCAACCTCATCAACCACATCCACCGACGACAACCGCACCGACGCATCAGCAGTCATCGCCACCAACACCCGCCGCAACCGCTCCACCAACACCTCAACGCCCACCACATCAAACACATCAGTGTCGTATTCGACGCGAAGGGTTAACTCGTCTCCCGGCATGGCTTGCATCGCAAGCGGGTAGTGGTTGTATTCGTGGTGCGCGAACCCGGTGACCGCGAGCCCGTCGGCGCCCGAGAGTTTCGCGGCGTCGATCGGATAGTTCTCGTATACGAACAACGCGTCGAAGAGTTGCTCCTGCCCGGTGAGTCGATGGATCTCACTGAGCGCCAAGTGCTGGTGATCGAGGGTACGACTGTAGGCGTCTTGGAGTTGAGCGAGCAGGTCGGCGGTGGTGGTGGTCGGGGTGATGGCTGCCCGCACCGGGATGGTGTTGATCAGCAGGCCGACCATGGACTCCGCGCCGAACAGCTCAGTGGGCCGGCCCGAGACCGTCGTGCCGAAGGCGACGTCCCGCCGACCGGTCAGCGACATCAGCAGTTGTGCGAACGCCCCCTGGAGCACCGTGCTGACCGTTGTCTGGCAGGACCGGGCCAGCTCCCCGATCGCGGTGGTGAGCTCCTCGGACAACGTGAACGACGCGACATCTCGCCCGCCACGCCCGGGCTGGCCCGCCCGCGCCGGAGCCACCAACGTAGGCGTGTCGAATCCGGCGAGCACCTCGCCCCACGCCGCGCGCGCCGCGTCCAAGTCGCGACCGGCCAGCCAGCTCACGAATCTGCGATACGGCGGTGCCGGCGGCAGTCGCTGCCCGTAGTAACCGGCGAATATCTCACCCAGCAGGATCGGCAGCGACCAACCGTCCAGCACGATGTGGTGGTTGGTCATCACCAACATGTGGTTGTCGGCTGCCATCCGGACCAGGGTCGCCCGGACCGGGGCCTGCTCGGCGACGTCGCAGACCGCGATGCGCTCGGCAGCGCAGATCTGCCGGATCTGCTCAGCGGCGTCGGCACTGTCTGCGAGATCGATGAACTGCCACGGCGCCACCGGGTCGACGGGGAGGATCTGGACCGGATCACCGAACTTCGCCGAGAACCGGGCTGCCAAATGAGGATGCCGCTTGACCACCGACTGCACCGCATCGCGCAACCGGTGCGTGTCGAGCGGACCGGTCAGCGTGATGTTCAGCTGCACCGCATACACATCCTCGCTGCCCTCTGCGGTATTGGCGAGGAACAGCAGCCCTTGCTGCAGCGGGGTCAGGGGCAGAACATCAGCTATTTGCATATTGCCGTTGAAGCTCGTCGATTTGTTGCTGGGTGAGGCCCACAGCGAGATCCGAAGGCGTCAACCCGCCTCCGCCGCCGCGGACGTGGGCGCAGATACCGGTCAGGGCGTCGAACCATAGGTCGCTCAATCGATTGACCTGAGCTTCATTCAGTACGGACGACGCCCAGGTCCAACCGGCGCGCAGGAATGGTCCTGCGTCAGTGTCCACGGTGCCGGCGTTGAGCTCAACGGTATGCACCAGCGGCATGGACAGCTTGGCGTTGGGATTGATGTCCGACAGGCCGTCCCAGCAGATCTGCCACACCTCGGCGGGTTTGTCGGACGCCTCCGCCGCGGTCGAACCGAGGCGGCCCAGATAGTTGAATCCGATCGCCGGGTCTTGTCCGTCGAGGTCGGCACCGTCGTTCAGGTAACGCAGCACTCCGTAGCTCAAACCGTCGGGGAGCGCTCGCAATTGTTCCTTGGCGTCCTTGACCACCGCTCCCAACGCCGGTCCACCGGCCACCACCTGTGCCCAATCCAGTCGGCCCGGGATCAGTGAAACCGGGTACTTGGCGGTGAACCATCCCACCGTGCGGGATAGATCAACAACTTCGGATCCGTCGGCCAACTCCTCATCGCGACCGTGGCCCTCCACATCGATGGCGATCGGCTCGCTGCCGGTACCGAGAAACTCGGCAACCGCCAATCCGAAAGCGATCAAGAGGATTTCGTGTACCCCGGCATGGAATGCCACAGGCACCTCACCGAGCAGCATCCTGGTGGTCTCGACGTCCAAATCCACCGCTGTGACGCCTGCCGTCGCCATGGTATCCATCCCGAGGGTGACCGGCGGCAGTACCGACGGCAGCGCATCGATCTGCCGCCACGACGTCGACCTGCGCGACGACATCCGGCCGAGATGCGTACTCGGCCAGCACCGATGCCCAGTGGGCAAACGAGAAGCCGGGCTCGGGCAGGACGATCTCCTGGCCGGCGCGATGCTGGGCCCAGGCGATGTTCAAGTCTTCCAGCAAAATTCGCCACGACACCCCATCGACGGCAAGGTGGTGAACGATCGACACCAGCCGACCTGTGGAGGTCACCCACAGCGCGCTGAGCATCATTCCGGTCCGCGGGTCGAGCCGCGCCTGCGCATCGGCCATCGCCTCGTCGGTCAGCACATCGACGGTGCGCAGGCATGCACGGGCGTCCACGGCTCCCGCCTCCGGCACCTCCAGCGACCAGCCGCCCGCATCGTCCTCGGAGATCCGCAGCCGCAACATCGCATGCCGATCCAGCAAGGCTTGGAGCATCGCAACGACGTCGGCCTCGCCGGCGCCCGCAGGCGCCTGTACGACCACTGTCTGGCTGAACTGATCGACCGAGATGCCCGCGTCTTCAAGGCTTTCCAGCCAGCGGATAATCGGAGTGGCCGATACCGGCCCCACCCCGTCGTCGTTGGAAACGGTGTCACCGTCGGCCACCGTGGCCACCGCGGCAAGCCGGGCCACCGTCTGCTCGACGAAGATGTCGCGGGGCCGACACAACACGCCCGCGGCACGGGCTCGTGTCACGACCTGCATCGACAGAATGCTGTCCCCGCCGAGCTCGAAGAACGACTCGTCGATCCCGACCCGGTCCAGCCCCAGAACTTGGGCGTAGATACCGGCCAGAATCTCCTCTACTTTGCCGGTCGGCGCGGAGTAGTTCGCGGCGCCGTGATATTCGGGGGCGGGCAGGGCCCGGGTGTCGAGCTTGCCGTTGACGGTCAGTGGTAGCGCGTCCATCACGACCACCGCGGTCGGCACCATGTAGGCCGGAAGCGTCTCGGCTAGCGCAGTTCGCACAGCAGCCGGGTCCGCGTCGCCGGTGAAATACCCCACCAGACGCTTGTCGCCCGGGCGGTCCTCGCGAACGATAACCACCGCCTGCTTCACGCCGTCCAACCCGGCCAGTGCGGCCTGCACCTCGCCCAACTCGATGCGATAGCCGCGGATCTTGACCTGCTCATCGGAGCGTCCGACGTAGCGCAACTGCCCGTCGGGACCCCAGAATGCGAGATCCCCGGTGCGATACATCCGCTCACCCGTTGTCCCGAACGGACATGCGACAAACCGGGTCGCCGACAAACCGGCTCGACCAACATAGCCTTGTGCCAGACCGGCGCCAGCCACATACAGTTCGCCGACCACACCCGTCGGCGCAGGGCGCAGCCAGCTGTCGAGGACGAAGAAGCCGAGGTGGCCCAGTGGCACTCCGATGGGGCTGACGAGACTGTCGAGATCTGTGTCGACGATCTCCCTGAACGATGCATGCACCGTCGTCTCGGTGATGCCGTACATGTTGATCAAACGGGGCGCACCCGGGTGACGCTTCCGCCATGCCCGAAGTCGATGCGGCTCAAGTGCTTCACCGCCGAACACCACGGCCTCGAGCTTCAACCGGTCGGCGAGTTCGGGCTGAGCCTCGTCGGCGGCCTGCAAGGCATAGAACGCCGACGGGGTCTGACTCAACATGGTGACGTGCTCGGCGGCCAGCATGGCGTGCAAGTCCTCAGGCGCCCGGACCACCGCATCAGGCACCACCACCACACGGCCGCCGTAGAGCAGTGCACCCCAGATCTCCCAGACGGAGAAGTCGAATGCCAGTGAATGGCATTGCGACCAAACCTGTCCCGCGAGATCCAGGTGGGCGTTCAAGGTTTCCAACAGTCGGGTCACGTTCCCGTGCGGGATCGCCACGCCCTTCGGAGTACCGGTGGTCCCGGAGGTGTAGATGATGTACGCGACGTCGTCGACGCGCGGGACCGATACCGCAGCAGCGGAAAGGGTTTCGGCGTCCGAGTTCGCGTGAAGATCAACGGCACCGATATCGATGACCCGCAGGTCATGCTCGTCGAGCCGATCGGCCAGGGCCTCGTTGGTGATCACGGCGATCGGTGCGGCGTCGTCAAGCACGAACTGCATCCGTGTCACCGGCACGGCGGGATCGATCGGCACGTACGTCGCGCCGGTCTTTATGACCGCCACCATCGCCATGACGGCGTCGGTCGAACGTGGCAACAACAAGGCCACGCGCTGCCCCGGCCCCACGCCGGCATCGACGAGCATCGCGGCCAATCGGTCCGTTGCCGTATCCAAATCGCGGTACGTGACCGAGGCGCCATCGAAGGTCACCGCTTCCGCGTCGGGAGTGAGCATCACCTGTGCAGCAAATGCCTCCGCGATTGTCTGCGGCGTGTTCATCGGGGCGGTCACCACGTCCCGGTTGCCCCAGGCCTCCAGCGAAGCGCACTCGTCGGGATCGAGCCCGTCCACCGATAACAGGGGTCGAGTCGGGTCAGCGGCCATCGCCTCGAGCACCTGCTCCAAGCGCCCTGCCAGGTCGGCGACATCCAGATCCGAGAAAAGTCCCGAGCCCAACGTGCTGAGGTAAAGCTCATGACCGACACCGGAGAATACGAACCCGAAGCCGCCCACGAAGGACGAATTGGTCATGGACGCCATCGCCGGGATGCCACCGAAGTCGACCGTGAATGCCATCGGGAAGAAATCGATGACCACCCGATCGGAATACTGCGCCACACCCCGGTGATGGGCTCTGCGTTCAAGGGCCGGCACCGGATACCGCTGATGCACTAACGCTTCCCGGGTTCGCCCGTCGACATGTCCACAGAAATCCTTGACGGTGGACCCGGCGGCCATGTTCAACACCAGCGGCACCACACCGGCAATCATGGCGGGCAAGGTCTTCGACTCCGGACCCACTCGCCTGCTGACCGGGAGGTCGAGCACCACCTCGGAGCCGTTAGCGCAGTGCGCGCGCACCAACAGCGCGCACGCTGCGATGACCACCGACGTGCGCGGCATGTTCCACGCATTCGACAACTCTTGGACCCGGCGCAGCACTCCAGCGTCGAGTTGCACCGGCACCGACTGCCACGTCGGATCGCGCTCGCTATCGGAATTCGTCAACCCGGAATTCGACGTGCCTTCCGATGGCAGGTTGTCGATCCAATACGCCTCGTCATCGCGGTAATCGCCAGAAGATTCGTATTCTGATTCGCAGTCGACCAGGTCCTGTAGTGAGCCGAAGAATGCCGGGGGCACTGGTTCACCGGCGACAATCGCTGAGTAGACCGACGCAATACGATTGCCAACCAATCCAATGCCGGCCGCGTCCGCCACGATGTGGTGAAAGCACGCGAACAGATAGAGTTCACTGGCGCCCGCGCGGAACATTGCATATTTGAACAGCGGACCCGTGAGTGGCTGTGGCGTTTGCTGAATCGACAGTGCCGTTTCCTGGACCGCCCGCGTCGGATCGTCGGCGCCGCTGAGGTCGTAGTAATCGAGCTCAATTTCGGGGTACTCGACCGCCCGCTGGTAGACGTGGCCGTCCTCCTCGAAGAACGCCGCCCGGATCGGTTCGGCCTCATGGGTCACCCGCTGGATGGCCCATTCCAGGACCTCGAGATCCAACTCCCCGTCGATCCTCATCAGCAGACCGGCTTGCCAGTCCGCACCGGACTGATGGCCCGTTTCGTGGGCGAGCCAGATGTCCAGCTGCGCGCGCGTCAGCGGCAACGCGCCGTTATCGAGTCCCATCAGATTCCCTGACCCTTAGACCAATTCTTGAGCAGAAGGCTCCGCTGCCAGCCTCTCGCGTAGCGTCTTGGGCCGGATGTCCCTCCAGCTCTGCTCGATGTAGTCCAGGCACGCAGAGCGGTCCGCTTCGCCGTAAACCACTCGCCAGCCGGCCGGGACGTCGGCAAAGACCGGCCATAGGCTGTGCTGCTCCTCGTCGTTGACCAAGACGAAGAAGCTGCCGTTGTCGTCATCAAAGGGGTTGACGCTCACCGAGTCTCCGACCGTCTAGCTGCAGTTGCAAGTAACAAAGTTCGAACCTTACTTAACCCAGTGACCGCTGTCACGAAGTTAGCCGTGAGGCCAGTCACACCTGACTCTGCATTCCCAGCAACCACACGGGGATGCGCTGATGCCGACCTCTTGGTGTGCCTTCCTCCGCAGTTTGGCAGTCTACCGATTGCCGCACCCCCTAAAGCAAATCCATGTGAGCGTCGGATATGGGCCAGTTTGACCTCGCCGATCGCAAACCGGCCGTTGGTCGGGGCTCCCTCAGCCCGCTGTCGACTGGCCATCCCCAAGGGTCGCCAGTGGGCCGTCACCGGACCCGCCGCACGTGTACCAGGCTCTCCAAATGGTCGGCGGCGGCAGCGGCGCTTTGCCGGGCTGGGGTGATTTTGGTCGCGAGCTCGCGAGCCCGGGCAACATAGTCCGGGGCGAGGATTCTGCGTAAGTCGGCAACCAATGACTCTTCGGTGGCTGTCGAGAAGCGCCGCGCGGTACCCACCTGCAAGCGTTTGACGGCCGCTCCGTAGATCGCGTGGACCATGTCCCAGTAGAGGATCAGCTGAGGGACCCCGGCGCGCATAACGATGGGTGTGGTACTCGAGCCGCCATGGTGAACGACCGCGCGACAGGCGGGGAAGACGGTCGCGTAGTTCATGGTGCCGACGACTTTGACGTGGTCCGGGTGCGGCACGCTACTGAAATCGGTCCCGGCGGCTCCGATCAACGCCCGCTCACCCAACCGCGCGCAAGCAGCGCTGATCATCGCGATCGTGTCGGCCGGAGATTCGACCGGGATACTGCCGAATCCGAAGAAGATCGGCGGTGTTCCCGCCGCAATCCACGATGCGATCTCCTCATCGGAGGCCGTGGCCAGTTCCAACGTCAACGTACCCACAAAGGGCCTCTGCTCCCGGTATCCCGCCCATTCGGTTGCCAGCCCTGGAAAGCACGCCTCGTCGTAGGCCTGGATCTCGAGCGATCCGCGCTCGGTGATCCGCTGCGGCGCGGACCCGGTCGACTTCGGTAGGCCCAGCTCTTGACGCTGGGTGTCCTCGACCTTCTTGGTCCCGCGCCATGACATCCACCAGAACGCGGCCACCACCGAGCGGCCGATCCGGGCCGGCAGGAAGGGCAACACTTGACCGTTGGGGCGGAGTGGGAAGTAATGCAGGGTGGCCAGCGGAATGTCGTAGTACTCCGCAACGTTGGTGGCCGCATCCTCGAAGTTGATACCGGTGAAGATGAGGTCGGCGCCCTCAGCCAGGTCCATCAGCGTCGTGCTCATCTCCTGCCAACCTCGCAGCAGCGGGCCGGCGATTTCGACTCTCGTAGCGATCAGGCGCCGAATCCGCCAGGGGTTGCGGAAGAAACACGTCCAGAATTCGCGGTGCGCATCCAGAATGGCCTTCGAGTTGGGCCCGAAAGGGACAGCCGCGGGTCCAGCTGCCTCGGTGAAGCCGACCAAGTCGGGCGGCACCGCCATCGTTACGTCATGCCCTCGCCGCACCAGTTCACGCCCGACTGCAAGGCTGGGCTCGATGTCGCCACGACTGCCCCAGGTCGCCAGCACAAATTTCATCGGGGTGTTCGGCCCTTCTCGCTTTCCGATGGGCTGGCCACGGTCTCGACTACCGCGGTCAGCCCGAATACCGTCAGTTGCGGGCAGACCCGGCGCTCACTTTGAGGAACTCGCTGAGATAACGGGGCGACTTCAGGTTCAGGAGACGCTTTCGGTCAGCCTTGAGGTCCGCGTAGGTGAGCGCCTCCACCTGCTGCACGGTGTAAGGCAGTGTCGACTCCGGGGTCCCCTTGCGTACGAACCCCAGGCCTTGATCGCATTTGAACACGCCGACCAACAAGTCGGGGCGGGTGCTGCGCAGGTGGACGATCGCCTTCCAGACATCGCCATTCCAGATCCCGATCGCCAGGGGCCCTCTTTGCGACGCCATGAAGGCCTCCCACGATTCTGCGCGCCGGCCGGCCAGTTCGAACGGGGGGTTGCAGTCATGCAAGAAGATGACGCCGTCGTCCCGCAGATAGCGCACGGTCTTCTCCACATCGCGCACCACCTGCTCATAGGTGTGCAACCCATCGATCAGGGCGACGTCGATCGGGTGTTTGGTGAGAAGTTCCGCCTCGTTGTCGAAGAAGGCGTCGCTGGTGGTCTCGAAGTAATGGGTCTCGCGAGCCTTCGCGTCGGCGAGTTCGCGGGTGCGCTGCGTCAGCTTGAACGCCGGGTCGACAGCGAGCTTGATGTCTGCGGCGATCCGCTGGAACGCCTGGCCGCGCGAAACGCCGATCTCCAGATAGACAGGCTTCGTCCGGCCCGAGAGGGCCCGCTGGACGGCCCGAATCCGATTCATACCCGGCAATGCGTCAACCACCCGCACCAGTCCGTCATTGATACCCACGCAAAGATCCTCTCTACTCTCAGGGCTGTGAACTGGGGATTCCGCATCCCGCAATCCGTCTCGGCTCCGCCCGCTCTTGGCATACAACGTCCTCGGCACCACCTGAACCGAAGCAATTCGTTGCTCGGAGTACAGCGAGCAAATCAAGGTAAGTCCAGTGGCACATCGGGACGCCGATCGAGACCAGGGCCAAACTATAACGGTCGGCCGACACCGTGTCGTTGACTCTGCTCAAACCGATCCGGCCGCCGAGATGGGCACCCTTGTCTCGGTCTTAGCCGGTTCGGCCAACGTTCCATGCTCTGGTCGGCCCCTCACCGCAAACCTTGACCCGGTGCTGTCAGCCAATCATCCGAATGGCATGCTCACCACAAACTCGGCACGCTAGCAACGGGGCGCGCTCTGGTCAAGCCCCCTTCGCCAGCGAAGTTAACCTCAAGGAGAACCCACGGTGATCGTAGACCGCTACATCTGGATGGCCACTTTTGGCAAATTCCGTTAGCGGTGTGACACAATGCCACGACTCCGAAGGATGCGTTTCGAAGAAGCAGGTGACTGTGCGTCAGACCGACAGCATTAGCCCCGCCCACGAAGCGCAGCATCAACGACCCGTACCGAAGGACTTCCGCCCGGACATCGAGGGTCTGCGCGGCTTCACGCTGCTGGCCATCCTGGGCTTTCATGCTGCCATCCCGGGTGTAGGCGGTGGTTTCGTTGGCCCCGACGTGTTCTTCATCATCTCGGGTTTCGTCATCACCGGGCAGCTCTGGCACCAGTTGAACAAGAGCGGGAGCCTGCGACTTAGTAGCTTCTACGGCTCGCGGGCCCGCCGTCTGCTGCCGGTAGCAGCCACCGTCATCGTCGTCACGTTGATTGCCTCCGCCGTCGTGTTACCGCCGCTGCAAGCCCGCACGGTCTTCGGCGACGGTGTCGCGAGCGCGCTGTATTTCGGCAACTACTGGTTCGTTTTCCAGAACGTCGACTACTTCGCCAACCACGAGCCTTCGCCGTTCGAGCATTACTGGACCCTGGGCGTCGAGGAGCAGTTCTACCTGTTCTGGCCGCTGACACTCCTCGCGGTGGCATGGGTTGTCCGGCGGGTTCGGCCACGCAGCGTGACCGAGGCCGGCTACTCGAAGCGCCCGTTCATGGTCGTCTTTGGGATCATTGTGGTCTTGTCGTTCCTGGCGTCGTTCGTGGAAACCTATTTGATGCAGGCAGTGGCATACTTCTCGACCCACACCCGGGCCTGGGACCTGGCTATTGGCGGCATGCTCGCCTTGACCGCCAACCGATGGCAGCGTCTGCCCAAAAAAGCCGCCTGGGTCATCGGATCGGCCGGGCTGGCACTCTTGCTCCTGGTCTGCAACCAATTCCACGCGACCATCCCCTACCCGGGATCCGCGGCACTGTTGCCGATGTTCGCGACCGTGATGGTGATCGGCGCGGGATGCGCCCTGCCGACGGGAGGCGCCGGTCGAGTTCTGGGATGGGCACCGATGCGTACCATCGGCAGACTGTCCTACTCGTGGTACCTGTGGCACTGGCCGGTGCTGGTGCTCGTCCCGATTGTGCTGGGCCATCCGCTGGGGCTGGCCGGAAGGGTGGGACTGGTCCTCGTCTCCGGCGTGCTGGGCGCTCTCACCCTGCGCTACATCGAGAACCCGTTGCGATACGCAGATCCACTGAGACGCTCCCCTCGACGCAGCCTTGCAGTCGGCGGCGCCTTCACCGCAATAGCGGCCTGCATCGGGCTGGTGATGTTGGCGGTGGTGCAGCCGCCCGTGGGACGCGGCAGTCCAGCGCAGACACTGAGGATCACCACCACACCGGTGCCGGCGGGTTCCAGCGTGGCCGCCTACGATGCTGCAGTCCAGCAGGCGTTCGCTCAGGCGCAGGCCGCGGTCGTCAAATCGGCCGACCTTCAAGTCGTCCCGTCTAATCTGGATCCGTCACTTGCAGGCGTCGCGCAGGAACTGAAAGACATCTACTTCGGCGGATGCCTGCGCAGCCCGGTCGAACAGGGACACCCTGAATGCGCGACCGGTGATACCGAGTCGCCCACGACGGTGGCCGTGATCGGCGACTCAAACGCTGCGATGTTCTTCCCCGCCTTCCAACAGGTTGTCGCCGAGCGGCACTGGCGACTACTGATGCTGGCCAAGGGCAACTGCCCGATGATCGACTTGCCCAACGCCGGACTGCTGGGTCGTCTGGCTGAACACGTTCAACACTGCCAGGAGTGGCGCCGGCAGATCCTGGCCCGGCTGCTCGCCGCACCGCCCCAGCTCGTCGTGGTCAGTATGTGGCGGGGGTTCGGTACCGGGGAGGCGTTGACGGGTTTCCACGCGTACGACGCAATGTGGCTGGATCGCCTGACCCGCCTCGTGCAGCAACTGCGCAAGGTTGGATCGAAAGTGCTTGTGCTCGGGCCTATCCCGAGTGCGGGCAAGGTTGTGCCCACGTGTGTGTCCGGCCATCTTGTTGATGTTTCGGCGTGCGCGTTGTCAACATCCAAGGCGTTTAACCAATCAGGCATGGCCGACGAGGCCAGCGTTACCGAGAAGGCTGGCGGGTATTACGCCGATCTCACCGACCTCTTCTGTACCGCTGACCGCTGCCCCGTCATTGTCGGCAACAACCTGGTCTATCTCGACAAGACACACATGACATTGGCTTACTCGCGGACGCTTGGACCGGCCATGGGTGCCTTGGCGGACCGTGCACTTGCCCAGAGTTGATACCGATGGCCAAGACCCGTAACTACTCGTTTGGATATACGCAGACACAACAATGCCTCGACTCAACAGATCCACTTCCCTCACACGTGAAATGAACCTGCGCTCAGCCGACAGCGTCGGCCCCACCGAAACACAGCTGGACCGGCCTTTCGCCCAGACCAGGTTCCGCCCGGACATCGAGGGTCTACGCGCCGTCGCGGTATTGGCGGTCGTGCTCTACCACGCCGAGGTGCCCGGCATCACTGGCGGATTTGTCGGGGTCGACGTGTTCTTCGTCATTTCAGGCTTTCTCATCACCGGACTGCTCTGGCGCGAGGCGAACGGCACGGGCACCCTGCGGCTGCGCCGCTTCTTCGGGGCGCGCGCGCGCCGATTGCTACCGGCATCGGCGACGGTCGGGGTCATCACCCTGATTGCCTCAACCGTTTTGTTGCCCCCCCTACGGGTTCCTACTGTCATCTATGACGGCATCGCCAGCGCCCTGTACGTCGGCAATTACTGGTTCATCATCGGCCAAGTCAACTACTTCACCGACCTCCTGACGCCTTCGCCGTTCCAGCACTACTGGTCGTTGGGTGTCGAGGAGCAGTTCTACCTGGTGTGGCCGATCATGATCCTCGGCACGGCATGGCTCATCCGGAAAGTTCGGCGCCGGACCGCAACAGAGGCGATCTCCTCGCCACGCCCCTATCTGGTGGTTCTTGTGCTGATCGCCGCTGTCTCGTTTGCCTTGTCGCTGACGCTCACCTACGTGGCGCCTGCTGCGGCATACTTTTCGTTGCCCACCCGGGCCTGGGAATTGGCCGCCGGCGGCGTGGTGGCCCTGACCGCCACTCAGTTGCGCCGTTTGCCCCCGCGAGTCGCCGCGATGGCGGGATGGGCCGGGCTCGGCGTGATCGTGCTGGCCTGCATCCGACTGACTCGGACCACCCCCTATCCGGGCGCTGCTGCGCTGTTACCTGTCGCGGGAGCGGTGCTCATCGTCGGTGCCGGCTGTGCGTTACCGACACAGGGCTGCGGACGACTACTGGCATTGTCGCCGATGCGTTCGATCGGTCGGATCTCCTACTCGTGGTATCTATGGCACTGGCCCGTACTGATACTGGTACCCGCGCTGTTCGGCCACCCACTAGGGCTGCCCGGCAGGGCTACCGCGGCGCTGGTCTCTGCCGGCCTGGCAGCACTCACCTTGCGGCTGATAGAGAACCCGGTGCGGTTCGCCCCAGCGCTGCGCGACTCGGCCCGACGCAGCCTCACCCTTGGTGCGGCTGTCACCGCAGTCGCAGTCTGCGTCGGCGTGGCAATGCTGTTCGTGGTACCCACCCCGATGGGGCGCGGCGCACCAGGTGTTCCGCTCACCGTCACCGCCGCCCAGGTGCCCGCGGGCGCCGGCATCGACGCGTACGACGCAGCGGTCGGGCGGGCCTTCGCCCAAGTCCAAGCCGCCGTCGCTGCGTCGGCCGACCTCCAGGCGGTCCCGATCAACCTGCAACCGCCGCTCGCCGACGCCGCGGCCGAAGAAAAGGCCCGTTGGTTCGATGGCTGCTTGCGCACGCCTTACCAAACAGGGCAGCCGGAGTGCGCGGCCGGCGATACCTCGTCACCGACGAAGGTCGTTTTGTTCGGCGATTCGCACGCGGCCATGTGGAACCCAGCCTTCCAACACGCTGCGGCGCTGCGCCATTGGCGGCTGGAGATGCTGGCCAAGGCAGCCTGCCCACCGCTGAACGTGGCGATCGATACCCGATTCCGCCGCCTGGTCGAGCACCTTCAGCACTGCGACGAATGGCGCTCGGAAATCCTCGACCGTCTGCGCGCCGAGCGCCCGCAGCTTGTCGTGGTGAGCATGTGGCGAGCTTATGGTGCTGACGAATCGCTCACGGGCTTCACCCCGTATGACCCGGCGTGGACCGCCAGCCTCACGCGCCTCGTGCAACAGCTGCGGGATATCGGATCTGAGGTGCTGGTGCTCGGACCGGTCCCGAGCCCACACAAGTCCGTGCCCATTTGCCTGTCAGGCCACCTCGACGACGCCACGGCCTGCGCATCTTCGAGGTCTGCGGCGGTCAACAGATCCGGAGTCGCCGATGAGGCCACGGCCACCGAAGCCGGTGGCGGACACTACGTCGACCTCACCGACCTGTTCTGCGCCGGCGACCGCTGCCCGGCCATTGTCGGTAACACCCTGGTCTACTTCGACACCGCCCACTTGACAGCCGAGTACTCGCGGGAACTGGCGCCGGTTATGGATTCGCTCGTTGCCCGCGCGCTCGCCCAACGCCAGCACGGATAGCAAACAAATGAAACGATACCGAGTAGGTGACCGTGCGCCACGCCGACAGCATCAGCCGTAGCGAAGAGAAGGCGGGTCGGCGCTCCGTCCCGACGAAGTTTCGCTCGGACATCGAGGGCCTGCGCGCCATTGCGGTATTGGCTGTGGTCCTCTTCCACGCCCACGTGCCGGGGCTGGCGGGCGGTTTCGTCGGTGTCGACGTGTTCTTCGTCATCTCGGGCTTTCTGATTACGGGACTCCTCTGGCGCGAGGCGAACACCACCGGGACCGTACGGTTACAAAGCTTCTACGGGGCACGTGCCCGCCGACTGCTGCCGGCCTCGGCCCTCGTCGGCATCGTCACGATGATCGGCGCGGCAGCCCTGTTGGCGCCGTTGCAGGCCCGTACCGCGATCGGTGACGGCATTGCCAGTGCTCTGTATGTCAGCAACTACCGCTTCATCCTGCAAGGTGTCGATTACTCCGCATCCCTTCTGACACCGTCCCCATTCCTGCATTACTGGTCGCTGGGCGTCGAGGAGCAGTTCTATCTGGTGTGGCCGTTCCTGATCATCGGGACGGCTTGGCTACTCAGCCGCACACGCGGGCGCACCAGAATCGAGGCCACCTCGTCGCGACGGCCCTACGTGGTGGTTCTTGCGCTGGTCGCGGGCGCGTCGTTCGCCCTGTCGCTGGTCGGCACCTACTGGGCACCATTCGTGGCGTTCTTCTCGCTGCCCACCCGGGCGTGGCAGTTGGCCGTGGGCGGAGTCGTGGCCCTGACCGCGACAAAGTGGCACCGGCTGTCGCCCCGAACTGCCGCCCTCGTCGGATGGGCCGGCCTGGGCTTGATCCTCCTGGCTTGTACGCGGTTGACCGAGGCCACCTCGTATCCGGGTGTCGCGGCACTGTTACCCACGGTGGGCGCTGCACTGGTGATCGGCGCCGGCTGCGCCACCCCGACCAAGGGGTGCGGTCGCCTGCTCGGACTCTCGCCGATGCGGGCGATCGGCCGGATCTCGTATTCGTGGTACCTGTGGCACTGGCCGGTGCTGATCTTCGCCCCGCTGCTCGTGGGCCACCCGCTGGGACTGCCCAGCAGGCTGGCCGCGGCGCTGGCGTCCGCCGTACTGGCCTTGCTCACCCTGCGGTTTCGTCGAGAACCCGCTGCGGTTCGCTTCGAAGATCCGCACCTCGCCCCGGCGCAGTCTGGGTCTTGGCGCCGCAGCGACCGCGGCCGCGGTGTGTCGTCGGCGTGCTTTTGCTGACTGCGGTGGTGCCGCCCCCGGTCGGGCGCGGCACCGCGATTCCGCCGCTGAACTTCACTGCAGCACCGGTGTCCGCGGGCTCGGGCATCGATGCCTATGACGCCGCGGTGCGACAGGCTTTCGCCCGCGTTCAGACTGCAGTCGCTGCCTCCGCTGACCTCCGTGCCGTCCCGTCGAACTTGACTCCCCCACTTGCCGATGCGGCAGCCGAGATCAACGACGTGTACCTACGCGGCTGCCTGCGCAGCGCTTGGCAGGTCGAGCAGCCCGACTGCGCCAGTGGCGACATCGGTTCGCCGACAACGGTAACCGTGGTCGGAGACTCGAATGCCGCGATGTGGAATCCGGCGTTCCGCGAGGTCGTCGATCATCGGCACTGGCGGCTGCAGATGATGACCAAGGCGGGCTGCCCGTTGATGGACTTGCCTATCGTCAACGCCCAGCTCAAACGGAAGTACACCGAGTGCGAACTGTGGCGGCGTGCGGTACTTGCCCGGTTACGCGCCGAGCCCCCACGACTGATCGTGGTGAGCATGTGGCGCCGGTACGGATCTGACGGTGACCCGGCGGGCATATCGTCATACGATCCGGCGTGGCTCGACAGTCTGACTTCGACTTGTGCGCGAGCTGCGCGAAACCGGCGCCGAGGTGCTGGTGCTCGGGCCGATCCCGGATCCGCAATCAGTGGTGCCGATCTGCCTGTCCGCCCACCTCGATGACGCCACCGCATGCGCCCCGTCACGATCAACCGCGGTGAACAAGACCGGCATCGCGGCGGAGGCCGCTGCGACGGAAGCCGGCGGCGGACACTACGCCGATGTCGACCGAGTTGTTCTGCACCGCTGAGCGCTGCCCCGTCATCGTCGGCAACACCCTGGTCTACCTCGACAGAAATCACCTGACGGTCGATTACTCCGGGCTGCTGGCACCGGCAATCGGGGCGCTCGCCGACCGCGCGGTCGCCCACAACTGAGAAATCCGGCCGTGACGGGCTCGGGCACACACCGGGGCAAGCACCCCGCAAGAAAGAAGGAGGGACGGCTTTGTCTACGTCCGTGCTCATCACCGGCGGGGCGGGATTCATCGGTTCGGCACTCGCGCAGCGTCTTGTCGAGTCCGGCCACGACGTCGCTGTCGTGGACGTGCTGCACCCCCAGGTGCATGGCGACCGGGCCGCGCTCGATCTACCGCCGGCCGTGCGGCTGTTCACCGGTGACGTCACTCATGCGCCCGACCTCGACGCTGTGCTCCGGTTGTTCCGGCCGACCCAGATCGTTCACCTGGCGGCCGAGACCGGCACAGCGCAGTCACTGTCCGAGGCGACGCGCCACGGCATGGTGAACGTCGTGGGAACGACCCAACTGCTGGATGCTATGAGCCGCTCGGCGCATGTTCCCGAACAACTCGTCCTGGCTTCGTCTCGAGCCGTCTACGGTGAGGGCGCCTGGCAGTCCGGCGAGCACGTCTTCTATCCGCGGCCTCGCAACCACACTCAGCTCGAGGCTGGCGTCTGGGATCCCCAAGGCCCAACAGGCGATAGTGCAGTTCCGCTTGCAAGCTGTGCCGGCCGAACCGAGCCCCGTCCCACCAACATCTACGCCGCAACGAAGCTCGCCCAGGAGCACATCCTGGCTGCCTGGGCGGGCGCCCATGACACCAACCTCAGCGTGCTGCGACTACAGAACGTCTATGGCCCCGGCCAATCGCTGACGAATTCCTATACCGGTATCGTCGCACTGTTCGCGCGACTGGCACGTGATCACCAGATGTTGGAAGTGTATGAAGACGGCCGGATCTTGCGCGACTTCGTCTATATCGATGATGTGGTCGAAGCGCTGCATTCGGCGGTTGCGGCCCCGGCGCTGGGACGGCGTTGCCTCGACATCAGGCTCGGGGATTCCGACCACCATCCATGAGCTGGCCCGCACGATCGCCACCATCTGCAACGCGCCCGAACCGGTTGTCGTCGCGAAATTCCGCGACGGCGACGTGCGCGCCGCAAGGTGTGACATCGAGCCGGCGACGACCGAACTCAACTGGCGTCCCAAATGGTCACTTGGGGAAGGTCTGCCGGCTCTGCTCGACTGGATCGGTGAGCAGAACATCTGAGCCGCCCGCCTCGCCGGCGACAATGACGCATCACCGGACACGCAGGGCCGCAACGTGTTTCAGCGCACCGGTATAGGTGGTGACGACCGAAGCTAGGCCTCGTCCCCCGCGGGTAAATCGAGATACCAGGGGTTGGCTCGCGCCCACTCGATGGTGCGGCGGATGCCTTCTTCGACATCGACCTGCAGCCGCCAGCCCAGTTCGCGCTGCGCCTTGGTGGAGTCTGGGATGCGGCGCGGGATGTCCTCATAACGACGGCCGTAAACCGCTGTGGTGTCGACGCTTTCGGGAGCGGACACCCCGTCGACGTTCGCGATCTTGATCGCGAGGTCGACGGCATGGCCGATCGTGGTCTCGGTCATGCTTCCGATGTTGAAGGCTTCGCCGATTGCGGCATTGCTCTCGGCAGCGAGCAAAGTGCCCGCGATCGCATCGTCGACGTAGGTAAAGCACCGAGTCTGGTTGCCCGAGTCGTAGAGCAAAGGCGGTCGACCATTCAGGATCCGATGCACGGACTGCGATACCACGAAGATCGGGTTCTGCCGCGGGCCGTACACGTTGAAGTAGCGCACCACCGTCACGGGCAGGCCGTAGGCGGCGTTCATTGCGAAGACGAGGTGCTCGGCCATCCCCTTGCTGGTGCTGTAGCTCCAGCGGGCGGTCCGCGTCGAACCGAGGACGCGATCGTCGTCCTCGGCCCATGGGGGGTTCGGGTTCTTTCCGAACACCTCGGAGGTGCTGGCGAACACGACTCGTGTGCCGTGTCGTTGACTCATTTCGAGGACATTGCGGGTGCCGATCACGTTGACGTCGAGAACCTTCAGCGGATTCTGCATGTAGTTCTTGACGCCGACAACGGCGGCAAGGTGGAACACCGTGTCTACAACGGGCGTCAGGGCTTGTTCGAGCGCGCTCAAATCGGTGACATCGCCTTGCACGAAGCGGAAATTGGGGTGCCGGTCGAAGTCGATGCTGGTGTCGCGAGTGTTCTTCGCGAAGTCGAACACCGTGACCGTGTCTCCGCGGTCCAGCAGTGCGGACACCAGATGCGATCCGATGAAGCCGTAGCCGCCGGTCACGACAACATTGGACATCTATTACTCTCTCATTCCGCTTGTTCGTGACAGACTCGACCGTCACCTACCGGCCGATCCCCTTGTAGACGAAGCCCGCGGCACGCACCGCTGCCGGGTCGAAGCTGTTCCGGCCGTCGAGGAACACACATCCGGTCGCCGCGAGTTCCGCCAACCGGGCCAGGGGAATCTGGTGGAATTCGCGGTGCCCGGCAAGCACCACCAGGGCGTCGGCGCCGTCGACGGCGGACTCAATGTCTGCCGTCATCGGCATCTTGGTGACCATGTGGGCCTCCTCGCCCGTCACCCATGGATCGTGGATGGTCAGGTCGCAGCCGGATTTCTCGAGCAGCTCCACGACGTATTTCGTGGGCGTCAGCCGGCAGTCGCCGGTGTTGTTCTTGAAGGCGATGCCCAGCACCGCGATCTTGCTGCCCTCGATCGTCTTGCCGTGATCGGCGAGCAGCTGGGTCAGCAGCCCGTAGGTGTAGGCGGGCATCGCGTCGTTGACGGTTCTCGAGGTCCGCGGAATCGACAATTCCAGCCCGAGCGATTCGCCGAGATGATTGACGAACCAGGGATCCTTCGTCAGGCAGTAGCCGCCGACGCCCATGCTCGGCATCAGGATGTTGACGTTGTGGGTGCCCTTCGGCATCGAGTTGGCCGCATGGATGACCTGCAGTGCGTCCATGCCGAGCCGGTCGCACACCTTGGCCATTTCGTTGGCCATCGCGACATTGAGGTCGATCCAAAGGTTGTCCGCGAGCTTGACCATCTCGGCCGTCCGCGGGTCGTCGACGACGATCGATTCCACGCCCAGGGCGTGCCGGAAGAGTGTGGAACACGCACGCGCGCTGAGTTCGTCGACCGCGCCGACGACGATGGGGATCGACGTCAATTCCTTGATGGCTTGGCCCTCGGCGATCCGTTCCGGGCAGAACGCGAGCCCGAAATCGACTCCGGCCCGCAGCCCGGAGACCTCTTCCAGAATGGGCTTGAAGAGCTTTTCGGTGGTGTCGGGCGGGACCGTGCTCTTGAGAACGATGAGGTGGCCTTTACGCAGGTTCTTCCCCACCGCCCGGGCCGCAGCCTCGATATCCTCGACGATGGGTTCGTAGTCCGGTCCGAGAGGTGTCCCGACCGTCACGATGACAAAGCCGTTGTCGGCGATGGCATCGAAATCAGTGGTGGCGCGAAGCCGGCCCACACGCACGTTGTTGGCCACGATCTCACTGAGGCCGGGCTCGGGCACGGTGGTCTTGCCCAGGTTGATCTCGTCTACGACGCTCTGTCGCACGTCGATCCCCGTCACAGGCCAGCCGCGGTCGGCAAGCACCGCACCGATGACGGTGCCGATGTAACCGAAGCCGACGACTGCGATCCCCGAGTTGCATACCCCGGACCAAGAGGTCGATCTCGGCGTCGCTACGTCCAAACACGCCTTCAGCCACAGCGGACCCTTACCCTTCAGTTCGACTGAGCGCTCCGCACGCATGAAACCGAGGGCTCTGAATCCCCGGCTAGCTCGCAGGGAGTCTAAGCACTTACCGAAGCTGTCGGCTACAGAATACGGAAGCTGATGGCAAACTTGTCGCGCCGGCCGGGTCATCGCCTCGACAAATAGCGAACAATCTGCGATTTAGCTCGATTGTCCCGTACACCGCAATCTCCTGAGACGGCGAGCGGCTTGCTCGAAAGAGACACCCGGTCAAGCGGGAGGCGGTCGGGCGAATTGTCAAGACCACCGTCACTTCGACCAATCGGGTCATCTGAAGCCTGTCCATGCGCCTCCGCCAGACCCGTTGAACGGAGGTCCACCAGTATCGCAAGGGTCCACTTACGACGCGTTGGTGTCGAAGGAGGCCACATGGGTGAACTATGCGAGGTGCCTTGCACCAAGGTCAGCTGTGTTCGTGGCGCAGTCGCTTCAGACCCCACATTTGAGCCGAGCGAAATCTTCCAGACGGTCAGCGGCCGCTACAACGCTCTCGGCGGGTTTGCTCATCCGCGGGGCGATTTCACGGGCTTGTGCCGCGTACTGCGGGGTGAGGATCCGACGCAGGTCCTTGACCAGGGTTCTCTCGGTAGTGGTCGCGAAACGCCGGCCTGCACCCACCTTCAGTCGCTTGAGTTGCGCCGCAAAGAATGGCTGATCGGGCAGAGTCCAGAGAATCAGCTGCGGGACACCCGCTCGCAGGCCCGCGGCCAGGGTGCCCGCGCCGCCATGGTGCACGACCGCACGGCAAGCGGGGAAGATCGTCGCGTAATTCACCTGGCCGACCACCTTGACATGCTCGGAATGGGGTACGTCGCCGAACTCAGTTCCGCCGGCACCGATGACTGCGCGCTCTCCCAACTTCGCGCAGGCCGCACTGATCATCGCGATCGTGTCGGCGGGAGATCCGATCGGAACGCTTCCGAACCCGAAGAAGATCGGCGGCGTGCCCTGGGCGGCCCAGGCAGCAATTTGTTCATCGGCATCGGTGGGCGACGCCATCGCCAACGCCCCGACAAGAGGTCGCCGCCTATCCCATTTTGCCCACTCCCCGGCCAGCCCCGGAAAGACCACCTCGTCATAGGCCTGGATTTCCAGCGACCCACGTTCGGCGATCCGCCGCGGAGCGGGGCAAGTCGCGTTCGCCAGTCCTAGTTCGCGGCGTTGGGTGTCCTCACCCTCCCTCGTCGCCCGCCAGGCCACCCAGTCATTGATGGTCATCGCCATGCGACTCAGCGGAGCCGGCAGGAACGGCAGGAGCTGACCGTGGACGCGGGCCGGAAAGTAGTGCAGAGTTACCAGCGGAATGCCAAGGTATTCGGCGACATTGGCGGCGGGCTGTTCGAAGATCAGGCCAGTGAGCAGTAGATCGGCGTCGACCGCGACGGACGCCAGCGTGGTGGTCATATCCGCCCAGCATTCGTCGGCGAACTCCTCAGTTTCGCGCGACATCCTGTTGAGCTCCTTGAGCTTCCAGGGTGTACGCGAGTAGCACGTGAAGTACTTGCGCTGTAGTTCCAGGATGGGCTGTGAGTCCAAGCCGTAAGGTACCGCGTGCAATCCAGCAGCCTCGGCGAAGCCGACCAGGTTAGGCGGCACGACCATCCGGACGTCATGTCCGCGGCCGAGCAGCTCACGGGCGACGACGACCGCGGGTTCGACGTCGCCACGACCTCCGTAGCTTGCCAACACCAGTTTCATTGCGATTCCGGCCTTCCAACCCTGTTCGCCTGACGACGCCAGGACTCCGGCATTATGACTGGTTCTTCGACACTCCGGCGGGCGATCGTGTTGTTGTCGTTCGAAGCCGATGCTTTGCTGGCCCCGACCACAGCGATGTCCGGGTGCGAGGACGAACAAGTTTTGACGGGTGCTAGGCTAGCAAGTCGTCCGGACGGGGGCAAAGTTTGATGAATTGCCCGTAGGAGCCCATTTGGCTGACAGCCAGCTGACCCCGCACGAGGTCGAGCGCGTGTTGTGGGATGTGATTGTGGTCGGCACCGGTATGGGTGGCGGGCTTCTGGGGTATCGGCTGGCCCGGTCTGGCCGCCGAGTGCTGTTCCTGGAGAAGGGCCGCTCGACATTGCCTGGGACTGCCGGCACGATCCGTTCCGCAATGCCGGAACTGGCCGATCCGTCGGTGACCCACTCTGAATCGGCCTACTTCGACGCCCTCGCGCGCGCTGGGCGGTCGACTGACGAGATCGAAGACATCAGCAAGCGGCGGCCCAAGAAATTCGTACCATTCATCGGCAGCGGGACCGGCGGATCGTCGGCGCTGTACGGCATGGTCTGCGAGCGATTCTTCGTCCGCGACTTCACTCCCCGGCAGAACTTTCGCAATCCCGGCGAATTCCACAGTCCCGGCGATTTCGAAATTGAAGCGCTGGCGGGTTGTCGAAAACGTCCCGACCGCGTAAATACGGCGCTCGAGCCGGTTCACAAAAGGGTCATTGACCTTTAAAAGCCCGCTCGAGCCCATGAAAATCCGGCGCGCTTCTCGATCGCATGGCCCATGCGATGGGGAAGCGCGCTGAAATTGGTCATTCAGGTTTTCCGGACGAAGTCGGCCATCGCGATCGGGCGGGGCCGAAACCAGACCGGAGTGAAAGGCGGGTAAGCGATGATTCAGATGCAAACAAATCTCGACGTCGCCGACAATTCCGGCGCCCGCCGTGTGATGTGCATCAAGGTGCTGGGCGGCTCGAAGCGGAAATACGCTGGCGTCGGCGACATCATCGTCGTCTCGATCAAGGAAGCGATTCCGCGCGGCCGCGTGAAGAAGGGCGACGTGCTGAAGGCCGTCGTCGTGCGCACCTCGAAGGACATCAAGCGTCGGACGGTTCGGTGATCCGCTTCGATTGAACGCCGCCGTTCTGATCAACAATCGGAAGGAGCCGATCGGCACCCGTATCTTCGGGCCGGTCCCGCGCGAACTGCGCGCCAAGAACCACATGAAGATCGTCTCGCTCGCGCCGGAGGTGCTGTAATGGCCGCCAAGATCAAGAAGGGCGACAAGGTCGTCGTTCTCGCCGGCCGCGACAAGGGCAAGTCCGGCGAAGTGCTGCGCGTGGTCCCCGAAGAGGGCCGCGCCTATGTCGACGGCGTCAACATGGTCAAGCGTCACCAGCGCCAGACCAAGGACCGCGAGGCGGGCATCGTCACCAAGGCGGCGTCCATCGACCTGTCCAATCTCGCGATCGCCGACCCCAAGGATGGCAAGGCGTCCCGCGTCGGCTTCAAGATTCTCGACGACGGCCGCAAGGTCCGCGTCGCCAAGCGTTCCGGAGAACTGATCGATGGCTGAGGAAAAGAAGCCCAAGGCGGAAAAGCCCGCCGCGAAGGCTCCAAAGGCCGCCAAGGATAAGCCGGCCAAGGCTGAAGGCGCGTCGGTCGCCCAGGCGAGCGTCGCCGGCTACACGCCGCGCATGAAAAGCACTATGACGAGGTCGTCCGCGACGAGCTCGTCAAGCAGTTCGGCTACAAGAACCCCA
>CAVXWQ010000071.1:0-63084 GCA_963765445.1 uncultured Actinomycetota bacterium
CCGCTGGGCGACGGGCAGTCGCTGCACCTGCACGCCACCGACCCCGGCCTCGGCGAGGCCGGGGAGTGGACCATCCTGGGCCGCCCCGACGGCATCGCCGTCGACCACGAACACGGCAAGTCCACCACCGCGCTGCGCGGCCCCGCCCGTGACCTGCTGCTGGCCGTTGTCAGGCGGGGCGCGGCGGCGGAACTGGACGTCGAGATGTTCGGCGATCCGCAGGTATGGGACACCTGGTTGGCCCGCACACCCTTCTGAGCCGGTAACTTGAGCGGTCATGAGCACTTCGGAGATCGCCACCGTTCTCGCCTGGCATGACGCGCTGAACTCCGCGGACCTCGACACCCTGGTGTCGCTGTCCAGCGACGACATCGAGATCGGGGACTCCCACGGGGCCGCGCAGGGCCACGCCGCGCTGCGCGAGTGGGCGCAGCGCAACACCGCCGACATCGAGGTGGGCCAGATCTACTACCACGACGGCGTCGTCGTCGTCGAAGAGAAACTGACGTCGAAGACCGATCCCGCCGACACCAGCACGGCCGGTTCGGCCTTCCGGGTGGTCCACGATCACGTCACGTCGGTGTTCCGCCACGACGACCTGGCCGCCGCGCTGGCCGCCACCGAACTGACCGACGAAGACCTTCAGGTCTGACGTCGTGCGGGGGATCATCCTGGCGGGGGGATCGGGCACCCGTCTGTACCCGATCACCAAGGGCGTCAGCAAGCAGCTGCTGCCGGTCTACGACAAGCCGATGATCTACTACCCGCTCTCGACGCTGTTGATGGCCGGGATCCGCGACATCCTGGTGATCACCACCGCCCACGACGCCCCGGCCTTCCACCGGCTGCTCGGCGACGGCTCCCCGTTCGGCGTGAACATCACCTACGCGGTCCAGGACCGTCCCGACGGCCTGGCCCAGGCGTTCCTCATCGGCGCCGACCACATCGGCACCGAGCCGGTGGCGCTGATCCTGGGGGACAACATCTTCTACGGCCCCGGCGTAGGCACCAGCCTGAGCCGGTTCCGAAACATCCAGGGCGGCGCCATTTTCGCCTACTGGGTGGCCAACCCGTCGGCCTACGGCGTCGTCGAGTTCGCCGCCGACGGCACCGCACTGTCACTGGAAGAGAAGCCGGCCACCCCGAAATCGCACTATGCGGTGCCGGGCCTGTACTTCTACGACAACGACGTCGTCGAGATCGCCCGCGGGCTGCGGCCGTCCGCGCGCGGTGAGCTGGAGATCACCGACGTCAACCAGACCTACCTCAACCAGGGCCGGCTCGCCGTCGAGGTGCTGCCCCGCGGTACCGCGTGGCTGGACACCGGGACGTTCGATTCCCTCTTGGACGCAAGCGATTTCGTGCGCACGATCGAGGCCCGCCAGGGGTTGAAGATCTCCTGCCCGGAGGAGGCGGCCTGGCGGGTGGGCCTCATCGACGACGATCAGCTCGCCGAGCGGGCCCATGCCCTGCTCAAGTCAGGCTATGGCGGTTACCTGCTGGAGCTTCTGGAACGCCACTAGCCGGCGTCGCCAGCACGGCGGCGATCCCGGTGGTCAACGGCACCGCGAGCGCCAGCGCGATACCGCCGACCGCCGAGCGGGCGATCTCGATGGCCACGCTCTCACTGGTCAGCACATCGGCCAGCGAGCGGTTGGCCACGCTGAACAGCAGCAGCAGCGACAGCGAGCTTCCGGCATAGGCCAGCACCAGGGTGTAGACCGTGCTGGCGATGTGATCGCTGCCGATCCGCATGGCGCGCAGGAAGATCTGACGCCGCGAGCCATGGCCGAGGTGGGCCAGTTCGAAGACCGCCGAGGCCTGGGTGATGGTCACGTCGTTGAGCACACCCAGTGATCCGATGATGAAACCGGCCAGCAGCAGACCCTTGATCGAGACATGCCCCATGGAGGCGGCCACGATGTTGTTCTGGTCTTCTGACAGCCCGGTGAGGTGTGTCAGTTCGATTGCGCCCCAGGACAGTCCGGCGGACAGCAACATCGCGGTCAGCGTTCCGAGCAGCGCCGCGCTGGTGCGCAGGCTCACCCCGTGCGCCAGGTAGAGCACCGAGAACAGGATCGCCGCCGACGCGACCAGCGTGACCGGCAGAGCCGGTGCGCCGTCGCGCAGTGCGGGCAGCATGAAGACCACCAGCACCACGAACGCCACCACGATGCCGACCAGGGCCCGCAGCCCGCGCCAGCGCGCGACGGCGACGATGACGATCGCGAACGCGGCCGCCAGCAGGATCAGCGGCCAGGTGCGCTCGTAGTCGTAGAACCCGTAGCTGGTCGCACCCTGCTGGTCGACCTGCCGGAAGATCCGAATGTTGTCCCCCGCCAACAGGTTCGGCTGACCCGGTCCGGGGGAGAACTCCAGCAGCGTGGTCGCGCCGCGGTTGGGTCCGGTGTCGATGGCGACGATGTTCTGCACGCATTGTCCGCTGCCGGGGAGCCCGGGTGCCGGCGACGCGGTCAGCACCTGGCCCGCGGACGGGCTGCCGCAGTCGGCCAGGCTGGTGGACACCACGTGGCCGCCTTCGGTGGTGACCGCGCCGCCGGCGCCGTTCTGGAAGGGCAGCGGGATGTCGACCTTGTTGCCGCTCGGCCACAGCAGCACCGCGCCGATGACCACCGCCAGACCGATCACGGCCAGCGTCACGACGACGATGCGCGCCGCCAGCGGGCTCAGCGGTGCCGGACCGGTATGCGGAAGAGAGTGCGAGTGCGTCACCCGCACAGGGTAGAGCGGTGAGCCTGGGCGGTTACTGGCGGTAGCTCGCCAGGAAGTTGCCCAGCCGCTCGATCGCGTTGGACAGGTCCCGCGACCAGGGCAGCGTCACGATCCGCAGGTGGTCGGGCGCGGGCCAGTTGAAGCCGGTGCCCTGGGTGACCAGGATCTTCTCCTGCAGCAGCAGATCGAGCACGAGCTTCTCGTCGTCGACGATGTCGTGTACCTCGGGGTCCAGCCGCGGGAACACGTAGAGCGCGCCCTCGGGCTTGACGCAGGAGACACCGGGGATCTCGTTGAGCCTGCTCCAGGCCACGTCGCGCTGCTCGAGCAGCCGGCCACCGGGCAGCACCAGGTCCTCGATGCTCTGGTGTCCGCCGAGTGCAACCTGAATGGCATGCTGCGCAGGCACATTCGGGCACAGCCGCATGTTGGCCAGCAGGCTGATGCCCTCGATGAAGCTGGTCGCGTGGTCGGTCGGGCCGGTGATCACCAGCCAGCCCGAGCGGTAGCCGGCCACCCGGTAGGCCTTGGACAGTCCGTTGAACGTCAGGCACAGCTGGTCGGGCGCGACGCTCGCCAGCGGGATGTGCTTGGCGTCGTCGAAGAGGATCTTGTCGTAGATCTCGTCGGCCAACAGCAGCAGCTGATGCCTGCGGGCCAGATCGGCCATCTGCTGCAGCACCTCGTGGCTGTAGACCGCGCCGGTCGGGTTGTTCGGGTTGATGACCACCAGCGCCTTGGTGCGGTCGGTGATCTTGGACTCCAGGTCGGCGATGTCGGGCTGCCAGCCGTTGGTCTCGTCGCAGAGGTAGTGCACCGGGGTGCCGCCGGCCAGGGACGTCGACGCCGTCCACAGCGGGTAGTCCGGTGCGGGGATGAGGACCTGGTCGCCGTTGTCCAGCAGCGCCTGCAGCGTCATCGTGATGAGCTCGGAGACCCCGTTGCCGAGGAACACCGAGTCGACGTCGAAGCGGGGGAAGCCGGCGACCAGTTCGTAGCGGGTGACCACGGCGCGCCGGGCGCTCAGGATGCCCTTGGAGTCGGAGTAGCCCTGCGCGGTGGGCAGCGCCTGGATCATGTCGCGCATGATCACGTCGGGCGCCTCGAAACCGAACGGCGCGGGGTTGCCGATGTTCAGCTTCAGGATGCGGTGGCCCTCGGCCTCCAGCCGCGCGGCGTGGTCGTGCACCGGGCCGCGGATCTCGTAGAGGACGTCCTGCAGCTTGGTCGACTGCGCGAACGTGCGCTGCCGAGGCTGCTGGCTCGTGCCGTGCCACGGCAGCTGGTGCGTATTCACGTGAAGAATTGTCCCATCCCGGTGCAAACCGTTTTGCCCACGCTGCGTCGTCGATTTTGCTGGGTTCACGTCACCATCGGCAATCGATTGGGCGACATCCCGGACACGACCGGGGTTTGGGCTGCGCCTTACCGAATTCCCTGCGAAAAGGCTGCTAATTTGCTGCATCAAGCAGGAGGCGCAGAAAATGAAACGAACAATCACGGGTGCACTGGCGGCGACGTTCGTCACCGCGACGGTCGCGGCCGCCATTCCCATGGGCTTCATCGCCCCGGCCAACGCCGACCCGTCACCGCTGAACGGCCGCTACGCCATCGTCGGCGGCGCGGACGGGCTTTACGTGGACGCGACGTCGAACTGCGCCACCGCCATCGACGGCTGTACCGCCAACCTGGCCAGCAACCGCGGCTGGACCACCGTCGCAACCCTGACCGGCGGCCGCTGGAACTTCACCGTCACCAAGCCCGACGGCGTCGTCTGCGACGACGGGAGCTACGCGCCGGTGTCGATCGCCTACTCGGTCGAACGCGGCGACTCTCCAGGGAACCATCACCGCCGACTCCAACGGCGACTGCCCGGGCGGCCAGGTCACCCAGGCCGCGTTCCAGCTGCAGAAGATCGGTTAGCGCTTCTTGCCCGGCGGCCGTGCGCCGCCGGCGATGCCCAGGCCCTTGACCTCGACCGCCGGGGCCGCCTTCGGGGCGGCCGGTTCCGGTGCGGGTTCAGCCGCGGGAGCCGGTTCGGCCGCAGGTGGCGGCCTCAGCCGGGGCAGGAGCGGCCGGTGCCGCTGCCGGAGCCTTCTTGGCGCCGGGGCGGCGGGCACCGGCAGCGATGCCCAGACCCTTGACCGGCTCGGCGGCCTTGGCAGGTTCCTCGGCGGCCGGAGCCGCGGGCGCGGGCGCCGCAGCGGCGGGTGCATCGGCTGCGGGCGCTGCGGCTGCGGGGGCCTTCTTCGCGCCCGGACGCTTTGCGCCACTGGCGATACCGAGACCCTTGACCGGCTCGGCGGCCTTGGCAGGTTCCTCGGCCGCGGGAGCCTCGGTGGCCGGGAGCGGCCGTCTGAGCCGCCGGCGTCGCCTTCTTGGCGCCGGGACGCTTGGCTCCGCCGGCGATGCCGAGACCCTTGACCGGCGCGGCCTCCTTGGCCGGTGCGGCCGGTGCCTCGGGAGCGGCGGCGGTGGCAGCGGGTTCGGCCGGGGCCGGTTCCGGTTCGGCCTTGGGCGCCGGCGGCGCCTCGACCGGTGCCGCCGCGGCGGCTGCCTTGGCGGCCGTGCCCTTCTCCGGCAGCGTGACGTTGCTCAGGTCCAGCGAACCCAGCAGCAGCTGGGCGACGTCGAGCACCTCGACCTCGTCGGCCTTCTCCCGGTCGCCGACACCGTCGGTGATCATCACGCGGCAGAACGGGCAGCCGGTCGCGATCTTGGAGGCGTCGGTGGCCAGTGCCTCGTCGACGCGCTCGTGGTTGACCCGCTTGCCGATGTGCTCTTCCATCCACATCCGCGCGCCGCCCGCGCCGCAGCAGAAGCCGCGGTCGGCGTGGCGCGGCATCTCGGTGAGCGCTCCGCCGGACGCCTCGACCAGTTCACGCGGCGCTTCGTAGACCTTGTTGTGCCGGCCGAGGTAGCAGGGGTCGTGATAGGTGATCGAGTTGCCGCCCTCGACCGGGGAGACCGGGACCAGCTTCTTGTCGCGGACCAGCCGGTTGAGCAGCTGGGTGTGGTGCAGCACCGTGTAGTTGCCGCCCACCTGCGGGTATTCGCGGCCCAGCGTGTTGAAGCAGTGCGGGCAGGTCGCGACGATCTTGCGGTCGACCCGCTCGACACCCTCGAACAGGTCGTTGAGGGTCTCGACGTTCTGCGATGCCAGCTGCTGGAACAGGAACTCGTTGCCCGAGCGGCGGGCCGAGTCGCCGGTGCAGGTCTCGCCGTCGCCGAGCACCAGGAACTTCACACCCGCCGCGGACAGCAGTTCGGCGACCGCCTTGGTGGTCTTCTTGGCGCGGTCTTCGTAGGCGCCGGCGCAGCCGACCCAGAACAGGTACTCGAAGCCGGCGAAGGAGTCGACGTCCTTGCCGTAGACCGGGACGTCGAAGTCGACCTCGTCGATCCAGCTGAGCCGCTCCTTGGCGTTCTGGCCCCAGGGGTTGCCCTTGCTCTCGAGATTCTTGTAGAGCACGCCGAGCTCGCTGGGGAACTCCGACTCCATCATCACCTGGTTGCGCCGCATGTCGACGATGTGGTCGATGTGCTCGATGTCGACCGGGCACTGCTCCACGCAGGCGCCGCAGGTGGTGCACGACCACAGCACGTCGGGGTCGATGACGCCGAGCTGTTCGGCGGTGCCGACCAGCGGCCGGGTCGCCTGCTCCGGGCCGCTGCCGGGCACCCGGCCGAAGCCGGACTCGGGCACGTGGTGGGCCTCTTCGTGGACGGTCTCGAGGTTCAGCCCCTCGAGCGGCTCGACGGGCTTGCCGAGGATGTAGGGCGCCTGGGCGAACAGGTGGTCGCGCAGGTCCATGATCATGAGCTTCGGCGACAGCGGCTTCCCGGTGTTCCAGGCCGGGCACTGCGACTGGCAGCGGCCGCACTCGGTACAGGTCGCCATGTCGAGCATGGCCCTTCCAGGTGAAGTCCTCGATCTGGCCGCGGCCGAAGATGGCGTCGTCGGCGGGGTCCTCGAAGTCGATCTTCTCGCCCGAGTACTCGATGGGCAGCAGCGGGCCGAGAGCGTTGGGCCGCCGCGAGACGGTCACGTTGACCGGCGCGAGGAAGATGTGCAGGTGCTTGGAGTGGAGCACGAGGATCAGGAAGATGAGCACGACGCGCGATGTGCGACAGCAGCGCGATGGTCTCGATCCACTCGTTGGCGTGCAGTCCCAGCGGCGCCAGCAGCGAGCCGATCGAGTGCGAGAAGAACGCCCGCTGGCCGTAGGGGAAGTTGCCGGTGTCGACTGCGGCGCCGCGGAAGAAGAGCGTAGGTGAAGATGACGAGGAAGATCATGAACAGGATCAGCCAGGCGCCGTTGGTGTGCTCGAGCACCTCGACCTCGTCGGCCTTCTCGCGGTCGCCGACACCGTCGGTGAGCATCACGCGGCAGAACGGGCAGCCGGTCGCGATCTTGGAGGCGCCGGTGGCCAGCGCCTCGTCGACGCGCTCGTGGTTGACCCGCTTGCCGATCTGCTCCTCCATCCACATCCGCGCGCCGCCGGCGCCGCAGCAGAAGCCGCGGTCGGCGTGGCGCGGCATCTCGGTGAGCGCTCCGCCGGACGCCTCGACCAGTTCACGCGGCGCTTCGTAGACCTTGTTGTGCCGGCCGAGGTAGCAGGGGTCGTGATAGGTGATCGAGTTGCCGCCCTCGACCGGGGAGACCGGGACCAGCTTCTTGTCGCGGACCAGCCGGTTGAGCAGCTGGGTGTGGTGCAGCACCGTGTAGTTGCCGCCGACCTGCGGGTACTCGCGGCCCAGCGTGTTGAAGCAGTGCGGGCAGGTCGCGACGATCTTGCGGTCGACCCGCTCGACACCCTCGAACAGGTCGTTGAGGGTCTCGACGTTCTGCGATGCCAGCTGCTGGAACAGGAACTCGTTGCCCGAGCGGCGGGCCGAGTCGCCGGTGCAGGTCTCGCCGTCGCCGAGCACCAGGAACTTCACACCCGCCGCGGACAGCAGCTCGGCGACGGCCTTGGTGGTCTTCTTGGCCCGGTCCTCGAAGGCGCCGGCGCAGCCGACCCAGAACAGGTACTCGAAGCCGGCGAAGGAGTCGACGTCCTTGCCGTAGACCGGGACGTCGAAGTCGACCTCGTCGATCCAGCTGAGCCGCTCCTTGGCGTTCTGGCCCCAGGGGTTGCCCTTGCTCTCGAGGTTCTTGAACAGCACGCCGAGCTCGCTGGGGAACTCCGACTCCATCATCACCTGGTAGCGCCGCATGTCGACGATGTGGTCGATGTGCTCGATGTCCACCGGGCACTGCTCCACGCAGGCACCGCAGGTGGTGCACGACCACAGCACGTCGGGGTCGATGACGCCGAGCTGCTCGGCGGTGCCGACCAGCGGCCGGGCCGCCTGCTCCGGGCCGCTGCCGGGCACCCGGCCGAAGCCGGACTCGGGCACGTGGTGGGCCTCTTCGTGGACGGTCTCGAGGTTCAGGCCCTCGAGCGGCTCGACGGGCTTGCCGAGGATGTAGGGCGCCTTGGCGAACAGATGGTCGCGCAGGTCCATGATCACGAGCTTCGGCGACAGCGGCTTACCGGTGTTCCAGGCCGGGCACTGCGACTGGCAGCGGCCGCACTCGGTACAGGTCGCCATGTCGAGCATGGCCTTCCAGGTGAAGTCCTCGATCTTGCCGCGACCGAGCACCGCGTCCTCGGCGGGATCCTCGAAGTCGACCTTCTCGCCCTTGTACTCGACGGGCAGCAGCGGGCCCAGCGCGTTGGGCAGACGCTTGACGGTCACGTTGACCGGCGCGAGGAAGATGTGCAGGTGCTTGGAGTGCAGCACGATGAGCAGGAAGATCAGCGCGACCGCGATGTGCGACAGCAGCGCGATGGTCTCGATCCACTCGTTGGCGTGCAGCCCCAGCGGCGCCAGCAGCTTGCCCATCGCGTGCGAGAAGAACGCGCCCTGGCCGTAGGGGAAGTTGCCGGTGTTGACGGCGGCGCCGCGGAAGAAGGCATAGCTGAAGATGACCAGGAAGATCATGAACAGGATCAGCCAGGCGCCGCCGGTGTGCGACCCGTAGAAGCGCGACGAGCGGCCGTATTCCTTGGGCTCCGAGCGCAGCCGGATGATCGCGAACGTGATGATGCCGGCCAGCACCGCCAGCGCGATGAAGTCCTGCAGGAAGCCCAGCGCGTTCCAGCGGCCGACCAGCGGGATGTGGAAGTTCGGGCTGGAACAGCGTTCCGTAGGCCTCGATGTAGACCGTGATGAGGATGAAGAAGCCCCACATCGTGAAGAAGTGGGCCAGGCCGGGTAGCGACCAGCGCAGCAGCCTGGTCTGCCCGAAGACCTCGACGATCTGGTTCTTGATCCGCTCGCCGATGTGGTCGGTGCGCCCGCTGGCCGGCTGTCCTGAGCGGATGAGGCTGAACAGCCACAGCACGCGGCGCGAGCGCGAAGGCCGCCACGATGGCCGTCAACGACAGCCCCACCACGAGTCTGATCAGCGTCTGCGTCTCCACGGGTGCCTCCAGGTCGTAAGTTACTCAACGGTAACTTATCCGTTGTTACTGGGCGGTAACTTATGCGTGCTGCCTGTTCATACTGGCACCTCACCCATCACCGCCGCGACATAGGTTGTCCTAACCTCGCTAGGAGGGGGATCCCGCCGGCACTTCGGGGGCCATGATCGCCCGCAGCATCGACAGCATCTCCGAACGGGATTCGGCGCCGAGACGGCGACGGATGCGTGCGACGTGGTGTTCAACGGTCTTGGCGGAGATGAACAATTGGGCGCCGATGTCGCGGTAGGGCATGCCCAGCAGCAGCAGTTCGGCCACCTCGCGTTCACGGTCGGACAGCGGCGACGACGCGGAGCGGGCACCGCTGACGGCTGGTCTGATCTCCTGGGCCGCCGGGTCTGTGGCGCCGTCTGCGGAACTGTCGCCCGCCGACAGCTTCAGATCGCGAGCGATCTGCAACATCAGCCCCGACACCTTCGGGTCCGATGCCTGCAGCGCCGCCTGCCCGGCCAGCCGGGTGGCGTCCGAGGTGAGCCCGAACTGCGCCAGGCCGCCCGCGGCCGCGTTGACCTCGTCCGGTTCGACCTGCCCGGCCAGCACCCGCAGCCAGGTGCGTCCCGCCCCGGCCAGCGCCCGGGCGAACGGATCGTGCGCGGCCGCCGCGGTGAGGGCCTGTCCGTGCGGGGCCACCGCGGCGGGGTCGTTGGCCAGGATGCCCGCGTGTACTCCGGCCCAGTGCAGCGGAACCGACCAGGCCGGCGGATCACCGAGCGCGTCGAGCAGCCGGAAGGCCTGCTCCAGCACCGGCGCGAGCCGGTCCTGCTGGCGGATCCGCGCCGCGGCCATCCACAGCTCACCCAGCGGCAGCAGCGAGAAGAGGTCCACCGAATACTCGGCGAGTACCTCCATCGCCGCATACCAGTGTTTGTGCACGGCGCCGGTGTCACCGCCGCGGCGCGCGATCGCGGTGCGCAGCGCGGCCGCCCACAGCGCGTCGCGCCGCTGCAGGCCGGAGCCGCTCCGGCCGGCGACATCGAGACCCGCCTCGTCGATGCCGGCGAGATCGCTGCTCGCGCCGGACAACTGGCCGTCCTGCATCTTCGTCCAGGCAAGCAGCAGCCGGTGGCGGTGACCATGCAGCGGATCCCCGCCCGTGCCGGTCGCGCACCGCCCTGCTGATCACGCTGCGCGCCCGCACCGGGTCGCCGCCGTGCAAGGCGGCCAGGGTGACCAGTGCCGCCGGGCTGTCGGGCAGCACCTGCGTCGGCGAGAACTCCGCGGCCATGGCCTGCCCGAGCTTGGCCGCCGCCGCCGCGTAGGGTCCGTCGACCGTCGCCAGCAGGCCGTCGGCCAGGGTGCGCGCCGCGCGCGAGGCGGCCGTCGGCGGGCCGGCGTTGTCCACCGCGAGCGCGTTGCGCGCCCCGCCCACGTCGCCGACTCGCGATCAGCACGACCGCGGCCGCGGCGCTGACCACCGCGTCGGGAAAGGGCCCGAGCCAGGTGAACAGTTCGGCCGCTTGCGCGTAGTTGCCGTTGTGCGCCGCGACGCTCGCCGCGACGCGCACCGCAGCGGCGCGCTCGCCGGGATCGGTGGAGCCGAGCAGACCGTCGGCCTCGCTCGCGGCGGCCTGAGTCTCCCCGCACAGGGCGAGTGCGTCGGCGAGGCGCGGGCGCAGTCCGGTGGCGCCCGCGTCGACGGCGGCGCGGTAGAGACGGGCTGCCGCGGCCGGTTCGGCGCGCACGGCGTCGGCCTGCCTGCGCAGGATCTCGGCCAGCCCCGCGTCACTCATCCCGTGTTCGGCGAGGCGCAGAGCGAGCGCAGGCGACATCGTGGACATGGCGACCTGTGAGCGCAGCAGCGCGGACTCGATGTCGCGGTGGCGGGCGTTCCCGGCGATCTGAGCCACCGCGCGGTGCACCGACCGCAGGAAGTGCGGGCTGTGGGACGGCTCGATGAGTCCGGTCGCGCGAGCGCGGTCCATCAACGTCTGGGCCCGCTCGCCGGACATGTCAAGGGCCGCCGCGATGTCGGCCGCGCCCAGATCCGAACTCAGCGAGGCGATCAGCAGTGTGTCGAGATCCGGTTCGTCGAGCCGGCGCAGGCGCTCGATGAGGGCGAAGAACGCCGACTGGGCGATCGAGGTCGCCGACAGCGGACGAGCCGAGCGCCAGCGCAGCCGAGACGAGGAACGGTATGCCCGCGGTGGCCACCATGACGTTGGTGACCAGGTCGGTGCGCGGCGGGTGGCCGGACGGATCGGCGAGCAGCCGCGAAACCTCGCCGCCGGCAAGAGGTTCCAGCACGACACGGGGTCGCTCCCGCTCGATCGCGGCCATCAGGGCACGAAGGTGCTCGTCGTGGTCGCGGGGCTGCGCGGCGACGATCACCGTCGACGCCGGATCACCGGCGAGTTCGGTGAGACGGCCGAGTTCGTCGGCGGTCAGCAGGTGAGCGTCGTCGACGACGACGGCCGCGGCCGAATCTCCGCGGGCTGTGGTGGCCGGGACGCCACCGGCACACCGGCGTCGCGCAGTGCGTCGCGAATTGCGTTGAGCGCACTGGTTTTTCCGGTCCCCACGCCGCCGGTGACCAGCAGCTTGATCGCCGTCGGCGGCGTGGCCGTCAGCAAGCCCACCGCCGCCTGCACGGCGGGCGGAGGGCTCGGCGTCGCTGCCGGGTCGGCCACGGCTCGGGCTAGCTCTGCGGCGTGGTGACGGCAGGGATCAGCGTCTGCGTCGTGATCACGGCCTGCGTCGTCGGTATCGCCTGCGTGGTCGGCAGGGCCGCCGTCGTCGTGATCGGGGCGGCCGTGGTCGTGGGCGGCGCCACGGTCGTGGTCGGCGGGGCGACCGTCGTGGTGGTGATGGGCTTGGTGGTCGTCGGCTGCGTCGTCGTCGGCTGCGTGGTGGTGGTCGTCGTGGTGGGCGGTGTCGTCGTGGTGGTTGTCGTGGTCGTGGTCGTGGTCGTGGTGGTGGTCGTCGTCGTCGACGGTGTGGTGGTGGTCGTCGTCGGTGCGGTCGTCGTCGAGGACGGCTGGGTGACAGTGGAGGGCGGGATGGTCGAGACCGTCGGAACCCCGTTGTCCCCGGTGACGGTCACCGTCTGGGGCGGGACCACACTCGTGGCCGGCACATCGCTGGGCTGCTCGCCGGGCTTGGTCACCCGGGTGGTGGTCGTGGACGGCGAGCTGTCGCTGCTGGTCAGGGTGATGGCCAGCCCGCCGACCGCCAGCGCCGCCACAACCGCGGCGAGGCCGAACAGCAGCGGTGGCCGTCGATACCACGGCACCGGGGTGTCGACCAGCGCCGTCTCGTGCTCGTCGGGCTCGAACTCGACCATCGGGCGCGCACCGGTGGGGCCCTGCGCCTGCTGGGCGTAGTCGAAGGTGTAGTCCTCGCCGGAATAGGGCACCGGCTCATCGCCGGGCGCGTCGTCCTGCGACCAGGCCAGCGCCCGGAACGTCGCGGACGGCGAACCGTCGCTGGCCGACTCGGTTGCCGCCGCGCCCGCGGTACCGGCCGCCCAGGCCGCCGGTGCCAGACCCGTCGGCGCGTCGGCGGCGGCGATCGCCATGCTCGTCGGCGCATCCGGGGCCGAACCGCGCGCGGCGATCACCGCCGCACCGATCGCCGCGTTGAGCTCCGGGCGCGGCGTGGTGATCACCGGCACTCGTAGCTCTTCTGAAAGTCGTTGGGTGATAACCGGTATGGCCGCACCGCCACCGACGGTTGCCACCGCGGCGAGATTCACTGCCGGAATCCGGTTGCGCTCCAGCGCATCTCCCAGCGCGTCGAGGAAACCGGCCAGCGGTTCGGCGATCAGGTTCTCCAACTCGGTCCTGGTGACCCGGATGTCGGAGCTGACGCCGGGAAGCTCGGCGGGCACCGCGGTCGCCGTCTCCGAGGACAGCCGCTCCTTGGCCAGCCGGCACTCCTCGCGCAGCCGGGTCAGCGCCCCGACCGCCGCCGTGCTGGCCGGATCGGCGTTCGACGCCTCGCGCACCGCCGCCAGCACGTGGGTCAGCAGCGCCTGGTCGATCTGCTCGCCGGAGAACTCCGCGAAACGCACCGTCTCACCGATGGGCTGCAGGTTCGCGCCCGCGTCGGCCAGCGTGATGTTGGTGCCGCTGCCGCCGAAGTCGCACAACGCCACCACACCCTGGGTGGGCAGGCCGGGATCGGCCTGCAGGGCGGCCAGCGCCGCCGTCGCATCCGAGATCAGCATCGGCGGCACACCACCGGGAGCCAGTGTCGACTTGGCCCGCAGCGCACCGCGCAAGGCCCCGACGGCGCCCGGCACTCCAGTACGCCGGCACCGCGATGACGACGGTCGTCGGGGGCTCGCCGTTGTCGACGGCACGGGCCATGGATTCCAGAGCTTCGGCGGCCAGATCTTCGGCGCGGTGCGGTGAGCCGTCGGCGGCGACGAGCGGAACCGGATCGCCCACCCGCTCGACGAAGCCCCGCAGCACCAGGCCGGCCGCGGTGAGGTTGGGACTGGTCAACTCCGGGTTCTGCGACGGGACGCCGACCTCGGAGGGCCGGTTGCCCCACAGCGTCAGCACCGATCGGCGGCTGACCGGTTGGCCGCCCGGGCGGGCCGCCACCAGATTGATCGTCCCGATCGACAACCCCAGCGAGTCGCTCAATTCGCACATCCCTTCACCGGCGCTCGGCGGCCGTTCTCACCATAGTGGCTGACTGCCCCGACGCCCGGCAGAAACCCCCTAACGCGGCATGATCCCCTAAGGACGCACCCCCTAACGCCGGTTGCGGCAGGGTGGGTTCGGCACCGATCACGCCGAGGCCTTCGGCCGATAGCATTCTTGGCATCAGCTGGCATTCCGCTGTGACTATCGGCGGTAGGGGAGAAGGCGTGACATGGCAAACTCGTTGCTCGACTTCGTGATGTCGCTGGTGCGCGATCCCGATGCCGCCGCCCGGTATGCCGCCGATCCCGCCGGCGCGATCGCCGACGCGCATCTGACGGATGTGAGCAGTGCCGACGTCAACAACCTGATCCCGATGGTGGCCGACTCGCTGTCGATGGCCGCCCCGACGATCGGCGGCGGACATGTGGCGGACGGCAACGTGTGGGCGAGTGGTGCGGCGACGGCCGCCTTCGACGCGTTCGACGCGCACCTGCCCGCCGCCGCCCCCGATGCGCACCCGGTGATCGCCGACGTCATCAACCACCCGGCCGAGGCCGCGCAGTCGGCGATCAGCGATGCGGGTATCGACCCGGCCGCGGCCGGGCTCGAACCGGTGGAGACGGCCTACCAGGTCACCGAGCCTGGTGTCGATCACCAGCCGGGTGGCGAGGTCCTGCCCGACTGGGCGGATCACGCCGGCTTCGACCACTCCCACGTCGACGATTCCCATCCGTCCGGGGATCATCTCGGCTTCGACATCTTCTGATCTCGCAGCACATCACCCCACGTCGCGCTGACGTGGGGTGATGGTCGTTTCCGACCATTCTCCTAGGGGTCCCCTAATCCCCTAACGTTCATGCCCTAGTCACCCCTAGTGGGGAGGCTGTGACGAGGGGTGCGCACCCCGTTTCCGGGCACCTTCGGCGCTCATACCGTGATTTCCAGATCGCCGGACAGGCCGGCGAGCACCACCTGAGAAAGGCCCCGACCATGCTCACTCTCATCGACTGGATCCTCGACCTGTTCCGCAGCGAGGACGCGGCCCGATCCTTCGTGGCCGCCCCGGAGCAGTCCCTGCGCGACGCCGGACTGGCCGGCGTCTCCGCCGCCCAGCTGTCGTCCGTCGCCGCCACCGCCGTTCCCGGCCTGGTGCTCGGCGAGGGAGACCCGATCGTCGGCCTGCAGCGCGCGGTGTCCAACCAGTACGGCTTCGCGCCGGCCTACGCCCCGTCGTTCGACCCGGTCTACGCGCCGTCGCCGACCTTCGCCCCGCAGACCGACCTGGCCAGCCACAACGACACCTCGCTGCTGAGCCCCAGCCAGGACGCCGGCGCCAACGCCCAGCAGGGTGCGATTCAACCTCGGCTTCGGCGACATCACGCTGGGCAGCAAGACCACCCAAACCGCCACCGACGGCGCAGTGGTCGTCGACGGTGCCAACGACGGCGACATCGTCAGCGGTGACGGCGCGGTGCTGGGCAACGGCAACGACGTCAACAACGGTCACGTGTGGGCGGGCACCGGCTCGAATGTTGCTCTGGGACATGGCCATATCGACGACAACGGCACCACCGCCACCGGCGGCAGCAGCGTGATCAAGGACAACAGCGGCCCGGTCTTCCACGACGTCGACGCCAGCGGCGGCAACGGCGGCGGAGCGGCCGGCGGCGACAGCCTGATCGGCATCGGCGGCGGCCACAACGTCCGGCGGCAACGCCGGCGGCGGCGGCATCACCGTGGTCAGCAGCGAGACGTCGACCAACAGCGGCAACTCCGCCAGCCCAGCCACCAACACAGAGCTACGCCGACAGCCACACCGCCACCTCGGTGTCGGACCACTCCGACAACTCGGTGCACCAGACCACGGTCACCGAGACCACCACCCACGACAACACGTCGGTGTTCGACAACAGCCACGACACCGCGCTGGTGAACAGCCAGCTCGACAACAGCCACGACCTGTCGCTGGCGTCGGGCAACCACCTGCTCGGCTTCTGAGGCGCACGGCGGCGGGGACCGGTGACGGTCCCCGCCGTTTCGTGCGCATACCGTAAGAGTCGCGAGCACTGGGAGGACATGTGACGCAACCGGACGACCCGCGCCGGGTCAGGGTGATCGTCGAGCTGATCGAGCACACCAGCGCGATCGCCGACCTCAACGACCGCGGCGATCTGGTGGCCCGCCTGGCGGTGGCCAAGGAGCGGATCTGCGACCCGCAGATCCGGGTGGTCATCGCCGGCCAGCTCAAGCAGGGCAAGAGCCAGCTGCTCAACTCGCTGCTCAACGTGCCGGTGGCGCGCGTCGGTGACGACGAGACCACCGCGCTGGTCACCGTCGTCACCTACGCCGAGCAACCCTGCGCCCGGCTGGTCGTCTCGGCAGGCGAGGGCCTGGAGCCGCAGACCATCGACATCCCGGTGGACGACATCCGCCACGATCTTCGGCGGGCGCCGCAGGCCGCGGGACGCGAGGTGCTCAGGGTGGAGGTCGGCGCGCCCAGCCCGCTACTCAAGGGCGGCCTGGCGTTCATCGACACCCCCGGCGTCGGCGGTCACGGCCAGCCGCACCTGTCGGCGACCCTGGGCCTGCTGCCCGACGCCGACGCGATGCTGATGGTCAGCGACACCAGCCAGGAGTTCACCGAGCCGGAGATGCGGTTCATCCGCCAAGCCCACGAAATCTGCCCGGTCGGGGCCATCGTGGCCACCAAGACCGACCTGTACCCGTTCTGGCGGCAGATCGTGGCCGCCAACACCGCGCACCTGCAGCGCGCCGGACTGGACCTGCCGCTGATCCCGGCGTCCTCGCTGCTGCGCAGTCACGCCATCACGCTCAACGACAAGGAACTCAACGAGGAGTCGAACTTCCCGGCGATCGTGAAGTTCCTCTCCGAGAAGGTGCTGTCCCGGGAAAGCGACCGGGTGCGCGATCATGTGGTGTCCGAGATCCGTTCGGCTGCAGAGCATCTGCGGCTGTCGGTGGATTCCGAGCTGGCCGCACTGAACGACCCCGACGAAGCCCGCAAGCTCACCGAGGACCTGGAGCGCCGCAAGCAGGAGGCACAGGACGCGCTGCAACAGACCGCGCTGTGGCAGCAGGTCCTCAACGACGGCATCGCCGACCTGACCGCCGACGTCGACCACGACCTGCGGGCCCGATTCCGGGCCATCACCCAGCACGCCGAGCAGGTCATCGACACCTGCGACCCGACCCAGCATTGGGCCGAGATCGGCGGCGAGGTGGAGAACGACGTCGCCAACGCCGTCGGCGACAACTTCGTGTGGGCCTACCAGCGGGCCGAGGCACTGGCCGCCGACGTCGCGCGCACCTTCGTCGAAGCCGGACTGGACGCCATCAAGATGCCGGAGGTCAGCGCCCGCGAGATGGGTGCCGGTGTGGGCAGGCTGAAGTCGCTGGCGCGCCTGGAGTCCAAGCCGATTGGCAAGGGCCACAAGGCGATCACCAGCATGCGCGGCTCCTACGGCGGGGTGCTGATGTTCGGCATGCTGACCTCGGTGGCCGGCCTGGGCATGTTCAACCCGCTCTCGCTGGGTGCCGGGTCTGCTGCTCGGGCGCAAGGCCTACAAGGAGGACATGGAGAACCGGATGATGCGGGTGCGCAACGAGGCCAAGACCAACCTGCGCCGCTTCGTCGACGACGTCCTGTTCGTGGTGACCAAGGAGTCCCGAGACCGGCTCAAGAACATCCAGCGTCAACTGCGCGACCACTACCGCGAGATCGCCAACCAGACCACCCGCTCGCTCAACGAGTCACTGCAGTCCACCATCGCCGCCGCGCGGATGGAGGAGACCGAGCGCAACAACCGCATCCACGAACTCGAGCGCCAGCTCAACATCCTGGGTCAGGTCATCGACAACGCCGAAAAGCTGCTTCCGGCAAGCTGATCCGCGCTATCGAGCTGGGTTCACTGTCCGGGCTTCGTGGGGCCGCGGGTGCCCGGTGGGTGAGTCACCCGGGTCGGGAACGTGCCCGGGAACGTCGGAGCGACGGCCGGCGGCGGCGTCGTCGTCGGCGTGGGCGATCGGTTCCGACGTCGGGGACGTCGTGCGTGCGTGCCACTGCTGCTCGTCGCGCTCTCGGTCGGCAGGCCGATGTCGGTGGTCGACACCCGCACGGTGGTGTAGCTGGTCGACGAGCCGGCAGTCTGTGCCCGCGAAATGCGGAGGCTCGGGCATGTGCGTGCCGGGCGGCACGACCGTCTCGGAGTCCCGGACATTCCACTGGCCGGACATCGTGATCACCAGCATGACCAGACCCGTGATCAACGCCAGGCCGAGCAGTCCGGCCGCGAAGGTGGCGCCCGACGAGCGGTACCACGGCTTCTGCGGCTTCTGGTCCCGAGCCATGGCGGCTGATACTAGCCGTCGAGTGTCGAGCGCGCCGAACCCCTAGACTCGTGGATCGATGAGCACCAGCGATCAGGTCCGCGCCATCCTGGCCGGCACCCGTCGCGCATACGAGGCCGAGCCCGCCTATCGGGAACGCCCGGACGTGTTCAACGAGCTGGACCGCATCGCCGGGCGGCTCAACCAGCCGATCCGGATCGCGCTGGCCGGCACCCTCAAGGCGGGCAAGTCGACCCTGGTCAACGCCCTGGTCGGGGAGGCCATCGCGCCCACCGACGCCACCGAGGCCACCCGCATCGTCACCTGGTTCCGGCACGGTCCGACCCCGAAGGTCACCGCCAACCACGTCGGCGGCCGACGGTCGAATGTGCCGATCGCCCGCGGCCTGAACAACTGGGCCGGTCTGACGTTCGAATTCGGCAGCCTCGACGCCGACGACGTGGTGGACCTCGACGTGGAATGGCCTGCCGCCGAGCTGATCAACGCCACCATCATCGACACCCCGGGCACCTCGTCGCTGTCCCGGGACGTCTCCGAACGCACGCTGCGGCTGCTGGTCCCCGAGGACGGCGTGCCGCGCGTGGACGCGGTGGTGTTCCTGCTGCGCACCCTCAACGCCGCCGACATCGCCCTGCTCAAGCAGATCGGGGAGCTGGTCGGCGGATCGTCCGGTGCGCTGGGCGTCATCGGAGTGGCCTCGCGAGCCGACGAGATCGGCGCGGGGCGCCTCGACGCGATGCTGTCGGCCAAGGATGTGGCCAAGCGGTTCACCGAGGAGCTGGACCGGACCGGCATCTGTCAGGCCGTGGTCCCGGTGTCCGGGCTGCTGGCCTTGACCGCGCGGACGTTGCGGCAGAGCGAGTTCGCCGCGCTGGAGAAGCTGGCGGCCGTCGACCCGGCCCACCTGAACAAGGCGATGCTCAGCGTCGACCGGTTCGTCCGCGAGGACATCGACCTGCCCGTGGACGCCGCCACCAGGGCGGCGCTGCTGGACCGGTTCGGCATGTTCGGGGTTCGGATCTCGATCGCCGTATTGCGTGCCGGAGCCGCTGGGCCGGCGACATCGGACGGGGCGTAACGGATTCCGTCGGACTGGCCGACGCGCTCCTGGAGCGCAGCGGGCTGGTGTCGCTTCGCGACGTGATCGACCAGCAGTTCGCGCAGCGCTCGGAATCGCTGAAGGCCCACACCGCGCTGGTGTCGCTGCGCCGCTTCGTCGAGGCCCACCCGATTGCGGCCACCCCCTACATCGTGGCCGACATCGACCCGCTGCTGGCCGACACGCACGCCTTCGAGGAGCTCCGGCTGCTCAGCCAACTGCGTTCGCGGCCAACGACATTGACCGACGACGAGATGGCCTCACTGCGCCGTATCATCGGCGGGTCGGGCACCGACGCGGCCAGCAGGCTCGGGTTGACCCCGGAAGCGCCCTACGACGGACCACGGGCGGCGTTCGCCGCGGCGCAGCGGTGGCGCCGCCGCGCCGAGCATCCCCTCAACGACCCGTTCACCACCAGGGCCTGCCGGGCCGCGGTGCGCAGTGCCGAGGCGCTGGTGGCCCAGTACGCGAACCGGGGCTACTGACGGCTCGCCGAGTGTGGGGCCTGTGCACGTGAAAGTCGTTGGATACGTGATGACCCACACGGTCGGCCGAATTACTGACCGCCGCCCGGTCGCGGGAACAGCGTCGGCAACGTCGGCAACACCCGCTGCGTCGTCGTCACGGTCTCGGTGACGGTGCTGACCGAGGTGGACACCGACGTGCTGGTACTCGTGCTCGTCGACGTGCTGGTCGACGGGGCCTCGGTGGTGGTGGTCGTCGTCGGCGCCTCGGTCGTCGTGGTCGGCGCCTCGGCACTGGTCGACGGTGACTCGGTCACCGTCTGCGTCGTGCCGCCCGGGCCGGGAGCCACCGGCGCCTCTGACGGGGTCGCCCCGGACGAGGTCGACGATGTCGTGGACGTGCCCGCCGGGCTGCTGCCGCTGTTGCCGGTGAACTTCACCACCGCATAGACGAGCAGGGCCAGCACGATCGCGGTCAGCACACCGAGACCGACCAGCGCGGCCGGCTTGCGATGCCACGGCGTGGGCTCGGGCGGCGGAGCCTGCCCGTAGCCGGTCGGCGGTCCGTAGCCGGACTGCTGGTATTCGCTGTAGGCCTCACCGCCGGTACCGCCGAAGTTGGCGTACTGGGTGGGGTCGCTATCGGAGTATGTTCGGGTCGTCGGGGAAACCGTCGCGCGCCACGGGACTCGATAGTAGTCGTCAGCCCCCGCCGGATTGGTTGGGGAACGCCGGGCGGTGCGTGGGTCGCACGCTGATCTGCGGCGGCCTGGTCTGCGGGGTGGTGACGTTGGGCCGGTCACCGCCGTTCTGCGACGGGTTCTGCGGATACTGCGGCGCCCAGGTGCCGCGGGGCTGGCGCCGACTCCGGCGGGCTCTCCGGCGGTGGCGGTGGTGGCGGCGGCGCTTCGGGCGGCGGGGAACTGGTCAGCGGTGTCGTCGACGGCGCGGTGCTCACCGGCGTGGACGTGGTGGTGTCGGTGGAGCCCCCGGATTCACCGGAGTCGCGGCTGACCAGCAGCACGGCAGCGACCACCATCGCGACCACCGCGACACCGATCGCCACGAACGCGGTGGTCGCCGAACTCTTGCGATACCAGGGCCGCTCCGGGAACCAGAACGCGTCGGCGGCGAACGGGTCGAAACCGTCGTCGAACGCCACCGGCGCCATCCCCGGGTCGGTGGGCGGGTCGGCGTCGTCGACCGCTGCGCCAGAGTCATTTTCCGTCGGCGCCTCGGCAGCTGTCGTGGCGCCCGGATACGGCTTGTCCGGATAGGGCCCGAACGGGTCCGGGAAGGGGATCGACGGGGCTGCGTCCTCAGCGTCGTCGACGTCCTCGGCGTCACCGGCGGAATAGCCCGTGGCTCCGGAGGGGTCGTATTTCGCCACGGCTACGTATGCTAGCGGCCTCGCCTGGGCAAATGCGGCGTTCCGCTATCCCGCGAGCTGGCGGGCCACCTCGGTGGCGAACAGCTCGATGTGGTCGAGGTCGGACAGATCCAGCAGCTGCAGGTACACCCGCTGCACGCCGGCCTCGATGTAGGGCGCCAACCGGTCGACGATTTCCGCGGGCGTGCCGACCAGTGGCGTGTTGGCGCGGAGTTCGTCGGCCTCGCGCGAGATCGCCGCGGCCCGCCGCCGGACCTCGGCGTCGTCTCGTCCCGCGCACACCACGAACGCGGCGGAGTAGACGATGTCGTCGGGGTCGCGGCCGACCTTCTCCAGCGCGGCGCGGACCCGGCCGTACTGCGGCTCGACGAAGTCCAGCGTCGGGAAGGCCAGGTTGAACTCGTCGGCGAACCGCGCGGCCAGCGCCGGGGTCCGCTTGGCCCCGCCGCCGCCGATGATGATCGGCGGGTGCGGTTGCTGCACCGGTTTGGGCAGCGCCGGTGAGTCCTTGACCGTGTAGTGGGTGCCGGCGTAGTCGAAGGTCTCGCCGGCCGGCGTGGTCCACATTCCGGTCAGGATCTCGAGCTGTTCACCGAGTCGCTCGAATCGCTCGCCGAGCGCGGGGAACGGGATGGCGTAGGCCAGGTGCTCGGCCTCGAACCAGCCCGCACCGATTCCGAAGTCCACCCGGCCCGCGCTCATCGCGTCGACCTGGGCCACCGAGATGGCCAGCGGTCCGGGGTGGCGGAACGTCGCCGAGGTCACCAGTGTGCCGAGCCGGATCGACGAGGTCTCGCGGGCGATGCCGGCCAGCGTCACCCACGAGTCGGTCGGGCCGGGCAGTCCGTCACCGCTCATCGCCACATAGTGATCGGAGCGGAAAAACGCTGAGTAGCTTAATGATTCGGCGGCCTGGGCGACGGCGAGCTGGTCGTCGTAGCTGGCGCCCTGCTGGGGTTCGACGAAAACGCGGAAGTCCACCCTCGCCAGCTTAGAAGACGTCGACCTCGTCGGTGCTGACGAACATCCCGTGGCCGGTGCCGTCGTTGGTGAACCGGGTTCCCTTTTCGCTGGCCTCGATGGTCCAGCCCACCGCGTGATAGGTGGCGTAGTCGATGGTGGTGGTCGGGATGTCGCCCAGGTTGCCGGTGATCCAGCGCAGGTTGCCCTCGGCGGTCACCTCGACGCCGTTGGCGGGCTGGCCGTCGACGACGGGGGAGTTGGTGAAGTTCGACTCGCAGCCCACCGAGTCGGCCGAGATCTGGCACCGGGTCTGGCCGGACTTGGTCTCGATGTAGACGTAGCCGCCCGAGCTCGGCAGCGTGTCGCCACCCGGGGAGGGCGCGACGGGGGCGGTGGGCGTCGGCGTCGTCGTCGTGACGGAGGGGCGACTGGTGGGGAAGCTCGGCTCGACGCCGGATCCGCAACCCGGACAGGTCGCCGCTCCGTTGATGGTGTTGCTGCACCCGGCCGCCGCGGCGCCCGCGACGACCAGCCACACCACCCCCAGGCCGGCCTTCACGCCGTTGGACATGCGCACATCCGCCAGGGTACGCACCGAGTGACGGACGTGACGCGAGTGACTCGCGGGGGTTGCCCGGTGATCAGGCCACGGCGGCTGCCGGGAGCAGCAGCAGCTGCGCGGGCGACGGCGAGCCGGCCGCCGGCGGCGGCAGCGGCGGATCTTCGGGCGGGATAGTTCCCGCTCCGGTCAGGGGTGGGCGACCACTCGGGCGATGGCCTGCGTGACTGCGACCCCGAGATCACCGGTGATCTGGACCAGCGCCTTGGTCGGACGTGAACGGGATTCTCCGGACCACGATCACGCTAGATTCGACGACTGACCGACGAAAGGACCCGTCATGGCGAACCCGAACGGCCTGATGTTCAACCCGAACACCTACGACCCCCAGAAGTTCGATCCGGAGACTCGTCGGCAGCTGCGTGCCCTGATCGACTGGTTCGAGGCGCGCGGCAAGACCAAGCTGCTGCAGGACGACCTGGAGGCGACCTGGGTCTCGGACTTCCTGGACTTCATCGGCAAGGAGCGCATCTTCGCGACCTTCCTCACGCCGTCGGAGTTCGGCCTCGGTGACGACAACAAGCGCTGGGACACCTCCCGCAACGCCGCGCTGAGCGAGATCCTCGGGTTCTACGGTCTGGCGTACTGGTACGCCGAACAGGTCACGATCCTCGGGCTCGGCCCGATCTGGCAGAGCGAGAACATCAAGGCCAAGGAGCGCGCCGCCACCCAGCTGGAAAACGGTGGGGTGATGGCGTTCGCCCTCTCCGAGCGCGATCACGGCGCCGACATCTACAACACCGACCTGGTCCTGACCCCGGCCGAGCCCGACGACGAGGGTGTCGTCTTCCGGGCGACCGGGGAGAAGTACTACATCGGCAACGGCAACGTGGCGGGCATGGTGTCGGTCTTCTCCCGCCGGGCCGACGTCGAGGGTCCCGACGGCTACGTCTGGTTCGTCGCCGACAGCACCCACCCGGCGTACACGTTGATCGGCAACGTCGTGCACGGCCAGATGTATGTGAGCAACTTCGCGCTGCAGGACTATCCCGTTCGGGAGGAAGACATCCTGTGCACCGGGCCGGAGGCGTTCTCGGTGGCGCTCAACACCGTCAACGTCGGCAAGTTCAACCTGTGCACCGCCTCGATCGGGATGTGCGAGCACGCGTTCTACGAGGCGATCACCCACGCCAACAACCGGATTCTGTACGGCAACCCGGTCACCGACTTCCCGCACGTGAAGGCAAGTTTCGTCGACGTCTACGCCCGCATCGTCGCCATGAAGCTGTTCAGTGACCGGGCGATCGACTACTTCCGCAGCGCGAGTCTGGAAGACCGGCGCTATCTGCTGTTCAACCCGGTGACCAAGGCCAAGGTCACCTCCGAGGGTGAGACGGTGGTCCGGCTGCTGTGGGATGTGCTGGCCGCCAAGGGTTTCGAACGCAACACCTACTTCGCCGAGGTGACCCGCCTCATCGGGGCACTGCCCCGGCTGGAGGGCACCGTGCACGTCAACGTCGCGCAGATCCTCAAGTTCATGCCGAACTACCTGTTCAACCCGGCGAGCTACCCGGAGATCGGCACCCGCGACGATCCGGCCGACGACGTCTTCTTCTGGGCGCAGGGACCGGCGCGGGGCGCCTCGAAGGTGCAGTTCGCCGACTGGGCCGGGGCCTACGAGAAGGCCTCGGCGATACCGAATGTCGCGCGGTTCACCGAACAGGCCCGGGCGCTGCAGCAGTTCCTCGCCACTGCCGCGCCGGATGCCGAGCAGCAGCGCGACCTGGACTTCATGCTGGTGGTGGGGCACCTGTTCACGCTGGTGGTGTACGGCCAGCTGATCCTCGAGCAGGCCGAGATCCTGGGCCTCGAGGCCGATCTGGTCGACCAGATCTTCGACGTCCAGGTGCGCGACTTCTCCGCGTACGCCGTGGCCCTGCACGGAAAGGCGAGTTCAACTGCAGCGCAACAGGAATGGGCATTGGATGCGGTGCGCAAGCCGGTGGCGGACGCGGACCGCTTCGAGCGGGTCTGGCAGCAGGTGAAGAGCTACGACGGCGCCTACCAGATGCGTCCGTAGCTCCTCAGCGCACGCTCACCTCGGCGCTGAAGGTCCACGCATCCTTGGTGCCGCCTGGCCAGGGCTGGCCGTAGGCTGGTGGTGACGGTAGCCGACCCGGGCTTGATCGCATCGAATGTCCACACCTCGGTGCCGGCCGCGCCGGGCTTGGCATCGGTGGGCGCGACGGTCTGATGGCCGGTCTGGGTGAGCACGCCGCCGTCGCTGATCTGCGGCCTCGGCGGTCCACTGGTAGCCGGTGGACGCATTGGAGGCCAGCACCAGGCGCAGCGTGTCACCGGCGACAAGATCGACCTGCCGAGAGATGTTCTTCTGGTTGAGCAGGTCGTCGTAGGACACCTCAACGGTCGTGGTCTGCGCGGGCCGATTGTCGGCGTGCGCGCAAGCCGGAAGCGTAAGCACGGTGGCAAACACGACCGACGTTGCGGCCCAACGGTTCATCGTGCCTCGAGTATGGCGTCCCGGTACATCTGCTCGATACGCTCGACGATGGCACTGATCGTGAACTGCCGGGCCCGGTCGCGTCCCGCTTCACCGAACGTCTTGGCAAGCAGAGGATCTCCGAGAACCTGGGATAGCGCCGCGGCCAGTGCGGTCACGTCACCGGGAGGCACCAGCCTGCCGGTGGTTCCGTCGACCACCATGTCCACGATGCCGCCGGACGCGGCTGCCACCACCGGCCTGCCCGCGGCCATCGCCTCGAGCACGACCGTCGGGCAGGGGTCCATCCACACCGACGGCACCACCACCGCTCGCGCCGACCGGAACAACCCGACGACCTCGGCGTGCGGCAGCGGTCCGGTCCAGTCCGCCCCTGGCGGGAATTGCCAGTCCTGGGTCGAACGACCGGCGAGCACGAGGCGCGGTGGGTTGTCCAGTAGCGCGTAGGCGTCCAACAGTGTCTGGATTCCCTTGTCCGGGCTGAGATCTCCGACGAACAGCAGCGGGGCGTCCGGCGCGGTGGCAGGGATGTCGTCCAGCACGATCTCGTCGGGGATGAAGTTGTGAATCACGCGGGCGTCGAGGCGGGCGTTGTGCAGCCATCCGCTGCCCGGTAGCGCCACCGCCTCCGCCACGGCGCTGCTTACCGCTGCGGCCTTCGTGATGCCCTTGGCTCGGCGGCGCGCCGACCAGGCGTTGGCGGTCACCGTGACCACACCATTGGCCGGCCCGTAATGGTCTGTGGCACAGGACAGACACCGCTTCAGAGCCGGTCCCGGGCAGCGACGCTTGCCGTGCTCCATCAGCCGTTTGGTCGCGCAGATGTGGCTGTAGTCATGCAGCGTCATGACCAGCGGCACCCCGGCGCGGGCGGTCGGGCCGAGCGCACTGTTGACGATCCAGTTGTGGGCGTGCACCACGTCGAACCGGCCGGCCTGCAGCTCCTGGCGGATCGCGCCGCTGACCACTGGGTCGGGCAGCGGCAGCGCGTGGGGGCGCTGCGGGTCGCTGTAGAGGACCGGTAGGCGCGAGGCCGCGGTGCGGACTCGCACGACGCGCACGCCTTCCTCAGTCGTCTCACCGGCCGCCTCGGCGTCAGTGGCGAACCCGAGCAAGGTCACCTCGTGTGATCGAGATGCCAAGGCCCGCGCCAGGTTCCACACATGCCGCTCCTCGCCACCGGACACCGGCGGGAGGAACTGGGCCAGCAGTAAGATCCTCACGCGCTGACTTCCCGGTACAGTGCCAACAACTCGTTGGCACAGTCGTCCCAGGTCGCGATGTGCGGGGGAGGTGTGCGCGGAGCGGCGGCGACCGCAAGCGCGGCCGCTGCGATCTGCTGCGGCGAGGCCTCCACCGAAATGGTGGTGGCAATGCCGGCCCGTCCCAGCTCGGACAGGCCGGACGTGTCGGCGACGAGCGCCTTGGCCCCCGTCCCGATGGCTTCCATCACAGCCACCGGATGCGCCTCGTATTCGCTGAGCAGGCACACCACATCTGAGTTCGCGACCACGTTACCCATCTCGCCACGCTCGGACGGTCCGTAGCCACGGATCGAAACGCGTTCCGACACACCCAGTTCGGCGGCCATGTCTTTCAGATCCTGCTCGTAAGGCCCACTACCGATCAGTGCCAGGCGGGCACCGGGTGCCTGCGCCAGGATCGCCGGCATTGCCTGCAGGATCCGGTGATGGCCCTTGTAGCGCTCGAGGCGGCCGATGGACACCAGCAGCGGGTCTCCCTCGGGCTTGGGCGCCGACTCGTCCACAGGCAGTCGGTCGCAACCGTTGCGGATCAGCCGGATGCTGCTGGCCGGGACGCCGAGGGCCTTGGCGAAGATGTCGCGTTCGAACTCGCACACCGCGACCAGTGCGGTGGCCGAACGAAGCAGCGGGGTCAGAAGTTTCCACTGCAGTGACCGTGCGGACTCCCTCAGACCCGACGAATGGCCGCCGGTATGGAAGGTGAGCACGGTTGGTATCCGGGCACGCTTGGTCGCAGACAGCACCATGGGCGGAACCAGCGTGTGGACGCCTTGGATGTGGACGACGTCGAAGTCATGGGTGTGGCGCACATACTTGGCCAGTCCCGGCGCGAAATAGTAATCCCGTGAACGGGGATAGGCCGGCCAGCGCCGGACTCGGTACCCGGAGACGGTCTCGTCGGTCGGTAGTTCGCCGGTGGTGTCGGTGGTGAGCACGGTCACCTCGACACCCTTGGCCGCCAGAACGCGGGACACCTCGTGGATGTGGGTCTCGATACCACCCATGAAGGGCAGCGCCCGGGCGGCCACCATCGCAACCCGCAGTGGTCCTTGGCTTTTGGCGTTCATCGTGTTCCGTTCCGAAATTCCGCCCACCGGCCGGCCACCGAGCCGATGACATATCCGACGGTCGTGTAGCCCAGGCCGATCACGATTGACGCGGCGCGCAGCAGTCCGGCGCCGTGACCGCGGAAGGTATCGCCGACTCCGCGGAGCACTCCCACGGGAAGTGTCACTCTGGTGTAGGTGCGCTCGGAGGAGAGTCCGGCCCCGACGCCGACCAACCGGGTGACCTGTGCCTTCGAAAGGCCTTCTGAGTAGCAGCGGGTGCGGAAGTACGAAAAGCGTTGCCGCGCATCGGGTACTCGGTGGGATACCGCAGCGCGGTCATCGTAGAGGAAGACGCCACCCGGATTCTTCTTGCTCGCCCGGATGCAGAACTCGGTCTCCTCGCATCCCACGGGTCGCTCGATCAACGCGGAACGGCCGATGTCGGAGGCGAACCCGCCGTCGGCGAACAACTCACGGCGGAACGAGGCGTTGGCGCCGATGACGTTCCTGACGACGCCGGCTTTCTGGCCGATGTAGCTGCAGCCGATCACCCAGTCGAACTCGGGGGGCCACCAGGCGGGTCGGGCGGTAGCCCAGTGCGGGTCGATTCGCCCGCCCACTCCCAGCACGTTCGGGTCCGCGTAATGCGAAGCCAGACCGGCGAGCCAGCCGGGCTGGGCGGCCGCGTCGTCGTCGAGGAAGACCACGACGTCACCCGTGGTGAGCTCGACTCCGGTGTTCCTGGCCCCGGAGAGGCCGCGTTCGTGTTGATTGGGCACGACGCGCACTTCGGGCAGGTGCTCGATCAGCTTTGCCTGCAGGTCCGGATTGTGGTCCACCACGACGATCAGGTCGTGTGGAGCAGGCTGCTGGTCGTGCACCGAGGCGACCGCTTCGAGGATGTCATCCCAGCGATCTTCGGTGTATACGCAGATCACGACGGCGCAGCTGGTCATTTCGTCGGCCCCGGTCCCGCGCGTCGAAACATGAATCGCTGAAGGGTCTTCCAAGAATCTCCTGCACTTGGAAGGTGTCGCGGTGGGCGGCGTTGGCGACGGCGACGGCGAGGACCCCGGCGACCGGGATGGCCAGCAGCGTTCCCTTCGCGACCTGACGCCACTGTACCCGGGCCAAACCGGTCCGGACAGCGCGGCGGCCGCCCGCAGGTTGGTCAACAGCGTCACCGCGAGGGCCACCCCGAAAGCTGATGGGCGTCAACCAGATGTGGAGAAGCAGGAGGGTGATCGAGAGCAGGGTGGCGGCGGCGAAGACGGTGGCCAGGGTCAGCGCCGGACCGGCGTCGTCATACCACTGTCTGAGGAAGTCAGACAGCGGCCGTCGCAGCGGACTTCGGGCCGTAAGGCCGACCAGTAGCCCGGCCACCAGGCCGACGGCCAGTTGCATGAGCAGGCTGACGGTCGGCGTCTGGCCGTACCAGCCGCTTCGAAACTCCTGCACGCCGATCCCTTTCAACTCATAGATCGAGATCGGGCCGTGCCGGTACACGACCTCTGATCCCGGGAACCGTATCGAACTTCGTGAGCTCCCAATCGGTGAGTTGCTGAATCCCGGGGGTTTCGCCGCTGAAGAAGTAGGCACCGAGGTGCGGGAGTTCGTCGGCCATTCGCCGGTCGACGAAGAGATACCGCAACCGCAGACCCCGCGCGATGTCAGTCTGGGGCTGGCCCCAGTCGTCGGCGAAGTAGAGCGTCGGCGGATTGAGCCCGCGTTCTTCGTCACGACCGGCCACACGCCGGCCTCGGCGGCGAACAGCGTCGAGCCGACCCGGTCGGCGGCCATCCGGCTTCCTGGTGGGAGGTTCTCCCGGGCCCAGGCGACGGCGGCCAGCGTCTCGGAATCCATCGAGCGGCTGTCCGCCGCAACCAGATACGGGCCCGGCAGCCGGGACCAGGTCGGACCGCTGCCGAGATGTAGCCGCCGACGAACATCAGGGCGGCCAGCGCGACGGCCACGGCCCGGCCGGCGGGCGCGCGCCACCGTCCGCCCGGTCGGGATCGCCGTGGTTCGTGCCACCAGAACCGCACCGCGTAGTGACCCATCAGCAAGCTGAAGGGAAGGAACAGGAAGCTGCTCGAGCGGTCGAAGATCTCGCCGCCCTTGGGCACCACGCGGGCCGCCAGGAGGACCGGGAGCAACAGCACCATGAACAACAGCAGCAGAGAGGGCAGCCAGCGCTCGGGCCGGTGCTCCCGCGGACCGAAGATTCGGCGCCCCCACCAGGTGAAGGCATACACCGCCAGCGCAAGCACGGCCAGCGTCAGCGCCAGCGCGTAGTACAGCAGGAGTAGGCGTTCCCAGAACGGCAGCACCGAGCCGCCCGAGTCGTGGAAGGGTTTGCGCCGCAGGCCCCCTGCCAACTGTGAGGCGACGTCGTCGAAGATCGGCCCGAAGTAGTCCTGCAGCATTGACCACTGCACCATCGCCCAGGCCACACTCGAGGCCACCGCGACGAGCGCACCGTAGAGGACCCGCAGCCGTGCCTGGCCCCTTTCGACCAGGGTCCACAGCACCAGGAACACCGCGGTGAGGAAGCTCGTCACGTGGTGGGTCACGGCGACGCCGAACAAACATACGGTGGCGCCGAGGAAGAGCGGGACCGGATAGTCAGCTTCCGTGCCCGGCCGAGAAGGCTCACCGACGCCAGCGCCAGTGGCAGGGCCAGCGTCTGGTAGGCGAACTGCGAGTTGAAGAAGACGAACTGCGGTGAGACGGCGTAGGCGGCAACGGCCATTCCGCCGGCCCGGGCGTCGCCGGTCAGCTGCTCAACGGAGTCGCACAGCACGGTCACCAGAGTCAGGCGACAGAGCAGCACGACGATCAGGGCCGCAGCCATCGTCGGAAGCCCCGCCTGGTGCAGCAGGACCGTGAGGGCCTCCAGCCCCGGGTACTGCGGGCTGACGGCGAGTAGCGGGTTGGCCTCGAAGAGCCGGTGCGACGAGATGATGTCGCCCAGGGTGCGCATGTGCAGCTGCTCGTCGAAACCGGTGAACATCAGCGGGTTGGGGCGTGCCACATCAGCGCGGGCGTGATGCCGAGGCACACCACCGCGGTGTTGCGGGCGGCCCTCGTCAGATGCGGCCGGGTGAGAACCCACAGCGCGCTGGCGAAGGCGAGCGCGAATGCGCTGACCGAGACGACCTCGGCGATGCCGTCGTTGCCCCGCAATGCCAGCAGAACCGCGCCGACCTGGAGGGCCAGCGCGAACGTCTGCCAGACGACAAGGATCACCGTGCCATCATGAGGGCCGTTGGCCGTGGTCGAAGGAACTTCGGCGACGGACGTCAGTTTTTTCGGTCGCCGTGCCATGTGATCAATGCCACTACCGCGCAATCGACCGTAGCCGGTAGGCTAGCCGCCGTACGGCTTGAATCGCTTCATCCGCCACAGGTAGGACAGCACCCGGCGGGCCGGAACCGGCTTGGGCCAGTCGTCGGCGCGGAAGTACGCGTCCGAGCCGCCGTCGACGAACAGGACGCTGCCGCACAGGAAGTCCGCCGAGTCGGACAGCATGAACACCACCCAGTCGGCCAGGTGGCCGGGGTCGCCGAAGCCCCCGATCGGAACCGGGAACGACTCGATGAGCTTGGCCTCTTTCGGGGTGGCCAGCTGCGTCTCCAACAGCGGGGTCAGGATCGCCCCCGGGGCCAGCGCGTTGAGCCGGATTCCCGCGCCGGCCCACTCCCGGGTCACGGCGTGCCGACGGACCCACCGGCTCACCGCGATCTTCGACGCCGCGTAGGCCATCGTGGGCGCGTTGCGGCCGAAGAACCGCAGCGAGCGCACCGCCTTCTCGGGCTCGCCGGCCAGCAGAGCCCGAACCGCGCGGTTCGGAACCGCGGGCACGGTGGTGGTCGAGTTGCTGGAGAACACGACGACTTTGGCGCGGTCGGCGCGCGGCCAGGGTCGAACGCCACGCCTGCAGGAGGTCCACCACGCCGAAGTAGTTGACCTGGGTGATCAGGTGCGGGCGCTCGGCGCCGGGGGCCGGACCGAGTCCGGCCGCCAGCACCGCGCCGTCGAGGTGTCTCGCGCTCGCGGCCAGCACCGCATCGGCCGCCGTGCGGCGCCCGGCCGGGGTGGACAGGTCGGCGACGACATCGGCCTCTTTGATGTCGACCCCGATGACGGTGTGGCCCTCGGCGCGAAGCCTGTCCGCCACGGCTTTTCCCATTCCCGAAGCCGACCCGGTGACCGCGTACGTTCCCACGTCCCAACCTTATGTGGTCGCGTACTGTCCGCACCGTGCACGTCGACGTGATGACCACCGCGCTTCCACTCGGCCAGATCGGCCCCCTCGCCGCCCGCACGCAGGCAGCGGGATTCTCCGGGATGCTGTTCACCGAGACCGGCCGCACCCCGTACCTCAATGCGGCGGTGGCCTCGCAGGCCGCGCCGGGTCTGCAACTGTCGACCGGCGTCGCCGTCGCGTTCCCGCGCAGTCCCTTCGTCAGCGCGGCCACCGCGTGGGAACTCCAGGAGGCGACCGGCGGGAACTTCCGGCTTGGCCTCGGCACCCAGGTCCGCACGCACGTGGTCCGGCGCTACGGTGTGCCGTTCGAGCGGCCCGGCCCGCGCATGCGCGACTACGTGCTGGCCGTGAAGGCCTGCTTCTCGGCCTTCCGCAGCGGGACGCTCGATCACCACGGCGAGTTCTACGACCTCGACTTCATCACCCCGCAGTGGAGCGCCGGCCCGATCGACGCACCCGACCCCAAGGTCGACATCGCCGCGGTCAACCCGTGGATGCTGCGGATGGCCGGCGAGGTGGCCGACGGTGTCCATGTCCATCCCATCGGTGAGCCGGGGTACATCGCCCGGCACGTCATCCCGAAAGTGGCTGAGGGAGCATCGAAGTCGGGCCGGTCCCCGTCGGACATCGCGCTGATCGTGCCGGTGATGACGATCGTCGGCGACACCGATGAGGAGCGCGACGCCGAACGCGAACGGGTGCGCTTCTCGATGAGTTTCTACGGCAGCACGCCGAACTACGCGTTCATCTGGGACGAGGCCGGCTTCGAGGGCACGACGGCCCGGATCCGGGAGAAGCAGAAGGCCGGCGACATCAAGGGGATGGCCGCCCAGATCACCGACGAGCACATCGCCACCTTCGCCACCGAGTCGACGTGGGACGGCCTGGCCGACGCGCTGGCCGCCAAGTACGACGGCATCGCCTCGCGCATCGTGCTGTACAACGTCGTCTCCGGGGCCCTCGGCGACGACGAGCGCTTCGAGCGTTACGGCGCCGTGGCACAACGGCTGTCGCGGTAGCCTGCGGCCATGCGCACCGTCGAAGTCTTCGCCGACGTTCTGTGCCCGTTCACCCACGTGGGTCTGCACACGCTGATCGACCGCCGCACCGAACGAGGCCTCGACGAGCCGCGGCTGCGTATCCGGGCCTGGCCGCTTGAACTGATCAACGGCAAGCCGCTGGACCCGCATCACATCGGCGCGGAGATCACCGCACTGCGCGCGTCGGTACGTCCCGACCTGTTCGCCGGCTTCTCCGTCGACACCTTCCCCGGCTACGTCCATGGCCGCCTTCGCGCTGACTGCGGCGGCCGACCGCACTGGCGACCCGGCTGCTGGTCGAGGAGGTCGGCATGGCGCTACGCGACGCGGTGTTCGAACAGGGCCTCGACATCGGCCGGCCGGAGATCGTGGCGCCGATCGCGAACAGCTTCGGCCTCGAACCTCTTGCGCCGAAGAGACTTCGGCCGCGGTGCGCGCCGACTGGGAGGAGGGCCGGGCTCGCGGGGTCATCGGCTCACCCCACTTCTTCACCGGCGACGGGGCGAGCTGGTTCTGCCCGGGGCTCGACATCAGCCGCGATGACGTCGGCAACTTCGTCGTCGCCTGGAAGCAGGGCACCGAGGCGTTCGTCGAAAGCGTACTCAGCAGATGAGCGCGCACCTGGCCGTTCTCGCGACACTCGCGCTCGCGATTCTGTTCAGCCCCGAGACGCTGGTGCTGGGACTGGTCATCGCCAGCGACAAGAAGGTGCCGCGGCAGGCCTCCTTCGCGTTCGCACTCGGCGCGATCCTCGGCATCGCCTTCGCCACCGGCATCGGTGTGTGGATCGCGCACCTTCCGGAGCCGGAGCGTCGACGGCCCACCACGACTCGTGGCCCGGCTTCGTCGTGCGGGTGCTGATCGCCGGCGCGCTGCTGGTGATCGGCATCCACCGCGCGATCGGCGCCATCCGACACAAGCCGATCGCCGACGTCTCGGAGCCGGAGCACAAGCCGGGCAGGCTGCGGACCCGGCTGACCGACCGCTTCCCGACGGTGATGCACCGGCTCGATCCCGGCGCCGATCTCTCGGTGCGCCAGCGGATCGTGCGAGCCGCGGTGGCCGGCTTCGCGATCTGCGGCCTGAATCCCAAGGTCTTCCCGATCGCCATTGCCGTCGGGACATCAGATCCTGGAGATCACCGATCGTCCCGAGCGCACGCTCGGAATCGTCATCTTCGCGGTGATCTCGATGGTGCCGGCGCTCACCCCGGCGGTCATCGAACTGGTCCGGCCCGGCGCGTCGAGCCGCATCAAGGACGGCTACGAGCGGGTCATGAAGGTTCACGGCCGCTGGATCGTCGCGGTCCTGCTGCTGGGCGCCGCCGCGTTCGTCGGCCACAACGCGTTCGCCCACCTGCCCAGACACTGAAACGCCAGGCGCAGCCGCTGCTGATCCGGACGCGGCACCGGGCGCAGCTGAACTCACCCGGGTCGCTGGGCGAACCAGGCGGCGAGCGCCTCGATGCCCGCGCGCTGCGTCTGCCCACCGCCGAGCTCACCGAACAACCCGGTGCCGCGCATCATCATCAGCTTGAGCTTGACGCCGTCGGTGGTGCGGACCTTGAGCGTCACCGCGGCGCCGTCCATGATCGCCATCCCGATGTTCGGCCATCCGCCCCCGGCGCCCTCGACGGACGCCTTGGCGATCCGTCCGGGCGGCAGCGAGATGGTGTCGCCGGCCGGTTCGAGCTTGCGGTTCAGGCCCTGCACGACCAGTCGGCCGTCGGTCACGACGAGTAGGACCTGCCGGCCCTTGAACGTGCTGACCTGCGTCGCAACGCAGAACCCCCACAGCTTCTCGTCGGGCGCGACCAGCGCGTCGGCGTGCGGACGCAGCGTCGAGTCGAGGTCCACAGCCTCCGACGATACGTCGGCCGACGCGAACATTTGAGCGCCGGGAACAAAGGATCACGCGCCGTTGACCACTTCGACAACTTGAGTGAACTATGCTCAAGTCTGGGTTGACAGGAGACTGTCGGCGGAGCAGGCTTGAGCCTGGTCCGCTCAGACCCAAGACGTAACTATTCAGGAGGAATACAACATGGCTCGTGCGGTCGGCATCGACCTCGGGACCACCAACTCCGTCGTCGCGGTACTCGAGGGTGGCGACCCGGTCGTGGTCGCAAACTCCGAAGGGTCCCGCACCACGCCGTCGGTGGTTGCCTTTGCACGCAACGGCGAAGTGCTGGTAGGCCAGCCCGCCAAGAACCAGGCGGTGACCAACGTCGACCGGACCATCCGTTCGGTCAAGCGGCACATGGGCACCGACTGGTCCGTCGAAATCGACGGCAAGGACTACACCGCGCAGGAGATCAGCGCCCGCGTGCTGATGAAGCTCAAGCGCGACGCCGAGAGCTACCTCGGCGAGGACATCGCCGACGCGGTCATCACCGTGCCCGCCTACTTCAACGACGCCCAGCGTCAGGCCACCAAGGAGGCCGGCCAGATCGCCGGCCTGAACGTGCTGCGCATCGTCAACGAACCCACCGCCGCGGCCCTGGCCTACGGCCTGGACAAGGGCAGCAAGGAACAGACCATCCTGGTCTTCGACCTCGGTGGCGGCACCTTCGACGTCTCGCTGCTGGAGATCGGCGACGGCGTCGTCGAGGTCCGCGCGACCTCGGGCGACAACCACCTCGGTGGCGACGACTGGGACGACCGGATCGTCGAGTGGCTCGTCGACAAGTTCAAGGCCTCGGCGGGCATCGACCTGACCAAGGACAAGATGGCCATGCAGCGGCTTCGTGAAGCCGCCGAGAAGGCCAAGATCGAGCTCAGCTCCAGCCAGAGCACCTCGATCAACCTGCCCTACATCACGGTGGACGCCGACAAGAACCCGCTGTTCCTCGACGAGCAGCTGACCCGCGCGGAGTTCCAGAAGATCACTCAGGATCTGCTCGACCGCACCCGGGCGCCGTTCCAGTCGGTCATCAAGGACGCCGGCATCCCGGTGTCCGACATCGACCACGTGGTGCTCGTCGGCGGTTCGACCCGCATGCCCGCGGTGTCCGATCTGGTCAAGGAGATGACCGGCGGCAAGGAGCCCAACAAGGGCGTCAACCCCGACGAGGTCGTCGCGGTCGGCGCGGCCCTGCAGGCCGGCGTGCTCAAGGGCGAGGTCAAGGACGTCCTGCTGCTCGACGTCACCCCGCTGTCGCTGGGTATCGAGACCAAGGGCGGCGTGATGACCAAGCTCATCGAGCGCAACACCACCATCCCGACCAAGCGGTCGGAGACCTTCACCACCGCCGACGACAACCAGCCGTCGGTGCAGATCCAGGTCTATCAGGGTGAGCGCGAGATCGCGGCGCACAACAAGCTGCTCGGCAGCTTCGAGCTGACCGGAATCCCGCCGGCTCCGCGCGGCGTGCCCCAGATCGAGGTGATCTTCGACATCGACGCCAACGGCATCGTGCACGTGACCGCCAAGGACAAGGGCACCGGCAAGGAGAACACGATCAAGATCCAGGAAGGCTCCGGCCTGTCCAAGGAGGAGATCGACCGGATGATCAAGGACGCCGAAGCGCACGCCGACGAGGACCGGAAGCGTCGCGAAGAGGCCGACGTCCGCAACCAGGCCGAGTCGCTGGTCTACCAGACGGAGAAGTTCGTCAAGGATCAGCGCGAGGCCGAAGGCGGGTCGAAGGTCCCCGAGGACACCCTGGTCAAGGTCGACGGCGCGATCGCCGAGGCGAAGACGGCACTCGAGGGCACCGACATCGGTGCGATCAAGTCGGCCATGGAGAAGCTGGGCGTCGAGAGCCAGGCTCTCGGCCAGGCGATCTACGAGGCCACCCAGGCCGAGCAGGCCGCAGGCGGCGATGCCGGCGGACCGTCGAACGACGATGTCGTGGACGCCGAGGTCGTTGACGATGATCAGGAGAACAAGTGAGCGAAGGGCATGCAGACGAACCGGTGACCGTCACCGACAAGCGTCGCATCGACCCCCGCACCGGTGAGATTCGCGACTGCAGGCGAGCGACGTGCCTCCGGCCCGGCCCCCAGTGGGCCGGCGCCGGAGGCCTCCGCGCCGGCGGGTGGCGAGCTGGCTGACAAGGTCGCCGAACTCACGTCGGACCTGCAGCGTGTGCAGGCCGATTTCGCCAACTACCGCAAGCGCGCGTTGCGCGATCAGCAGGTCGCCGGCGAGCGGGCCAAGGCCGTCGTGGTGAGCCAGTTGCTCACCGTGCTCGACGATCTCGACCGCGCCCGCAGCCACGGCGACCTGGACACCGGACCGCTGAAGTCGGTCGCCGACAAGCTGACGTCCGCCCTGACCGGGCTGGGACTGACCGCGTTCGGCGCCGAAGGCGACGAGTTCGACCCGTCGCTGCACGAAGCCGTGCAGCACGAGGGCGAGGGCTCCAAGCCGGTCATCGGCACCGTGATGCGACAGGGCTACAAGCTCGGGCGACCACGTGCTGCGACACGCCATGGTCGGCGTCGTCGACACGGTCGACGGTGAGGCCGGTGACGCCGACACGCCGCAGAACGCGGGGGAGTCGGGCGGTCAGAACGCAGAATCAGATCAGTAACCGCGCAACAAGGTGAGGAGGTGACGCGGCATGGTTCAACGAGAATGGGTCGAGAAAGACTTTTACAAGGTGCTCGGCGTCTCCTCTGACGCCGACGAGAAGGAAATCAAGAGCGTCGCGCGCAAGCTGCTCGCCGAGAACCATCCCGATCGCAATCCGGACAACCCGCAGGCCGAGGAGAAATACAAGGCCGTCGGCGAGGCCAAGGACGTCCTGCTGGACCCGGCCAAGCGCAAGGAGTACGACGAGACCCGGCGGCTGTTCGCCGGCGGCGGCTACGGTCGCCGGTTCAACGGCGGCGGTGGCGGCGGCGGTGGCGGCGGCTTCGGTGGCTTCGGCGGCGACGGGGCGGAGTTCAACCTCAACGACCTGTTCGGCGCGGCCGGCCAGGAGGGTGGCGCGAACATCGGCGACCTGTTCGGCGGCCTGTTCGGGCGCGGCGCTCAGCCGCGGCCCAGCCGGCCCCGCCGCGGCAAGGACCTCGAGACCGAGACCGATCTCGACTTCCTGGAGGCCACCAAGGGTGTGGCCATGCCGCTGCGGCTGACCAGTCCGGCCCCGTGCACGAATTGCCATGGCAGCGGGGCTCGCCCGGGCACCAGCCCGAAGGTCTGCGCCACGTGCAACGGCTCGGGTGTGATCAACAGCAACCAGGGCGCGTTCGGCTTCTCCGAGCCGTGCACCGACTGTCGTGGCAGCGGCTCGATCATCGAGCATCCCTGCGACGAGTGCCGGGGCACCGGCGTGGCGACCCGGACCCGCACCATCAACGTGCGGATCCCCCCGGGCGTCGAGGACGGCCAGCGCATCCGGCTGGCCGGCCAGGGCGAAGCCGGCCTGCGGGGCGCCCCGTCGGGCGACCTGTATGTCACCGTGCACGTCCGGCCGGACAAGGTGTTCGGCCGCGACGGCGACGACCTGACTGTCACCGTGCCGGTGAGCTTCACCGAACTGGCTTTGGGCACAACGCTTTCGGTGCCCACGCTGGAGGGCAAGGTCGGCGTCAGGGTGCCCAAGGGCACCACGGACGGGCGCATCCTCCGGGTGCGCGGACGTGGCGTGCCGAAACGAAGCGGCGGACACGGTGATCTGTTGGTCACCGTCAAGGTCGCGGTTCCGCCGAACCTGGAGGGTCAGGCGCTGGAGGCGCTCGAGGCCTACGCGGCCGCCGAGAAGGCCAGCGGCTTCGACCCCCGGGCGGGATGGGCAGGTTATCGGGCATGAGCGCTGCCAATGAGTCACGGGAGTCGCGCACGTTCCTGATCTCGGTGGCCGCCGAGCTGGCCGGTATGCACGCGCAGACGCTGCGCACCTACGACCGGCTCGGCCTGGTCAGCCCGCAGCGCAGTTCCGGTGGCGGACGACGTTATTCGGAACGCGACGTGGAACTGCTGCGCGAGGTGCAGCGGCTGTCTCAGGACGAGGGCGTCAATCTGGCCGGGATCAAGCGGATCATCGAGCTGACCAATCAGGTCGAGGCCCTGCAGTCGCGCATCCAGGAGATGAGCCGGGAGCTGGACTCGTTGCGCGCCAACCAGCGCCGCGATCTGGCGGTGGTGCCCAAGAGCACCGCGCTGGTGGTCTGGAAGCCCCGCAGGCGCTAGTACGCCAGCAGACGAAAGTCCCGACACGCCAGCGTGCGGGGACTTGCGTCTGCTCGCGGGGAAGTCAGCCGACCCGGATGCTGAAGACCGCCCTGGCGGGCCGGCCCGGTACCGCGGTGCGGTAGCCGCCGGCACGTAACGCGTTGGTGGGCGCGGCCATCGGCTCGATGGCGACCAGGTCCTCGCTGGCCGGGGCGAAGATCTGCGCCGCCGGGTAACCCTGCTCGAAGACCACTTCGATGCGACGCTGCCCGCCGGACAGCGCGAACACCGCACCCGGCGGAACGTCGTCGAACCCGTCGTCGAACGTCTTGTCTCCCAACGGCTCTGACATGGCCGGCCAATCCTCGGCGGCCCCGGTCGGGATACCCCGGTCGTCCACCGGCAGGTGGCGCAACGGCGGTGTCTCGAGCCTCCACTGCGCGCGCGGCACACCCGGAATGGTCAGGTAGGGATGAAAGCCGTAACACAGCGGCACCGATGCCGCGGTGGTCGCTGTCACCGTGGTCTGCCACCGTCAGCGCGCGGTTGTTCAGCGTGACGTCCACGGTGAGGATGTGCGGGAACGGAAAGCTCGCCAGCAGCCGTGGCTGACCGCCGAAGTCGAGGTCCGCGGTCAGCCGGGTGCCGGACTGCTCGGTGACCAGCCAGCCCGGGTAGGCCGCGAGCACACCGTGCATCGGCAGGCCGTGCTCGTCTGTTCGCACACCGCCCTGTCCCGGGGTCAGCGTCACCGTGCCGCCGTCGACCGCATAGCCGTTGGCGCTCAACCGGTTTGCCCACGGGTAGAGAATGGGGATTCCCATCGTCTTGCCGTTGTCAAGATAGGCCTGCAGCCCGCGGCGCTGCCCCAGCAGCTCGACGCCGTCGTCGCACAGTGAGGTGCAGATCATGCCGGCCGACGGCACGAAGGTGGCGGTCAGCGCGGAGCGGGGATCTTGCAGGACGGCGGACGGCAGCTGGGCCATCGCCGAATTCTATCGGTGGGTGTCGATGTAGCTCGTCAGATCGTCGATGGTGCGCAGTGACTTGTACTCCGACTCGGGGATGTCGACCTCGAAGCGCTTGTGCAGCCGCACCAGGAAGTTCAGCCAGTCCATCGAGTCCAGGTCGACCTGGTCGCGCAGCAGCTCGCTGTCGCTGAGGTCACCCTCCTCGACCTCGGGGGCGATCGCGAGCAGCTCGGCCACCACTTCGTCGCGGATGCTCATGTCAGTCTCCTTCTACAGCTCGTCAGGCTGCTGAAGCAGCCGGTTGATCTCGGCGAGGAACAGCGCGCCCCGTGCGCCGTCGCTGGCGCGGTGGTCGGCGGCCAGGCTGCTCTGCACCGTGGTGGCCACCCGGATCCCGCCGTCGACCACGACGACCCGCTGGGCGGGCTTGCCGAAGCCGACGATCGCCACCTGCGGCGGATAGATGACGCCGAACACGGCGTCGACACCCTTGTCGCCGAGGTTGGTCAGGGTGATCGTCGGGTCGGACATCTCCGAGCTGCGCAGCGATCCGGCCCGAGCCCGGCCCACCAGGTCGGTCAGGTCGCGCATCAATTCGTCGAGCTTCTTCTCGTTGACGTCGTGGATCGCCGGGGCCACCAGGCCGCCGCCGCGCAGCGAGATCGCCACACCCACATGGACTTGCGGGGAGGCCTCGAAGCCGTCGTCGTGCCAGAAGCCGTTGAACTCCTTGAACTTCTGGGCGGCCAGCGCGACCGCTTTGAGTTGCAGCACCGCGGGCAGCATCCGCTCGGTGATCGGCAGACCGGCGTTCTGTTCGGTGAGCCAGCCCAGCGCCGTGTCGAGGATGATCTCGTCGGCCAGGTAGTAGTGCGGGATCTCCCGTTTCGAGCGGCTCATCGCCGCCGCGATCGAGGCGCGCATGGCCGCGCCGCGTGCGCGGGCCTTCTCGGCGGCCGACTTGGGTTCGGCCGATGCCGCGGGCTTGGGCGCGGGTGCCGGCTTGGGAGCCTCGTGATGGGCTGTGGCGGCGGCATGCTCGACGTCGTGCAGCGTGATCGCGCCCTGCGGGCCGGTGCCGCTGAGGGTCTTCAGGTCGACGCCCAGCGAGGCCGCGGTCCGCCGTGCCACGGGTGAGACCCACTGCCGGTGCCCGACCGGAGACGGTGCGGCGACCACGGGGGCGGCCTCGGGTGCGTGGTCTGCGGCGGATTCCTGCTGCGGCGCCTCGGTTACGACGGGTGCCGCCGCGCGCGGCTCGGCTTTCTCGCCGGCCTCCAGAATCGTGGCCAACGGGGTGCCGACGGCCACCGTCTGCCCGATCGGCACCAGCAGCTCACCGACCACCCCGTCGTGCCAGCATTCGATTTCGACTGCGGCCTTGGTGGTTTCGACCACGGCGACGATCTGGCCGCGGGTGACGGTGTCGCCGGGCTTGATCAGCCACTCGTTGAGCGTGCCCTCGTCCATGTCGGCACCCAGGGCCGGCATCGCGAACTCGATCATCGGTCTTCCTCCCCGCCGGTCGTCCCCGAACAGGCCGCGCACCGCGGCCACGATCGTCTCGGGCTGCGGCAGCGCCGCCTGCTCGAGATGTTTGGCGTAGGGGATCGGCACCTCGGCGGTGCAGACCCGTGCGATCGGTGCGTCGAGATCGTAGAACGCACCCTCGACGATGCGGGCGCTGATCTCGGCGGCCAGGCTTCCGGTGCGCCAGCCCTCGTCGACGATCACCGCGCGGTGCGTCTTGCGCACCGACTCCAGGATCGTCGCGTCGTCCAGCGGCCGCAGCACCCGCAGATCGATGACCTCGCAGTCGATTCCGGTCTGGGCGAGCTGCTCGGCGGCGTCGAGAACCTTGGGCAGGCTGCCGCCGTAGGTGATCAGCGTCGCGTCAGTTCCGCTGCGGCGCAATGCCGCCCGGCGATGTCGGTGGGTTCGAGCGCGTCGAGGTCGGTCGAGGTGTTGTACAGCCCGACGTGCTCGAAGATGATCACCGGGTCGGGGTTGGTCAGCGCGGTGCGCAGCATCCCGTAGGCGTCGGCCACCGTGGCGGGCGCCAGCACCGTGATGCCGGGGATGTGGGCGTACCAGTTCTCCAGGCTGTGCGAATGCTGGGCGGCGAGCTGCCGTCCGGCGCCGGTGGCCATCCGGATCACCAGCGGCACCGAGAACTGCCCGTTGGACATGTGCCGAAGCGGTGCCGCGGTGTTCACGATCTGATCCAGCGCCAGCAGGCTGAAGTTCACCGTCATGATCTCGACGATGGGGCGCAGGCCGTTGAGCGCGGCGCCGATCCCGATGCCGACGAAGCCCAGTTCCGAGATCGGGGTGTCGCGGATGCGCTCCGGCCCGAACTCCTCGAGCAGTCCCTTGGACACCGCATACGTCCCGCCGTAGCGGCCGACGTCCTCACCGAGCAGGACCACCCGTTCGTCGGCGCGCATGGCCTCGGCGATCGCGTCGTGGACGGCGCCGCGATAGTTCGCCTTCACGAGACCGCCTCCGCCGCAATGGTGTCATGACGTCGCGGGCGAGGTTCGTCCACGCTCTCCAGGGTTCCCGCCTCGGCGTAGGCGACGGCATCGGCCACCTCAGCGGCCACCGCCTGCTCGATCGCCGCGATGTCCTCGGCGCTCAGCAGGCCCTCGGCCAGGCACCTCTCGGTGAACGACGTGATCGGGTCGTGCTCCTTCCACTTCTCCACTTCGGCCTTGTCGCGGTAGAGCTCCGGATCGAACATCGAGTGCGGCCGGAACCGGTAGGTCTTGAACTCGAGGAAGAACGGGCCGCCCTTGGTTCGGACGTGCTCGACGGCCTGTTGCATGGCCTCGTGGCAGGCGAGCACATCCATGCCGTCGGTGCTCGCCGACGGCACCCGGTAGGACTCGGCCAGTATGCACAGGTCGGCGTCGGAGAGCTCCCGGTCGATCGACGTGCCCATCGCGTAACGGTTGTTCTCGCAACAGAACAGCACGGGCAGCTTCCACAGCTCGGCCATGTTCATCGTCTCGTGGAAGGCGCCCTCGGCGATGGCGCCGTCGCCGAAGTAGCAGGCCGACACCTGATTTCGCTTCAGCTGCGCGTCGGCGAAGGCCAGCCCGGCAGCCGTCGGCAGCCCGCCGGCCACGATCGCGTTGCCGCCGTAGAACCGCCGGCCGGCGTCGAACAGGTGCATCGAACCGCCGCGTCCCCCCGAACAGCCTTCCTGCTTGCCGAACATCTCGGCCATGATCTTGGCCATCGGGATACCGCGCAGCAGCGCGTGGGCATGTTCGCGGTAGGTGGCGATCACCGCGTCCTGCGGGTCCGAGCACCCGCAAGCGATCCGGCCGCTACCGCCTCTTCGCCGACGTAGAGATGCAGGAAGCCGCGGATCTTGCCGGCGCTGTACATCTCGGCGCACTTCTCCTCCATGCGCCGCACCCGGATCATGTCGGTCAGCAGGGCGCGGGCCAGACCCGGGATCGGTCACGCCTTCACCCCCGCCGGGCTCTCCACCGTCGAGATGTCGCCCTCGGGCAGCCCGAGCTCGCGCGCCTTGAGCAGCCGGCGCATGATCTTGCCGGAGCGGGTGTGCGGCAGCGAGTCGACGAAGTCGATCTCCTTGGGCGCCACCGCCGCTCCGAGCCGCTTGCGGGCATGCCCCATCAGGTCGCGGCGCAGCGCGTCGTCGCCGGTGTATCCCGGACTTGAGCGTCACGAAGGCCTTCACCAGTTCGCCGTAGGTCGGGTCGGGCTTGCCGATCACCGCGGCCTCGGCGACGGCGGGGTGGTCGGTCAGGACGTTCTCCACCTCGAACGGCCCGATCAGGTGTCCCGATGCCTTGATGACGTCGTCGGCGCGTCCGACGAACCACAGGTATCCGTCGGCGTCGCGCTTGACCAGATCACCCGACAGGTAGAGGTCGTCGTGGAAGCACTTGCGGTAGCGCTCATCCTGATTGAGATACCCGCGGAACATCGACGGCCAGCCCAGTTTCAGCGCCAGCTCCCCTTCGACGTCGGGCTCGGAGATGACGGTCACCGCGCCGGTCTCCTGGTCGTGGTCGACCACGCAGGCCTCCACGCCCGGCAGCGGGCGGCCCATCGATCCGGGCTTGATGTCGAAGGCCGGGGTGTTGGCGACCATGATGCCGCCGGTCTCGGTCTGCCACCAGTTGTCGTGAATCGGCAAGCCCAGCACCCGTTTTCCCCACCACACCGCCTCGGCGTTGAGCGGCTCACCGACGCTGGCGATGAACCTCAGTTGCGGGAAGTGGTACTTGGCCGGCAGCTCCGGTCCGGCCTTGATCAGCATGCGGATGGCGGTCGGCGCGGTGTACCAGACGCTGACCTCCTCGTCCTGCAGGATCCGGTACCAGCGTTCGGCGTCGAACTCGGCCTCGTCGATGATCGAGGTGACCCCGTGCAGCAGCGGCGAGATGATGCCGTAGGAGGTGCCGGTGACCCAGCCGGGATCGGCTGTGCACCAATAGATGTCGCCGTCGTGAAGATCCAGCGCATAGCGTCCGGTGATGTAGTGCATGGCGACCGCGCCGTGCACGTGCTGGGCGCCCTTGGGTGTTCCGGTGGTGCCGCTGGTGAAGTGCAGCAGCGACGGGTCGTCGGGTCCGGTGCGCTCGATCGGCGCGTCCTCGGGCGCCTCGTCCATCAGCCGGTGGAAGTTCAGGGTGCCGGGGAGTTCGGCGTCGTCGTCGCTGACCACCAGCACGTGTTTGACTGAGGTGAGCTGGTCGCGGATCTTGGCGATCTTGCGCTTGTAGATCGCGGCGGTCGTGACGATGACGTCGGCCGAGCCGATGGTGACGCGGGTGGCGATCGGCTCGGGGCCGAAGGCGGAGAACAGTGGCGAGACCACGCTGCCGTTGCGCAGCGCGCCGAGCATGCTGATGTAGAGCTCGGGGACGCGGCCCATGATGACGAAGACCCGGTCGCCCTTGCCGATCTCCAGTCCGCGCAGCACGTTGGTGAACTTGCGGGTCAGCCGGCCCAGTTCGGCGTAGCTGACGTCATGGGTGGTCAGTTCGGCGGAGTCGGGGTCGTCGGCGATGAACCGCAGCGCGGTCCGGCCGGCCTCCGGTCCCTCGGCGTGGCGGTCGACGGCGGCATAGGCGATGTTGCATCCGCCCTCGCCCATCCCGGCGCACACGTCGGGTACCGCCGACCAGTCGAACGACGCGCGGGTCTGCTCGTAGTCGGTGAGATTGGGGGTGACCTTCAGGTCACCTGGCCCCTTGTGGATGACGTCCATGTCCCCCCTAGGCATGCGGCGGGGCCAGCACGCCGTCACGGCGGGCACGCCCCAGATTTGCCATCACCCGCTCGACGACGACGGCATAGGCAGCGCCGTCGTTGAGGATGTCCTCGCGGTTGTGATGGCGAAGGTAGGCGTCGAGCCGTCGCTCCAGCGGCCAGTCCCAGTAGTCCTTTTTGGTGAAAGGGCGAACACAGGAATTGCCAAGCGATGGTAGTCGAGTTCACGGTCACCGGTCTCTTCGACCGGACCGGTAGTCGTCATCCCAGCCCCTCACTGCCCTACCTTCGGCACATGTGATGCTCGTCGCACGGCCGACTGTTTGAAAGGGACGAAAGTCACCGAACTCGTGGTCGCTGTGCTCAACCCTCGAGCGGGTCGTGCTGGATGCGCTCCGGCGGCGCTCCCTTGGCGATCAACGCCTCGCGGGTGGCGCGCACCATCTGAGGTCCGCCGCAGATCAGGATCTGACGGTCGCCCCACCCGCCGTACTTGGTGACGACCTCCGGCAGCCGGCCGGTCTGGCGAACGTGCAGTCCGCGCGGCGGCTGGACGTCGGGGTAGTCGGCGGCCCACGGCGGATCGCCGGCGTACTCCGACACCGGTGACACCGACAGCCAGGGGCTGGCGGCCGCGATCTCCCACAGCGTTCGCAGGTCGTACAACTCGCAGGGGTAGCGCGCGCCGAAGAACAGGTGCACCCGCGGGTTGTCCGCGAAGTGGCAGAGGTCCATGATGATCGCCCGCAGCGGCGCCAGCCCGGTGCTGCCGGCGACCATCAGCACGTCACCGCCGGTGCGGTCGACCTCCATGGCCCCGTGCGGGCTGGACAGGCGCCACCGGTCACCGGGCCGCGTCTCGGCGACCATCGAGTTGCTGACCATGCCGCCGAGCACGGAGCGGACGTGGAACTCGATGAAGCCCTCGGGATCGGCAGGCATGGCCGGCGACAGGTAGCGCCAGCGTCGAGGCCACTGCGGGATCTGGACGTTGACGTACTGGCCGGGGTGATAGGGCATCGGCCGGTCGAGGTGCAGGCGCACGACGGCGAGGTCGCGCGAGACGCGGTGGTGCTCGACGACGGTGCCCTCCCACCAGGCCGGGCCATCCTCGGCGTCGGCCGCCCCGGACATGATTCCCGTGATGAGGTTGATGGCCTGGATGGCCGCGTCGTCGACGGCCTCGGTCCACTCGTCGATCAGGTGGCTGCGCATCTCGGCATACCAGGCGCGCCGCATGCTGTCGTAATGCTGTTGTGTCACACCGTATTTGCGGTGATCGCGACCGAGCTGGGCCAGGAACGCCACCGGGGTCTGCGCGCGCTGGGCGACGAACTCGCCGAACACCCAGTGCATGGCCTGACCGAACGCGGCGCGCTGGTGGCCCAGCTCGGGCGGGAACAGGTCACGCACGGACGCGTCCAGGGCGAACCAGCGGTTGTAGAGCCGCCGGATCAAGTTCGTCGGAGCCGGCCTCGGGGTCCAGTGCAGCCTGCAACACCCGCAGCGCGTCACGGTCCTCGAGGCCCATGGCGCGATTCTAGGTACGTCAGCGGTCGGGACGGTGCGCAGTCGGGACCGCCCGCGGCCTAGAGGCCGTGAATGCCCTTGTAGAGCACCATCAAACCGAGGATCACCAGGATGGCGGCCACCAGGGCGGCGTGCTGCTCTTCCATCCAGTTCTTCAGCTTGGTCAGCGGCCCGTCCAGCTTCTCGCCGGCGACCAGATAGGCCAGCACCGGTAGTGCGACCGACGAGGCCGCCACCGCGGTGAAGATGATGTCGGCGGTCCAGGCTCCCGTGGCTCCGAGCCCCGCCGACCCGATCGCCAAACCCGCTGCGGCGCACATGAACAGGACCTTGGGGTTGATCACGGCCAACACGAGCGCGGTGACCAACGCCCGACCCGGGCCGATCGACGTCATCGACGTCAACCATCCCGGGGTGTGCGCGGAGCGGTTGCGGGTGAACCAGCGGTAGAGGCCGAACACGATCAGCGCGGCACCGATCACGATGCGGACGTAGGGCGCCCACGTCGGCTGCTTGTTGAGCCCGCCGAGCGCATTCGAGATGGCCACGAAACCGGCCGTCAGCCCGCCGATGCCGATCGCCCAGCCGACCAGGAACGCGATGCTGGTCGGGCGCGGCTTTGGGGTGTGCAGCATCAGGATGCCGGGGATGACCGACAGGGGCGACAGCGTGATGACGAGCGCCAGCGGGATGAGCTCGGGAAGCTCTGAGGTCAGGGTGCTCGTCACGCGAAGAACCTACCAAGTGCCGGCGGTGACCGTACTATCTCTGCGCGTGGACCAAGACAGCCGTCAGCGCGCGTTGCTCTACGCCTCGGGCGCCGCTGCCGTGCTGCTCCTGCTGATCCTGGTGTTCGCGGTCATCCACACCGCGCAGAGCTCCCGGCACCAGCCGTCGGCCCCGGCCGTGCCGGTGCAGCGCACCACGTCGGCGTCCACGCCCCGCACGACGACCCCGTCGACCAGCACGACCTCGTCGACGACCACCACGACCACCACGACCACCACGACGAGCGAGACGTCGTCGTCGCCCACCGAGAGCGCGGCCGAGATCGTGCCGCCGGCGCCGTCGTCGACCACCTCGGAGACGACCACCACGACGACCCCGACGATCCGGAGACCACCACCACCTCGTCGTCCAACGCCGGGGCGTACTGAGCGCGCGGTCGATGAGATCCTGACGGCCATGAGCTCTGCGACCGTCGTCACGATCTTCCACCCGACGAACGACTCGTCGGCGTTCGTCGACTGGGTGGACGACTTGCGGGCAAGTGCGCCGAACGCAACCGAGCTCCAGGTGTCCGTCGTGGGTGAGCCGCATCTGGACTGGGGTGTGGCGGCGCGGTTCGCCGACGAGCAGGCACTGCACCAATGGCTGGACAGCCCGGCGCGCCAACGCGTGCTCGACGACGGTCGGCAACGCGGGATTCTCTGCGCCACAGCCGATTTGGTGATCAGCGACGACGGTGGAGTGCCGCAGGGCGTCGGGGTGTTCCGGCACACCGTGGTGCCGGGCCGGGAAGCCGAGTTCGTGGCGGCGGAGGCCCAGCTCGCCGAAGCGAGCTCCAGATTCAGCGGATTCGAGGGATGTTGCACCTTCGCCCCGGCCGCCGGCGGCGACTCGTTGTCGGTGCTGCGCTTCCGCACCGAACGTCAGCTGGCGACATGGCTGGGCTCACCCGAGCGCGTCGAGGCGCTCGGCGCGCTGCGGCGCAGTCTGTCCCGCGAGTTCTCGCTGGTGTCCTCGACGACGGCGTTCGGCGCCACGGTGCGCACCGAGAACGGTCGCACCGCGGTCACGCCGAAGTGGAAGACCGCCATGCTGATCCTGCTCGTGCTCTATCCGACGGTGATGCTGCTGTCGCGCTTCCTGGGGCCGGTGCTCAACCATGCCGGCGCCCCGCCGTGGCTGGCGATGTGGCTCAGCCAGGTGGTCAGCGTCGCCGCCCTGCAGTGGGTGCTGATGCCGTGGGCGGGCCGCCGGTTCCGGCTGTGGCTCGATCCGGTCGACGGCGCCGGAACCCGCACCAGCGCGCTGGGGGCCGCGGTGCTGGTCGCCGGGTACGTGCTGACCTTGGCCCTGTTCGCCGCCGTGCAGTGGCTGCAGTACTGGGACTATGCGCGGCGGTGACGTTTGAGCGTCCACGCCGGCACCCAGTGCGTGACGGTCTTCTGCTTGGAGCCGTAGGCGATCTCGTAGGTGACCAGGCCCCACCAGTCGCCCTGCTCGCACAGGCCCCAGCAGCTCAGCCTGCCCTCGACGACCTTGTGCATCTGCAGGCCGTGCGGGTGATAGCGGCCGGTGCGGTGCGGTTCGCGCGGGAACAGGACGGTCAGGTCCACCAGGACAGCCAGGGGTGGGCGCACCGGCCGAAACGGCGGCCGGACCGGCTGGCCGTTGTATCCGATGGACGTCAGGTCACCCACTGATCGATCATATGTTCGAATGAGAAGGGAAAACAGATGCCGGAAGGCCCTATCGAAGGCGCGGGAAGATTTCGTAGACTTGAGCGGAACAGACTCAACCTTGGCGGCGTTGTAAATCTCGACAAGCTTTTCTAGAAGAAACGGAGGTGTCGTGGACTCGTTCAACCCGACCACCAAAACCCAGGCGGCCCTGACCGCCGCGTTGCAGGCTGCCAGTGCGGCCGGTAACCCGGAGATCAGACCCGCTCATCTGCTGTTGGCGCTGCTCACGCAGGCCGACGGCATCGCAGGCGCCGCTGCTCGAGGCAGTCGGCGTGGATCCGGCGACCATCCGGAACGACGCGCAGCGTCTCGTCGACCGGTTGCCGACCAGCAGCGGCGCGACCTCGCAGCCGCAGCTCTCGCGTGAGTCGCTCGCCGCGATCACCGCGGCTCAGCAGCTGGCCACCGAGATGGACGACGAGTACGTCTCCACCGAGCATCTGATGGTCGGGCTGGCCACCGGCGACTCCGACGTCGCCAAGCTGCTCACCGGCCACGGCGCCTCCCCGCAGGCGCTGCGCGACGCGTTCGTGAAGGTCCGCGGCAGCGCCCGGGTCACCAGCCCGGACCCCGAGGGCAGCTACCAGGCGCTGGAGAAGTACTCCACCGACCTGACCGCGCGCGCCCGCGAAGGCGAACTCGACCCGGTCATCGGGCGCGACAACGAGATCCGTCGCGTGATCCAGGTGCTCAGCCGTCGTACCAAGAACAACCCGGTGCTGATCGGTGAACCCGGCGTCGGCAAGACGGCCATCGTCGAAGGACTGGCCCAGCGCATCGTGGCCGGCGACGTGCCGGAGAGCCTGCGCGACAAGACCGTCGTCTCGCTCGACATGGGCTCGATGGTGGCCGGCGCCAAGTACCGCGGTGAGTTCGAGGAACGGCTCAAGGCCGTCCTCGACGACATCAAGAACTCGGCCGGGCAGATCATCACCTTCATCGACGAGCTGCACACCATCGTGGGTGCCGGCGCGACCGGTGAAGGCGCGATGGACGCCGGCAACATGATCAAGCCGATGCTGGCGCGCGGCGAGCTGCGGATGGTCGGCGCCACCACGCTCGAGGAGTACCGCAAGTACATCGAGAAGGACGCCGCCCTGGAGCGCCGCTTCCAGCAGGTGCTGGTCGGTGAGCCCTCGGTGGAGGACACCGTCGGCATCCTGCGCGGACTCAAGGACCGCTACGAGGTGCACCACGGCGTGCGGATCACCGACTCCGCACTGGTGGCCGCGGCCACCCTCTCCGATCGCTACATCACCTCGCGCTTCCTGCCGGACAAGGCCATCGACCTGGTCGACGAGGCCGGCTCTCGGCTGCGGATGGAGATCGACTCCCGCCCCGTCGAGATCGACGAGGTCGAACGCCTGGTGCGTCGACTCGAGATCGAGGAGATGGCGCTGGCGAAGGAGGAGGACGCCGCATCCAAGGAGCGCCTCGAGAAGCTGCGTGCCGAGTTGGCCGACAAGAAGGAGCAGCTGGCGGAGCTGACCACCCGGTGGCAGAACGAGAAGAACGCCATCGACATCGTCCGCGACCTCAAGGAGGAGCTCGACCACCTGCGCGGTGAATCCGAGCGGGCCGAGCGCGACGGCGACCTGGCCAAGGCCGCCGAGCTGCGCTACGGGCGGATCCCCGAGGTGGAGAAGAAGCTCGACGCGGCGCTGCCCCAGGCGGAGGCCCAGGCCAACGTCATGCTCAAGGAGGAGGTCGGACCCGACGACATCGCTGACGTGGTGGCGGCATGGACCGGCATCCCGGCCGGGCGGCTGCTCGAAGGTGAGACCGCCAAGCTGCTGCGGATGGAAGACGAACTCGGCAAGCGGGTCGTCGGCCAGAAGAAGGCCGTGCAGGCCGTCTCGGATGCGGTGCGCCGCAGCCGGGCCGGGGTTGCCGACCCGAACCGGCCGACCGGTTCCTTCCTGTTCCTCGGCCCCACCGGCGTCGGCAAGACCGAGCTGGCCAAGGCGCTGGCCGACTTCCTGTTCGACGACGAGCGGGCGATGGTCCGCATCGACATGAGCGAGTACGGCGAGAAGCACTCCGTGGCCCGGCTGGTCGGTGCGCCTCCCGGCTACATCGGCTACGACCAGGGTGGTCAGCTGACCGAGGCGGTGCGCCGGCGCCCGTACACGGTGGTCCTGTTCGACGAGGTCGAGAAGGCTCACCCGGACGTGTTCGACGTACTGCTGCAGGTTCTCGACGAGGGCCGGTTGACCGACGGTCAGGGCCGCACGGTGGACTTCCGCAACACCATCCTGATCCTGACCTCGAACCTGGGTTCGGGCGGGACCGAGGAGCAGGTGATGGCGGCGGTGCGCGCGGCGTTCAAGCCGGAGTTCATCAACCGCCTCGACGACGTGCTGATCTTCGAGGGGCTCAAGCCCGACGAATTGGTGCAGATCGTCGACATCCAGCTGGAGCAGCTGCAGAAGCGGCTGTCGCAGCGTCGCCTGGAGCTCGAGGTGTCGCTGGAGGCCAAGAAGTGGCTGGCCGACCGCGGGATTCGACCCGGTCTACGGCGCCCGGCCGCTGCGCCGGTTGGTGCAGCAGGCCATCGGTGACCAGCTGGCCAAGCTGCTGCTGGCCGGTGAGGTCCACGACGGTGACGTCGTGCCGGTGAACGTCTCGCCGGACGGCGAATCGCTGATCCTGGGCTGAGCTTGCGCCGAGCAGACGCAAACCCCCGTACCACGGCTTGCGGGGGCCTTTGCGTCTGCTCGCGGGGTTCGGATATTGACGAGGTGTGATCCGGTTGTGACCTGGAGAGATTCTCTCTAAGGGGCAGCGAGCAGATAGGCTAGGCGCAATGGTTCCGTTCTGGTTCACGCTGTCCGCGCTCTGCTTCGTGGGTGCGGCGGTGCTGCTGTACATCGACATCGGGCGTCGGCGCGGCTTGGGCCGCCGCCGCAAGTCCTGGGCGCGGTCGCACGGCTTCGACTACGAGCCCGAGTCCGCCGAGATCGTCAGCCGCTGGACGCGCGGCGTGATGTCGACCGTCGGTGACGTCACCGCCCGCAACGTGGTGCTCGGCCAGATCCGCGGCGAGGCCGTCTACATCTTCGACCTCGAGGACGTCGCCACCGTGATCGCGCTGCACCGCAAGGTCGGCACCAACGTCGTGATGGACCTTCGGCTCAAGGGCATCGCCGAGCCGCGGGAAAGCGACATCTGGCTGCTCGGGGCCATCGGCCCGCGGATGGTGTACTCCACCAACCTCGACGCCGCCCGCCGGGCCTGCGACCGCCGCATGGTGACCTTCGCCCACACCGCGCCGGACTGCGCCGAGATCATGTGGAACGAGCAGAACTGGACGCTGGTGTCCATGCCGATCACCTCGAGCCGGGCCCAGTGGGACGAAGGCCTGCGCACCGTGCGGCAGTTCAACGATCTGCTGCGCGTCTTGCCGCCGCTTCCCCAGCAGGGGGCGCTCGCCCAGTCGGCGGGCCGCCGCAACGCCGTCGCCGGGCCGCCCGTTGGCGCCCGCCGCCCACCGCGAACTGCCCACCGGCCGCACCGACGCGCCGCCCCCGTTGCGGCCCCAGCAGCCGCGCAACGGCACACAAGCACCCAACTTCCAGCGCTGAAACCGATAGGGTCTCGGCGTGCCCCGCCCCGTCGCCCTCGTCACCGGGCCCACCTCAGGTCTCGGCGCCGGCTATGCCCGCCGCTACGCCCGTGACGGTTACAACCTGGTTCTCGTCGCCCGCAACGTCGAGCGACTCGACGACCTCGCCGCTGAACTGGGTGCCGCCCACGGCATCGACGCCGAGGTGCTGCCGGCCGACCTCACCGCGGCCGCCGACCGGGCCAAGGTCGCCGACCGGCTGACCGCCGGCGTGCAGGTGCTGGTCAACAACGCCGGGTTCGGCACCTCCGGCGAGTTCTGGACCACCGACCCCGCGGTGCTGCAAGCCCAGTTGGACGTCAACGTCACCGCGGTGATGCAACTGACCCGAGCGGCCCTGCCGTCGATGATCGCGGCCGGACAGGGACACGTCATCAACATCGCCAGCGTCGCCGGCCTGGTCTCCGGTCGCGGCTCGACCTATTCGGCCTCGAAGGCCTGGGTGGTCTCGTTCACGCGAAGGCCTGGCCAACGGTCTCGGCGGGACCGGGGTCGGCATCCACGCGGTGTGCCCCGGCTTCGTGCGTACCGAGTTCCACCAGCGCGCCAACATCGACATGAAGTCGATCCCGAACTTCATGTGGCTCAACGTCGACGACGTGGTCGCCGAGAGCCTCGCCGACGTGGCGAAGGGACAGGTCGTCAGCGTTCCCGGGCTGCAGTACAAAGCGCTGACCACCGGCGCACGACTTGTTCCGCGCGGCCTGGTCCGCGCGCTCACGAAAGGATTCGGACGTGGCCGTGACCGCACCTGAACTCAATGCCGCCGAGCGTGCCGAACTCGCCGCCCTGGTGCGCGAACTGTCGGTGGTGTTCGGCCGCGTCACCCTGTCCTCGGGCAAGGAGGCCGACTATTACGTCGACCTGCGTCGCGCCACGCTGCATCACCGCGCCGCGCCGCTGATCGGGCGGCTGATGCGCGAGCTCACCGCCGACTGGGATTACTCGGCGGTGGGTGGGCTGACCATGGGCGCCGATCCGGTGGCGGCCGCGATCATGCACGCCCCGGGCCGGCCGATCGATGCCTTCGTCGTCCGCAAGGCGGTGAAAAGCCATGGGATGCAACGACTTATCGAAGGCGCCGAGGTGGCGGGCAAGCGTGTTCTGGTGGTCGAGGACACCAGCACCACCGGTGGTTCGGCGCTGACGGCCGTGCACGCGGTGCGTGAAGCGGGCGCGACGGTGGTCGGTGTGGCGACCGTGGTGGACCGGGCCACCGGTGCCGCCGAGGCGATCGAGGCCGAGGGCGTGCCGTATCGCAGCATTCTGGGTTTGGCCGACCTCGGGCTGCCCGGCGCTCACCTGACATACCGTGTCCGGCACTCAGGAGGTGACTACCCGAAGTGGCGACGCGTACTGGCATTTTGACGACGTGGACGACGAGATCGGGCAGCCGACCGAGCTGTACTGGGACGACGTCGTCGACGTCGTGTGCGCCGGCACCGGTCCCGGCGCACTGGCCCAGGCCATCCTGTGCGCCGATCTCGGACTCAGCGTGGAACTGGCCGAGACAGTCGCACCGTTGGGACTGTCCGACCCCGACACGGTGGCCTACCTCGAGGCCATGACCGAGGATCTGGGTCCGCTGGACCCGTCGTCCGCAGGACTCGAGTTGCCGGTGGTTCACGCCGCACCGGTTGCACCCCGAACCGATCGCCGCGCGAGGATCGAGCCGTTCGTCGGGTCCCGGTTGCGGGACTGGTCCGCCCGCTGCATGGTCTCTCCGTTCGGTGTGGTCTACAGCGGCATACCCGAGGCCGGCGTCACCGCGATGCGCAGCGACTCGGGTGAGTCCATCCGGGCTGCCGTGCTCGGCCCCTACCGGCCCGATGCCGACCGTCCGGGCGCCGCGCTGGCCGACTGGCTGGCCGAGCAGGCGTGGGAGCGGAACCTCGCCGGGCACGGCCTGGGTCTGCAGCGGTTGATCTTCGAATGGGGACGGGTGGCCGGCGCCGCCATCGACACCGCGTCGGGAACCAGACTGATACGGGCGACGGCCGGAGTGGCCCTGTCCACCGGTGCGGTGCCCGCCGGTGCGACGTGGCCGGTGCAACCGGAATTGCGCGACGTCGTCGCGCAGGTCGCCATCGTGAGCAGGACCGGCAGCAGGTTCGGCCGCGTCGAACTGCTCTTCGCCGACCTGACTCAGGTGTCGGCAGCTGCCGAAAAGTCCAGCGGGAGAGCCTTTTTGGCGAAGAATGCGGCCATCTGCGTCGGCCGGCAGCGGACGCGAGAGCAGGAATCCCTGGGCACGATGACAGCCGTGCTGCAGCAGCGTCCTCGCCGCGGCCGGCGACTCCACCCCCTCGGCGACCAACTCGAGTCCGAACGCTTCGGCCAGCGCGATCACGGCCCGCACGATCGCGAGGTCGTCCGGGTTGGAGCCGAGCTCGAGGACGAAGCTCTTGTCGATCTTGAGCGTGTCCACCGGAAGGGACTTCAGGTGTGTCAAAACGCTGTAGCCGGTGCCGAAGTCGTCGATGGCGATCTGTACACCGACCTCCTTGAGGCCGGCGAGCGTAATGCGGGTAGTCTCGATGTCTTGGACCACAACGCTTTCGGTGATCTCCAGGCACACCGACCTGGCGTCGAGCCCGAACTCCTCGATGGTGTCGGCGACGGACTCCACGAACCCGTCCGCCACCAGCTGTACCGGTGAGACGTTGATCCGCAGAACCGCGTTCTCGCCGATGCCCTGAGCGTGCCATCGGCTGAACTGCTCGCAGGCGGTTCGCATCACCCACCGGCCCAATTCGCCTGCCAGATTGATGGACTCGGCCACATGGAATGAACGAGCCCGGCAACAGCAGACCACGCGTCGGATGCTGCCAGCGGACGAGTGCCTCGGTGGCCAGAACCGCACCGGTGCGCATGTCGAACTCGGGAAGGTAGTGCAGGATGAGCGACCCGGTCTCGATCACGTCCTGCAGGTGCAGCTCGATGTCGTTGCGAAACTCGCTCTCCAGCAACATCTCTTCGGAGAAGACGGCTATCTTGTTGCCGCCTGCGTTCTTGGCGTTGAGCACCGCCTGGTCGGCACGGCGCAGCAGATCCGACGTGGTGTCGCGGCCAGGGACTCCCAGTGCCACACCGATACTCACTGTGCGGGTGAGCAATTCGCCGCCGATCGCAACCCGCTCGCGCAGCATGGCCTGCAGTCGGTTGGCGAGTGCCTCTGCCTCGTCGGCCGACATGGGTGCGGCTGGGACGATCACGAACTCATCTCCGCCGAGCCGCGCGATCAGGTCGGTGTCGCGGGTCTCCTCATGCAGCCGCTCGGCGAACGCCCGGATGAACCCGTCGCCGGCGTGATGCCCCAGATAGTCATTGATGGCCTTGAGCCGGTCGAGATCGAGGAACAGCGCCGACACCGGGCCCTCACGGCCGGCCATAAGCCGCTCGTCGAGATGCGCCAGCAGCGCCCGACGGTTGCTCAGGCCGGTGAGGTCGTCGTGCTCGGCGAGATAGCGAAGCTGCCCCTCGGCGGCGATGCGCCCTTGAAGCTGAGCGAAGAGGGTGGCGATCGCCTCCAGCGCAGTGAGCTCCGCCGGGGTCCACTCCCGATCGCCGAACTTGACGAAGCCCAAGTATTCCGGTGGTCAGATCGCCGGACACCAGCGGAGCCGCGGCCATCGAGGTGGCCGGGATGTGCCGCCCCTCTTCGATGGTCTTCTGATACTCCTCGGTGGAGGGTTCGGGACGAAACACCCTGGGTGTCTTCTCGTACTCCGACATGGCAAAGACCGGGTCGGCGCTCTCGAAGTAGATCAGGCCCAGCGGATCCGGATCGGGAATATCCGGGCGCGGCGGCCACTCGGCGATCAGCCTGGACGCGCGGATCGAATGGTCGTTGTGGCGCAGGAAACTCACATCGACGTTGAAGTACTGGACCAACTCCGCGAGCACTCGCTGACTCACCGCGACAGCCGTCGACTCGGTCGCAGCCATCAACTGGGTCGCGACCGCGGTGACCACTACATCAAGTGCGCGTGGCTGGGTCTGCTCGGCCATTTGCCCAGCAGCTTAGCGGGTGTTTCCTCCGAGCCGCCTGCGGCGGCTCCTAACCGATGGTGCTGGAACCTCGACGCTCAACCTCAGTACCAGGATCTCCGACTCCGACTGGCTCCAAACCGATCAGCTCCCGGAACGCCTGCTGCAGTCGCGCCAACATGGGTGCGAACTCCGGCGCGAGGTCCCGCAACTCCGAATCGGTGCGGGCGTAGAGGAACACCGGTGACACCGGATGAACCTCGACGCCGTGCCGCTGAGCGGCCACCCACACCGCCTCGAGGGCTGACCCTCCGCGGGCATAGTCGACCAGACTCTCCGCACCCGACATCACCAGCACGGCCAACGCCGAACTCCCTCTGAGCCGGGCGCGGCCGTCGTCTCCCAGAGCCTGTCCGGCGTTCCAGGCGGCCAGCTGTGCCATGACCTCGGGTCGACGCAGTATCTCCATGGCTTGCAGCCCGGCCTGACCGACTTCGAGCCCATTGACGTCGATGCCGGTCTCCTGATGATCGTCGTCCGGCCAGCGAAGCTCGGAGACCATCTCCGCGTGCAATCGCGGCGTCAGGTAACGGATCCGGTCAGACTCGGCGACGATGTCGGCGATGCGGTCGATGCGGTCTCTGTCGTCCACGATCACCAGCCGCGCACCGTGTTGCTCGGCGACCGACCTCAGAATGTCGAGCCGTCCCTCGTCGATGGGACTGGGAGGCGAGATGACATGTCGATTCGTGTGGCGATCGAGCATGGGCCGGTACCACTCGGCAAGATCGGTGTCGCCCCCGACCGTCAGCCGGCATACGGCCTGCAGTGGAGCGTGCCCTGAATGCTTCGGTGAGGTCGACCGACGCGTGCATACCGTGGGCGGCCGCGGCCACGCGGGCGTTGAAGATCGCGGCACCCAACGCGATCGCGCTGGCACGGAACTCCACGTCCATCATCGAGGTGCACTCCGCAGCGATGGCCAGTTCGATGCCGTCCGCAGTGGTCGTGACTCGCCAAGGTTGCGTGTTCCCGCCGGAAGGGGCCCGGATAGCCGCTGCAGCGACGACGTCGACGACGTCGGTGTAGACGGACTCGATGTGGTCATCGCCGGAGGGCGGCTGCGGGCTTCGGCTGTCGGCGGTTGCGGGATCGACGAGGTGCGTCAACGACTCGTCGACGTCCAGACGTATCCGCCCGGACGGGAGGGGGTGGCCCAGCCCTACACGTTGGACTGCTCTCGCGACGGCCGATGCGCCGAGCAGGACGTCCCCGGCCAGCTGCGGCCAGGTGGCCAAGGTCTGGCCTACCTCGACCAGGGCGGCCGCGCCCCGGGCCGAAAGCTTTCTTGCCTCAACGACTTTCAGGACATAGGGCACCTTCTCGCGACTGCTCAGGGTTGCCAGGCGACTCAGGTCGGCCTCGCTGAGCAGCCCGTGCAGGACCGGTCGGCCGGGATCCTCGTCGAACCGTTCGACATCGATCAGACCGCGGTCGCTACTGGCCATCAGAACTGGCACGCCGCGGGTCCGCGCCGCTTCCCGCACGAGGAGCTTGATGTCGAGGGAGTCGCACTCTTCGATGACGATGTCGAGGCCATCGACGAAACCGTCCACCGATTCGGAGGTCACACCCGATGTCGCGACCTGAATGTCGACGTAGGGGTCGATTTCGGCGATGCGTTGTGCGGCAACGACGGCCTTGTTCATGCCGATGTCGAAAAGCGACGCGGGAACCCTGTTGAGGTTCGTCAGCTCCAACTCGTCGAAATCCGCCAACCGCAATTGCGCGCACATCCCCTCGGTGGCGAGGGTGTGGGCGATGGCGTGGCCGACGCTGAGGCCCACGATGCCGATCCGAAGCGCGCCGAGCTGCTGCTGCTCCTCGATCGTGATGAGGTTCCTGTTGCGGTCCAGTCGCACCCTGCGAAACGCCCGCGGGCCGAGGACGCAGACCACTGCCCGCCGCCACGGGTAGTAGACCCAGCGGCACGGCTCAGCCAGCAGGCTCTCGTCAGGCCGTGGCAGCAGTTCCTCAAGGTTGCGACGTTGTTCGGCCAGTCGATCGATCACCACGATCTCGGGGCTCGCACGCAATCGGTGAAGAAGTTCGAGGTCACCGGGATCGTTCGGATCGATGACCGTTGCATCGGCCGGTTGCAGCCCGGCCAGTGGGATGTGCTTGGTCAAAGGGCGGTCTCCAGTGCCGGCGACTGGACTCCGCTGTCGTAGGCGAGCTGGGTGACGTTGGACATCTCTGCGAGGATCTTCGCGACCTGGTCGGGTTCACCATGGTTGGCGAAAGTCCTTCGATCCCACCACATCATCTTGGTGTGGTAGGTCTCCGTGGGATATGGAGCGGCGGGGATCGGCGCCACCACACCGCCGGACGACTTCCAGCGCTCCAGCACGTATGCGGCTGCCGTCGCCATGCAGAACTGCACATCGAGCAGCGCCATTGCCCAGAAGCCGGTGCGCGCCAGTGCTTTGGCGACCGAAGCGCTGTCCTTGTCACTGAGCGCACACCCAAGCTGCCTTCATCTCCAAGATTCCGAACGGCACTCGGTCGTTGATCATCTTGCGAACTGCTGCCTGGCCGGGGTGGCCCGCCCACTCGACGAGGGCGTGCGAGTCCTCGGCGGACTCCAGCGGACCCTTGGCTCGGACGCCCCCGATCATCCGTCCGGAGTCGTCGAGTATCGGCGAAGAACATGGCGGTGCCGTTGCCATCACGGATGGAGTCGAGTTCGAGTGCGTCCTCGACGCCGAACTTCCGGTAGCTGCGCCGGGCACCGCCGAGATACTCCCGCCACAGTCGCGGCTCGGCACCCGGGGTTGCCATCACCACCGTGCAACCCGTGTCCGGGTCGTCCCATCGCAGCGAGAGCTCGCGACGCTCCGTGTTGCCGACTTCGTGTTCCATCAGAAGTGCGTTCACTCTTGAATCCAATCCATGTCATCGAGCAACTTTCGCGGCCGTCTGGGCATGTCGTTTGCTTGCCATGATTAGTATCCCGCCAAAGGGGGCCGAATTGTAGTGCTTGTCACTCTCCGGTAAGGGTGGTTACTCGCTGGTAGGCTCGTTGGCAAATTTTCGTTGTCAACCTTCTCCGCCATGGCAAACGAATCCCGGTATATTTTTGCCACTTATAAGCCGATACGCAAAAACGGGCTATTTCACCTGACATAGAACGGCAAATTTCGTGTTTGTAATCCCCGCGAAAACTCGTGTTTTCCGAAATACGCCCAGCGGCCTGATGTGTGCCTCGCCGACTTCGGGTGAGCGTGTGAAGGACGATGCGTACCCTCGTCGCGATCCCCACGGCGGCTGCCGCGGTGATCGGCCGTGGTTGCTCCGGGACGTCGGTTGTGAGGCCTTCGGGGCCACCCAGACCCGAGTGAGGGAGCCACCAGGTCGTTGCTGGCTGGAACGTCTCGGTGGCGAACTTGCGCTGGAACGGTGACTCGGTGAACCCGGCGTCCGCCGCATATGGTGCTTCGGTGCTGGTTCTGCCCGACGCCACCCTGTCGGTGGTAGTCGCCCATGCCGCGCTGTGGGTGACCCGTGACTGACGTCGGCCCCACCGAGTGGTCAACGGACGCCCCGGGCGTCGGGCCGTGGCCGGGTGCGGTGCCCGACGACCCGCGCTACGACCCGGAGCTGCTGCGCGACGGGGACTCCCGCAACGTCGTCGACGCCTACCGGTACTGGACGCGTGAGGCGATCGTCGCCGACATCGATCGCCGCAGGCACGCGCTGCACATCGCCATCGAGAACTTCGGCAACGACGCCAACATCGGCGCGGTGGTCCGCACCGCCAACGCCTTCGCCGTCGACACCGTGCACATCGTCGGACGCCGGCGCTGGAACCGTCGCGGCGCCATGGTCACCGACCGCTACCAACACCTGCGCCACCACGACAGCACCGAGGAGCTGCTGGCCTTCGCCGCCGATGCGCGACTGACGGTCGTCGCCGTCGACAACATCCCGGGCGCGGTGCCGTTGGAGACGACCGCGTTGCCGCGCGAGTGCCTGCTGGTGTTCGGCCAGGAGGGCCCGGGCATCTCCGAGGCGGCGCGCACCGGTGCGGCGCTGACGGTGTCGATCGCGCAGTTCGGATCCACGCGCAGCATCAACGCCGCGGTCGCCGCCGGCATCGCGATGCACGCCTGGATCAGACAATGGGCTGATCTTTCCCAAGCCTGGTAGGGCAGGATTGGGCACCATGGACCAGTTGTGGGCGAACCGGGCGGCCAGCGCCGAGACCGCCATCGCGAAGCGACACCTGCGACGCCTGTGGCAGCTGCCGGGCACGCAACTGGGAGTGGTCGGCTGGCCGCCCACCCGCCGCGACTCCGCGTTCGGGACGTGGCACTACTGGTGGCAGGCTCATCTGCTGGACTGCCTGATCGACGCCCAGGTCCGCGACCCACAGCCGCAGCGGCTGGGCCGCATCACCCGGCAGATCCGCGGTCATCGGGTGCGCAACAACGGCCGGTGGACCAACAGCTACTACGACGACATGGCATGGCTGGCACTGGCTTTGGAGCGCGCTGACCGTCTGGTCGGCATCGAACGGGCGGGGGCGCTCAAGACGCTCTCGGAGCAGTTCGTCAAGTCCTGGGTTCCCGAGGACGGCGGCGGGATCCCTTGGCGCAAGCAGGATCAGTTCTTCAACGCCCCGGCCAACGGGCCGGCCGGGATCTTCCTGGCCCGCTACGGCGACCGGCTGCGGCGCGCCCAGCAGATGGCGGACTGGATCGACGAGACGCTCATCGATCCCGAGACCCATCTGGTGTTCGACGGCATCAAGGGCGGGTCGCTGGTGCGTGCCCAGTACACCTACTGCCAGGGCGTCGTGCTGGGTCTGGAAACCGAACTGGCGGTGCGGACCTCCGACGAGCGGCATCCGGCGCGGGTGCGACGGCTGGTCGCCGCGGTCGACGAGCATATGGCGCCGGGCGGGGTGATCAAGGGGGCCGGCGGCGGTGACGGCGGGCTGTTCTCCGGTATCACCGCGCGTTACCTCGCGCTGGCCGCGACCGCGCTGCCGGGTGATTCCGACGAGGACGCCGCCGCGCGGGACACCGCACGCAAGATCGTGCTGGCCTCCGCGCAGGCGGCGTGGGACAACCGGCAGACCGTCGAGGGGCTGCCGCTGTTCGGTGCGTTCTGGGACCAGACGGCCGAGATTCCCGCGGGCGGCGGCAACGGCGCTCAGTTCATCGAGGGTGCGGTGCACTCGTCGGCGATGCCGGAGCGCGACCTGTCCGTGCAGCTGTCAGGATGGATGTTGATGGAGGCCGCACACACGGTGTCCCTGTGAGGGGAACCCGCCTCGGTCGCGACCCGACCGCCAAGCGCTTCGGCGAGAACGCCGCGGCGGCGCTGCTGCTGACGTTCACCGTGGTGGCCATCCTGTGGGCCAATTCGCCCTGGGCGCATACCTATTCGGAGTTCTGGACCACGCCGGTGGGGCTGAGCTTCGGCGACAATCATGCCGAACTGACCGTGCGGGAACTGGTCAACGACGGGTTGATGGCGTTCTTCTTCTTCATCGTCGGGCTGGAGGTCAAGGCCCAGTTCACCATCGGTGAGCTCACCGAGCGTTCCCGCGCGATGGTGCCGGTGGTCGCCGCGATCGCCGGCCTGACGCTGCCTGCCGTGATCTTCCTGCTGTTCAACCCCAGCGGTGATGCGGCCCGCGCCTGGGGCGTGGTCATCTCCACCGACACCGCGTTCCTGGTCGGGGCGCTGGCGATCATCGCGCCGAAGTATCCGGCGCGGCTGCGCACGTTCCTGCTGACGCTGGCGGTGGTCGACGACGTCGGCGCGCTGGTGGCCATCGCGGTGTTCTACTCCGAGAAGATCCGGATCGTCTCTCTGCTGGTGGCCGTCGTCCTGCTGGCCGGTCTTCTGGCGGTGCGCTATCTGCCGCCGGCGGGCCGTGGGGTGGCGTATTCGGTTCTGGCGGTGGGGCTGTGGCTGGCCCTGTTCTCCGGCGGCGTGCACCCGACCCTGGCCGGGGTTGCGGTGGCGCTGGTCATCCCGGTGTTCACCCCGGAACGGCAACGGGTCGAGGCGGCGATCGATGTGATCCGGGCATTCCGTCAGTCACCGAACTCGGAGTACGCCCGCGCCGCGACCCGCAGCTTGCGCGACTCGATCTCGATCAACGAGCGGTTGTTGACGGCGTTCGGCCCATATGTGTCGTTCGGCGTGCTGCCGGTCTTCGCACTGGCGAATGCGGGTGTGCGCCTGGACATAAACACGG
>CAVXWQ010000072.1:0-61879 GCA_963765445.1 uncultured Actinomycetota bacterium
CGGTGACTCCTCGGCCCGGCTCGGCCAGCCGGTGGATGCGGTGCTGCACATCCACAACGACGGGTCGCGCCGGTTCCGCGGGGTGCTGCGGGACGCCTGGCCGCCGAGCGGCGGACGCCGAACCCCGTGCGCACGATGTCGTACTGCGGCCCCGGGAAGAGCGAGACCGTCGCCACCCGGCTGACCCCGCGGCGCCGGGGCGACCAGCGCTCGGAGGTCGTGACAACCCGCTCGATCGGTCCGCTGGGGCTGGCCGGCCGGCAGCGATCCCATCCGGTGCCCGGGCAGATCCGCATCCTGCCGCCGTTCCTGTCCCGCAAGCATTTACCGTCGCGGCTGGCCAAGCTGCGCGAGATCGACGGCCTGCTGCCGGTGTTGATCCGCGGCCACGGAACCGAATTCGACTCGCTGCGTGAGTACGTCGTCGGCGACGACGTCCGGTCCATCGACTGGCGGGCGACTGCCCGGCGCGCGGATGTCGTCGTCCGGACCTGGCGGCCCGAACGGGACCGCAGGGTCGTCATCGTGCTCGACACCGGCCGCACCTCGGCGGGACGCGTCGGTGTCGACCCCACCGCATTGGACCCCGGCGGATGGCCTCGGCTGGACTGGTCGATGGACGCCGCGCTGCTGCTGGCGGCGCTGGCCTCCCGCGCCGGTGACCACGTCGACTTCCTGGCCCACGACCGGCTGACCCGCGCGGCGGTGTTCGGCGCCTCGCGCACCGAACTGCTGGCGCTGCTGGTCGATGCCATGGCGCCGCTGGAGCCGGCGCTCATCGAGTCCGACGCCACCGCGATGGTGGCGGCCGTGCAGCGACGCGTTCGCCGGCGGGCACTCGTGGTGCTGCTGACCGACCTCAACGCCTCGGCCCTCGAGGAGGGCCTGCTGCCGGTGCTGTCGCAACTGTCGGCCAAGCATCAGGTGATCGTCGCCGCGGTCGCCGACCCCCGGGTCGATCAGCTCGCGGCCGGACGCGCCGACGCGGCTCAGGTGTATGACGCTGCCGCGGCCGAGCGGGCCCGCAACGACCGGCGCAGGATCGCATCTCGCCTGCGGCACAACGGAGTTGAGGTGGTCGACGCCTCACCTGAGGACCTCGCGCCCGCACTGGCCGACCGCTACCTGGCGATGAAGGCCACCGGCCGGCTGTAGCCGCCTTCCTCGCGCGAACGTGGATTACCCCCACGCTTCGAGGCGACACGCGTGGATCATGTCCACACTCGGCGGCCGAGCGCCTAGCCCGTCGGCACCACGTCGGGGGCGTCCTCGAGGTCACCGGTCTCGCCGGCCGGCACGCCCTGCGCCCGAAGTAGACGATGTAGGTCAGGAACGCCGCCTCGGCCAGCACGCCGATGCCCACGCGGACGAACGTCGGCAACGGCGACGGCGTGACCAGCGCCTCGATCAGACCGGACACCAGCAGCACCACGGTCAGCCCGACCGCCGCGGAGACCACCGCCCGCCCCTGCTCGGCCAGCGCCTGCGCCGCGGGGGCGATCGCCCGGGGAGATCACCGTCCAGCCCAGGCGCATGCCGACCGCACCGGCGAGGAAGACCGCCGTCAGCTCCAGCAGCCCGTGCGGGGCGAGCAACCCCAGCAGCACATCGGTCTTGCCGGCGTGCGCCATGAACCCGCCGACCACGCCGAGGTTCGCGGCGTTCTGGAACAGCACCCACGGGATGGGGATGCCCAGCAGGATCGCGAACGCGATGCACTGCGCGGCCACCCACGAGTTGTTCACCCACACCCGCAACGCGAACGACCCGGCCGGGTTCTCCCGGTAGTAGTCGGCGAAGTCGTGGTTGACCAGATGGTCGATCTCTTCGGGCGTGCTCAGCGCGGACTGCACCTCGTGATTGCCGGCCACCCAGAAGGCGATGACGACCGCGACGGCGAAGAACGCGACAGCCGTGGCCAGCCACCAGCGCCAGGCCCGGTAGGCGACCACCGGGAACGACACGGTCCAGAACCGGGCGAACTCACTCCACAGCGGGGCATGCGCCCCGGTGACCGCGGAGCGGGCCCTGGCCACCAGGGTGGACAGCCGGCCGACCAGAACGGTGTCCGTGGAGGCCGACCGCACCATCGACAGATGGGTGGAAACCCGCTGGTAGAGCTCGACGAGTTCGTCGACCTCGGGTCCGGAGAGGCGCCGGCGCTTCTTGACCAGCTGTTCGAGCCGGTCCCAGGTGTCCTGGTGAGCCAGCACGAAGGCATCGACGTCCACCGGGCAATGCTAGTCGGGCTAGTAGCGTGGGTTCCTATGATGCCGGTGCCCGAGACGGTGGTGACGGGGGACGCGGTCGTCCTCGACGTCCAGGTTGCCCAGCTGCCGGTGCGGGCCGTCGGCGCACTGATCGACATCGGCATCGTGGTGGTGGGCTATCTGATCGGCGTGATGTTGTGGGCCGCCACGGTCGCTGCAGTTCGACGAGGCGCTCAGCGCGGCGATCCTGGTCATCTTCACGGTGCTGGCGATCGTCGGCTATCCGGTCATTCTCGAGACCGCGACCCGAGGCCGGTCGGTGGGCAAGATCGTGATGGGACTGCGGGTGGTCTCCGACGACGGCGGCCCGGAACGGTTCCGCCAGGCCCTGTTTCGTTCGCTGGCCGGTTTCGTGGAGATCTGGACGTTCCTCGGCGGACCCGCGGTGATCTGCAGCCTGGCCTCGGCGAAGGGCAAGCGCATCGGCGACCTGTTCGCCGGCACGGTGGTGATCAGCGAACGCGGGCCCAAACTTGCGCCCCCGCCGGTGATGCCACCCGCGCTGGCCTGGTGGGCGTCGTCGCTCGAACTGTCCGGGCTGGGTCCCGAGCAGGCCGAGATGGCGCGCCAATTCCTCGGGCGGGCAGCACAATTGGACCCGGCGGTGCGCGACGAGATGGCCTACCGGATAGCCGCCGACGTGGCCGCACGGATCTCGCCGCCGCCACCGCCGGGGGTGCCCCCGCAGTACGTCCTGGCCGCGGTGCTCGCCGAGCGGCACCGCCGCGAACTGGCCCGGCTGCGCCCGGCCGTGCCGCCGCCGGGCTACCCGCCGTACCCGCCCGCTCCAACGCAGCCGCCCCCGGCTTTCGCCCCGCCGCCGCCGGGGTCCGGCCCGGACAGCCGATCCCCAGCGTCGACCCGACCGCCAGCTGCCCCGACGCTCGGCCGACCAGTCGGCAAGTGGAGCTCGAGGTCTCGCCGCGGCTGGATCCCCCGCTGCTGCGCCGGCCGGGCAGGCGTCCTCACGTGACCCTTGACCACCGCCATCCAGCGGGCTCGAAGTAGCGGTCCGCCCTACGGCGTCGACTCACCACGATCCCACCCACCCTGAGGTGTCCGCGACCGCCGCCGGCTACCAGGGCCGCTTCATCGCCGAAGAGGTCACCGGGGCCGAGCGTGACCGGCTGTGGTCACTGGCCAAGCAGTTCATCGCCTCCTATGGCGACTACGAGCTGACCGCCGGTCGACCGCGAGATCCCGATCGTGGCGCTGAGTCCCGCGGGCTAGGAGAAGGTCGCCGCCAGCACGGCGATGTCGACGAGCAGCAGTACCCAGGCGATCACCGGGACCAGGAAGCCGCGCCGCCGTCCCGCGGTGACGAAGGACAGCAGGATCGCCACGGCCGCCACCACGGGGGCGCCGTAGGTGAGCAGGCCGTAGACGAACCCGCTGGGCTTGGGGCAGTTCGGGTTGCTGCAGGCGGCGGTGCTCATCACCGCGCCCATCGCGAAGAGTTGGACGGCGACCGCGCCCAGGATGGTGGACACGGCCAGCAGCCAGTTGACCCACAGCCGTTTGCGTCGCGCCGTGTCGGGTCGGGATTCCGTGGAAACGTCGGCGTTGGGAGCGCTCATGGGTGTCGGCTACCCGAAGCGCGCGAGCGGCACACGTGCCAACCTACTGCGGCGACGTCGGCGCGCGCGCTGTCGCCGGCCCGCCACGACGCCGGCCACCGATGTCACCGCCACGGTCACCAGCGCCCCGAGCAACAACGCCGAGGGCTCGCCGGCCGACAGCAGATGCTGCTCGGTGCCCAGCGTCGCCGCGGCCACCGGGACACCCAGCTGTGCGGCGGCCAGCGCGCCCAGCACCAGCGGCTGTCCCATCAGTCGGCCCGCGCAGTGCGCCAGCACAGCGCCGACGCCCAGGCCGAGACCCAGCAGGATGTACGCCGGTCGCTCGCCGAGTTCACGCACCTGCAGCGAGGCACCCAGCCAGACGAAGAACAGCGGGCTGAACAGTCCCTCGGTGATGCCGAACAGCTGGCGTGCCAGTCGCCTCGGTTCACCGGCGGCCCTGATCACCAAACCGATCGCGAAGCCCGCGAGCATGATCGAACGTGCGTCGCGACGGCCAGGGCACCGAGGGCGAACAGCACGATCAGGCTGATCCGCAGCTCCAGGGCGAACCCGTTGTCCTCGGAGTAGCGGTGTAACCGCTTGCGCAGTCCGCGCCGGTCGGAGGCTTGCAGCAGCACGAACAGCACCACCGCGCAGACCGCGATGATCGCGGCCCCAATGGCCGCGCTGATGGCGCGCTTCGGGATCGATCACCAAGGGCAGCAACACAATAGACGTGGCATCGGCAATCGCGATCTGGGCGGTGACACCCTGCACCGCCGCGCCTGTCAAGCTCAGCGATTGGATGACGGGCAGCGCCAGTGCCGCCGACGACGACGCCATGAGCACCGCGTAGACCGCGGCGTGGCCGGTGTGGAAGACAGTGGCCAGCACTCCGGCCAGGACGGTGGCCACCGCACCCACCAGCACGGCCCGAAGGGCGGCACGCGGGATCGAGGAGCGCAGCGTGGCGTCCCGGATCGGTACGTGGGTGCCGACGATGAACATCACCAACGCGAATCCGACGTTCGCCAGCAAGGTGAAGGTCGGATCGGAAGGGTCGACGATTCCCAAACCCGTTCTGCCGATGAGCAATCCGACGGCCAGCTCACCGATGACCACCGGGATGCGCAGCCCGGGAACCGAGGCTAGCAACGGGCCGGCCAGCCCGACGACGGTGACCAGGGCCAGGGTGCTGAAGCCGAAACCGCTCACGCTCTGGGCGCCCACGATACGAGTCGGCAGGGAATCGGGGTGTTCTCGTCGGTCAGATAGCTTGCGCAGACCCGGTGGTAGCCGTCGGCGATCTGCAGGGCGTCGGACGCGCTGCCGCGGACCAGCAGGATCGGCGAGAGCTTCTTACCGTGACCGATCTTGTCGAGGTCCGCGCGCACATGGGGGTTGTCGGCGGACAGCAGGCTCAGCCGGGCGGCACGCAGAATATCTTTCGCCTTGCGGTACACCGTCTTTGCCGACGCCAAAGTCGCGACCGTCGCCGCAACACTGTCCGGCTCGCCGAGCAGGCTCAGGTAGTCGGCCGCGGCGTCGTAGTCGTGAGTCTCGGGTTCGTCGAGCCATTTCACCGCCATGGTGTGCTGAGGTTACTCAGCAGGTGGCGGTGCAGGCGCGATCAACCCGCCGGAGTCTCCGGTGCGTACGTGTCGCGCTGAGGTGGACCTGCTGGCACCGGCGTCGGGCGCGCTCGCGGCCGCGCGGTGCTCGCCGGCATCGGCCTGAGACCGCGAAGACGCGTGCGAGGTACGTGCCGCCGAGTTACTTGCGGGTAGCGCAGGGAGCCGGTCTCACCGGAGCCGGGCCCGGGCGTTCCCGGGGGGAATGAACGACTCGCGGACGGGTCCATTCCCGGGGACGCTGCCCACCGCCTCGGGAGTGGGGCCGCGGCTTGGGCGGGGTGGCCGCGAACGGGCTGGCCTTGGGCACCGAGCCGATCAGGCTGGAGATGTCGGCGCCGATGGCAGCGGCCTGATTCAACAGCGATACAAGACCGAAGCCGGCCGCCAGGGTGAGCAGCTCGGTGTCGGCGGCGAGCGGAAGTCCAACGGCGTCAAGGATTTTGCCCTTCTTGAGTGAGTTGACGAACAAGCTCACGTCATAGGCTGGCATCGTGGTCAGCAACGCGTTGCCGATGTCCGCGAGGGGCAGCAGCGTCGAGTAGCCCAACGAGGCCACGGCCGACACGGTGTTGACCAGGTTGGTGAAGATGCCGCCCGTTGTCGTGGTGGTGCTGGTCGGCGCGCTTGGCGTCGAGGATTGGCTCGACGACGTCTGCGACTGCGGGTTCTTGATGTCATTAACGAAGTCCTGGACACCTTGCTTTGCGCCGGCGACCAGGGCGCTGACGATATCGCCAAGGGGAACCTTGGGGAACAACCCGAACGGGGTTTCCACGTTCGGTGGTCCTGAACTCCAGCCTTGGTCGACCGAGCCGTAGCCGAGGTCAACGAGCACCCGAAGGTCGGGCTGCAGCAGATCAGCGACCGGGTTTCCGATGACCGGGATTGCGCGCAACGGAATCAGCAACGGAAGGTTCTCGGTCGGAATCATGTAGTAAGTGGTCGTGCCGTAAGTGCCCAGATTCTTGGCGTTGTCGATCTGCTGCTGGGTGAGATCACGGTACGTGGGATGGACGTACTGGAATCCAAGGAAGGCGTTCAGGTCGGAGATCAGGTTGAGCGGGTACTGCGGGATGTCGGCGAACCCGTCGTACTCTTGGTTGTAGATGGTGGTCGGATATGGACTGTCCGGTGTGGCGCCGTAGAAGGTGATCCCCATGCTCGGCAGCGTCAGGCCCGGGAACCGGGCGAGCATCCCGCCGTTGGGATAGTCCGGATCGCCGACGAGGACGAAGTTCACCTTCGAGGTGGGCACGTTCGCCGCAACCAGATCCTTCATCACCAGGGATGAGATTGTGGCGCTTTGCGATTCACCAAAGATCCAGACCGTGTTGCCCGCGGCGATCTGCTGCTCGATGGTCAAGTCCAGAATCTGCCGGCCTTGGTCCACCGAGAGGTCGAAGGGCAGTTGCTTGACCGCCGACGAGCCGGTTCCGGGTGGCGCGTAGATCGGATACAGGCCTTCCGGGGTGAACAGCGGCTGCGCCGAGCAGGTCGGGCATCGGGGCTTGATGTACTTGGTGAAGGCGGGGACCACATAGTCGGGTCCGGGTATCGGGGTGGCGCTGCCCCCGATGATCAGGGAGACGTCGCTGGCACGCGCCGGCGCCGGATTCATGAACGACGTCAGGCCCAAGGCAACGGCACTGACAACTGCCAGCAGACTGGCACCCAATCCACGACGTCGCATAGCCACTCCACCATCTCGTGTCGAAGTATTGCCAACCGCGTAGATATGTACTCCGGCGTCGGTCACACACAAAGCGGCATGGCGTTTTCACAGTGAATTGGCAGCATACTCACAGTTCGACGCGTCGCCTGAGAACCTGGAGCGGGTCCTCACCATCGGATCCGGGCGACCGGGTCGCCGGCGAAATCGGCCGCGTCGAGGATCACCAGGTCGCTGCCGTTGCGGACCGGGTCGTAGACGTAGCCGAGGTACCAGCCGTTGCTCTCGTCGGCGGGGCCGGACGGCGACGGCACGAAGACCGCCTCGCCGGGACCGCCGGGCGCGTCCGGTGTCCCGAAGTCGTGCTGTGACGGCGTCGCCGGTGTCGAGGTCGTAGCGCACCAGGCTGGCGTCACCGACCGAGACCGCGTAGCGCGCCTTCGAACCGGCCAGCCGGTCGTCGATGCGCGGGAACTCCACGGCCCGGTCGTCGAGCTGACGTTCGCTGACCGTGCCGTTCTGCAGGTCGATGGTCCAGTTCCACAGCACCCCGCTGGCCTCGAACCCGCCGTTCTCCCGCCACAGCTCCGGGTAGCGAACAGCTTGCAGCACAATCGATTTCCCGTCGGCGCCGTCGTAGGCGTTGGCGACGTGGAAGACGTAGCAGGGGTCGATGTCGAACCAGCGGACCTCACCGAACGGGTCGTCGCGGCGCAGCACGCCCAGGCGCGCGCCGTAGTTGTCGTCCCATCGGTAGGGCATGTCGCCCGGATTGTTGATGGCCACGTCGAGGCTGAACACGATCGGCAGGTCCATGAAGATGACGTGGTCTTTCGGTGAGGGCGAAGTCGTGCATCATCGTCAGCGCCTTGACCTCGAGCGGCCGGTTGACGGTCAGCTCACCGTCGGCGTTGGCCCGGTGGTAGGTGACGTGCGGCTCGAAGATGTTGCCGTATCCGAAGAAGTGCAGTTCTCCGGTGGTCGGGCAGATCTTCGGGTGGGCGGTCATCGAGTCGTTGAGCTTGCCGCCGAAGTCGTAGCAGCCGACCGTCTCCAGATCGTTGGTGATCTCGTAGGGCAGCGACGACTCGACCAGGGCCAGGGTCTTGCCGGCGTGGTTGACGATGTGGGTGTTGGCCACCGCCGCCCGCAGGTTGCGGGTGCCGTCGGCGTTGTAGAGCGGGAAGGGCTTGACGAAGCTGTCGGTGCGCACCCAGCGGTTGCGGTACCACTTGGCGGCACCGCCTTCGATGCGCACGCCGTGGATCATTCCGTCGCCCGCGAACCAGTGGGCGGTGGGCTTGCGCGGGTTGGGGCCGTTGCGCAGGTACCAGCCGTCGATCTCGGGCGGGATGGCGCCCTCGACCGGCAGGTCGTAGTCGGTGAGTTCGTCGGGCACCGGCGCGTAATTCCCTTGCTGGAAGAACAGGCCGGTGGTGGGCAGGTTGGCGGAGTCGGCTGTGACGTCGGTCATGCCCCCACTCTGACAGTCCAAATATGACATGTCAATAGTGAACTATTACGGCTCTTATGGCATCGCGTACCCGCGCTGGTACCCGCTCTCGATCTGCTGGCGCAGCGTGGGGTCGTCCCCGTCCCCTGCGGCCGCGGGCACCGGGGACGTCCACGCCGTCATGTAGGTCCAGTTGCCCACCCGCGTGCTGCGGTTGGTCGGGTCGTTCAGGCCAACCCCGGTGTAGTCGTTGTGCACTCCGACGATGTGCCCGTCGAACAGTCCCCCGCGCGCCTTGGCCGCGCTGCGGTTGTTCCTCGCCGCATCGTTGCCCGGATCGTTGGGGGCGTCGGCGTAGAAGTCGTACTGGCGGGCGAACACCGTTCCGCTGTAGCGGGTGTCCGCGGGAAAGCCCTTGCCGCCGTAGCCCGCCCGGCACAGGCCCACCGAGATGCACCCGTTGATCGCCGCCTCGGGTCGCCACAACAGGAACGACACCGGCGGGGTCCACCAATGGTGGGGCCGTAGCGGCGCAGCCAGGCGTCGGCCACTTGCGAGCCTTCCGAGTAGCCCACCACCAGCAGCTGGCCCTCGGTGGTGTGCAGCATGTTGTCCAGCAGGTCCGCGCCGCCGTTGACGTTCGGGGCGGCGGGAAGATTGCTGTAGGGAACCACCACCACCGGGTTACCGGCGAACACCTCTCCGCGCAGCAGATTGGGCGGCATCGGGAAGAAGGCGGGGGCCAGGGTCAGCACAGTCGGGCCGGGCTGCGCGCGTGCGGGTGCTGCGACCGCTGACCGAAGACATTGCGACAGCAACGATTACGGCAAGTGTGGCGAGTGCTTTACCTGGCATGGTGGGTCTCCTTCGGGGCTCGACCGCGTGCCTGACGCGTACGGTCCGGTTACCCGTTTTCCACTCTCGACGCGCCGCCCCGCGCCCACGACATTCCAGTTCTGACATGTCCGGCTCTACGATGGTCGGGTGAGTCTTCGGTACGCGGCGCTGGGGCTGCTGGCCCAACAGCCCGGCAGCGGGTACGACCTGCTCAAACGGTTCGAGAACTCGATGGCGAACGTGTGGCCGGCGACGCAGAGCCAGCTCTACGGCGAGCTGAACAAACTGGCCGATGCCGGCTTGATCGAGGTGACCGACATCGGTCCGCGGGGTCGTAAGGAGTACCGGGTCACCAAGGCCGGTCGCGAGGACCTGCTGCGCTGGATGACCGCTGCGGACGACGACCCGCCCTTCCGCAGCGCGGGACTGCTGCGGATCTTCCTGCTCGGCGAGATGCCGCCCGGCCAGGCCCGCGCCCACGTGATCGCCGTCGCCGAGCACGCCGACGCCGACGCTCACCCGCTACCAGAAGCTCCGCGACTGCGTCGACTGGGACGACGGCGACGCCGACTTCTACGGACGCGCCGCACTCGAGTACGGCATTCGGCGCGCAGCCATGGAAGCCGACTGGGCGAAGCTGGCTGGTCAAGCAGATCGACAAGCGATCGTCCACCTGAACGTTGCATCACGATAGCTTCCGATATATCGTTAACGTATCGGAAGCGCATTCGGCGTTTCCTGTCGAGAAAGAGAAACTTTCATGGAAACCCCATTTCCCCAGTTCAACGGCCCTGAGATGGGCCGCCCCGGCTTCGCCGGCTTCGGCTTCGCCCCTCCCGGACCCGCCCGTCGGCATGCCCGGCGACACTTCCGTGAGCACGTGCGCGAGCAGATGGCCGGCGGCGAAGGTCCGGCCGGTTTCGGCCCGCGCGGCGGCTTCGGCCCCGGTTTCGGCCCCGGTTTCGGACCCGGCTTCGGTCCCGGCTTCGGCCCGGGCGGGCGCGGCGGTCGTCGCGGACACGGCCGCAGTCGCGGCCGGCGCGGTGACGTCCGGACCGCGATCCTGGCCCTGCTGGCCGAACGGCCGATGCACGGCTACGAGATGATCCAGGAGATCGCCGAGCGCACCAGCGACGTGTGGAAGCCCAGCCCCGGCTCGGTCTACCCCACCCTGCAGTTGCTCGTCGACGAGGGACTGATCGTCGGCACCGAAAGCGAAGGCAGCAAGAAGCTCTTCGAGCTGACCGACGAAGGCCGTACCGCCGCCGAGAAGATCGTCACTCCGCCGTGGGACGAGATCGCCGAGGGCATCGAGCCGGGCCATCTCAACCTGCGTGCCGCGATGGGCCAGCTGTTCGGCGCGGTGGCGCAGTCCGCCCACACCGCAAGCCCCGAGCAGCAGCAGCGCATCGTCGACATCGTCAACAACGCGCGCCGCGAGGTCTACCAGATCCTCGGCGAGTCCGACTAGCGATTTCGGCGCGGTTGCCGCCGCTGAGCGACTGGCAGCCGCGCCGATCCTAGACCTCGACCCAGTCCAGCGTGCGCTGCACCGCCTTGCGCCACCCGGCGTAGCCCGCGGCGCGCTGGTCCTCGCTCCACGACGGCGACCACCGGCGGTCCTCCTGCCAATTGGCGCGCAGGTCATCGGGATTCGCCCAGAAGCCGATCGCCAGCCCGGCCGCGTACGCCGCGCCGAGCGCCGTCGTCTCGGCCACCACCGGGCGCACCACGTCCACGCCGAGCACATCGGCCTGGATCTGCATGCACAGCTCGTTGGCGGTGACCCCGCCGTCGACCTTGAGCACCTCCAGGTGCACACCGGAGTCGGCCTCCATGGCGTCGACCACGTCGCGGCTCTGGTAGCAGATCGCCTCCAGCGTCGCGCGCGCCACGTGCGCGTTGGAGTTGAATCGCGACAGCCCGACGATCGCCCCGCGGGCATCGGAGCGCCAGTACGGCGCGAACAACCCGGAGAACGCCGGCACGAAGTACACGCCGCCGTTGTCCTCGACCTGAGCCGCCAGCGTCTCGCTCTGCGAGGCGCCGCTGATGATGCCCAGCTGGTCGCGCAGCCACTGCACCGCCGAGCCGGTCACCGCGATCGAACCCTCAAGGGCGTAAACGGGTTTCGCGTCCCCGAACTGGTAGCACACGGTGGTCAGCAGCCCGTTGGAACTGCGGACGATCTTCTCGCCGGTGTTGAGCAGCAGGAAATTGCCTGTGCCGTAGGTGTTCTTGGCCTCTCCGGGGGCCAGGCACACCTGCCCCACCATCGCGGCCTGCTGGTCGCCGAGGCTGGCCGTCACCGGCACCTGACCGCCGGTCGGCCCGTCCGGATGGGTCATCCCGTAGGGCTCCGGTGAGGACGACGGCCGGATCTCCGGCAGCATCGCGCGGGGAATCCCGAAGAACGACAACAGTTCGTCGTCCCAGTCCAGGGTTTCGAGGTTCATCAGCATGGTCCGGCTGGCGTTGGTGACGTCGGTGACGTGCACCCCGCCCAGCGCACCGCCGGTGAGGTTCCACAGCACCCAGGTGTCGGGAGTGCCGAACAGCGCATCACCGCGTTCGGCGTCGGCGCGGACCCCGTCGACGTTGTCCAGGATCCACTGCAGCTTGCCGCCGGAGAAGTACGTCGCCGGGGGCAGGCCGGCCTTGTGCCGGATCACGTCACCGCGGCCGTCCTTGTCCAGTGCGGAGGCGATGCGGTCGGTCCGGGTGTCCTGCCAGACGATGGCGTTGTAGTACGGCCGGCCGGTCTTGCGGTTCCACACCAGCGTGGTCTCGCGCTGGTTGGTGATGCCCAGCGCGGCGAGGTCTCCCGCGGACAGCTTGGTGGTGTTCAGCGCCGACTGGACGACGGTCTGGGTGCGCTCCCAGATCTCCACCGGGTTGTGCTCGACCCAGCCGGCCTTGGGCAGGATCTGCTCGTGCTCGAGCTGGTGGCGCCCGACTTCGACGCCGTTGTGGTCGAAGATCATGCAGCGGGTGCTGGTGGTGCCCTGGTCAATCGATGCGACGAAGTCGGCCAACGGTGCTCCTAGAAAGGTGGCGGTGCATCGTCCATGATGGCCTACGTGGCAAAGCAGATGGCCGACATCGCCGACATGCCCCGCGGCGGGCCGGACGCGTCGTGTCTGGACCGGTTGCTGCAGACGGGCCGCCCGGAGTATCTGGACCGCGACGACGTCGCCGACGAGGTCAAACGCGGCATCGTCGGCACGCTGGACCGGGTCGGGACGCTGTTCCGCGAGCACGACCGCAACGCCGCACTGGTGCTGCGCGAGGTCGCCGACGTGGTCGATCCCAAGATCCTGGAGCTGGGCGCCGGGCACGGCGCGCTGTCGCGGATCGTGCTCGACCAGCACCCGACCGCCCAGGTCACGATCTCCGACGTCAACCCCGACTCGGTGGCGGCGATCGCGGCCTCCGACGGGCCGCCGAGATAGACGATCCCCGCGCGATGTTGCCGCATCGCTTTGGAAGTCGGCAAGTTCGGCGATCAGCGAGGGTGTCGCCGGAGATGTAGACCCGACGGCTCTCGTCTTCGGCCAGGAATTCGCGCATGCTTCCCATCACCGGCGGCCGCAGGCGATTGATCGGGCCGGGCGCGCGCCGGCCGGGCAGTGCGGTGCTGCCAGGTCTGCAACCCCGATACATTGCCGAAGCCTCGGTGGTGCAGCCGCTTGGCGGCGTGTGGAGTGATGACGACCGGCAGCCCGTGGTCCAGCCCGGTTTCGGCGACCCGGTCCCAGTGGTCGCCGTGCATGTGGGACAGCACCAGCCGGCCTATCTGCTGAGCGCGCACAAGACCAGCTGACCGGGTACCACGGCCCATGAAATCTGCGGATCGTGTAAGGGATGTAGCGATCCGGGGCTGATCCACTTCCGTTGGCGTCGGCACGAACCGAGCATTGGTCGCGTCAGCGCAGAACGGCGGTGGGGGCCCGATGATGGATCTACCGGAGACGCTTCACGGCCAGGTCTTCCTGCTGGCCTATCAGCGCAAGACACACCGGTTCGAGCTGGACCGGCTGTGACTGCTCGGCTTCGCCTTGCGCGGCGCCATGTTGACCGACCTCTTCCTGCGCGGCCACCTGAGCGACGTCGACGGCCCCGTGCAGGCGGTGAACGGCCGCCCTCCGGTCGACCCGTTGCTGCGGAGCTTGTGGGCGGCAGTGGACAAGGACCGTCCGAGAACGTGGACCTGGCTCGTCGCCGTTGGTGCGGCAGACGCGGTGGCGCCGGTCGAGGAGCAGCTCCAGAATCAAGGGTGGATCACTCGGCGACGACGGCGACTGGCCGTCATGCCGAGCAAGCGCCTCGACGTGTGCGACAAGGCATCGGTCGACGACCTGGCTCAGCGAGTGGCAGCCGAGCTCAGCGCCGCCGCAGCGGGTAGGCGCAGCGACCCTCGGACCAGTTCGGTTGGGCTGCTTGCCTGTATCGGCGAGTTGCCCGCTCTGCCGGACATCGGGGCTCACACCTTCGCCGCCGCGGCCCCCGTCGTCGGCGCGGAAGCCGCAGTCATGGCGGTATACGACGAAATGCGCGAACAAGGCTCCGCGCCCGACAAGTCCGTGGGCGGGTGTGGAGGATGCGGCGGGTGTGGAGGATGCGGCGGCTGCGGAGGGTGTGGAGGTTGAGATGAGAAGAAACCGACGACTGGCGCGGGCGGAAAGCGCTGTGGCAGGCCTGGAGCTTCCGGACGCCGTTTTCAAGACGTGCCCATGGCAGCCGCGGGAACTGATCGAGACGGGTCTGCGGCAATGGTTGCGGTGCTGCTCTCCGGCGCTAGGACACCGGCGGGTGATCGGGATGCCGTCGCGCGCCGTCGATGAGGCTTGGCATGGCCTGATCCTCTGCACCGCTTTGTATTCCGACTTCTGCGGCCGCGCATACGGCCGTTATCTGCATCACCACCCCGAAGGCGCGGCCCCCGGCACCGTCGCGGGCGCGACCGACCCGATGCACGAGCAACTTGGTCGTACCGTCGTTGCCTGGTCGCTGGTCGCCAAGCCCGGGGAGAACTGTGTCATGTGGGATCTCGACGACCGCGTAGGAGTGGAGACGCCCTGGGGCGTCGATCTGGCCCGAGTGGCCACCATCGAGGCCGCCGCCGCGGCGATCCGCGCCGGGCGCCGGGTCGGGCCGGCGAATGTGAGTATCGTGCAAGGAAATCACCGCCTGAGCGCTCACATCGCTTCCGCCCGGGCGCGACCTCGGCCACCATGACCCCAGTACGAGGTGAAATGGGGGAAGAGATGAACGCAATGATCGTAATGGCGGGATCAGCGCTGATCACCGTTGTCTTCGCGGTGATCGTATCGTCATCGGTGGCGCGTCGTCACCGCGGCACCGATCCTGAGCGACGTTGCCGCCAAGCGATTCTGGACCTCTCCGTCGATCGGGACCGGCGTCTGTGGGCGGCCGGGTCGATTGGCGTTGTAGGCGCCGGTTCGCAGTTCGGCGGCGGCGCCGGTTGCGGCGGCGGCGCTGGTTGCGGCGGCGGCTGGTTGCGGCGGTGGCTGCGGTGGTGGTTGCGGCGGCTGCGGGGGCTGACGATGCGCCGTCCGACGCCGCAGTGACGCCAGCAGAATCTGGTACCAGGATCCCGCTGGCAGTGCGATCCTCGTGGTGTTCGACGGCATGGTTCGGCTACGGCGTTCTGATGTCGAAGCTCAACTCCCTCGACGACAGCCCGCCAACCGCGGAAATCATCTGGTGCGCTGCCGTCCGGCGACTTGGCTGACCATCCTGGTCGACCGGTCATCCGCAGTTCGAGTCGCTCGACCAGGTGGCCGCCTACAGTCCGGCGCTCCGAACCGGGGAGGTCCCCGAGGACATCGATACCGGGAAGTGGCGGCGCCGGCTTCGGCACAGCCGCATCGCCGTCGTGCTGACACCGTTGTTGGTGTACCCCGTCCTCGCATTCGGGGTGCTGTCGGCCGATTCGAGCCAGTCGCCCACATCGTGTGCTGTTCGAGGTGTTGCTCGGTCTCGATGCGCCATCTGTCTGTTCGCTGGCGTTGTGCCTCCGGGGTGCGCGCATCAAACGGATCGAGGCTCGACGATCAACGAAGCGTCCGCCGCCGTATGCGCTACGAGCACGCCCACGCCAGTAGACAAGTCCTTGCAACGATGGAATGACGCGTTGCGCGACAACGCCGAAACGCCGCTCGCACGGCGGTTCACGACGGGGGCCGCCGGCGCCAGCGCGCTCGCATTCGTCATCCTGGTGATCGCCGACCTGGATTCCGTCGTCTACGGTGACGCCGGACTCGCTCATCTCGGCCGGGCTGCACTCTGGGCGACGACGACCGGTCTGATCGTCACCGTCTTGGCTTCCTACGACCCGCGGTTGAGCGCCACCAGTCGGACGATCGAGTCGAAATCCTCCGCTACGACTGGGCATTCCGGAGCGGTCAGCTACCTGCGCAGTTCGACGTCGGAGCAATGGTGATGGCTGGATCAGAAGCCACGGCAAGTCCTGCGTTGTGATGCTGGTGTGTGCATGCTTCAGCTTCGCCGTCGCGGGCTGGTCGCTGCTGAGCCACCCCACCGGATACCACTGGATCGTCGCCGGTCTGCTGGCAGTGCTGGGCGAGCTGGCAGGTCCGCCGTTGGCGCCAGCTCTGCGCGCGGCTGGGCTGGCTCGAGGCTCGGGTCAAGCGGTCACGCCGTTCGCCAGTTGTTCGGCTGATTGCCGCTCGAATCTGTGAGTTCTGCAAGAAAGTGGGCCTCGAATTACGGTGATGCCTTTCCCGTCGGCCAGTCACCCACAGACGATGAGTGACACCTATAGTCGAAAAAGGGGGCGGCGCGATGCAGACAGAACAGTCGAAGGGCCACGTCGGGCGCGGGAACTCGGTGGTCGGCAACGTCATTCGCGGATCACTCGGCAACCTGATCGAGTGGTACGACTGGTATGCCTACGCAGCGTTCAGCATCTACTTCGCCAGCGTCTTCTTCCCGTCCGGGAATCAGACCGCTCAACTGCTGAACACCGCGGGCATCTTCGCCGTCGGCTTCCTGGTGCGTCCGCTGGGCGGCTGGATATTCGGCAGGTATGCCGACCGCTTCGGACGCCGCGCGGCCCTGACCCTCTCGGTCAGTCTGATGGGTGCCGGGCTCCCTGGGCATCTCTGTCCTGCCCGGCTACGCCCAGATCGGGGCATTGTCACCACTCCTCCTCGTCGCCGCCCGTCTGCTCCAGGGCCTCTCGCTGGGCGGTGAGTACGGCACCTCGGCAACGTATCTGAGCGAATGGCCACGCCGCACCGGCGCGGCTTCTACTCGTCATTTCAATACGTCACCCTGACCAGCGGTCAGCTGCTGGCTCTTGGAGTGCAGATCATCCTGCAGCAGGTGCTGACCTCGGCGCAGATGCATACTGGGGATGGCGTGTCGCATTCGCCATCGGGGCGTTGGCCGCGCTGACGGTCATGTGGCTGCGCCGCACCATGGACGAGTCGGAGAACTTCACGCTGGCCGTTGCGGAGCGCTCGGATCGCGGCAGCCTCAAAGCGTTGCGCGCCTATCCGCGGGAGTGCCTGATCGTGGTGGGGCTGACGGTCGGCGGCACCATCGCCTTCTACACCTTCACGACCTACATGCAGAAGTTCATGGTCAACACCACCGGCCTGCCGAAGGAACAGGTGACGTTGATCAACTTCGTCGCGCTGGTCATCTTCGTGTGTCTGCAACCGGTGTTCGGCGCGCTGTCGGACCGGATCGGTCGCCGACCGACTTCTCATCGCGTTCGGGATCGGTGCGAGCGTGTGCACGGTCCCGTTGTTGTTCGCGGTGTCGCGGGCCGATTCGGCGTTGTCGGCCTTCTTGCTGATGATGGCGGGACTTGTGATCGTGTCCGGCTACACCTCGATCAACCAGTGGTGAAGGCCGAACTGTTCACCGCCCATGTCCGGGCGCTCGGTGTCGGCCTGCCCTACGCGCTGACCGTCGCCATCTTCGGCGGCACCACCGAATACGTCGCACTTGGACTGAAGCACCTCGGACACGAGACCTTGTTCTTCTACTACGTGGGCGGCGCGGCGTTGGTCTCGCTGCTGGTCTACGTGTTCATGGGTGAGTCCTCGCAACATCGCAGCTGTAAGTCGAGGCCTCCGAACTACGCTCCGGTGAAACGGAATTAGCCAACAGCGCACATGCATCCGGAGGAGGTTCCTAACATCACCGCCATGCGGGTGCTTCTCGTCGAGGACGACGACGGGGTGGCGTCGGCGGTGGCCGAGCTCTCGGCCACGCGGGCGCCCTGTCGCCCGGGTCGGTCGCGGTGCCGATGCGCTGCATCGGGTTAAGGGTTGCGACCTGGTGCTCTTGGATCTCGGACTCCCCGACATGGACGGCTTGGATGTGCTGCGCACGCTTCGTCGAGCCTCTGCGGTGCCGGTGATCATCATGACCGCCCGGGACAGCGACGGAGCGGTCGTGCTGGGCCTGCGCGCAGGTGCCGACGACTACCTGGTCAAACCGGTCCGCAAGGCCGTTCTCCTGGCCCGCATCGGGGCGGTCATGCGGCGCACCCGCCGAACCGCCGGCGACGCGCCAGCTCCCCTCGGACCGGTCGAGGCGGGACCGGTCAGCATCGACCGGGAACGGCGGGAAGTCAGCGTGGCCGGAGTCCCGCAGGCACTTACCAGAACGGAGTTCCAGCTGGTGGCGCTGCTTGCTGCCAGGCAGGGCGAGGCGGTCAGCCGCGAGGAGCTGATGCTGGAGGTCTGGGGTACCGCGGTGGTGGGCCGGTCCAGGTCTCTGGACTTCTTCATCGGACAGATCCGGGCAAAGCTCCCCGGCCTTCCCCTACAGACGGTGCGCGGGTTCGGCTTTCGGCTGGACACTTGACATGGGCCTGCGCGTTCGGGCGGTCCTCGTCGTCTTCCTGCTGCTGGCAGTGACAGCCCTCGCAGTCCCCCTGGGGCTGAGCCTGGCGGACCGGCGGACGGCGGGTCTAGCGACCGAACGTGACCGTCAAGTCGGGGCGCTGGCCGATGCTGCCGCAGTCCCCGGCGCCCCGGTGCAGCAGCTGGTCGACCGCTACCACGACGTGTACGGGGAGGGCGTGCTCGTGGTCGATTCCGATGGCCGAACTCTTGCCGCACGGGGACTCTACGATCTCGGATCAAGGCGTCTCGACGGCGGCCGAACACGCGCTTGTCAATGCCCCGACGTCGCCATGGACCAGAATCTGGCCCTGGCAACGGCGCCATGTGCTGGCGACCGCGGGCGTCCGCCGCGGCGCCGAGTTCGTCGGCGCCGTCGTGGTGGCCGTCGACACCTCGACCGCGGCGCGCGGCATCGCCGTCAGTTGGCTGTGGGTGGCGTTCGGATCGTTGGCACTGCTCGTCCTGGCCGTTCTGGTCGCCCGCGGACTGACGAGATGGGTGCTAGCCCGCTCAGCGGGCTGGAACGGCCGTCACCGACATGACGGAAGGAGTCTCGGGACCGCCCGCCGACGTCGCCGGCCCACCGGAACTTCGGCACTTCACCGCGGCGTTCAACACATGGCGCGGTAGTGCGCGCCTCGCTGGAGCGTCAACGCCGACTTGTGGCCGACGCATCCCATCAACTGCGCAATCCGCTTGCTGCCGTGCGGCTTCGCGCCGACAGCCTGGAGGATTCCGTTTCAGAGGCAGGTGAATCCACATACCGCTCGATGACCGCGGAGCTGGATCGGCTGGAGAACCTGCTGCAGCAGCTCTTGCGCCTGGCCCGGGCGGAGCAGAGCAGCGGGAGTCGCCGAGTCGGCTTGTCCGCCGACGCGGCCGGGCCGACGGATCTCGGCGATGTAGTTGCTGAGCGAGTCCAGTTCTGGCAGGCGGTCGCCGACGAGAACCATCAGCACCTGCGTGACGAGTCGCTGCACCCGGGCCCCGGGGTTCAGCTCGCCCGTCATAACGTCGAGCAGTTGCTCGACGTCGCGCTCGACAACGCGTTGCGGTACTCCGGCCGCGGCGCCACGGTCACCGTATCGACGGCTCGAGTCGACGACACCGTCGATCTGGTCGTGAGCGACGATGGTCCCGGCCTGCCCGACGCGGACTTGGCGAGAGCTCTCACCCGATTCTGGCGCGGACACAATGACGAAGGAGGCACCGGCCTCGGATTGGCCATCGCCGCCGAGATTGCTACAGGCCACGGCGGAGCGCTCGCGCTGGAAAGATCCGCGGAGGGCGGCCTTCTCGTCCGCTACCGACTGCCAACGGCCGGCGGGCAGCCGACATGAACAGCGCGACACTGACCAGGCGAGCGTTTATCGCGAGCGCGGCGGTGCTGGCGGCCGGCTGCCTCCGGAGCGACCCCACCGGGCGCATCCGGCTGGCCGCAGGCGACCCGGGCGGGTTGTATCTGGCTTTCGCCGAGTTGCTTGCGACTCAGGTTCGGGCGCGCTATCCCGGACTCGTCGTCGATGTGCTGCCGACCGAGGGCAGCGTCGAGAATCTCGCCCTTCTACGCTCGGGTGCGGCCGACCTGGGTCTCGCGCTGGCCGACGTCGCCGAGCGGGATCGCGCCACCGGCCCCGTCGGCACAGCGCCATCCGCAATTGCCCGAGTATACGAGAACTACCTACAGGTCATCGTGCGCGAATCCACTGGTGCACATGATATTTCGGAACTCGCGGGTAAGCGAATTTCCATCGGGCCCAACGGTTCCGGTGGCGCGGCAACGAGCCGAGTGCTCTTCGCGGCGGCAGGTCTCGACGGCCGGATAGAACTGGAAGCGCTCCGTCTCAAGGATGCGCTGGCGCGGCTTGCCGACGGCGGTCTCGACGCACTGATCTGGTCGGGCGGGGTACCGACACCGGCGATCTCCGAACTGGACGCCGTCGTCCCGTTGCGGATTGTGGGCATCGGGTCGCTGGCCAACCGGATGAGCGCGATCTCCGGCTATTCCTATGTTCTTCGCCAGGTGCCGACCTGCGGCTACGTGCCCGCCGGAATCCAGTCGATCGGCGTGCCCAACCTCCTGTTGTGCCGGCCGAACACCGCGACTGATCTCACCACCGGAATGGTGGATGTGATAGCAACTCGGGCAGAGTATTTGGTACCGCCGCATATCCGCGGGCTGCAGTACCTCGAAACCCCATCGATGGTCCAGACCGGGTTGATCCCGCTGCATCCGGGCGCGGTCGATGCCTACCGCGCACTGCACGGGTGAGCAGCCGCCAGGAACGGCCCGACCACGTCGAGGAAGCGCTCCGGCTGCGAGGAGAACGGCAGATGTCCGGTTGGCAGCACCTCCAGTCGTGAGCCGGGGATCGCGCGGTGGGTCGCCCGGCCGAACCGCAGCGGGATCGCGGCATCCTTGGCGCCCCACACGATCAGCGTCGGCGCGCTGATCTGATCGGCGCGTGGTCGCAGGTTGGCCTCGGGCGCGGCGAAGCTGCGCCACAGTGCCGCAGCCAGTTCGACACCGTCGGCGGTGCGGGCGCGTTCGGTGACGCGCTGCAAGACGGCGTCGTCAGCGGCGCTCTGGGCATGCAGGTAGCTGCGCACGAACCGCGGCAGCACCCGGCGCAGGACGGCCGGGGTACCGAGCAAGCGGCAGTAGGCGTTGGTCAGCGGGCCGCCGAGGAATCCGCCGGTGTCGACCAGGACCAGACCGGCGACCCGCTCCGGTTTGGTCAGCGCCAGCCGGGCCGCTGCGAAGCCGCCGACCGAGTTGCCGATGAACACCGCGGCCGGCAGGTCGAGTGCTGCCACCACGTCCTCGAGCACGTCGGCATACAGCGCCGCCGCTGGCGTGAAAGGGTCTTGGGGAGAGGGTGATTCACCGTGTCCGGGCCAGTCGACCGCGATGACCCGGTAGCTGCGGGCCAGCGCGGGCATGATCGGGTCGAAGTCGTGGCGGTCGTGCAGTGCCGCGTGCAGGGCGACGAGCACCGGCCCGGCACCGTCGTCGGAGTACGAGACCGGACCGACCCGGGTTTGTACCGTTGCCATCATCGCCACCTTTCATTGACCGACCGGTCGGTCAACATGTTATCGTCATGGCCGTGCCTTCACAACCGCTCACCGGCCGCAAGGCCGCCGCTGCCGAGACCCGGGCGAAGCTGATCGACGCGGGGCTGCGGCTTGCCGAGCGGACCGGCCTCACCGGCCTCAGCGTGAATCTGCTGGTCGACGAGGCGGGCGTGTCCAAGGGCAGCTTCTTCCACCACTTCGGCGACCGGGCCAGTTACCTGCTGGCCGTGCACCGCGAGTTCCACGACCGGATCGCCGAGCGGATCGACCGTGAAGTCGACGGGATGCCGCCAGGCCGTGACCGGCTGATGGCCGGCGCCCGGGTGTACCTGGACACCTGCCTGCAGCAGCGCGGGATCCGCGCACTGCTGCTCGAGGCCCGGGCGGAACCAGCTGTGGCACAGGAGATCACCCGCCGCAACGCCGAGTTCGCCGGCAAGTGCAAGGCCGATTTCGTCGCCCTGCGGCGCCGCCACCCGCTGGAAAGCGCTCAACTGTGGATCGCGATGACGGCCGAAGCGGCACTGATCGAACTGCCGCGCCGGTCCAGGGTCGGGGCGGTCCGTGCCGCGCTCGAGGAGTTCCTCGGCTAGGCCGAGGTCGCCACGGTCAGCGCCGCCGCGAACGACTCGAGATCCTCGTCGCTGCTGTCGACGTGCGGGGCCACCCGCAGCACCGGCGTCCGCATCTCCCGCGGTGCCCGTTCCACCCCCGCGGCGGTGGTGACGATGCGGTGCTCGGCGATCAGACAGGCACGTACCGCTGCGGGGTCCGCACCGTCGGTGGGCGCGAGCGTGGTGATGGCGGTGGGTTCGTCGAGCGGCTCCACAACTCGCCATCCCGCGGACACCGGCCAGGACAGTTCGTGCGGTGCGCCCCAGTTCGGCCAGCCGCTCGCGGATCAGCTCCGGTCCGGCCGCCACGTGCTCACCGACTGCCACCGAAAAGCCAATTCGCGCAGCGATGTTCGCCTCACCGATCTCCAGGCACTGCAACGCCGAGAGCGAACCCGCCCACTCCGGGCAGCGCAACAGGTCGGCCAATGCCGGCCGCACGGCAAGCACACCCACTCCGCGAGGGCCGGCCAGCCATTTACGCGACGACGAGTAGACGGCGTCGGCGTCGCTCACACAGTCGATCTGGCCCAGCGCCTGAGCCGCGTCGACGATCAGCGGCACCCCGATGTCACGGCAGATCGCCGCCAGCGCCGAAACCGGTTGGACCACACCGCGATGACTGCCCACCGCGGTCAGATGCACCATCGCGGGCGGGTCATTGCGCAGCGACACCTCGGCGGCCTCGGGGTCCACCCGGCCCAGGTCGTCGACCGGCAGAGGTGTGCAGGTGAATCCGCTGGCCGCGAACTGGGCCAGATTGGGGCCGTACTCCCCGGGCAGACAGGCCACGGTGCGGGCCAGCGGCCACACGCCGAGCAGCAGATCCAGCGCATTGCCCGACCCGGTGGTGAAAACGACGTCACCGGGCGACATTCCGGTCAGCGCGGCCACGCCGGCGCGACCGGCCTGCAGGGCCGGGGCCGCCGCTTCGGCAGCGACGTAGCCGCCCACCTCCGACTCGTGGCGGGCGTGCGCGGCGGCCGCCTCGATGGCGGCCAGGCTCTGCCGCGAGCACGCCGCGCTGTCGAGGTGCAGCCCCGCGACGGGCAGGCGGGCCTCGCGCCAGCGCTGCGCGAGTGCGCTCACTTGACGGCCAGGGACAGGCCGAAGTCGCCCGCGGGGTCGGTCCACCAGTGGGTCCGTCGCAAGCCGGCGGCGGCGAGTTCGGCGGCGACGGCGTCGGGCCGGAACTTGCAGGACACCTCGGTCAGCATCTCCTCGCCGGCGCCGAACTCGACACTCAGGTCCAGCGCGCGGATGTGCACGCGCTGCGGGGTATCGGCGCGCAGCCACATCTCGATGCGTTCCTCGCCGGCGTTCCAGCGGGCGACGTGGCTGAACGCGTCGAGGTCGAAGTCGGCGTCCAGTTCTCGGTTGATCACCGCCAGCACATTGCGGTTGAACCGCGCGGTCACCCCCGCGCTGTCGTCGTAGGCACGGACCAGCCGGTCGGCGTCCTTGACCAGATCGGTACCCAGCAGCAGCGCATCGCCCGGCTCCAGCACGTCGGCCAGTGCGGCCAGGAACTCGGCGCGCGGTGCCGCGGTGAGGTTGCCGATGGTCGAGCCCAGGAAGACGAACAGCCGACGTCCGCCGCCGGGAATCTTGGCCAGGTGCTCCTCGAAATCACCGCACACCGCGTCGATCTCGAGCTCCGGGTACTCCTGTTGCAGCGATTCGCCGGCCGATTCCAGAACACCCGCGTCGACGTCGAACGGCACGAAGCGGCGCAGCGTTCCGTTGTCGCGCAGTGCCGAGAGCAGCATGCGGGTCTTCTCCGAGGTGCCGCTGCCCAACTCGACAAGGGTGTCCGCGCCGCTGTGCGCGGCGATGGCGGCCGACTGCTCACGCAGGATCTGCGCCTCGGCGCGCGTCGGATAGTACTCGGGCAGCCGGGTGATCTGGTCGAACAGGTCACTGCCCACGGCATCGTAGAACCACTTGGGCGGCAACGTCTTCGGTGTCTTTCGCAGCCCGGTGACCACATCGTTGCGCAACGCCGTCGCCGCGGAGTCGGCGGCCAGGTTGTTGGACAGTGTGAAGCTCACGACGATCCTTTCAGCGGGGTCAGCGTCACGCGGTCGTCCACGACCTCGACCAGGTGGCGGTCGGGGACGTCCTGCCAGTCCGGGTGGTCGTCGTAGGGCTCGCTGGCCAGTACCACGCCGTCCGGGCGCCTCAGCACCGACAAGGTGTCTCCCCAGGTGGTGGCCAGCAGTCGAGAACCGTTGGCGGCCAGGATGTTCAACCGGGCATTCGGATCGGCGGCGCCGACTTCACTGACGGTGTCGGCGAGGTTGTCCAGACCACGCTCGAAGATCAATGCAGCCAGCATCGCGCTGTCGACGGTGGACTCCGCGGCCGGGCTCACCGGCAGCACGGCACGGTTCACGATGCCGTTGTGGGACAACAGCCACCGTCCGTCACTGAACGGAGCCGACGCGATGCTCTCGATCGGCATGCCCACCGTCGCCGAGCGCACCGCGGCCACCACACACCCGCTGCGCAGTGCCGGCGCCACCGAGGCGAACGACACGTCTCCCCACAGCGGCGAGGCACTGCGCCACCGCCGCGCGAGGCACCTGGCATCGTCGTCGAAAAAGCCCACGCCCCAACCGTCGGCGTTGAGCAGGCCGTGCTTCTGACGGCGGGGCGCATACGACTGCACCCGCAGTCCGCTCGGCGGGTCGAGAACCAGGGAGGCGATCGACACCGGATCGCCGAGCCAGCCGAGATGACGGCACATCAGACGTCCCAGGCCAGTCGCACGCCGGAGAAGATCTGCCGCCGGATCGGGTGATCCCAGTTGCGGAAGCTCGGCCGCAGGATGTCGGCCGCGACGGCCCACGATCCTCCGCGCAGCACGTGATAGTCGCCGTCGAAGAACGGCTCCGAATAGCGTTGGTAGATCATCGGTGTGAAGCCGGGCCACGGCCGCAGCGGCGAGGTGGTCCACTCCCAGACGTCACCGAGCATCTGCTCGACGCCGTAGGCCGACGCCCCCGCCGGATACCCGCCGACCGGCGCCGGGCGCAGCGCGTCACCGCCGAGGTTGGCGTGCCGGGCCGAGGGTTTCTCGGCCCCCCACGGGTAGCGGCGGCGGGCACCGGGCACCGGATCCCATGCGCAGGCCTTCTCCCATTCCACCTCGGTGGGCAGCCGCGCACCGGCCCACGCCGCGTAGGCCTCGGCCTCGAAGAACGAGATGTGCTGCACCGGTTCGTCGGCGGGGATCTCCTCGACGTGGCCGAACCGGGTGCGGCTGCGGTCGGGGTTCCAGAACTGCGGCGCGGTCAGGCCGGCCTGCACGCGGTGTTCCCATCCGCGCGCCGACCACCACCGCTGCTGGGTGTAGCCGCCGTCGTCGATGAACTGCGCCCATTCGCCGTTGGTGACCGGCACCCGCCCGATCCGGAACGACGGCACGTCGACGACGTGGGCGGGTCGTTCGTTGTCCAGCGACAGCGGTTCGGTGGCTGCGTCGACCCCGAGGACGAACTCGCCGCCCGGTATCAGGACGGACGTTCCGGCCACATCGGGGCGACCGTGCGGGACGGTGTTCTGCGGGCCCAGGATCGGCGCGCCGGTGCGCAGGTTGAGGGCTTGCAGCATGGTTTCGTCGTGTTGGTTCTCGTGGCTGATGACCAGGCCGAAGCGGAACGCGACCTCCTCGTCGTCCTCCGGCAGGCTGTCCAGCGCGTCGAGTGCGGCGGCGCGGACCGTGCTGCAGTACGAACGCGACTGCGCCGGGGACAGCAGCGGCAGATCGACCCGGCTGGCGCGCGAGTGGACGAAGGCGTCGTAGAGGCCTTCGATGTTCGCCGGCAGCATGCCGGGGCGGTCGGGGTTGCCGTCGCGCAGCAGCCACAGCTCTTCTTGCTGGCCGATGTGGGCGAGATCCCACACCAGCGGGCTCATCAGCGGGTTGTACTGACGATGCAACTCGGCGTCGTCGAAGTCGGTGAGGGTCAACGTGCGCTGCCGGGCCCGCTCGAGGTCGCGGGCGAGGTCCTCCCGGGCGATCACACGCCGTCCCGGGCGAGTTGCAGCAGGGCGGGACCGATGCCGTGCCGGATGGCACGGTCGGCGAAGTCGTCAGCGGGGCTGCGGCCGTCGTCCACGTTCTGCACCAACTGCGCCATCGACTCGGATAATTCCTTCGGCGCCCGATCGGCCACCGCGGCCACGCACCGCTTCGCCGCGGCGTGCAGCCGCTTGTCGGCCAGGCCGACCCGCGCGGCGAGGTCCCACGCGGTCGCGACCGGCTCGACGGCCTCGGCGGCGACCTCGGCGGCAGGGCGCCGGGTCGTCGAGCAGGGTGACGAGCGTGAACACCACCGCCGGCCACAGGTCGTCGGGAACGCTGTCGAGGTAGCGGATCTCCAGCCATCGGCGCGGGCGAACCGGCGGGAACAGCGTGGTCAGGTGGTAGTCGAGATCGGCGGTGGTGGGCCGGCGGTCGCCGAGGAGCACCAGCCCGTCAGCCCAGTCGGCGAAGGGCACGTGCGTGGTCAGCGGCACGACGTCCGGGGCGTGGACGAGCATCACGGGGGCCTTCAAGGCATACCGCGCCCAGTCGGTGCACGGGTCGGCACCGCTGGCGCCGAGAATGGGGCCGCAGCGCGCCGAGTCCAGCTGCCCCCACACCCGCTGCCGGGTGGACTGCCAGCCGGTGAACTTTCCGGCCAGCAGCGGCGAGTTGGCCGTGATGGCGATCATGGTCGGTCCGAGCGCGTGGGCCAGGCGCACCCGCTCGGCCCAGCCGTCGCGCGGTCCGGCCTCCAGGTTGACCTGAATCGAGGCCGTCGACGTCATCATCGCCGAGGCGGCCCCGGCGGTGCGGCTGGCGACGAAGAACTTCTCCATGGCCTCATACCGGGCGCCGGGGTTGATCCGCCCGGCCCGCCGAAGCGGATCCGCGCCGAGCAGCACCAGCCCGAGGCCCGCGTCGGCGAAGACCGCGCGCAGCGCTTGCCGGTCGGCGGCCATCGCCGCGATCGCGGCCGCCGGACCGGCGAACGGCGGCCCGGACAGTTCGACCGCCCCGCCCGGTTCGACGGTGATCGCGCTGCCGCCGGGCAGTTCGGGGCACCGCGGCGATCACGTCGGTCAGCTCGTCCCACCCCGGCCGGCGGTGCGGGTCGTCGAGGTCGTAGCAGTGGGCTTCGAGTTCCAGACCGATCCGGCCCACCTCGCCGTCGCGCAGCGATGCCCCGGCGATGTGCAGTGCGGCCGACGAAGCGCTGTCCAGAACCCGCTCGTCGTCGCCCGGCCCGCAGCGCGGTCGGCCCGGTTGGGACGTGACGACGAACGTCATGGCTTCCATCTTCCCGAACGCACCGACAAATTTCCCCGTTCACCGACTGACACGTCACTGACGTGTACCCAAACTGGCAAAGCGTTACTTCTACTGACCGAGCGTGTTCTGCATGGCCCCGGCGAGCACGTTCACCGCGGGCCCGCCGTTGCCGGACTGGCAGACCTTGGCCTGGAGCAGCACGTTCTCCCGCAGCCGGGTCTGGGTGAAGCAGCGGCGATCAGATTCGGCTTCCTGTTTGACCCAGACGGCGTCGGTCGCGCCGGGCGGTGCTCCGCTGAACGACCACACCTGGGTGGTGCCGTCGTCGAGGTGCATCGCGGTGGTCTGCCCCGAGCAGCCGACGGTGCGATCGACGACGCGGTGGTACGCGCGGGTGGCGGCGTCGTTGGTGGCGAACACCCCGATGGCCTGTTTGACCAGGTGGCCCTGGTCGGTGGCCGACGTCTGCGTCGTCGCGCCGTTGAACGACGCCAGGTCAGGGTCGGCGTAGACCTCCGGCAACCCGATGTCGGCCCAGTTGTTGCAGACCGGCAGGTCGACCCAGTAGGCCTGGAACGGGTCGGTGAACACCGACTCCCAGGTCATCGGTGCGCCGACGATGTTGCCGACCGAGCCCTTGCCCAGCACCGCGTAGGACACCACACCGGGATCCGACGGCCGCGCCCACACCGGCGCGGCCAGCGTGACGGCGGCGGCGCCCAGCGCGGTGAGCGCCGCTGCGGTGTCGCGCATGCGGTCAGACCTTGACCGACAGGGTGACGTCGATGTTGCCGCGGGTGGCCTTGGAGTACGGGCACACCTGGTGGGCCTTGTGCATCAGGTCTTCGGCCTCGTCGCGCGACAGCCCGGGCAGGTAGCCGATCAGGTTGGCGTTGATGCCGTAGCCGCCGTCGGCGTCCTTACCCAGAGCGACCTGCGCGGTGATACCCGACGCGCTGTCGAGCGCGACCTTCTCGCTGCGCGCGACCAGTTGCAGCGCGCTCAGGAAGCAGGCCGCATAGCCGGCGGAGAACAGCTGCTCGGGGTTGGTGCCCTCGCCGCTGCCGCCGGCCTCCTTCGGCGGGCGGGTGTCCAGGTCGATGCGGTTGTCGGAGGACTTGACGTGGCCGTCGCGGCCTCCGCCGGTAGCCGTCGACTCTGCGGTGTAGATGACCTCGATGCCCATGGGTCGATCATGCCAGCCGACCGCCGGACGGCAAGAGGCCGTCATGACCCGCTCAGGCCGCTACTGGTCGAGATTGCCGCGCACGCCCTCCTCGATGGCCTTGCCGAGGTCGGGGTCGATGTTGCGCCAGTACTCGAACACCCGCGAGAGCACCGGTTCCTTGACGCCCTTGGACACGTGACCGATCACGTTGTGCGCCAGTCGATCTCGGGCATCGTCGTCGAGCACTTCACGGACCAGCGTGCCGGCCTGACCCCAGTCGTCGTCATCCTCGCGCAGGGCGTAGGCCATGCGGACCATGTCGCCGTCGGAGGCCCAGTGCACTTCGGCGGCCCGCGCGGGATCGGCCTGCGGGCCGCCCATCGAGTTGGGGGCGTAGACCGGGTCGGTGACGTTGCGGATGCGCATCGCGCCGTCCTTGGAGTAGCTGTGCACCTCGACTTTCGGTGTGTTGACCGGAATTTGCTTGTAGTTCACCCCGAGCCGGTGCCGGTGGGCGTCGCTGTAGGAGAACCCGCGCGCCAGCAGCATCTTGTCCGGGCTCAGACCGGTGCCCGGGACGATGTTGTTCGGCTCGAAGGCGGCCTGTTCGATCTCGGCGTGGTAGTCGGTGACGTTGCGGTCGAGAACCATCCTGCCGACTTCGTGCAGCGGGTAGTCGCCGTGGGGCCAGACCTTGGTGAGGTCAAAGGGGTTGAACCGGTAGGTCTTTGCGTCTTCGAACGGCATGATCTGCACGTGGAGCGTCCAGCTCGGGAAGTCGCCGCCATCGATCGCGTCGTACAGGTCGCGCTGGTGGTAGTCACCGTCCTCGCCGGCCAGGCGGTCGCCGTCCTCCTGGGTGAGGAAGTCGATGCCCTGGTCGGTCTTGAAGTGGTACTTCACCCAGAACAGCTCGCCGGCGGCGTTGATCCAGCTGTAGGTGTGGCTGGAGTAGCCGTTCATGTGCCGCCAGGTCTTCGGGATTCCGCGGTCCCCCATCAGCCAGGTGACCTGGTGCGCGGATTCCGGTGACAGCGTCCAGAAGTCCCACTGCATGTGATGGTCGCGAAGGTTGCTGGACTGCAGGCGTTTCTGGGAGCGGATGAAGTTCTGGAACTTCATCGGGTCGCGAATGAAGAACACCGGGGTGTTGTTGCCGACCAGGTCGAAGTTGCCTTCGGAGGTGTAGAACTTCAGCGCGAATCCGCGCGGATCACGCCACGTGTCTGGGCTGCCGCGCTCGCCGGCGACGGTGGAGAAGCGGGCCACCATCTCGGTCCTGACGCCCGGCTGGAACACCGCGGCGCGGGTGAACTTGCTGACGTCCTGGGTCACCTCGAAATGACCGAACGCGCCGCCACCTTTGGCGTGCGGTTGCCGCTCGGGGATGCGCTCGCGGTTGAAGTTCGCCATCTGCTCGATCAGGTAGTGATCCTGCAGCAGGATCGGCCCGTCCGATCCGACGGTCAACGAGTGCTCGAAGCTCGGGACGGGTGCGCCCGAGTCCGTGGTCGCGTACTTCTCAGTCATCTGCTATCCCCTGTCTGCGGCGTGGACTTCCGAGCAGGGGTACCCGCGAAGGCCGGTTCTGTCCCAGACAACGAAAAACCCAGCGCCCGGGAGTGGGACGCTGGGTTTTCCGAAGCGTTGGTCAGGGGCGCGGTGCGGGGGTGGCGGTGGCACCGGGGCCGCCGGCACCCGGCCCACCCGGGCCCCGGGCCGAAGCCCGGACCGTGAGCCGGGCCCACCCGGGCCGGGCATCATCGGGAACTGCATCATCGGTGGACCGCCGCGACGTTCGAACTGGGAGTTGTCGCCGCGATGATGGCGCCATCCGCCGTCACCGCCGCTGTGCCTGCCGAGCGCGAAGCCGGTGAAGAACACGGCACCGACGATGAACATGACTCCCGCCACGATCGCGACCCACGCGGCGGCCTGATAGAGGCGGTTGGGTCGGTGAGCGTGCGGCGGCTCGGCGTACACCGGCGGCGGCGGGGGCAGGGTGTCGACGGACCCGGTGGCGGGCTCGTCGACGCGTTCTGGTGTTTCGGTCATACATCGATCATGCGAGCGGCGGTCATAGCGGGGAGTAGGTAGGGGCTTTGAACTGACTGTGAATGCCGGAAGCGGCGCTCGATGCGATTTCCCCACCCCGGCGCTCGTGGACGGGCTATGAATCAGGAATGAACAAGCTGCTGTACTCGCTGACCGAGTCCGAGTTCGTGCTGATCCGCGAGACGGAGCTCCCCGCGATCGCCGAGCTGGACGAAGACGCGCTGCTCGAACTGCACCGCAGGATCCGGCGGGCGCGAAACAAGTACGTCGGGCTGTATCGCCGCAGGGGCGCGGCCAAGGTGTCCGCGAAGGGCGGGCGCGGTGCGGCCCGGTCGGCCAACGAACGCAACGGCGCCAAGGCGGAGATCTTCGAAGGCGCGCTGGCGCGGGTCAGCAAGCAGCTGGGCCGTGGCCGCACAGCGCAGCGCCCGCGAGCTCAAGCAGGAGCGGCTGGCCCGGGCGCGGCAGGAAAGCTCGTCTCCGCTGCCGCCGGCCAAGGGCGCGGGCAAGGTGCAGAGCCTCGGCCGCGCCCGCGTCGACCAGACCCGCAAATCCCCCGGGCGCAAGAAGCGCGAGGCCGGCACCGTTGCGGCGGGCGCGCGAAGGCAGGCCAAGCGCGACAACCGCTGACGACCTGGTAAATAAACGCCACTGGACAGTTTCAGCGAACTTTGGAATCATGGCCTGCGCGGGGGCAAGCTTGAAGGAGTCCGCCGTGCTGGGTGCGCTGTACCTGATGGGTGTCCCGGTGTTCGCATTTCTTGCCTGGGTGTTCGCCGAAGCGGTTCACGACAGCAACCTCGACGACCGTCACTCCCGGCGCCTGGTCAGTGTGCTGGCGGGCGTTCTGTGGCCGGTGGTTTTGGTAGGTGTCGCCCAGATGCTCGGCGTGTGGATGCTCGCCAGGTTCAGCCAGGCGCGCCGACTGAAGCCGGCAGACCGCCAGGCTCGTCCCAGGCATGCTAGGCACGGGCGCCGAATACGCTTTAGTCGTTCGAATCACTGAAAGCTGTTGTGCAACAAGGCTAGTGCTCCGAGCGTGCCCGGCGACCAGAGCCGTAGGCCGAGGTGGATCACCTCGAGTCCGAGGACCAGGATCAGCAGCCGGAACACCCATTTCGCGGCATGGGGTCCCAGCGCCAGTCGAGCCCCGAGGAATGCGCCGACGACGCTGCCGACCGCCAGCAACGACGCCACCCGCCAGTCGATGTCACCGTTGCCGGAGAAGACGATCAGCGAGACCAGTGCCGCGATCCCGAGTGTTGTCACCTTGATCGCGTTGGCCTCCCGGATGGGGAACTTGGCGACCAGGACCAGAACCGCCAGCGCGTAGGTGCCGGAGTCGACCGCGATCAAGCCGGCCCACACCCCGACGCAGCCCATCAGGATCAGCACCAGCGGACCCTTGTTCGGCTGTTGATCGGTTCGGTCCGCCGAGAGCCATTTCGACGGGTTGGCGAAGAGCAGCAGAACCGCCACGACGACCGCGAAGATGACGAGGTTGGTCGTCCGCATGTCGTCGAACACCGACGCCAGCGACGCGCCCGCGACGGCTCCGATGGCAACCGGAATGGCGAAGCGCGCCGCGTCGCGCCACGGCAGATGCCCGGCCCGATGGAACGTCCACACCGCGGTCGCGCAGCCGATCACGATCGGGAGCCGGTTGGAGGCGTTCGCCACCACGGGTCCGACGCCGATCATGATCATGATCGGCAGACTGACCGCCGATCCGCTCGACGCGGCGGTGTTGAGGAACGCCGCAACGACGCCGGTGAGGATCAGGATCAGGGCATCGGTCAACGGCTGCGCCCGTGCGAGGGCATGGCCATTATTAACACATACGTCAGCCCTGAACGGGGCGTGTTTCTGTCGGCGGTGGGGGCTGAAGGTGGGTGGGGCTGGAGAGGAGGCTGAACAGGCAAATGTGAGGAGTTGGGATTGCGTGGAGTGGAGGGACGGCGCGCGACATCGAGTGATTTTAGCGCGAACAGCGCGGCCAAGCGGGCTGGGCGACACGCTCTGAGAGATCCGAAAGGTTTGGCCCGGGATGGGGGTCGGATGGCGGCCATGGCAGCGTGCCGGACGTGTGGGACGGAGCCGGTGGGGAACGCCCGGTTTTGCCACGGCTGCGGCACGCCGGTCGCTCAGAGCCCGATCCATGCCGAGTACAAGCAAGTGACAGTTCTGTTCGCCGACGTTGTCCATTCGATGGATATCGCGGCGGCGGTAGGAGCGGAACGGCTCCGCGAGATATGGAACTCGTAGACGGGCTGCGGCGGTGGTGCGCAGATACGGCGGGACCTTGGACAAGTTCACGGCGACGGTGTCATGGCGCTGTTCGGCGCGCCGATGGCGCTCGAGGACCACGCCTACGCGGGTGTCGGGCCGCGGTGGAGATACACAGCGCCATAACAGATCTGGCGCAGGAAGTTGCGAGCAGAGACGGTGTTGAGCTTCAGTTGCGGATCGGGCTGAACTCCGGGCAGGTGATCACCGGGGAAGTCGGCACCACGACAACCGGGTACACCGCAATCGGGGACGAAGTCGGGATGGCGCAGCGGAAGGAGTAGGTGGCTCAGCCGGGCGGGGTGATGCTCAGCGCGTCCACCGCACGACTTGTTGACGGGGCTGCAGTTCTGGGGGACGCGGAGCTGGTTCAGATCAAGGGTTCCGAAGCGCGGGTTCCGCCGACGGCTGTTGAGCGTGAAAGTGCAGCACCGGTCTGCAACCCGTGCTGAGTCGAATCTGATCGGTCGTAGGTGGGAGATCAGCACCATCGAAGGCTTGCTGGACGCGCAGTGTCTGGACATGGCGCAGTGGTAGAGGTGGTGGGCGAACGAGGCATCGGCAAGAGTCGTTTGGTGCGCGAGGTCGCTGCGATGGCGGCGGCCGCGGGGTGGTGTTCGGCAGCGCCTTCTGTGAGTCACACACCAGCGAGGTCCCCTTTCATGCCGTGGCAGCTCTGATGCGCGCCGCCATCGGCGTCGAGGGCCTTGACGGGCAGGCGGCCCGCGCCTGAGCTAGGCGACCAGATTCCAGACGCCGACTCTGAAGACGCGGTGCTGCTTGATGAGCTGCTCGGCATCACCGACTCGAACAACGCCATCCAGGCGATAGACGCCGACGCACGTGCCGGCGGTTGGCCGCGCTGATGAACCCGCCAGACACTCTCGCCAGAGCCCGGCCGTCTATGTTGTAGAGGACGCGCACTGGATCGATGAGGTCAGCGAGTCGATGCTGACCGATTTCCTCGAACTCGTTCCGCATGCGCCCACCTGGTGCTGGTCACTTATCGACCCGAATATCGCGGTGCTTGACCGAGTGGCGGGAGCGCACACCGTCGCCCTTGCACGGTAGAGTGATTCCGAAACCGGAGAACTGGTCGCACATCTCCTTGGTCCGGACCGTCGGTTGAAGAACTAGTTCGGCGAGTCACAGAGAGGGCCGCCGGAAATCCGTACTTCGCGGAGGAGTTGGTCTGGGATTGGCTGAGCGCGGGGTGCTGCGTGGGCAGCGGGTGCCTACGTCTCGACCGCCGAGGTTGCGGAGGTCAGTGTGCCCGCGACACTGCAGGCGACGATAGCCGCGCGTATCGACCGGCTGGAACCGAGGGCGAAACGGGCGTTGAATGCCGCGGCGGTACTCGGCGCGCGGTTTCGCCTTGACCTGCTGACCACATTGGGCGTGGAACCCGTCGTCGATGATCTCGTCGGAGCCCGGCTCATCGACCAGATCGAGTTAACGCCGGCGCCCGAATACGTATTCATCATCCGCTGATCTGCGCCGTGGCTTATAGAGTCACAACTCAAGTCGGACCGCGCCGAGGTACATCGACGGGTGGCAACCGCCATCGATGCCGGCGGATCGGCGGACGAAAACGCGGCGTTGATCGCCGAACATCTCGAGGCCGCCGGTGATCTGCGCACCGCCTACGGCTGGCATATGCGCGCCGCCACGTGGGCGACCAACCGCGACATCACTGCCGCCGCCTGAGTTGGGAGCGCGCCCAAACGATCGCCGACGGTCTACTGGCGATGACCGGGCCGGGCAGACATGCGCATTGCTCGCGCACGATGTTGTACGGGACCGGCTGGCGGGTCCACACCCAGGTCGCCGATGAGCGCTTTGATGAATTGCGCGAGTGTGCAGCGCCGCTGGGGACAAGGCGTCACTGGGCATCGCGACCGCTGGGCTGGTGGTTGGCCTAGCGCATCAGGACCGGGTGGCCGAGGCAGCGCGACTGGCATCGGAAGCCTGGGCTCTCGCCGAGGCGGTCGGAGATGCCGACTTGATTGTGGGACTGTCCTTCCCGGCGATCTACGTCAAAATCGAGGCCGGTGAGTGGTATGAGGTGCTGCGGTGGTCACAAACCGTCATCGACCTCGCCGGCGGTGATCAGTCGAGAGGCAACTTCCTTGTCGGGTCTCCGCTGGCACTCGCATTCACCTCCCGGGGTATGGCCCGCTATTGCGTGGGTCGTTCCGGATGGCGGGACGACCTGCAGCACGGCCTGGCCATGGCCCGCAGCGCCGACCCCGCGTCCCATGCGGGCGTTGTCGGCTATATCTACTTGCTGGGGATACCGTTTGGCGTGCTGAGGCCCGATGATCTCGCGCTACAGGAGATCGAAGGGGCGCTCCGGATCGCCGAACGATCCAGTGATGATGTCGTGGTGGGCTTCATCCAGGCCACGTTGGCCCTTGCGCTGATGCACCGCCACAGCAGTGCGGAGCGGGACCGCGGTATGCGGCTCGGTACCCAGATCAGCGAAGTACTGGTGAGCCAGGGACACAACCTGTGCGACTTGCCGATCATCAAGGTCTACTTGGCACGGGAAGTGGCTAGGGGCGGCGACCACGACGACGCCATCCCGCGGATGCGTGCCGCCGTCGACCATCTGTTCCGCGGCGGACGACTGCTGGTCTGGGGCATTCCAGCGACGGAGTTCTGATTGAGACCTTGCTCGGCCGTTGCACCGACGATGACCTGGCCGAAGCCGAGGCCGCGATCGAGCGGCTAGCCATCGCACCAGCAGATGGCGCCCTTGCTGTCCGCGACGTCTGGCTGCTGCGGTTACGCGCGCTGCTGGCGCTGGCGCGCGGCGATCTCACCGGCTACCGGGATCTCCTGGAGATCTACCGTGACACGGCGAAAACGCTTGGCTTCGAGGGCCACACAGCGTGGGCCGAGTCATGCCTGACGATCCACGGCTTGAACGGGTTGACCGCGAACTGCAGCACTCGATAGGGCGCGCGGTCGCGCGGCGCGGTGTTCCACTGGCTGATGAACACCCGCACCTCGTCGAGCGTCGAACCCGGCGAGATGTACCCGCCGTAGGGCTGAGCCAGCCGGTTGTCGTCGGGTGCGGGCAGGCTTTCGGCGGGATCCGGCCAGTCACCCGCCTGCACCACCGTCGTCACCGGCGCGGTGCCCAGCCCGGTCGGGTCGTAGGCGACCCGGACCTCCATGTTGCCGGTGCTGGCGTTGAAGTACGACAGCACCGTCTTGCCGTCGATCTGGCGGATGCTCATCTCCCCCACCCGGTCCGGCCACAGCGGCGTCGGGGGCTTGTTCCAGCCGCCGCCGGGCCCGGCGGCCCAGCCCTGCCATCGGGATCGGTCGGTGAAAGACTGGGGCGCAACGCGATACAGCACCACCGGTCCGGATCGGTCGAAGTTGTTGGCGACGACGTACACCCAGCCGGTCTGCGAGTCCGGAGTCGGGACCGGATCGTAGTAGCCGCTGATCTGCGTCTGCTTACCGCCGGCGTAGCCGGCCTTGCGCACGGAGCCGGGCACGGTGGTCCACGCGCCCTGTCCCGCTTCGGCTTTCACCAGACGCGACGATGCCGGCACCAGATTCGTGGTGGTGGTCACCAGCAGATAGTTCTGCCGGTTGATCTGGACGACGCCGGCGGGCAGTTGCGAGGACCCCTGCGGGGTCGGATCGGCCAGCAATGGCTTGTCCACTCCGGTGACCCCGGTGTACCGGATCCCGTCGGGGTCGTCGACGGAGTCACCGGCGACGTGCAGCGCCACCGGCGAGAACCAGCCGCCGAATCCCACTCCCTGACCGGCGAAGCTGTCACCGCAGATCTGCAGCAATTCGGTTGGGAATTCCATGAACTCGCACAGGTCCGTCGCGCCGATACCGTAGTCGCGGGTCGGCGTGCCGGTGCCGGCGGTTGGACCGATGCGCACCACCTGGCCCAGCGCCAACGGCGGCAGGATCGGATCCGGGCGCCGGGCTCGGCGGGTCAGCGGCGGCTACCGGGCATGCACCGACCAGCACCGAGATCGACGAAATGGCGGAAACCACTCGCAGTTTCACGCCCAAACGTCGGTTTCGGCGCAAGAGGAGGACCCCGGCTCAGAGCTCGGCGGCGAGCAGCTCGGCGATCTGAATGGTGTTGAGGGCAGCGCCTTTTCGGAGGTTGTCACCGGAGATGAACAGCGCCAGGCCGCGGCCCTCGGGCACACCGGGATCGTGCCGGATCCGGCCCACCAGCGACTCGTCGATCCCGGCGGCGGCCAACGGAGTCGGCACGTCGACCAGCTTCACACCCGGTGCGCGCGGCCAGCACCTCGGCGGCGCGCTCCGGCGAAATCGGCTGGGCGAACTCGGCATTGATCGACAGCGAGTGGCCGGTGAACACCGGCACCCGCACACAGGTTCCGCTGACCGCAAGGTCGGGGATGCCGAGGATCTTGCGGCTCTCGTTGCGCAGCTTCTGGTCCTCGTCGGTCTCGCCGGAGCCGTCGTCGACCAGCGACCCGGCCAGCGGTATCACGTTGAACGCGATCGGTGCGACGTACTTGCTGGGCGGCGGGAAGTCCAGCGCGGACCCGTCGTGCACCAGCTCCTCGACACCAGACGATCACCGCACGCGCCTGCGAGGCCAGCTCCTCGACGCCGGCCAGGCCGCTGCCCGAAACCGCTTGGTACGTCGAGGCGATCATCCGCACCAGCTGCGCCTCGTCGTGCAGCGGCTTGAGCACCGGCATCGCGGCCATCGTCGTGCAGTTCGGGTTGGCGATGATGCCCTTGGGCAGCCGCTTGCCGAGCACGTCGCGCTCGAAGTTGACCTCCGACACCACCAGCGGGACGTCGGGATCCTTGCGCCAGGCCGACGAGTTGTCGATCACGACCACTCCGGCCTCGGCGAACCGCGGCGCCTGCACCCGCGACATGGTCGCGCCCGCCGAGAACAGCGCGATGTCCAGACCGCTCGGGTCGGCCGTCGCGGCGTCTTCGACCTCGATCTCCTGGCCGCGGAACGGCAGCTTCTTGCCGGCCGAGCGCGCCGAGGCGAAGAACCGCACGCTGGTCACCGGGAAGTCGCGCTCCTCGAGCAGCGCCCGCATCACCTGGCCGACCTGGCCGGTCGCGCCCACAACTCCGATGCTGACCATCAGCGTCCCGTTCCCGCGTAGACGACGGCCGCTTCCTCGCCGCCGAGGCCGAACGCCTCGTGCAGCGCGGAGACGGCCTTGTCGAGCTCAGAATCCTTGACCAGCACCGAGATTCGGATCTCCGAGGTGGAGATCAGCTCGATGTTGACGCCGACCTGCGCCAGCGCCTCGCAGAACGTGGCGGTGACGCCGGGGTGGCTGCGCATGCCCGCACCGACCAGCGACACCTTGCCGATGTGGTCGTCGTAGAGCACCTTGGTGAAGCCGATCTCGTCCTGCAGCGAGGCCAGCTTCTCCACCGCGGTGGGCCCGGCGTCGCGCGAGCAGGTGAAGGTGATGTCGGTCTTGCCGTCCTCCACCTTCGAGATGTTCTGCAGCACCATGTCGATGTTCACGTCGGCGTCGGCGACCGCGCGGAACACCTTGGCGGCGTAGCCGGGCACGTCGGGCAGGCCGACGACGGTGACCTTGGCCTCGCTGCGGTCGTGTGCAACTCCGGTCAGGATGGCGTCTTCCATGGGGATGTCCTCGATAGATCCGGTGACGATCGTGCCGGGCTTGTCGGAGTACGACGACCGGACGTGAATCGGAACGTTGTAGCGGCGCGCGTATTCCACGCAGCGCAGCATCAGCACCTTGGCGCCGGCCGCCGCCATCTCGAGCATCTCCTCGAAACTGACGGTGTCCAGCCGATGCGCGTTGGGCACGATCCGCGGGTCGGCGGTGAAGACACCGTCGACATCGGTGTAGATCTCGCAGACGTCGGCATTCAGCGCCGCCGCCAGCGCGACCGCGGTGGTGTCCGAGCCGCCGCGGCCCAGGGTGGTGACGTCCTTGCTGTCCTGGCTGACGCCCTGGAAGCCGGCGACCAGCACGATCTGGCCCTCGTCGAGGGCGGTGCGCAGCCGGCCCGGGGTGACGTCGATGATCTTGGCGTTGCCGTGGGTGCCGGTGGTGATGACGCCGGCCTGCGATCCGGTGAACGAGCGGGCGTGCGCGCCCAGTGACTCGATGGCCATGGCGACCAGGGCGTTGGAGATCCGCTCGCCGGCGGTCAGCAGCATGTCGAGCTCGCGCGGCGGCGGTGCCGGGCAGACCTGCCGGGCCAGGTCGAGCAGCTCGTCGGTGGTGTCGCCCATCGCGGAGACCACCACGACGACGTCGTTGCCCTGCTTCTTGGTTTCGACGATGCGCTCGGCGACCCGCCGGATCCGCTCGGCGTCTGCCACCGAGGATCCGCCGTACTTCTGCACGACGAGCGCCACTGTCTGCCCTTTCTGCAAGCGTGGGGTTGCCCATAAGGATAAGGGGTCGGCGCACCTGCTTTTCTCGCCGAGATCGCAGGTAACGTCCGATCCGTGCCCGACCAACCCGCCGACCGCGACGCCCAGACCCGGGTGCCGATCCACCCGCCGATCGCCGCCAGGTGGAGCCCACGGGCGTTCGACCCGGACGCCGTCGTCACCGGCGAACAGCTCGTCGCCTTCTGGAGGCCGGCCGCTGGGCCGCGACCTGGGGTCACCGTCAGCCGGTGCGGTTCGTCGTCGGCATCCGGCGGGCAGGAGCGGAGCGACCCGGGGATGAACCTAGCGGTGAGGCTGCCTTCGAGGCGCTGTCCAGCCTGCTCAGGCGGGGTAACAGCTATGCGAAGGCCGCCGGAGCGCTGATCCTGGTGTGCGCCGACGAGGGCGAGGACGACCGCACAGCGCTGTACTCCGGGGTCGACGCGGGCGCGGCGATGGCCAACCTGGCGATCGAGGCGGTGTCGCGCGGATTGATCGCCCATCCGATGGCCGGATTCGACGTCGACGGGGCCCGCGAGGCCTTCGACCTGCCGCCAGGGGTGCGGCCGCTGGCGGTGGTCGCGGTGGGCTCGCTGGGTGACTACCGCCACATGCCGCCGGAGATCGTCGAACGCGATTCCCGCCCGCGGGAGCGGATGCCGCTGGAGGCGATGGTGCTCAACTGGTCAGGAACAGGCCTTTGACAGCTGGTTGGACTGCGCGGTGATCTGGTCGTTGAGCGCCGACATCTCGTAGACCACAGCCGGTGCCGGCGCGCCGGGCGCGCGGGCTTCGGTGTCGGCGCGCATTCGGGGTAGGCCGATGACGAACTGGTTGGCCAGCTGGGCCAGCTGGGTCGCCTGCGCGGCGAGTTCGGGGTCGGTCACCTTCTGGGCACGCTCGGCCAAGCCGTCGGCCCACTGCTGATAGGCCGTTTGCTCGGCGGCGTTGGGCGCCCCGTTCCGCCCTTGGAGTCGATGAGCGCGGCTTGCGACTTGTTGAAGTTCAGCAGCTCGATCACCGGCTTGCACTTCTCCGGTGGCCTTGTCGAAGAACGTCGTCCACACGGCGATGCCTGCTGCCACGACAATCACGCTGATGGTGAGGATCCAGCGAGGTCGTCGGCGCATGATCGATCAGCGTAGCGACTGCCAGGTGGCCCCGTCCGACACCACCTCGGCGACGGCTCCGGGTGCCAGCGCGAGACCGTGTCGCCGGCGGTGCCACCGTCGCCGGCGACCGATGTTCTTCAGGGTGTAGCGGCTCGTATTGCCGTCGGCGGCAGGCAATTTCGGCTTCGCACCGGCCTCGAGGAAGTAGACGTAGTCGGTGCCCGGTTCGGCGCCGAGTGTGCACGGACCGGCCACGGTGGCCACCACCAGGGTCGCGACATCGGCCGAGGTGTTTCCGGTGACCATCATGTTGCGTCCACCGCCGCGGACGGCGGTCTGTGCGAATCCGCGGTCTTCCCATTGGTTTCCGCAGATCGACAGGTCGTCGACGTCTCGGCGGCCACGGCGTGCGACCACCCGGCGTCGTGGTCCTCACAGGCGAACAGATTGCCGGTGATGTTGAATCCGCGGACCCGGTGGCGTTCGTCGCGGCCGTAGATGCCGATGGCCGGGAAGGTGCCGGGCGATCCCTTGCCGCCGTTGGTGATGTTGTTGCCGACGATCTGAACGTGTGGCGCGTCGGAATCCAGCCACGGCGGCATGGTGTAGATGATCGCCTCCCGGCGCGAGCCCTCGCAGATGTTGCCGATGATGGTGAGGTTCTTGTTGCCGCGCAATTCGATGTTGTGCGTTGGGCTTCCGTCGAGGTGGTTGGCGATGATGCGCAGCGGGCCGCTTTCCACCGACAGGTTGGGGCCCGTGGATCCGACGTTGTTGTTGACGATCCAGGAGTCGTAGAAGTGGTGGGTGGTGTAGATGCCGCAGCCGGTGCTCTGTTCGACGAAGTTGTCGTCGATCCAGTTCAGCAACCCGTCGACGGTGTCGTTGAGCCGTAGCCCGAAGTCTGTCCAGCCCCGGACGCGGCAGTGCCGGAGATAGCTCTTGGCCAGTCGGCGACCAGCGCCGGCGAGCCGTGGCCGCCGGCGTCGATGCCAGGTTCTCGATGCGCGACTCCGGCCAGCCGCCGGTGATCGGTGCGACGTTCGCGACGGCTTTGATCGTCGACGCGCGTTCGCCGTCCCCGATCAGGCACACCCGCGCCAGACCGGTGTCCTCACCCAGCGATGCGGCCAGGCAGTAGACGCCCGCCGGCAGGAACACCGTGCCGCCACCGGCCTCATGGGCCGCCCGCAACGCGGCCGCAATGGCGGGGCTGCGTCGGTGCGTCCGTCACCGGTGGCGCCACGACTGCGGGCGTCGATCACTGCCATGAGGTCACACCGTAGTGCCGCATCGGGGCGTTGCCGGCTTTCTCCAGCCGTTGGTTTCGCTCAGATCCGCCGGAATTACAAAGCTGTAATTCTCATTCACCGCGGCAAACGTGCGGCTGCGCGGTCACGCATGTAGGGGTATTTGACCCAGAATCATCTCGCGGAGTTGCTCACCGCTGAACTTGAAAACGACGTCGGCTTCATGCCGCTTGGAATCGAACACGAAACCCTGGCGCAATCCGGGGTGGAATGGCGCCCACTTGTCGACGATCTGTGTGTAGTGGGCCGGTCTGGTGGTGCGACCCGATCACACCGCAACGGCCGTCCGGAAAGAATCCCAGGTGCATGCACGTGCTGGCCTCGCCACGACAGGTTTCGGTACGGACCTGGAAGGTCCAGGCGTGTCGACCCGATATACCGGCCAGCCTGGTCTGCCGCATGGCGCCCGCTTGCATCGGTGGCGAGCTCCGGAGCCAACTCATCGAGCGCTGCGCAAGTTGTGGCCCACAGATGGTTACGTTCGGCCTCGTCCTCCGCCTCGCGAGTCCGAATGTCCTCTGCCTGCTGCGCTACCCCCATGCACCGAAGCATAACGGCACCGTTATCGGCCGTCCAGCTATTTGTTTGAGAAAGGTCTAAATACCCCACGAAATATACTAATCGTACGAAAAAAAGGTCCAGGATCGGACAAAATCGCGCGCATTTCTACGACGCAAGCAAGTGTTTCCCTTCGACGTCCCAGGCCTGAACTTTGGCCTGGTGACGCATCCGGAGTACAGTACGTCCTTGTGCAGCGGGTGCTCCTCCTCGGACGCCGCGACGGGGTCTGATCCAGACTGGCTTCCCGTCGCGGGTTTTCGCGATGCGCCGGTCTGAAGTCCAAAACAAGACACCCGGAGCCCAATCGTGAACACCCATTCTCCCTCGTTCGATTCATTGGATGCCTACGTATCCGCCCGAACCATCAAGACCCCCGCCGGGCCGCGCCAGGACGGCCAGCGGCCGTGGAACACCCAGCGCAACACCGCGATGCCGGTCTTCCGCTACCGGCCCTTCGCGCAAGAAGTCGAAAGCCGTCGCCCTGCCCGACCGCACCTGGCCGGACAAGGTCATCGACCGGGCACCGCATGTGGTGTGCGGTCGACCTGCGCGACGGCAACCAGGCCCTGATCGACCCGATGAGCCCCGCCCGCAAGCGCCGCATGTTCGAGCTGCTGGTCAAGATGGGCTACAAGGAGATCGAGGTCGGCTTCCCGTCGGCCAGCCAGACCGACTACGACTTCGTCCGCGAGATCATCGAGCAGGGCGCCATCCCCGACGACGTCACCATCCAGGTGCTGACGCAGTGCCGGCCCGAGCTGATCACGCGGACCTTCGAAGCCTGCGACGGCGCCCCGAACGTCATCGTGCACTTCTACAACTCGACCTCGATCCTGCAGCGCCGCGTGGTGTTCCGCGCCGATCGCGACGAGATCAAGAAGATCGCCACCGACGGCGCCCGCAAGTGCCTGGAGGAAGCGGCCAAGCACCCCGGCACCCGATGGCGCTACGAGTACTCACCGGAGTCCTACACCGGCACCGAACTGGAGTACGCCAAAGAGGTGTGCGACGCGGTCTCCGAGGTCATCTCGCCCACGCCGGACTGGCCGCTGATCGTCAACCTGCCCGCCACCGTGGAGATGGCCACCCCGAACGTCTACGCCGACTCGATCGAGTGGATGAGCCGCAACCTGGCCCGTCGCGACTCGATCATCCTGAGCCTGCACCCGCACAACGACCGCGGAACTGCCGTCGCCGCAGCCGAATTGGGCTACCAGGCCGGTGCCGACCGGATCGAGGGCTGCCTGTTCGGCAACGGTGAGCGCACCGGCAACGTATGCCTGGTGACGCTGGGGCTGAACCTGTTCTCCCGCGGTGTGGACCCGCAGATCGACTTCTCCAACATCGACGAGATCCGTCGCACCGTGGAGTACTGCAACCAGCTGCCCGTGCACGAGCGCCACCCGTACGGCGGCGACCTGGTCTACACCGCGTTCTCCGGCAGCCACCAGGACGCCATCAACAAGGGCCTGGACGCCATGAAGGTCGCCGCCGACGAGTCCGACGCCGACGTCGACGACATCCTGTGGCAGGTGCCGTACCTGCCGATCGACCCCAAGGACGTCGGCCGCACCTACGAGGCCGTGATCCGGGTGAACTCGCAGTCCGGCAAGGGCGGCGTGGCCTACATCATGAAGGCCGATCACGGGCTGGCCCTGCCGCGCCGGCTGCAGATCGAGTTCAGCCAGGTGATCCAGAAGATCACCGACGGCGAGGGCGGCGAGGTGTCGCCCAAGGAGATGTGGGACGCCTTCGCCGACGAGTACCTGGCGCCGATCCGGCCGCTGGAGCGCATCAAGCAGCGGGTGATCGGCTCGGAGGTCGACGGCGGCATCGACGTCATCGAGGCCACCGTGAAGATCGACGGCGTGGAGACCGAGATCCGCGGCGAGGGCAACGGCCCGCTGGCCGCGTTCGTCGACGCGCTGGGCACCGTCGGCATCGACGTCAGCGTGCTGGACTACTCCGAGCACGCCATGTCGGCCGGTGAGGAGGCCGCCGCGGCGGCCTATGTCGAGGCGTCGGTCGGCGGCCGGACGGTCTGGGGCGTCGGGATCGCGACGTCGATCACAACTGCGTCACTTCGGGCAGTGGTCTCTGCCGTCAACCGGGCGGCGCGGCTAGGCTGACGCGCGGCCCATACACGAACGACTTAAGGAGCTAGGCCGTGAACTGGGGTTCGACCTGGGATTTTCTCTGGCATTTTTTGATCATCTTCGCCTGGATCGCCTACCTGCTGGTGCTGTTCCAGATCCTGGTGGACCTGTTCTGGCGTGACCACAAGACCTCCGGCTGGGTCAAGGCCGTCTGGGTGGTCTTCCTGATCCTGGTGCCGTGGCTGACCGCGCTGGTCTACCTGATCGCACGCGGCAAGGGCATGACCGAGCGGGCACAGGCGGCGGCTCTGGCGGCCAAGAAGGAGACCGACGACTACATCCGGCAGGCCGCCGGACGGTCGCCGGCCGAAGAGATCGCCCATGCCAAGGAACTGCTCGATTCGGGCACGATCAGCCAGCCGGAGTTCGACTCGCTGAAGGCCAAGGCGCTCAGCTAAGCGTCGAGCGCCTGGATCGCCGCGGCGACCCGGTCCACGAACGCGTCGACCTCGGCCTTGTCGTAGCCGCGTTGCAGCAGCGGCGCCTTGCGGAAGGTCGCGCTGCGCACGTGGTCGGCGTCGAGGTATCCGCGGCCGTCGAGCCTGCGTGCGGCCAGCTGCAGCAGTTCGTGCACTGACTTCGGGTCGTAACCCCGTTTGCCCATCGGCGACTTGGTGAAGACGGCGCCGCGCACGTCGTCGGCACTCAGCTCGTCGGTCATCGGGCTTCTCAGAACAGCGCGAACTGCTGGCCCTGGTCCACCGAGGGCTCGAAGTCGTCGATTCCGGTGCCGTCGGCGACCCGGTCGACCGACGCCATGAACTGCTGGTCGGACACCGTCGGCACGCCGAGCTCACGGGCTTGGTAGCCCTTGCCCTGATCGGGCTGCGGCGAGTTGCAGATCACCAGGGAGGTCTCGGGGTCGACGGCGTCGCTGTAGGCCAGGCCCGCGTGCAGGATGCGCTCGACGAGTTCCTCGTGGGTGCGGTTGACCTCGGCCGACAGCGCCACCCGCATGCCCTGGACCAGCCGGCCGCCGTCGTAGCGGCCGGGGTTCAGGTATGGGCAGGGCATTCGGGACGCCAGCATCTTCAGCGGCCGCAGCTCGTCGTGCGTCACCCGGCCGTTCGGCCAGCGCCTGCGGGTGGCCGGGCGCACCGGCAGCCATATCCCGCGCTCATGGGCCCGCTCCAGGGCCGGGCTGAGCACCCGCGACAGCACCAGGGCGTCGTCGAACGCGTCGTGGGCGCGGGTCTGGGCGACGCCCCAGTGCCGGGCCAGCGTTTCCAGGCGCAGGTTCTCCAGGCCCAGGTCGAGGCGCCGAGCGAGCTCGACGGTGCACATCACGGTGTCGATCGGCAGGGCGGTGTCGGCCATCTCGGCCTCGGTGGCCAGAAACGCGTAGTCGAAGGCCACGTTGTGGGCGACCAGGGTGCGCCCGTGCAGGAGTTCGACGACGTCACCGACGATGTCGCCGAAGGTGGGCTGGTCCTCGAGCATCTCGGCGGTCAGTCCGTGGATGTGGGTGGGCCCGGGGTCCACGCCGGGGTTCAGCAGGCTGACCACCGAGTGCTCGACCCGGCCCTGAGGGTCGAGCGCGAGCGCGGCCAGGCTGATGACGCGGGCGTGACCGGGACGGAAACCCGTGGTCTCGACATCGACGACGACCCAGCCATCCCCCGGTTCGGAGGCTGGTCGGCCCCAGGTGTGGCTCACACAGTCAGGATGGCACGCACCCCCGACAGCGCCCGGTAGGTCAGATCCGTGTCGGGCACGACCCGGGAATCGCGCATAAACTGCGTGGCGATGCCCAGGCCGACGATGACTATCCGGGGGCGAGCCGCGCTGGCCGCCGGCTCCGCCGCGCGCTGGGCCTCCCGGGTCACCGGCCGCGGGGCGGGCGCGATGATCGGCGGCCTGGTCGCGATGACCCTGGACAAGTCGATCCTGGGCCAGCTGGGGGCGGGCCGGCGCACCGTCGTCGTCACCGGTACCAACGGCAAGTCGACGACCACCCGGATGACGGCCGCCGCGCTGGCCACCGTCGGTCGGGGAGGCAGGGCGGGCATCAGACCGTCGCTACCAACGCCGAGGGCGCCAACATGGACGCCGGGTTGGTGTCGGCGCTGGCGGGCTCGCGGGAGGCGGCGCTGGCCGCCCTCGAGGTCGACGAGATGCACGTCCCGCACGTCTCCGACGCGGTGCACCCCGAGGTGATCGTGCTGCTGAACCTCTCGCGCGACCAGTTGGACCGCGTCGGCGAGATCAACCACATCGAGCGCACGCTGCGCGCCGGCCTGGCCCGTCACCCCGACGCGGTCGTCGTGGCCAACTGCGACGACGTGCTGATGACCTCGGCGGCCTACGACTGCCCGAACGTGGTGTGGGTGGCCGCAGGCGGCGGCTGGGCCAACGACTCGGTGAGCTGCCCGCGCAGCGGCGAGGTGATCGTGCGCGACGGCTCGCACTGGTACTCCACCGGCACCGATTTCAAGCGACCCAGCCCGCAGTGGTGGTTCGACGAGACCAAGCTCTACGGCCCCGGCGGCCTGGAACTGCCGATGCGGTTGTCGCTGCCCGGCACGGTGAACCGCGGCAATGCCGCGCAGGCGGTGGCGGCCGCGGTGGCGCTGGGTGCCGATCCCGCCGCGGCGGTGGCCGCGGTGTCGACGGTCGACGAGGTCGCCGGCCGCTATCAGACCGTGCCGATGGGCGAGCACACCGCGCGAATCCTGTTGGCCAAGAACCCCGCCGGCTGGCAGGAGGCGCTGTCGATGGTGGACAAGTCCGCCGACGGCGTGGTGATCGCGGTCAACGGTCAGGTGCCCGACGGTGAGGACCTGTCGTGGCTGTGGGACGTCAACTTCGAGCATTTCGAAGGTGTGCCGGTGGTCGCCGCCGGTGAGCGCGGGACGGACCTGGCGGTGCGGCTGGGCTATGCGGGTGTGCCGCATACGTTGGTGCACAACACCATCGAGGCGATCACATCGTGCCCGAAGGGCCATGTCGAAGTGGTGGCCAACTACACCGCGTTTCTTGCAGTTGTCCCGGACGTTGGGGCGGATGCGATGAGCACCGGTGCGGATCGGGCTGGTGCTGCCCGACGTAATGGGCACCTACGGCGACGGCGGCAACGCGGTGGTGCTGCGGCAGCGGTTGCGGCTGCGCGGAATCGCCGCCGAGATCGTCGAGATCACGCTGGCCGACCCGGTGCCGGACTCGCTGGACCTCTACACCCTCGGCGGCGCCGAGGACTACGCGCAGCGGCTGGCCACCAAACATCTTCTGACGCATCAGGGTTTGCAGCGCGCCGCGGCGCGCGGAGCGCCGGTGCTGGCGATCTGCGCGGCGATCCAGGTGCTGGGTCACTGGTATGAGACCTCGGCCGGTGAGCGGGTCGAGGGCGTGGGCCTGCTGGACGTCACCACGTCGCCCCAGGAGAAGCGCACCATCGGCGAGGTGGTGTCCAAGCCGCTGGTGGACGGGTTGTCACAGCCGCTGACCGGCTTCGAAAACCACCGCGGTGGAACGGTTTTGGGGCCGGATGCCCGGCCGCTGGCGGCGGTCGTCAAGGGCGCGGGCAACCGCGACGGTGACGGATACGACGGTGCGGTGCAGGGCAGCGTGGTGGCGACCTATCTGCACGGGCCCTGCCTGGCGCGCAACCCGGAGCTGGCCGACCTGCTGCTGTCGAAGGTGGTGGGGCTCGCTTCCCCCGCTCGAGCTTCCCGAGGTGGAGCAGCTGCGCCGCGAGCGCCTCGCCGCCCCTCGCCGGGTGTAGCTCGTTGAGATAGACCTCACGCAGACAAAGTGCGAGTAGACCTCTGCGTCAGTTCTGACTCAACGCAAAGCGGCGAACGGCCAAGAACCCCTAGACCATCAGGCGGCGGCCGGACAGCGCTCGGCCCAGCGTCAGCTCGTCGGCGAACTCGAGGTCCCCGCCCATCGGCAGTCCCGACGCGATCCGCGAAATGGTCAGCCCCGGGATGTCGCGCAGGATCCGCACCAAATACGTTGCGGTGGCTTCACCTTCGGTGTTCGGGTCGGTCGCGATGATCACCTCGGTGATGTCCACCCCATCGACACGTTCACCAATCCTGTTGAGCAACTGACGGATTCGCAACTGATCCGGTCCAATACCGGACAGCGGATCCAGCGCGCCGCCCAGCACGTGGTAGCGCCCGCGGAACTCCCGCGTGCGTTCGACGGCCTGCACGTCCTTGGGCTCCTCGACCACGCACACCTGCGTGCCGTCGCGGCGGGCGTCGCTGCAGATCCGGCAGCGCTCGGCGTCGGAGACGTTGCCGCACACCTCGCAGAACTGCACCCCGTCCCGCACCCGCGCCAGCACCGCGGTCAGCCGGTCGATGTCAGGCGGCTCCACCGACAGCAGGTGGAACGCGATGCGCTGCGCACTCTTCGGCCCGATACCCGGCAGCTTGCCGAGCTCGTCGATCAGATCCTGAACGGGGCCTTCGAACATGGCGGGGGATCAGTCCTCCGGCTTGCGGTGCGCGCCGCCACCGCCGCCGCCGTCGCCGATGCCCGGGAACCCCGGCGGCGGCGCAACCGGCGCTTGATTGGCCAGCGGCCCGAGGTGGGTCTGCGCCAGGATGGCGAACTGCCGAGAGGCGTCGCCGATCGCGCCGACGACCAGGTCCTGCAGCGTCTCGATGTCATCGGGGTTGACGACCTTGGGGTCGATGCGCACCCCCACGACCTGTCCGCTGCCCTTCATGGTGACCTGGACCAGCCCGCCGCCGGCTTGGCCGTGCACCTCGGAGGCGGCCAGCTTCTCCTGGGCCTCCATCAGCTTCTGCTGCAAATCCTGTGCCTGCTGCAGGGCGGCCTGCAGACCCGGCATCAGCTGATCGCGCACCTGTTCGGCACGTTCACGCAAGGCCTCCAGGTCAGGCACTTCTCCGGGCTGCATGACAGTCTCCTTGCGTCTTGGTCTCGACTTGGTTTCGCCTGGGGATTCCGGCGCTCAGTGACTTCAAGACTAGTCGGCGAAGAGATACGGTGACGCGCGTGCTTATGTCCGTACGCTCGCGTGTCGTGGCCGCGGCCTGCAGTGGCCTGTTGCTCGCCGCGTCGACGCTGTCCACGGCTGTCAGCCATGCCGCGCCGCAACATCGCCGGGATGATCGTCTTCCTCGACCCCGGCCACAACGGCGCCAACGACGCGTCGATGACCAAGCAGGTCCCGACCGGCCGGGGCGGCACGAAGGACTGCCAGACCAGCGGCACCAGTACCGACGACGGCTTCAGCCGAGCACACCTTCAACTGGGACACCGTGCTGCTGATCCGCCAGGAGCTGACCCAGCTGGGGGTCCGCACCGCCATGTCCCGCGGCAACGACGACCAGGTCGCGGCCTGCGTCGACGAGCGCGCGGCGATGGCCAACGCGCTGCAGCCCAACGCCGTCGTCTCCATCCACGCCGACGGCGGCCCGGCTACCGGGCGCGGCTTCCACGTCAACTACTCCAACCCGCCGCTGAACCAGGCGCAGGCCGGCCCCTCAGTGCAGTTGGCCCGCACTATGCGTGATCAGCTGCTGGCTTCTGGGCTGCCGGCGGCCAACTACATCGGATCCGACGGTCTCTACGGGCGCGCCGACCTCGCGGGGTTGAACCTCGCGCAGTACCCGTCGGTGCTGGTCGAGATGGGCAATATGAAGAACCCGGTCGACTCCGCGCTGATGGAGAGTCCGGAGGGCCGGCAGAAGTACGCCGACGCCGTGGTCAGAGGCATCGCCGCGTTCCTGGCGACCCAGCCGGCCAGAACCAGCTAGGCCGCCTCGACCTCTTTCTTGAGGTTGGCCAGCACCTCGTCCTGGATGCGGCGCAGCCCCAGCGGCGCGAACGTCTTCTCGAAGAAGCCCTTGACTCCGCCTGCGCCGTTCCACGTGGTCTTGACGGTGACGCTGGAGCCGGCCGGGCCCGCCGGAGCGACGGTCCAGTTGATCACCATCGACGAGTTGACGTCCTTCTCGATGACGGTGTGACCGGCGACGTCGACGTTGGCCTGCACCTCACGCACCCGCGACTCGGTGGCCTGCAACTTCCACTTGGCGACGGTGCCCTGCCCGTGTCCGCCCTGCAGCACCTGATACTCGCTGTACTGCGGGGACAAGATCTTCGGACGCACGTTCTGGTAGTCGGCGATCGCGTCGAGCACGGTCGCGGGATCGGCGTCGATCAAGATCGTGCTGGCCGCGCTGACCTGTCCCATCAGGCAAAACTCCTCTAGTCACAGTGTCGTGTCGGTGTGATCAAACAGCCTTGCGGTCGCATCGGCTGTGGCTGGCGACTAGCGTAGTCGTGTGACTGTTGAACAAGCACTCACAGCTCACGCGGGGGGTGTGGACCGGCTTCTGGCCAGCTATCGCGCCATACCCGCCAACGCTTCTGTGCGTCTGGCCAAGCCGACGTCGAACCTGTTCCGGGCGCGCGCCAAGCGCGACTGCGCCCGGGTCTGGACACCTCCGGGCTGACCAACGTCATCTCGGTCGATCCCGACGCCAAGACCGCCGACGTCGCCGGGATGTGCACCTACGAAGACCTCGTCGCCGCGACCCTGCCGTACGGGCTGTCCCCGCTCGTCGTCCCGCAGCTCAAGACCATCACCCTGGGCGGCGCGGTGACCGGACTCGGTATCGAGTCGACGTCCTTCCGCAACGGGCTGCCGCACGAGTCGGTCCTGGAGATGGACATCTTGACCGGCAGCGGCGAACTGGTCACCGCCAGCCGCGACAAGCATCCCGACCTGTTCCGCGCCTTCCCCAATTCCTATGGCACGCTTGGCTATTCGGTGCGACTGCGCATCGAGCTCGAGGCGGTCAAGCCGTTCGTCTCGCTCAAACACATCAGGTTCCACGCGCTGGCCGACCTGGTCGCCGAGATGGACCGCATCATCGACACCGGCGGCTATGACGGGCAGCCGGTGGACTACCTCGACGGTGTGGTGTTCAGCGCTGACGAGAGCTACCTGTGCCTGGGCTTCCAGACCGGCACTCCGGGGCCGGTCAGCGACTACACCGGCCAGGACATCTACTACCGGTCCATCCAGCACGCCGACGGCGTCAAGGAGGACCGGCTGACCATCCACGACTACCTGTGGCGCTGGGACACCGACTGGTTCTGGTGCTCGCGGGCGTTCGGGGCGCAGAACCCGACGCTGCGCCGCCTGTGGCCGCGGCGCTACCGGCGCAGCAGCTTCTACTGGAAGCTGATCGGCTACGACCGGAAGTTCAACATCGCCGACCGCCTCGAAGCCCGGCGCGGCCGTCCGCCGCTGGAACGCGTGGTCCAGGACGTCGAAGTGCCCATCGAACGGACCGCCGAGTTCGTGTCCTGGTTCCTGGACAACGTGCCGATCGAGCCGATCTGGCTGTGCCCGCTGCGCCTGCGCGACGACGGCGGCTGGCCGCTGTACCCGCTGCGGGCCGGCCACACCTACGTCAACATCGGTTTCTGGTCCTCGGTGCCGGCCGGGCCGCACCCCGGGCTACACCAATCGCCTGATCGAGGCCAAGGTCAGCGACCTCGACGGCCACAAATCGTTGTATTCGGACGCTTTTTATGGCCGCGAGGAGTTTGACGAACTCTATGGCGGCGAAACCTACAAGACCGTAAAGAAGACCTACGACCCCGATTCGCGACTGCTCGACCTGTACGCAAAGGCGGTGCAACGACAATGACAACGTTCCGCGACAACCCGGTTCAGGCGCCGGGCAAGCTGAGCCTGGCCGAGATCCTGGAGATCTTCACCGCCGGTGGCGAGCTGCCGCTGAAGTTCAGCGCCTACGACGGCAGCACCGCCGGGCCCGACGACGCCGAGCTGGGCCTGGACCTGCTCAGCCCGCGCGGCACCACCTACCTGGCCACCGCGCCCGGCGATCTGGGACTGGCCCGCGCCTACGTCTCGGGTGACCTGGACATGCTCGGCGTTCATCCGGGCGACCCCTACGAGCTGCTCAAGGCGCTCGACCAGTCACTGGACTTCAAGCGGCCGCCGGCGCGGGTTCTGGTCGACATCGTCCGCTCGATCGGCATCGAGCGCCTCAAGCCGATCGCGCCGCCGCCGCAGGAGGCGCTGCCGCGCTGGCGGCGCATCGCCGAGGGTCTGCGGCACAGCAAGAAGCGCGACGCCGAGGCGATCCACCACCACTACGACGTGTCCAACACGTTCTACGAGTGGGTGCTCGGCCCGTCGATGACCTACACCTGCGCGTGCTACCCGGACGCCGGGGCGACGCTGGAGCAGGCGCAGGACAACAAGTACCGCCTGGTCTTCGAGAAGCTGAACCTCAAGCCCGGTGATCGGTTGCTCGACGTCGGCTGCGGCTGGGGCAGCATGGTGCGCTACGCCGCCCGGCACGGGGTCAAGGCGATCGGTGTGACGCTGTCGCGCGAGCAGGCCGCGTGGGCGCAGAAGGCAATCGCCGAGGAGGGGCTGGCCGATCTCGCCGAGGTGCGGCACAGCGACTACCGCGACGTGCGCGAGGGCGGCTTCGACGCGGTGTCCTCGATCGGTCTGACCGAGCACATCGGGGTGGCCAACTACCCGTCGTACTTCGGCTTCCTGAAGTCCAAGCTGCGCACCGGCGGCTTGCTGCTCAACCACTGCATCACCCGGCCGGACAACCGGACCGGCCCCAGCGCGGGCGGGTTCATCGACCGCTACGTCTTCCCCGACGGGGAGCTGACCGGTTCGGGCCGCATCATCACGGCGGTGCAGAACATCGGCCTGGAGGTGGTGCACGAGGAGAACCTGCGCCACCACTACGCGCTGACGCTGCGGGACTGGTGCCGCAATCTCGTCGAGCACTGGGACGAGGCGGTCGCCGAGGTCGGGCTGCCCACCGCGAAGGTGTGGGGGCTGTACATGGCCGGGTCGCGGCTGGGCTTCGAGACCAATGTGGTTCAGCTGCACCAGGTTCTGGCCGTCAAGCTCGGACGAGAAGGGTCGCGACGGCGGTCTGCCGCTGCGCCCGTGGTGGAACGCCTGACGCTCAGCCGTCGATGCGGCGGGCGCCCAGCTCGCTCTGCAACAGCTCGAGGGCGACCTCTTCGGGGTCGCGGCGCGGGGCGGCGTCCTCGTCGCGGCCGACCTCGGCGATCATGCTGTCTTCCTCGGCTCGCTGAGCCTCGACCGGATCGGGCGCGGGCTCCGGCGGCAGCGGATCGGCCTCGGGAATCGGCAGCCCGGCCCCGACCTCGCAGCGCACCCGCCAGTCCACGCCGAGCGCGTCCTTGAGGGCGTCACGGATGACGTCGGCGTTGCGTTGTTCGGTCAGCCGCTTGGCCAGCGGTGCGGACTCGTGGGCGAGGACCAGGGTGTCGCCCTCCACCGCGCGGACGATCGCTCCGGCCAGCATCACCTCGGTGGTGCGGCTGCGCTGACGGACCTTCTCGCGGACCGTCGACCACATGCTGCGCACGGCGGCGGCACCCGGCTCACCGGAGGCGGCGGCCGGTGCCGGCTCGGGCTCGGGTGCCGGGGCTGCGGCGGGTGCGGCCGGTTCGGGCGTCGCGACGGGCTCCGGCGCGGCGACAGCCGGTTCCGGTTCGGCGACGGGTTCCGGCTCGGCGACCGGCTCAGGTTCGGCGACCGGTTCCGGCTTCGCGACGGGCTCGGGCTTCGCGACGGGCTCCGGGGCGGCTGGCTGGGCTTGCGTCTTGCGCGCGTACTGCTTGGCCGGGGCCGTCGCTTCCGCGCTCATCGCCGCCTCGGCCGCCGGGATGGAGATGTCCATCCTGGTCTCGATCCGCTCGATGCGCTGCAGCAGCGCCGACTCGGTGTCGCTGGCCGACGGCAGCAGCAGCCGGGCGCACACCACCTCCAGCAACAGCCGCGGCGCGGTCGCGCCGCGCATCTCCCCCAGCCCGGCGTGGACGACCTCGGCGTAGCGGGCCAGCGTCGCCGGGCCCACCCGGGTCGCCTGGTCGCGCATCCGGTCCAGGACGTCGTCGGGCGCGTCGACCACGCCTCGACTGGCGGCGTCCGGAACAGCTTGCAGCACAATCAAATCGCGGAACCGCTCCAGCAGGTCGGTGGCGAACCGGCGCGGGTCGTGGCCGGCGTCGATCACCGACTCGACCGCCCCGAACAGCGCCGCGGCGTCACCGGCGGCCAGGGCGTCGACCGCGTCGTCGATCAGGGCCACGTCGGTGGCGCCGAGCAGCGCCAGCGCCCGCTGATAGTGCACCCGGTTGTCCTGGGCGCCGGCGAGCAGCTGGTCGAGCACGCTCAACGTGTCGCGGGGGGAACCGCCGCCGGCGCGGATCACCAGCGGGTAGACCGCGTCGTCGACCTCGACGTCCTCGGAGGCCAGGATGCGTGCGATCAGCGAGCGCATGGTGCGCGGCGCCAGCAGCCGGAACGGATAGTGGTGGGTGCGCGACCGGATGGTCGGCAGCACCTTCTCCGGCTCGGTGGTGGCGAACACGAAGATCAGGTGCTCGGGCGGCTCCTCGACGATCTTGAGCAGCGCGTTGAAACCCGCGGTGGTGACCATGTGGGCTTCGTCGATGATGAAGATGCGGTAGCGCGACTGGGCCGGGGCGTAGAACGCCCGGTCGCGCAGTTCGCGGGTGTCGTCCACACCGCCGTGGCTGGCGGCGTCGAGTTCGACGACGTCGACCGAGCCCGGGCCGTTGGGCGCCAGCGCCACACACGAGTCGCACACCCCGCACGGCGTGGGAGTGGGGCCCTGCGGCACAGTTCAGCGAGCGGGCCAGGATCCGCGCCGACGACGTCTTGCCGCAGCCGCGGGGCCCGGAGAACAGGTAGGCGTGGTTGATCCGTCCGGCCGACAGCGCCGTCGACAGCGGTTCGGTGACGTGCTCCTGACCCACCACCTCGGCGAATGTCGCCGGTCGATACTTGCGGTAGAGCGCCACGTGAGAAGGCTACCGACCGTCTCTGACAGAGCCGGAGGCCAGCAGCGACTCGGTGGCCGCCAGCAGCGCACAGGTGGCCAGCCCGTCGATCGCATTCGGCCAGGTCCGACGTCGGCGGGAAACGTCGGCGCGATGCGAATGTTCTTGTCGTCCGGGTCTTTTCGATACGGGAACGACGCGCCGGCTTCGGTGACCGCGATGCCGGCGTCCTTGGCCAGGGCGACGGTGCGCTTGGCCGTGCCGGGCAGCACGTCGAGGCTGATGAAGTAGCCGCCCTTGGGCTCGGTCCAGGACGCGATCTTGGAGTCGGACAGCCGGTTGTCGAGGATCTCGAGCGCCAGCGCGAACTTGGGGGCAAGCAGCTGCTGGTGGCGCCGCATCTGCAACCGCACCCCGTCGGCGTCCTTGAAGAACCTCAGGTGCCGCAGCTGGTTGATCTTGTCCGGGCCGATCGACTTCTTGCCCGCGTGCTGCAGGTACCAGGCGATGTTGCCCAGCGAGCCGCCGAAGAAGCTGACCCCGGCGCCGGCGAAGGTGATCTTGGAGGTGGACGCGAACACGTACGGCCGGTTGGGGTTGCCGGCCTTGTCGGCCAGTCCCAGGATGTCGACCTGCCGCGGGAAGTCCGTCGTCAGCGTGTGCACCGCGTAGGCGTTGTCCCAGAACAGCCGGAAATCCGGTGCGGCCGTTTGCATCTGGATCAGCCGGCGAACCACCTCCCACGAGTAGGTGGTTCCGGTCGGGTTGGAGAACACCGGCACGCACCACATGCCCTTGATCGCGGGGTCGGCGGCGACCAGCTCTTCGATGAGGTCGACGTCGGGTCCGTCCTCGAGCATCGGGACGGGGATCATCTCGATGCCGTAGGTCTCGGTGATCGCGAAGTGCCGGTCATAGCCGGGCGAGGGGCACAGGAACTTGACCACCGGTTCCTCGATCCACGGCCGCGGCGAGTCCACCCCGCCGTGCAGCAACGAGAACACCACGGTGTCGTGCATCAGCTCGAGGCTGGCGTTGTTGCCCGCGATCAGGTTGGCACTGCGGAACGCCGAGCAGCTCGCCGAAGATCGCGCGCAGGCCGGGCAGCCCGTGCAGGCCGCCGTAGTTGCGGGTGTCGGTGCCTTCGTCGTCGCGGTAGTCGTCAGCGCCGGGCAGGCTCAGCAGGGCGTTGGACAGGTCGAGCTGCTCGCTGCAGGGCTTGCCGCGGGTCAGGTCCAGGGCAAGCTTCTTGGCCTGCAGGTCGGCGTAGTTCTGCCGCTGCAATTCGTGTTGGGCTTGCAGTTCGCCGGGGCCCAGGGACTGGAACGACACCATGCGCCTTTCAAGAAGGGGACCCCGCGCACCCGCCAGAGCCCATTGACCCTTGCTGCCTTCCGGCCCTGGGGGAGTTCACAGGATAGACGCCGCGCGGGGTCCACAGCGAGTCTAATACCCGGCCCGACCGAGCCTGTCAGGCAGCCGGGACCGACGACTTCCCGAGTCGGCTACCATTGCCGACGGAGGATTCGCCTAGTGGCCTATGGCGCTCGCCTGGAACGCGGGTTGGGTTAACAGCCCTCAGGGGTTCAAATCCCCTATCCTCCGCACCTGATCCGAGGTGCGATCGGGGGTGCACAACCGCCTGATCGCATCTCGGATTCCCAGCATTAGGAGGGTTATGGGTCGCTTCACCGCGATGGCAGTGCACCTATCGGTATGCCTGGTCGGCGGCGTCCTGTACTTCCTGTTCGTCCTGCCCCGGTGGTGGGAGCTGATGGGAGACATCTCCCACACTCTCGGCACGGTGTTGCGGATCGTCACCGGGCTGGTGATCGCCCTGGCCGCCGTGCCGGTGCTGCTCACCCTGATTCGCACCCGCAGGCCCGAGCTCGCGACACCGCAGTTGGCGCTGCGGCTGCGGCAATGGTCGATGATCCTGCACGTCACCGCCGGAGCGCTGATCGTGGCGACGGCGGTCGCGGAGATCTGGGTCAGCCTGGACACCGCGGGGCCGTGGCTCTTCGGTGTCTACGGCGCGGCCGCCGCGCTGGCCATCCTGGGGATGCTGGCGTTCTATCTGGCGTTCGTCGCCGAGCTGCCGCCGAAGCCGGCCAGGGAGAAGAAGCCGCGCAGGAAGCGCGGCAAGAAGACCGACGAGGCCTCGGCCGAGGAGACGACCAGCAGCCGACGAGGCTTCAGCCGAGGAGACTCCGGAGGCGACCGAGCCGGACGAGGCCGAGGCCGCCGAGGAATCGGCGGACGACGAGAAGGAGCCGGCCGAGGTGTCCGCGGAAATCCCCGGCCGAGGCCGAGCCCGAGGCAGAACCCGACGCCGGCGCTCTGCGCAACAAGCGGCCGAGCGGCAAGACCAGCCACCGGCTGCGTCGCCGCAACCGTGGCGGCGTCGCCCTCGACGACTGAGGATTCGGGCTTCTCAGAAGCACCGCTCGTCCCTATGCTGAGCGAGTGCACAACACCCCGTATCGCGTTGTCCAGTGGACGACCGGCAACGTCGGCAAGAGCTCCGTGGAAGCCATCGCCGCCAACCCCACCCTCGAACTCGTCGGCTGCTACGCCTGGTCGCCGGACAAGTCCGGCCGCGACGTCGGCGAGCTGGTCGGCATCGAACCGCTCGGCGTCACCGCGACCAACGACATCGACGCGCTGCTGGCGCTCAAACCCGACTGCGTGGTCTACAACCCGATGTGGAACGACGTCGACGAGCTGGTCCGCATCCTGTCGGCCGGGGTCAACGTCGTCGCGTCGGCGTCGTTCGTCACCGGCCACAACCTCGGCGCGGACCGGGACCGCATAGTCGAGGCCTGCAAGGCCGGCGGCTCGACGATGTTCGGCTCCGGCGTAAGCCCGGGCTTCGCCGAACTTCTGGCGATCGTGGCGACCACCGCGTGCGACCGCGTCGACAAGGTCACCATCGCCGAGTCCGCCGACACCACGCTCTACGACTCACCGGACACCGAGAAGCCGTGCGGGTTCGGGATGCGCATCGACGACCCGAAGCTGCCGGGGATGGCCGCCCAGGGCACCGCCATCTTCGCCGAGGCCGTGCAGCTGGTGGCCGACTCGCTCGGCGTGGAGCTCGACGAGGTCGTCTGCGAAGCCGAGTATGCGCAGACCACCGAAGACCTCGTGATGGCGTCGTGGACCATCCCGGCCGGCTGCGTGGCCGGGGTGTACGCCAGCTGGCAGGGCCGCATCGGCGGCCAGACCGTCATCGACCTCAACGTGCGGTGGCGCAAGGGCCAGACGCTGGACCCGGACTGGAAGCTCGACGGCGACGGCTGGAAGATCACCATCGACGGGCGGCCGACGGTCACCATGAACGTCGGCTTCCTGCCCCCGCCGGATCTCATCGAGAACGCCAAGTCGATCGAGGACTTCTTCGTGCTCGGCCACATCATGACGGCGATGCCGCCGATCCACGCCATCCCGGCCGTCGTCGCCGCGGCGCCGGGCATTGCGACCTACAACGACCTGCCGCTGCCGAACGCCCGCGGCGTGACGCCGCTGGGCCGCAAGGCCTAGACGATTGGCGTGTTCTCCACGGTTACGTTGGCCGGGTCGACGGTCGGAATCGACAGCTTGATGTTCGAGATGTTCACCGCACCGAATGCGGTGAAGTTCTCGAATGGCGTCGCCGAACTGGTGATCTGCAGGCTCAGCGAATCACTCGGCCCGAAGGTGTAGGCGAGGTCGTTGAGCGGGATCGGGACGGTGATCTGGTGGTTCCGGCCGTCGAGGCTGACCGGGATCGGTGTGACGATGTTGCCGACCACAAGGCCTGTCTTGTTGTCGACGACCTGGGCGTAGACGAACCGACTGGTGCCCAGACCCTGGTAGTCGAACGTCACGGTCGGCGCGCCGGCGATGTACTTGGTGCTCGCCGGTGCGGTGATCGGCACGTTGATCGCGTTATTGGCGGGAGAGGCAATCGCCAGGTTGTACGGCAGGGAGACCTTCGGCGACGGGCCCGAACCACCCAGGAGCGGAACGATGCCGAGCACACCGCCGGCAGCGGTGGCGGTGATCGCGCCGTTGTTGAATCCGGTATCCGTGGGCAACTTGCTCGAGTAGTAGAACTGGCCGTTCTGGTCGACCCACTGGAACTTCGGGATGCTGTTCCGGAGTGCCCTTGATGTACTGGTCCAGCCAAGCCAGCGTGTCCTTCTGGATGAGTTGATCCTGAATAGAGCTGGGCGGGTTCAGGCAGACCCCGTGACCGCCGCAGTACCAGACCATCTTCACCTGGTCTGAGCTCAGGCCAGTCAGTTGCTGGGCATTAGCCAGTGCCTGGCTCAGCGGGAAGAGTGGGTCCGAGGTTCCCTGAATGAGGAGCGCTGGGGCCTTGACGTTGTCCAGGAGATAATCGGGACCGCTGGTCGCAAACACCGCCAACGACGTCTGGCTGACCCAGCCGAGCAGATCACCAGTGGCGATGCCGATGTACATCTGGTTGTTGATCCGGGACCCGGTCGTCACCAGAGATAGCAGGAGCAGCGAAGCGTATGCGGTTTTGAATGCGTTGTCCGGGTAGAGAGAGGCCGGAAGCGAGTTCCACGAGATTCCCGGCACAATGGCGTCGATGCGGGGATCGATCCCCGCGCCTATCAGCTGGATTGCACCGCCGTAGGACCCGCCGATCATACCGATGACGGGGTCGCCAGGCGCGCTGATCTCGACCTTGGTTTTGTACGGGTTGGCGACGCCACCAGGGTTGGTGTCTCCTTCCGCCCAGCTGATGAGGGACTTGACGTCTTGGCCCTCGAACGCCGGAGAGTCCGCCTGCCACACGCCGCCGGACGAGAACGTGCCGCGGGGGTCCCAGGTGATGACGTTGTAACCCTGATCGCGGACTGGGCCGATGCCCGGAACGAGGTGGCCGACGACGGACGAGCTCCAGATCTCGAAGGGATTGGTTTCGCCGGCAGCCCCCAACCCGGGCGGGCTCAGGACGGTGGGCGCGGCGGTGCCCGCCGGGACGGCCGTGGTCGAAGCGGGGAAGAAGTTGGTGCTGATCAGCGTGCCGTCAAACGAGGTGATCTTGGCGGTGAAGGCCAGGGGATTGCCCGACGCGTTCAGCGTCGGGAAGTTGGCGGTGTACGCCGCTATTGTCGACTGCCCGATGATCGGTGCGAGCAGATTGCTGAGGATCGGCAGCTGCTGGAGTACGCCGATCACGGGAGACACGACCAGGCCGAGGATCGGGATGCCGGTGAGCACCTGGTCGAACTGGGTGACCTGGGAGACGCGGATGCCGAACGTCTCGGTTCCCGACGTGAGGACCGACACGTCCGGCAGGTAGGTGAACCCGCCCGTGGTAGAGGTCGGCAGGAAGGTGATCTTGCCGCCGGCGCTGGGCGCGTTGGCCACCGTGTAGGTATAGGTGCCCGTAGGGAGACCAGTGCCCGGATCACCCGTGATGATGCCGTCAACGGCGGGACTCAGGGTCTGGTTGACCGGCAGTGCGTTGGCCGACAACGGCGATGACGTCGTAGTGACGGCTGCGGAGTTCGTGGCCGCGGTAGGGGAGCCTGGCCGCCGAGAGAGCGCCAGCAATGCATAGGACAGCGGCGAGTCGGCCGGAGTGGTCGGGTTGCCGCCGGAGGTCGGGTCCACCAGGCCGGTGGCGGCTGCGGTGACGAGGCGAGACACGCTGGCCGTGGTCCGGGCGGGAACTCGGGTCGCCGTTGCCGACGTGTTACAAGTCGGGTCGTCGAACCATTGGGTGAGGCAGTGGCCTTCGGCGCCACGCCGTGAACGTGTTGCTCGACCGACTCCCGACGGAGACCTTCGTCGTCTTCCTGGTGCGGCTGCTGTTCTGCAGACGAGCCGTTGTCGTCATGGTGGCTGGTGGCCTTGGGCCCGCATCCGGCGATGGGCTGTCGTCGGCCCAGGCCACCCCGTAACCGGTGAAGACCGCGGCGCCAACGCCCAGGGCCATCGCCAAACCGCCAACTCGACCCACGAACCTTGATGCGCCCACGTCGTCCTCCTGTAACACCACCGGAACCTGAGCGCAGGTTAACCTTGCCGACCCAAGTGCGACGCGGAATCTACAAAAACGTCAGTTCCGTGTCGGAGGACGATCCGCTCAGAGCTGATGCGGCGCGAAGAAACCGCCTGCCGAACCGATTACGTTGTCCGACAAAAGGTTTCCTCGGAAGGAACTCGGTCAGCCGATGTCGAAGACGGTCCAGCCGTATCCGCCGTTGTTATAGCCTGCGACCGTCCCATCGTTTCGGTAGTCGATGTAGATCGGGCCCTGCTGGAAGGCGTAGTAGCCGGTGTTCAGATAGTTCCGACCGAGCTGTTCGCCGGCCGGGGGAACGAAGACCGGGGCGTACGCTCCGCTTCCGGGTGGTGTAGGAGTACGAAGCTCTGGCCGTCGGGCGTGTACACAGAGATCTTGGTGCCCGCCGGACTAGTCTGCGGCGTACCCGCCAGAATGTTCGTGGGGATAGTGCCGTAGACGCCACCCGAGTCGATCATGGCGAGACGACGGGCTGCTGCGTGCCGCCGTTGTTCGACCGTTGATCGTTCAGCAGAGCAGCAGGGGTGCCCGAAGTCTGGCTTTCGCCGGCAGCGGGTTCGGGCCGAACACCACGAACCACCCAGGCCGAACGGAGGAAGCTCTGATAGATCAGCATGC
>CAVXWQ010000073.1:0-16670 GCA_963765445.1 uncultured Actinomycetota bacterium
CTCGGTCGACGACAACCCCAGCAGCCGACGCGCGACCACCAGCTGCTGGATCTGCTGGGTGCCCTCGAAGATGTCGAGGATCTTCGAGTCCCGCGCCCACTTCTCCAGCAGCGTCTGCTCGGAATAGCCTGTGGTTCCGGCCAATTCGACGGCCTTGAGAGTGATGTCGCTGGCCACCCGGGCGGCCTTGGCCTTGCCCATCGAGGCTTCCTTGGAGTTCGGGATCGCGTTGTCGGCCTGCCAGGCCGAGCGCACGGTCAGCAGGTAGCCGGCCTCCCAGTCCGCCTCCAGGCGCAGGAACTCCGCGGCGGGCGCGCTCTGGGCGTGGGCGGGCTTGTCGTAGGAGATCTCCACCCCGGCCTCGGTGAGGATCGTGCGCAACTCCTCGAGCGCGGCGCGGCCCACCCCGACGGCCATCGCCGCCACGATCGGGCGGGTGTTGTCGAAGGTCTCCATGACCCCGGCGAAGCCCTTCTCCACCTCGATGTCGGGGTTGCCGAGCAGGTTCTCCTTGGGGATGCGGACGTTGTCGAAGCGGATCGCCGCGGTGTCGGAGGCCTTGATGCCCAGCTTGTGCTCGAGGCGCTCGACGGTCACACCCGGGATGCTCGCGCGGGACGATGAACGACTTGATCGCCGCGCGGCCCTTGGACTTGTCCAGCGTCGCCCACACCACGATGTGGGTGGCCCGCGATCCGGCTGTGACGTAGATCTTTTCGCCGTTGATCACGTACTCGTCGCCGTCGAGCACGGCCGTCGTCGACACCGCCGCCGAGTCCGAGCCGAACGAGGGCTCGGTGATGGCCATCGCCGCCCACACGTTCTTGCCGAGCCGCTCCAGTTGCTCGTCGGTGGCCACCCCGGAGATCGCGGCGTTGCCCAGGCCCTGGCGGGGCACCGACAGCAGCAGCGCGATGTCACCCCAGGAGATCTCCAGCGCGTTGAGAAGCGCGGACATGTTGCCGCCGTTGATGTTTCCCTTCGGCCCCTCGTCGCTGTCGCGGAACGCCTCCGCGCCGGCGAACGAGATGGTGTTGGCCTCCGAGATGCCCTCGAACAGCGTGGCCAGCGTGTCGAGCTCGACGGGGTAGGCGTGCTCGTTGAGGTCGTACTTGCGCGAGATGGGGCGCAGCATCTCCGCGGCACCCTGGTGCGCCTTCTCGATCACGGCTTCCAGCTTGCGCGGCATTTCGAGATTGATTGCCATGACAGGACTTCCGTTCGACTCGAAGAGATCAGAGGACCAGGACACCCTCGGCGACGCCGATGACCCGCAGATCGCGGTACCAGCGTTCGACCGGGTGTTCCTTGGTGTAGCCGTGGCCGCCGAGCAGCTGGACGCCGTCCAGCCCGATCTGCATGCCCTTGTCGGTGCCGAGCTTCTTGGCCAGCGCGGCCTCCCGCGCGAACGGCAGGCCCTGCTCGGCGCGGGCCGCGCCGCGCCAGGTGATCAGCCGCAGCCCGTCGAGCTCGATGGCGATGTTGGCGCACATGAACGCCACCGCCTGGCGGCGGGCGATCGGCTCGCCGAACGCCTCGCGTTCCTTGACGTAGGGGATGACGTAGTCGAGCACCGCGTGCGAGGTGCCGACCGCCAGCGCCGCCCAGCCGAGCCGCGACAGCGCGATCGCCTCGGAGTAGTCCGCATCGGAGGCGTCGTCCTCGCCGAGGCGCGCCGACAACGGCACCGACACCTTGCTCAGCTCGATCTGGCCGAGCCCGGCGGCCCGGATTCCCATGCTGCGGTCGGCCTTGACGCTGACTCCGGGCAGTGGACGCCTCGACGATGAACAGTGCCGGCTTGCCGTTGAGTTGTGCTGCCACGATGAACAATTCGGCGTCGGCGGCGGCGGGCACCAGCGACTTGACCCCGTCGAGGCGGTAGCCGCTGGGGGTGCGGACCGCGGTGGTCTTCAGCGCGGTCGGGTCGAACAGGGCGTGCGGTTCGGCGATCGCCACGCAGGCCTGCGGAACGTTCTCGCCGGCGAACTCGCTCAGATAGGTGGCTTGTTGGTCGGCGCTGCCCCAGTGGGCCAGTGCGGAGGCGACGCCGCCGGGGGCCAGGATCGGCAGCGCCAGGCCCATGTCGCCGTAGGCGAGTGCCTCGGCCACCAGGGCGTTGGTGACGGTGGTGCGGTGCTCGGCGATGCCGTCGAAGTCTTCGGGGACATTGATGGCGGTGATGCCGAGTTCGGCGGCCCGGGCGATCAGATCCTGCGGATAGGCCGCGGCGTCGTCGGCGTCGCGGGCCGCGGGGCGCAGCACCTCCTCGGCGAACTCGCGGACCGTCTCGAGGATCATCTTCTGGTCGTCGTCGGGGGTGAGGTCGAAATAGTCGGCGCCGCTGGGGCGAAGTCGCGTCGGCGCTTTGCCCAGGCCCTGGATCCTCTTGAACTGGCGGGTGGTCGCGCCGGCGGTGGAGAACGCCTGTTTGACGCCGTACTTCAGGCCGCGGTTGAGCGGGTCGCGCAGGCCGTAGCGGTCGAGGAACTCCTGGCCGACCAGTGGCGTGATGAGCGCCAGGCCGATGTCGGTAATGCTCCGCTTGTGTTTGTACTGTCCGACCGCGCTGTCGCGGGCGCGGCCGCTCGTCGGCTTGGACGGAAGGGTGTTGGTCATATCGGCAGCCTCATCGGTGGTGGGCGGTGCTGATCAGGTGACTGAGCGCTATCTTACTCCAGAGTAAGGTACGACCGCGGGATGCGGAAAGAGCGCGAGGATGTGTCGCGCGTCTCACCTCGGCGGGCAGGAGCGAAGCGACTCGGGGAAACCGCGGGCCGCGCGTACTGGATCAACCCGGCCGCCGGATTCGAGTAGCCCGCTACTCGCATCGGATGCTTCCACGGTGCCGACACTGGGACTATCCGCTCTTCGGCATGGTCCTCGGGGGAGGTCAACATGAGCACCGCACTCGATACGTCGCCGTTCCCCAGCGTCTTCGACGCCGGACTGCCGACCATCGACTACGAGACTGCGCTGAATCCGGACGAGGCACACGCAATCGTGCGGCGGGCCCGGGAGCAGGCGCCGATCGCCATCGGGCCGCACGGGCCCGAGTTACTGACCTATGAACTCGTTCACGACGCTCTACGGGATCCAAGATTCATCGTGCCGCCGGGCATGTTCCTTGCTGCACAGGGCATTACGTCGGGTCCGTTGTGGGATCGGGTGGTCACCAACATCATCAGTCTCGAGGGCGCCGAGCACCATCGGCTGCGGCGACTGGTGTGCAAGGCCTTCACGCCCAGGGCCACCGAGAGGCTTCGCACGACGGTCGACGAGGTGATCCATGCGCTGCTCGAACAATGCGCCGATCGCGGACACTGCGACGTCGTCGCCGACATCGCGCGTCACTATCCGATCCCGATCATCTGCACGCTGCTGGGCGCACCGGCCAGCGATTGGGAACAGTTCGCGACGTGGACCGACGAGTTCTTCAAGGCGTTCAGCTGGAACGCCGCCGACGAGATCCCGGCGATCCTGGCCAACTGGGACGAACTCGACGCGTACGTCGACCAGATGGTTGCCGACCGGCGCCACAGTCTCACCGACGATCTGATCTCCGACCTGATCCGCGCCGAAGACGACGGCGACCGCCTGAGCCTCGCGGAGCTGCGCATGCTGGCGGCCGGACTGCTGATGGCCGGCACCGACACCACGCGGAATCAGCTGGCCGGCTCGGTCTACGCGCTCACTCGACCATCCCGAACAGTGGGCGCTGCTGACCGAGCATCCCGAACTCGTCGGGCATGCCGTCGAAGAGACGATGCGCCATTCACCCATCGCTTTCGGCACGATCCGCGTGGTGACCGAAGACGTCGAGCTCGCCGGCGTCGTCATCCCGCGCGGCACCCTCGTCATCGTCAACACCGGGGCCGCCAACCGGGATCCGGCCGTGTACGACGAACCCGACCGGCTCGACATCACGCGGACGGGCGTCCGGCCCATGCAGACGTTCGGCGGCGGGTTGCATCTGTGCCTGGGCGCGAACCTCGCCCGGCTGGAACTCACCGAAGCTCTGGTGGCGATGACCCAGTACATGCCGTCTCTGCGCCGCAGCGGCCCGGCGCCGTGGAAGCCGTTTTCCGGGCTCGGTGGACCGGTGACCTTGCCCGTCGAGTTCGGCTGCCGCTAACGCGGTGAAGGCTGGCCAGCACCGCGTCGTGCAGCAGGCCGTTGGTGGCCACGGCGTTGCCGCCGTGCGGTCCTTCCGCGCCGGCCAGGTTGGTGAACACGCCGCCGGCCTCGCGCACCAGGATGTCCAGCGGCGCGAGGTCCCACAGCTTGACCTCGGGCTCGGCGGCGATGTCGACCGCGCCCTCGGCCACCAGGCAGTAGGAGAAGAAGTCGCCGTAGCCGCGCACCCGCCACACCGCGTCGGTCAGTCCGACGAACTCGTCGCGCAACCCGAGATCGGCCCACCCCGACAGGCTGGAGAACGACAGGCTCGCCGAGGCCAGGTCGGCAACCCCGGACACCGACAGCGTGCGCGGCGGCCCGTCGCCGACGGCGGCGTACGCGCCCAGTCCGCGCCCGGCCCACCACCGCCGGTTGAGCGCGGGGGCGCTGACCACACCGACGACCGGCACGCCGTCTTCCAGCAGCGCGATCAGGCTGGCCCAGACGGGCACCCCCCGGACGAAGTTCTTGGTGCCGTCGATCGGGTCGATCACCCACTGCCTGCCGTGGAACGCGGCCGTCCCGCCGTACTCCTCGCCGAGAACCGCGTCGCCGGGCCGCTGCGCGGCGAGAATCTGGCGCAACTCGGCTTCGACGGCCTCGTCGGCGTCGGTCACCGGCGTGAGGTCGGGTTTGGTGTCGATCCGCAGATCCAGCGCCCCGAAGCGGTCCATGGTGATGACGTCGGCCCGCTTCGCGAGCTCCAACGCCACCGCCAAGTCTGCCCGCACACCGTCGCCGCTCATGGCTGCAGTCCTACCATGACCCCATGTGGGAATTCGCGGTGCTGCTGCTGATCATCGGGGCCTTGGTGCTCGTGCTGGGGCCGCGCTTCATGCGCCGCCGCGGCCCGCGCGGTGAGATGGCGCAGGGCACCCTGCTGGTGACCGGCGTCAGCCCACGCCCGGATGCCACCGGTGAGCAGTTCGTCACGATCAGCGGCGTCATCAACGGCCCGACCGTCGACGAGCACGTGGTGTATCAGCGGCTGGCCGTCGACGTGGACAGCTGGCCGACCATGGGCCAGCTCATGCCGGTGGTGTACTCGCCGAAGAACCCGGACAACTGGTTCTTCGCGCCGCACTGAGCGGCCGAGCGTGGGGTCCTACGCACGCGCCGCGACCAGAATCGTGCACAGCCCACAGTCGAGCCCCGAAAACTCAGCCGTGCCCGATCCGCAGCATCTCGGCGACGTTGGTGATCTTCACCCGCGGCCGCCCGTGCGGCTCACCGGCTGACCGCTCGTACTCGTCGATGATCTGCCAGTGGTCGTCGGTGACCAGGTGCGGCTGCCGATCCACCAGCCAGCGCACCAACTCCTCGGCGTAGTCCGGTCCGACCTCGCGCAGCTGCGCCGCCGGCCAGATCGGCCACCAGCGCGTCGACGGTGTCCTGCGAATCCGACTTGTTGGACCCGATCACCCCCGACGGGCCCCGCTTGATCCAGCCGACGACGTACTGCCCCGCCCTGCCGCTGATCCTGCCCTCGACGTGCGGGATGGTGCCCGCGCCGTCGTCGAACGGCACACCGGGGATGGCCACCCCGCGGTATCCGACGGCGCGCACCACCAACTGGGCGGGCAGCGTCTCGCGCTCGCCGGTGTCCTTGGCCACCACCCGTCCGCTCTCGTCGGCGACAAGTTCGTTGCGGCCCAACACGATTGACTCGACCCGCTCTTCACCCCGGATCTCGATCGGGGAGGTGCGGAACCGGAACACGATACGGCGGTGGCCCGGCCGGTGCGCCCTGCCCGCATAGTCGCGCAACACCTTGATGTTGCCGCGCACTATCTTGCCGGCGGCCTCGGCCTGTTCGTCGGTGATGGCCTCGACGTCGGCCGGGTCGACCACGACGTCCACGCCGTCCAGCTCGCCGAGCTCACGCAACTCCAGCGTGGTGAACGGCGCCTGCAGGGGGCCGCGGCGGCCCACGATCACCACCTCGTCGACGCCGCGGTCGTGCAGCGACTGCAGGGCGTGGTCGGCGATGTCGGTGTTGGCCAGCACGTCGGGATCGGTCACCAGGATGCGGGCGACGTCGATCGCCACGTTGCCGTTGCCGACCACCACCGCGCGGCCGCTGGAGATGTCGGGCGCCATCTCCTCGAAGTGCGGGTGCGCGTTGTACCAACCGACGAAGTCGACGGCGGCCACACTGCCGGGCAGTTCCTCGCCCGGGATGCGCAGGGCACGGTCGGACTGGGCGCCGACGGCGTAGATCACCGCGTCGTAGCGCTCGGCGAGCTCGTCGGCCTGCACGTGCTCACCGATTCTGAGGTTGCCGAAGAAGCGGAACCGCGGATCGACCGGACGTCTTCTCGAACGTCCTGCTGATCGACTTGATCTTCGGATGGTCCGGCGCCACCCCCGAACGGACCAGGCCCCACGGCGTCGGCAGCATCTCCAGCATGTCCACCCGCACGTCGGCGCCGCCTCCGGCGACCGAGGCGTCGGCGAACTTCAACAGCGACGCTGCGGCGAAGTACCCGGAGGGCCCCGCGCCGACTATCGCGACGTAGTAAGGACGCATCTTCGAACTTCCTGTCCTGGCGCGGTTACAGATGTGATGTTAAACGCGGAACCTGCCAGGCTGCCCGGAAAGCCGCCGCCGGTCCCAACGCGCCGCTCGACGCCGGTAACCTGAGGACCCGTGGACCTCGATCGACAGTCTGACATCGCCGCCCTTGACTCCACCCTGACCACGGTGGAGCGGGTGCTCGACGTCGACGGCCTGCGCGCCAAGATCGAGAAGCTCGAACACGAGGCGGCCGATCCCAACCTCTGGAACGACCAGAGCCACGCCCAGCGCGTCACCAGCGAGCTGTCCCACGCCCAGGGTGAGCTGCGCCGCGTCGAGGGCCTTCGCAGCCGCCTCGACGATCTGCCGGTGCTCTACGAGATGGCCGCCGAGGAAGAGGGCGCGGGCGCCGCGGACGCCCTGGCCGAGGCCGACGCCGAGCTGAAGTCGCTGCAGACCGACATCGAGGCCATGGAGGTCCGGACCCTGCTGTCCGGCGAGTACGACGAGCGCGAGGCGCTGGTCACCATCCGCTCCGGGGCCGGCGGCGTCGACGCCGCCGACTGGGCCGAGATGCTGATGCGGATGTACATCCGCTGGGCCGAGCAGCACAACTACGGAGTCGAGGTGTTCGACACCTCCTACGCCGAAGAGGCCGGCATCAAGAGCGCCACCTTCGCGGTGCACGCCCCGTTCGCCTACGGCAACCTCTCGGTGGAGCAGGGCACCCACCGGCTGGTGCGGATCAGCCCGTTCGACAACCAGAACCGGCGCCAGACGTCGTTCGCCGAAGTCGAGGTCCTTCCCGTCGTGGAGACCACCGACCACATCGAGATCCCCGAGACCGACATCCGCGTCGACGTCTACCGCTCCAGCGGACCGGGCGGGCAGTCGGTCAACACCACCGACTCGGCGGTTCGACTTACCCACATCCCCACCGGTATCGTGGTGACCTGCCAGAACGAGAAGTCGCAGCTGCAGAACAAGGTCTCGGCGATGCGCGTTCTCCAGGCCAAGCTCCTGGAGCGCAAGCGGCTCGAGGAGCGCGCCGAGATGGACGCTCTCAAGGGCGACGGCGGCAGCTCCTGGGGCAACCAGATGCGCTCCTACGTTCTGCACCCCTACCAAATGGTCAAGGACCTGCGGACCGAGTACGAGGTCGGCAATCCTGCGGCGGTACTGGATGGGGACATCGACGGGTTCCTCGAAGCGGGAATCCGGTGGCGTAATCGAAAAGATGACGACGACTGATGTGCCTCCGCCCGCTTCGTGGCCTCCGCCACGACCGAACTGCTGGCGAATCCGTTCGCCGGTCGCTGGCATGACTTCTGGCACGGCGAAATCGGCGAATGGATTCTGACCCGCGGACTGCGGATCGCCCTGCTGGTGATCGGCGGCGCTGCTGGCCGCCCGCTTCATCAACTGGTCGGCGCAGAAGATCACCCGCCGCATCGACGCCGACTTCCGCCAGAGCGACGCCCTGGTCCGCAGCGAAAGCGCCAAGCACCGCCAGGCCGTCGCGTCGGTGATCTCCTACGTGGCCATCGCGCTGCTGGCGGTCATGGTGGCCGTCGAGGTCACCGACATCCTCGCGATCCCGGTCAGCTCGCTGGTCGCGCCCGCCGCGGTGCTGGGCGCCGCGCTGGGCTTCGGCGCGCAACGCATCGTGCAGGACCTGCTCTCGGGGTTCTTCATCATCACCGAGAAGCAGTACGGGTTCGGTGACCTGGTGGAGCTGACGCTGGGCTCCGTCGAACGACGCGATGGGCACCGTCGAGGACGTCACCCTGCGGGTGACCAAGCTGCGTACCTCCGAGGGCGAGATGTACACCATCCCCAACGGTCAGATCATGAAGTCGCTGAACCTCTCGAAGGACTGGGCCCGCGCCGTGATCGACATCCCGGTGCCCACCAACGCCGACCTGAACAAGGTCAACGAGGTGCTGCACGCCGTGTGCGACTCCGCGATGGAGGATCCCGCCCTCAAGGAACTGCTGCTCGACCAACCCCAGCTGATGGGAGTGGAAAGCATCGAACTGGACAACGTGAACCTGCGGATGGTGGCCCGGACGCTGCCCGGTAAGCAGTTCGAGGCGGGCCGCCGGCTGCGCCTGCTGGTCGTGGCCGCGCTGATCCGGGCCGGCATCGTCACCTCCGCCGACTCCTCGCCCCTGGTGGGTGCGTTGGTGCACCCGGCCACCGCCGGCGGAGCCGAGGAGGAGACCCAGGGGCCGGTGCAGCGATGAAGCTGTTCCCGACCCGCCAACGAGGACCGCGCCTGGCCGAACTACATCTTCGGCCGGATCCGCACGTCCACCGCCGCGCTGATCATCGCGTTCATCGGGATCTGGTGGCTCTACGAGACCTACCAGCCCGCGCCGGCGCCGGCGCCGGAAACCCAGATCGTGCCGCCGGGGTTCATCCCCGACCCGTCCTACACCTGGGTGCCCCGTACCGACGTCCAGCGCCGCACCACGACGACCACGACCACGCCGACGACCACCGAGACCACGACGGAGACGACGTCGCCCACGGAGTCCACCTCGCCCGGCGAATCGCCGACCTCGCCGACCTCGCCGACCTCGCCGACGTCGCCCGACCTCGCCGACGACGACCACGCCGGCGGCGCCCGGAGTCCCGCCGCTTCCTGGTGCGCCCAGCCCGGCGCCGACTCCGTCACCGGCTCCGGGGCAGGGGCCGATGTCGACGCCTGCGGCTCCGACGCAGTAGTCACAGCTACACTGGCGTGCCGTGATGATCACCCTTGACCATGTCTCCAAGCAGTACAAGTCGTCGGCGCGACCCGCCCTCGACAATGTCAGCGTCAAGATCGACAAGGGTGAGTTCGTCTTCCTCATCGGCCCGTCGGGGTCGGGCAAGTCGACGTTCATGAGGCTGTTGCTGGCCGAGGACACTCCGACCTCCGGCGAGATCCAGGTGTCGAAGTTCCACGTCAACAAGCTCTCCGGCCGGCACATCCCCAAACTGCGCCAGGTGATCGGCTGCGTGTTCCAGGACTTCCGGCTGCTGCAGCAGAAGAGCGTCTTCGAGAACGTGGCGTTCGCGCTGGAGGTGATCGGCAAGAAGCCCGACACCATCAACCGCGTCGTGCCCGAGGTGCTGGAGATGGTCGGCCTGTCCGGCAAGGCCAACCGGCTGCCGGCCGAGCTGTCCGGCGGTGAGCAGCAGCGCGTGGCGATCGCGCGCGCGTTCGTCAACCGCCCGCTGGTGCTGCTGGCCGACGAGCCCACCGGCAACCTCGACCCCGAAACCAGCAAGGACATCATGGACCTGCTCGAACGGATCAACCGGACGGGCACCACGGTGCTGATGGCCACCCACGACCACCACATCGTCGACTCCATGCGCCAGCGCGTGGTGGAGCTGTCCCTGGGCCGGCTCGTCCGCGATGAGCAGCGTGGTGTCTACGGAATGGATCGTTAAGTGCGCTTCGGCTTCCTGATCAACGAGGTCTTCACCGGCCTTCGTCGCAACGTCACGATGACCGTGGCCATGATCCTGACCACGGCCATCTCGATCGGCCTGTTCGGCGGCGGTCTGCTGGTGATCCGGCTCGCCGATCACTCGCGCGAGATCTACCTCGACCGCGTCGAGACCCAGGTGTTCCTCAACAACGACGTGTCGGCCAACGACCCGACGTGCGACGCCGACCCGTGCAAGGCACTGCGGGCCCAGATCGAGTCCCGCAAAGACGTGAAGTCGGTGCGGTTCCTCAACAAGGACGACGCCTACAACGACGCGGTCCGCAAGTTCCCGCAATACAAAGATGTCGCCAGTCAAGCGACTAGTTTCCCGGCCTCGTTCGTCGTCAAGCTCGACAATCCCGAGCAGCACAAGGAGTTCGACGCCGCGATGCAGGGCCAGCCCGGCGTGCTCAACGTGCTCAACCAGAAGGAGCTGATCGACCGGCTCTTCGCGGTGCTCGACGGCTTGTCCAACGCCGCGTTCGCCGTCGCGGTGGTGCAGGCGGTGGGCGCAATCCTGTTGATCGCCAACATGGTTCAAGTCGCGGCCTACACCCGACGCACCGAGATCGGCATCATGCGGATGGTCGGCGCCACCCGCTGGTACACCCAGTTGCCGTTCCTGCTCGAGGCGGTGCTGGCGGCGACGATCGGCGTCATCCTCGCGATCGTGGGGCTGATCGTGGTGCGTGCGTTGTTCCTCGAGGACGCGCTCGACCAGTTCTACAAGGCCAACCTGATCGCCCGGATCGACTACGCCGACATTCTCTACATCTCACCGATCATGTTCTTCGTCGGTGTGGTGATGGCCGGTGTCACCGGCTACGTCACGTTGCGCCTCTACGTGCGGAGGTAGCCGTGGCCAAGAAGGCCAAGTCGCCGAAGGACTCCAACAACCAGATCATCGCGTCCAACCGCAAGGCGCGGCACAACTATTCGATCCTGGACACCTTCGAGGCCGGTGTTGCGCTGGTCGGCACCGAGGTCAAGAGTCTGCGAGACGGGCAGGCCTCGCTGGCCGACGCGTTCGCCACCGTCGACGACGGCGAGATCTGGCTGCGGAACCTGCACATCCCCGAGTATCACCACGGCAGCTGGACCAACCACGCGCCGCGGCGCAACCGCAAGCTGCTGCTGCACCGCAGCCAGATCGACACGCTGATCGGCAAGATCCGCGACGGCAACCTGACATTGGTGCCGCTGTCGCTGTACTTCACCGACGGCAAGGTCAAGGTGGAGCTGGCGCTGGCCCGAGGCAAGCAGGCTCACGACAAACGTCAGGACCTGGCGCGCCGCGACGCCGAGCGTGAGGTGGTCCGCGAGCTGGGACGGCGCTCCAAGGGCATGTCCTGATCGGCGTCCTGCTGGCGCTGGCATCGGCAGTCGGTTACGGGGTCAGCGATTTCGTCGGCGGGATCGCCTCGCGACGAGTAGCCGCCCTGCGGGTGGTGCTGGTCTCCTACCCGGTGGCGATGGTTCTGCTCGGTGTGCTGGCCGTCGTCGTCGGCGGCACCGTGTCACCACGCCGGCCGTCATGTGGGGTCTGCTGTGCGGAGTCAGCCAGGCGTTCGGGGTGTGGTGGTTCTACGCCGCGCTCGGGGCCGGACCGATCTCGGTGGTCTCGCCGCTGACCGCGGTGCTGGTGGCGGGCGTGCCGGTCGGTGTCGGTCTGGCGCTCGGTGAGCAACCCGGTGCGATCGCCGGCGTGGGAATCGTGCTGGCCCTGGTCGCCGTCGTGCTCGTCAGCCGGGAGGCCACCGACGAGGATGTCCGCCCGCACCGGTTCACCACGACGGTCGCGTGGCTGACGGTCGGATCCGGCCTGGCGTTCGGGCTCAATTTCGTGCTCATCCATCAGGCGCCGGTCGATGCACGGCTCTGGCCGCTGTTCTTCGCCCGGCTGTCGGCGACTGCGGTGTGTTCTGATCGCGGCGGCTGTCACCGGAAATCTGCATGCTCCGCAAGGCTTTCCGCTGCGGCTGGCGCTGGTTCGCGGCACTGCTGGACACCGGCGCCAACGTCGCGATGCTGTTGGCGCTGCAGGCCTCGATGCTGTCGCTGGCGGGTGTGCTGATGTCGCTGTACCCGGCGGCCACGGTGCTGCTGGCGATCGTGGTGCTGCGTGAGCGGGTCACCCGATGGCAGGTGGTCGGCATGGTGCTGGCCTTGGTCGCCGTCGGCATGATCTCAGTCCACTAGGCGTGGGGGCCGCATCTATATGGGTTCGAGAATGAACAGCCGGACGCACTGTTCGTGAACCCGTTTGAGGTAGGTGGCCAGGGGTGGCCACACCTCGATCAGCTTCGGCGGCACGGTCACCACGCCGGCCGTCATCTGGGGCGGGCTGTGCGGCATCAGCCAGGCGTTCGGGGTGTGGTGGTTCTACGCCGCGCTTGGGGCCGGACCGATCTCAGTGGTCTCCCCGCTGACGGCGGTGCTGGTCGCCGCGCTGCCGGTGGGGGTGGGGATCGCAATCGGGGAGCGGCCCGGTGCAATCGCGGCGGCGGGCACGGCCCTGGCTTTGGTCGCCATCGTCCTCGTCAGCCGTGAGGCAACCGACGAGGACGTGCGCCCGCACCGTTTCACCAAGACCGTCGCATGGCTGACCGTCGGGTCGGGGCTGGCGTTCGGGCTCAACTTCGTGCTGATCCACCAGGCACCGGTGGAGGCGCGATTGTGGCCACTGTTCTTCGCCCGGGTGTCGGCCACCGCGATCGTGCTGGTGGTCGCCGCGTTCACCGGCAACCTGCATGCGCCGCGAGGATTTCCGCTTCGGATGGCGCTGGCTGCCGCGGTATTGGACACCGGTGCCAACGTCGCGATGCTGCTGGCTCTGCAGGCCTCCCTGCTGTCGTTGTCCGGTGTGCTGATCTCGCTCTACCCGGCCGCCACAGTGCTGCTGGCGATCGTGGTGCTGCGTGAGCGGGTCACCCGCTGGCAGGCGCTCGGCATGGTGCTGGCCTTGGTTGCCGTCGGCATGATCTCAGTCCACTAGGAATCGCACTCGGTGTAGGGCGGAGTCATCGAAGCGTCTCGGTCGGGACGTGGTAGCGCTCCTGGTACGGGCGCACCCGCTCGCGCAGCGCTGCGGCGTCGAGTCCGGTATCGGCCCACCTGTAGCGGCTTCCGCCGCCGTCGCCGGGATTCTCCGCAAGGTGGTTGCGCATCCGCTCCTCGGCCACCGGGGTCAGTTCCCGGCCGAGTCGGTCATAGATGGTCTTGATCGTGCTGAACGGGTCTTTCATGAAGTCGGCGAACTGGACGTCGATGATCCGGTCGTGCGCCACCACCCCGGAGTCGATCATGTCCATCGCCCGCTCGAGCCCGAGGATCGTCTCCTCGCTACATTGCCCGGCGGCCCGCCGAACCGACGCGCCGTCGCTGGCCAGCTTCTGCAGGTGCGCACACAGCGCGCTGATCGAGGAGATCACCACCAGCGGATCACGGTGCGTCTGAACCAGAATCGCGTCGGGGTACTCGGCGAGCAGCTTGTCGAGCTCCCACAGGTGCGCCGGGCTCTTCAGCAGCCACTGACCTGGAACGCCGGACTGCAAGTGCTGCAGATACTTTCGGTGATAGCGGTAGGCGACGGTGTGGTCGGCCTCGTGCATCAGCCAGCGGTGGTAGTTCGGCAGGCGGTACTGGGTGGTGAAGATCATGCTGCAGAAGGTGCCTGCGGTCATCCGCACGCACTCCTGGCCGCCGCGCGCGCTCATCGGGTGAAACTTCATGAACCCCGGCATCAGCTGTTCGCTCATCTCCAGCTGCGCCTGGGTTTCGGCGATGCGCGGGTCGGTGTCGTAGGTGTCGGGTTGCGGGACCGGGAACGGGTTGTCGACCTCCCAGGTCAGCGGGGCGCGCAGATCAGGATCCTGGTTCAGCAGGTCATAGAGGATCGTCGTGCCGGTCCGCGGTTGTCCGAGGATGACGATCGGCTGCTCGATGCGCTCGTCGGCGATCTCGGGATGTTCGTTGCGCCAGGCGGTGATCTGCAGCCGGTTGCGCAGCGGCAGGATCACGTCGGCGGCGGCGATCTCCACACCGAGCGGTGACAGGTCGGCCTCACCGATGAAGTCGTCGAGCAGCCGGTCCAGGTTCTCGCGCCAGCCGTCGTCGTCACCGAAGTCGTCGCTGCCGGCCAGTTCGCAGGCCTGATCGATCAGCTTGTCCGCGTCGAGGCGCGCGGCGATCGCACTGGTCATCGCTGAGTCTCCTTGTCCAGCAGTCGAACCGTCACATCCGGGGCATTGGGGTTGTCCAGCCAGCGCACGACGATGAAGCCGCGCTGTGCGTCCACCGGTGTCGAGCCAGTACCCGTCGCCGCGGTCCTCGGCGCCGATGGTCAGCCGTACCCGGCCGTCCGGTCCGGGCTCGATGCCCTTGTTGGTCACCGAGCTTTGGCGCACCAGCGGTTCCAGGCATTCGTGCCAGATGCTCTCCAACGTCACTGACCAGTAACGGGTTTCGGGTGGTACGAACTCCAGTTGCAGGCTCTGATGCGGCTCGAGGTCGAACAGGCCGAGCATGTAGAGGTTGTCGGGGGTGGTGTTCTCCCCGCCGAGTGCTCCGGCCTCCGAGGTGATCAGCGTGTTCGGGGTTCTCCAGCAGGTCTGGGCGAACGGTGCGGTGCAGGGTGGTCAGCTTGACGATCGTCCACCCCATGGCGGTCAGCTGGTCGGCCAGCATCTCGTCGGTGAGCGGTGTCGGCGGACCGGATTGGCCGAGTCGCGAGATGTGCAGCTGCACAGGGATTTCGGTGGCCGGGTCGGCGATGTAGTCGCGCACCACGATCGAGGTGGCGTCGTCGGGGATCTGCACCCACTGCGCCCCGTCGAGGTCGCTGTCGGCGGGGCGGGCCGCGGAGAAGACGAGGGTGAAGTGGCCGTCGTCGTCGAGCACGAGTTCGTGGTCGGACAGGTAGTTGCTCATCCGGCGCGGGTTCATCCCGGTGCCGGCCAGCACCTGCAGCCCGAGATAGGTTGACGTGCCGCGGGATCCGGTGACCCGGTAGGCGCGGTCGCCGCTGATCATCGCCAGCGGGTAGGAGCCGTGCGGGTTCGGCCCGCCCACGAACCGGGACGGCGTGCACATGTCGACGAAGTGCGGATGGTCGGGGTCGGTGTCGACGGACAGTTCGGTGCACAGGGCGGTGACCCGGTTCAGTACCCGCAGGCCTTCGAGCAGCTCGCGTTCGTCGCGCGCGTCCTGGGTGATCATGCTCGGTCAGGTCGGCGAGGACCTTCCGGACGAATCCCCATGCTTCCAGTGACTTCTCGCCGCCCATCGAGCCTCATTCCTGTTCTGTCATCGGCAGCGGTGCCATGGAGGTCACCGCGCGGGAGATCCGGTCGGACAGCGAGCCGCCGTCGCGAAGCCAGTCGTCGAGGGAGATCCGGACGGCGGCCATCGCCAGCGCGCCGATCAGGCGCGGCCGCGGGTCGTCCACCGTCAGGTCGGGCAGGCGGGGGGCGATCGTCTCGGCGATGGCGGTCTCGAAGCTGAGATAGGACAGCAGGGTCCAGGCCCGCAGGCTCAACGATTCGCGGGTGTGGCGTTCGATGTCGGCGATCTGACCGGAGATGGCCTCGAAGCCGGCGGCCAGTTCGCGAAACGCCGCGGCGAGCGCATCGGTGGAGGACAGCTCGGGGGGCTGGCGGCGCAGCGCGTCGGTGATCGCGGCGATCCACATCGCGGTGAAGCCCTCGGCGACGGCGTACTCCTTGGACTCGAAGTACCGGAAGAAGGTGGCCCTGGCCACGTCGGCTTCGGCGGCGATCCGGTCGGTGGTCGCCGCGGTCAGACCGATCTCGATCACCAGCCGGGCCGCGGCGGCGGCGATCCGTTCGCGGGTCCGCTCGCGCTTGCGGACCCGCAGGCTGTCAGACACAGTCGCACTGTAGACAAAGTCTCACTTTTTCCGCGCCCAAACCGACATATCGCTGCAAAAGTCCAGGTGGGGGCCGCCATTGCGTCGATCTCGGCGGCCGACGCTGTCGGTGGCCGGGATTAATGTGCTTCAGTACGCGGTTATATGCCGCGTACCATTGGTTTTCCGGTCGAAAGTCGGCCGGGGTGCGAGGGGCTGAACGGTTTCGACTTCGCGCATCGAATCAAGGGAAGCGTGCCGGTGCAGGCAAGAGACCACCGTAAGCGTCATTGCAACCAATTAAGCGCCGATTCCAATCAGCGCGACTACGCCCTCGCTGCCTAAGCGACGGTGTGTCTGTCAGACCGGGAGCGCCCTCGGCCCGGACCCTGGCATCAGCTAGAGGGACAAACCGATACGTCCGGTCGCGGGATGTATCGGGACATCAAACAGCGACTGGGATCGTCATCCTGACTTGTTCGCGTGAGCAGGAGATCCAAGTAGAGACATAGCGGACTGCGCACGGAGAAGTCTTGAGGGAATGCCGTAGGACCCGGGTTCGATTCCCGGCAGCTCCACCGAAAAGATGCTGGTCAGGGCCACAAGTCCTGGCCAGTTTTCT
>CAVXWQ010000074.1:0-19503 GCA_963765445.1 uncultured Actinomycetota bacterium
TTTGGGGTCTCACCTGCTTAGACTCCCGATGTGGGGGTGCTGAGCTGGCCCGTGGTCGCTCGCGAAAGCGAGGTCGCCGCGATCCACACTGCCCTGGGCGCCCGCGCCGAAGGCTGCGGCGTGCTGCTGCTCGGCGATGCCGGGGTGGGCAAGACCACTCTGGCCCGGTGTGCCACCCAGTCCTTCCGCGCCCCCGCGCACTGGGTGGCCGGCACCGAGTCGGCCCGTGAGGTCCCACTGGGCGTCTTCGCTCATCTGCTCAGTGCGCCGACCACCAGAGACCCAATCACCATGCTGGCCAACGCATTCGACACCGTTCGCCGGGAGAAGTTCGCCGTGATCGGAGTCGACGACGTACACCTCGTCGATCACCTGTCGGCGACCCTGCTGCATCAGCTCGCGATCGAGGGGTCGGTGCGCCTGGTGGCCACCGCCCGCACCGGCGAACCGATGCCGGAGACCATCACCGCGCTGTGGAAGGACGCGTACCTCACCCGCGCTCGACGTCACTCCGTTCACCAAGGCCCAGGCGGTCACCCTCATCGAGACCGCGCTGCACGGCCACCTGGAGCAGCTGTCCGCGGACCTGATCTGGGAGGCCTCGGGCGGCAACGCACTGTTCGTGCGCCACCTGGTCGAGGGCGCCCTGGAGGCGGGCGCCCTGCGCCGGGTCAACGACGTCTGGCAGCTGCGCGGGCAGGTCGGCGTCTCCTCCACGCTGGCTCCGCTGCTCAGCAGCCGGCTCGACCGGCTGCCCGCCGACGAGAAACGCGCACTGCAACTGCTGGCCCTCGCCGAACCGCTGCCATTGGCGATCATGTCCGAACTGGTCGCCACCGATACCCTCGAGCACATCGAGCGGCGCGGCTTGATCCGCATCCTCGACGAGGCGGGCGCCGCGGAGATCCACTTCACCCACGCGCTGATCGGGGAAGTCATCCGCACCGGCCTCGGACATGTCGCCACCCTGCGCCTGCGTTCGGAACTGCTCAGCGCGATGAAGACTCACCCACCGCGCACCCCGGCCGAACGACTGCGCCGCGCCGAACTGGCCATGCAGGCCGACGAACCGGTCGACCCCGGCTTCCTGATGCGTGCCGCCGAGGATGCGATCGCCCTGACGAACATCACCCTGGCCGAGCAGCTGTCGCGCGCCGCAGTGCGGCAGGGCGGCGGCCTGCTGGCCAGTGAGCTGCTCGCGAGATCGCTTCTATGGCAGGGCAAGGAGGCCGAGGCCGAGGCGATTCTCGGCGCCTTCGACCCGGACACCCTCAACGAGTTCGAACTCGCGCGGTGGGGAATCGCCCGCGTCGCCATCCTGCAGTGGTCGATCGGCGACGCGGAGGCCGCCGGAGAGATCCTGGCCATGCTGCAACAGCGCATCACCCACCCTGCGGCGCGGCTGGTGGTCGACGGCCTCACCTCCGCGCTGGCCGTGCTGGCGAGCCGGCTGACCGAGGCGGCCGAGCTGGCCGAGCGGGTGCTCGCCGATCCGGCCGCCCCGCCCATCGCGGTCGGGTGGGCGGTGTTCGGCGGGACCATGGCCGCGGGCCTGGAGGGCCGCCGGGACGACGCGGCCCGGTTGGCGCTGCGCGGTCACCAGGTCGCCGACAAGATCGATGCCATGCTGCGGTTCCTGTTGGCGCTGGCCGAAGTTCGCGCGCTGACGCTCGGCGGCAACTTCGAGGCCGCGCAGGCGCGCTCCGGCGACATCGTCCGCATCACCTCGCCGAGCCAGTACCGCGCCCGGGCGATGGCCAACGTGCTGGCCGCCACCGTCGAGTTCGGCCGAGGGCAGCTGCGCGCCGCGGTGGTCAGGCTCGAGGAGACGCTGGCCGCGCTGAGCGACGAGTCGGCCGCATCGTGGAACATCCCGGCCCGGCTGCTGCTGGCCCAGTGCTACAGCCGGACTGGGCAACGACGAGGCGGCGAAACCGCTGATCGCCGAGTTGCGGGCGGCGGTCAGCCGCGGCGCGACGATGTTCGAACCACCGGTGCTCGTCGCCGAGGCCTGGCTGGCGGCAGCCGAGGGCCACCTCACCGGCGCGATCGCCACCGCCGTGCGTGCCGCGGACCTGGCCGCCGACGTCGGGGCAGCGGACCATCGAGCTGCTGGCGCTGCATGCCGCCGCACGCTTCGGCGACCGCTCATGTCTGCAACGGCTGATCGATGTCGCCACCACGATCGGCGGACCGCTGGCCGACGCCGATGCCGCCCACGCCGCCGGTCTGCTGAACAACGATGCGGCGCAGGTCTATTCGGCCGCCCAGGAGTTCGAGCGCGCCGGCGCCCTGCTGTCGGCGGCGGACGCGGCCGCGCAGGCGTCGGCGATGTTCGATGCGGCCGGTAAGCGCCGCAACGCGCTGGAGGCCGCCGCCGCCGCCGATCGCCTTGCCAAACAGTGCGGTGGCCTGAAGACGCCGGCCCTGCGCGTCACCTCACACCCGCTGCCGCTGAGCGCCCGGGAGTGGGAGATCGCCAACCTGGTCGCGCGCGGACTGACCAACCGCGACATCGCCGAACGGCTGGTGGTGTCCACCCGCACCGTCGAGGGCCATCTGTACCGGATGTTCGCCAAGCTCAACATCACCGACCGCGATGAGCTCGCCGCGCTGGTCCGCCCCCGCGACTGACTCGCCGGTGTAGAAGACTGGCACCATGGCAGTCCTCGTCGTCGGCAACCCCGAACCGTCCCTGGCAGCGAGAACTTGCGCAGCGGAAGACGCTGCTGTCACTTGCCAACCGGGCCGCAGCGCGCCGCGTTCCTGGACCGGCACGCCGCTGACGTCACCGTCATCCTGTCCTGCGGACGCCCCGGTGTGGACTCCGGGTTGATGGCGCAGCTGCCGAACCTGGAGGCCATCGCGAACTTCGGCGCCGGCGTCGACGCCATCGACCTGGACGCGGCGCGCACGCGGGGGATCGCGGTCAGCAATACCCCGGACGTGCTGACCGACACCGTCGCCGACACCGCGCTGGGTCTGATCCTCGACACCATGCGGGGGTTCAGCGCCGCCGACCGCTACGTCCGCGCCGGCCGATGGCCGGTCGAAGGGCCGCTGCCCTACACCCGCGACCTGTCCGGCAGCCGGGTCGGAATTCTGGGACTCGGCCGCATCGGCTCGGCGATCGCGACCCGGCTACTCGGATTCGACTGTGCCGTCGCCTATCACAATCGCCGCGAGATCCCCGACAGCCCGTACCGCTACGCGGCGTCCGCTGGTCGAGCTCGCCGGGTCGGTCGACGTCCTGGTGGCCGCCACGGCCGGTGGCCCGGAGACCAGCGGGCTGGTGGACCGTCGCGTACTGGAAGCGCTTGGGCCGCAAGGCTATCTGATCAACATCGCCCGGGGTAGCGTCGTCGACGAGGACGCCCTGATCGACCTGCTGCGCAGCGGGGGACTGGCCGGTGCGGGGCTCGACGTCTTCGCCCACGAGCCGCAGGTGCCTGCCGCGCTGCGCGAGCTGGACAACGTGGTGTTGTTGCCGCACGTGGGCAGCAACACCGCCCGCGCCCGAACTGCGATGGCGCAGTTGGCGTTACGCAACGTCGACGAGTGGCTGACCAACAGGCGACTGGTCACCCCGGTGACCTAGACCGAGGCCCGCCACCACGTAGATGACGCCGGCGATCACGCGCCGAGCCGATGGTGCTCAGGTCGACCCCGCCTGCGACGTCGGCCAGCGGACCGACGTAGAGCGTGGTGTTGACCGCGAGCACACCGAACAGCGAACCGGCCGCCCATGCCAGCACCGCGGGGATGTTCCAGCCGCCGGTGAACCAGTAGCGGCCGCCGCGCCGTCCATGGGCGAAGGCCTGCAGGTCGACCGGGTCGTAGCCGACGCGTGCGGGTGCGCAGCGCGCCGATGGCCAGCACCGCGACCCACGGGGTGATCACCGCGTTGAGCGCCACCGTCATCGCGGTGACCGACCCGACCGCGTCGAACACGAAGACGCCGACGTAGAGCAGGACGATCGCGACGGCGGCGGTGATGATCGTCGTCTGGGTCCGCTTCAGTTGCGGCGCAAGGCCTTCCAGATCCAGGCCGCTGGCGTAGATGCACAGCACGCCCTGGCTCAGCCCGCCCAGCAGCGAGATCACCACGATGGGCAGCACGTACCAGGCCGGCGCCGCGGTCACCAGGTCGTCGAGGTAGGAGTCGGTCGGGTTGGCGAAACTCATCGCGGTGTAGGCGCCGAACAGGCTGGGCAGCATCACGCCGATGAACATGCCCACCCCGAGCGCGACGGTGATCTGCCGGTCGCTGAACCGGACCGCGGAGATCCGCCGGGTGTAGTCACCGATGGTGGGGCCGTAGGAGATCGGCGCGGCCGCGAACAGCACCGCGCACAGCGTCCACGTCGGCCAGAAGCTGCCCAGCGCATACTCCCCGGACGTCGCGCTGGGGTGGAATCCGCCGGCGAACGCGAAGACGCCGAGGATCAACAGCCCACCGACGACGGGCACCACGATCTTCTGCATCGCGACGATGGTGGCGTGCCCGTAGAGGGCGACGGTCACCATCAGTGCCGCGACGACGGCGTAGCCGATACCGCGCACCACGTTGGTCTCGGGCAGGCCGAACATCCGGTGTGCGGCGGCCACCAGGGCGTCGCCACTGGTCCACACCGTCACCGCGGCGAAGCCCAGCGCGATCGCCAGTGCCAGCGCGGAGCCGATGAACCGGCCGCGGATGCCGAAGAACGCACCGCTGGAGACCGTCATGTTGGTGCCGGTGCGCGGACCGATGATCGCGGTCGGGAGCACGGCCAGGGTGCCGATCGCGGTGCCGACCGCCATCGAGGTCAGGGTCTGCCAGAAGCTGAGCCCGAACAGGATGGCGAAGGCGCCGAAGACGACGTTCGTCCAGGTCAGGTTGGCGCCGAGGAACACCGCGGACAGGTTGCGCGGGCTGGAGTCCCTGGCCTCCTCGGGCAGGTACTCGACGCCGGCGGCCTCGATGGCCCCGAGGCGGTCGGTGGTGGCAGGTGTCGCGGCCATCGGACACTCCTTGTTGATTGGTAGTTCAATAGTGTTGATGTAGTGTTCAATAACACAGGGCATCCGTCAAGGGGAAGGACAAAAGTGGTCGCGACCGGTGCGATGCGGGAAGCCAAACGCAAGCTGCCTGCCGAGCGGCACGGCGAGCTGCTGCGCCGGGCGGTGGAGATCAGCCGCGCCGACGGGCTGAGCGCCGTCACGCTGCGCAAGGTCGCCGCCGACCTGGGGGTCACGCCCGGCCTGGTCAGCCATTACTTCTCCTCGGCCGAGCAGCTGATCACCGCGGCATTCCGCACCGCCGCCACCGAGGATCTGGACAACGCCCGCGAGCTGATGGCCGGCGAACCGACGCCGACCGCCAAGATCAACGCCCTGATGGACTACACCCTCGACGAGTCCAGCATGGAGGCCAGTGCGCTGTGGCTGGAGGCCTGGAGCCTGGGCCGCGGCAACCCGGCGCTTGCCGCCGAGGCCGACGCGCTGACCGACCAGTGGCTGGCCTGCATCGCCGAGGTGGTCCGCGAGGGCAACGCCACCGGCGAGTTCCACGCCGGGGACGCCGATGTGGCCGCGCGCCGGTTGCTGACCATGATCGACGGGCTCGGCGCTCAGATGGTGGTGCGCGCGGTGGACCCGGCCGAGCTCAAGCACATCGCCCGGTCCTACGTGGTTTCCGAGCTACACCTCGACGTCAGCGGGTGAAAAGGCTGCCGTCGAACAGCCCGCGCAACTGGTCCATCACGCGGCCGGCGTCGGTGTCGGTTCGGCCGAGGGCCAGCGCGGCGCCCCAGAAGATGGCGGTGAACATCTCGGCTAGCGCTGTTGAGTCGGCATCGGCCTGCAGTTCGCCGCGGCTCACCGCTCGGTCGACAGCGCTGCGAATGAACTGGTCAACCGTCGCTCCGGGGTGGTGTTCGGCGCTGGTGGCCAGTTCGGGTTGACGGGCGAGATCGAGCGCCGACTGCAGAAGGAACCGCGCTGTGGACGGCTCGGCGCTCACGATCACCTCGCCGATGAAGCCCAGCAGCTGATCGGTCAGCGTCGGCGCCCGCGAGTGCCGTATCGGCGGCTTCGGCAACGCGGTTGGTGACGACGCCGAGGACGGTGCGGTACAGCACCGACTTGCTGGGGAAATAGTGATTGACGGCCGGACGAGTCACGCCGGCGCGGTTCCCGATGGCCATGAAAGTGGTGGCCTCGAAGCCCACGTCGGCGAAGATCTCCTGGCCAGCCTGCGAGAATCCGTCGGCGGGTGGCCTCCGCGTCGCCACCGACCGGCCGACCTGGCCGCCGCGGCATCGTTAATTCAATGTTGGACGTCATGGGCCCTCCCGGCGCAAAATGATCGACGTCCCCGACCCTGCTAGCAAACACGGTAACGCAGAGCGCGGCGTGCCGCATCTCTGCCCGGACCGACTCGGCCTCAGCCGGGCAAATACACCTCGACGTCAGCGGGTGACGAACGAGACGACGGCCGCGCTGAATGCGTCGTTGTCGTCACCGGCGGCGGTGTGTCCGGCGTCGGAGAGTTCGACGAACTCGGCGGCCGGCACCTTGGCCAGAAAGTCTTGCACCCCTTCGGGACTCACGACGTCGGACAGCTTGCCGCGAATCAGCAGGATCGGGATCGTCAGGTCGACCGCCGCCTGCTCCAGTTCCTCGGCGCGGACGAACGGATCGTCGTTGATCGGCTGCAGGAACGCCGGGTCCCAGTGCCAGAACCAGCGGCCGTCGCGATGGCGCAGATTCTTCTTGAGCCCGTCGAGGTTCTTCGGGCGCTTGCGGTGCGGAAGGTATTCGGAGATGGCGTCGGCGGCGTGCTCGAGGGTCTCGAAGCCGTGCACGTGGCTGACCATGAAGTCGTGGATGCGGGACGCGCCCTTCTGCTCGACTCGCGGCACCACGTCGACGAGAACCAGTTTGGTGACCTTCTGCGGCCCGGCGAGGTGCGCGACCAGAATGCTGGTCAGCCCGCCCATGCTGGCCCCGATCAACACCACCGGACGGCCGATCTGGTCGAGCACGTTGAGCACGTCTCTGGACAGCGCGTCCACGGTGTACTCGGCGTTCGGTGCGCGGTCGCTGTCGCCGTGGCCTCGGGCGTCGAGTGCGATCACGTGGAAGCCCTGATCGGCGAGCACCTGGCCGGTGTTCTTCCAGGAGAACCGGTTCTGACCGCCGCCGTGCAGCATCAGGATCGTCGGGTGCCCCGCCGCCGAGGGCGCACCGCGGTTCCACTCGTCGCCCACCAGCGTCAGGTTCTTGTCGCCGCGGAACTCGACGGTCTGCGGACCGCTCTTCGTGCTGCTCACAGGCATCCTCTCGGCCGAACCTGGAAAGCACGTTACCCAGCGGCGTCGCGATGAGTTTCGCCGCCCCTGACGGTCTGCCCTGTCGACACCTTTGAGAGGAGATGCCGCAGATGCCGACCATCACACCGTCGCTGTGGTTCGACAACGACCTCGAGGACGCCATGGCGTTCTACACCTCGGTCTTCCCGAACTCGTCGATCGAATTCGTCAACCGCTACACCGACGCGGGTCCGGGCACGCCCGGCGAGGTGGTGTCGGCGGGGTTCGTGCTCGATGGGGCGCGGTTCATCGGCATCAACGGCGGCCCGGTGTTCTCGTTCAACGAGGCGGTGTCGTTCACCATCGAATGCCGCGACCAGGACGAGGTCGACTACTACTGGAACGCGCTGGTCGACGGCGGTCAGGAATCCCAGTGCGGCTGGCTCAAAGACCGCTTCGGGGTGAGCTGGCAGGTGGTCCCCACCCGGTTGCTCGAACTGACCGGCGATGCCGACCAAGGCCGTGCCGTCGCGGCGACCCGGGCGATGCTGGGCATGCGCAAGATCGTCATCGCCGATCTGGAGGCGGCGGCCAACCGCTGACGCTGCTCCCAGGCACTACCGGTAGCCTTTCGGCCGAGTGCGGGCAACCTGCCCGGAGGCGCCGAAGGAGCAAGCATGGCCGACGAGGCTGACGTGCCCGAGGACGACGTCGCGGTCGTCGAGGCCGACGCCGACGTCGAGGCCGCCGAGGCCGCCGAGGAGACGACGGAGGTGGCGGAGCCGGTCGAGCCGGCGACCAAGCAGCCGTGGTCGCACGTCAAGCTCGCGATCGCCGTCGGGCTGGCCGTGGTGGTGGCGCTGGCGGGGCTGACCGGGTGGCTGGGCTACCGGGCCTACCAGGCGCGCGAGGCCGACCAGTTGCGCGAGTTGCTGGTCAGCGTCGGCCGTCAGGGCGCGATCAACCTGACCACCATCGACTTCGAGCACGCCGACGCCGACGTCCAGCGCATCCTCGACTCCGCCACCGACGCCTTCTACGACGACTTCGCCAAGCGGTCGCAGCCGTTCGTCGACGTCGTCAAGCAGGCCAAGTCCAAGTCGGCCGGCACGGTCAACGAGGCCGGGCTGGAGTCGGTGAACGGCAACGAGGGCAACGTCCTGGTGGCCGTGACCGTCAAGACGGAGAACGCCGGCGCGCAGAACCAGCCGCCGCGCAACTGGCGGATGCGGCTGACCGTCAAGAAGACCGGCGCCGACCAGGCGAAGGTCTCGAAAGTGGAGTTCGTACCGTGACGACATCCGACGACAAACCCGACCTCCCCGATGACAAGCCCGACATCCCCGAGGTCGAGACCGCGATCACCCTCGACGTGGGCGAATCTCATCCGGAGACCGCCTCCGAGGAGCCACGCCGAAGAGCGGCTTCAGCTGGTCTCGCGTGGCGGCGTTCGTCATCCTGCCCGTCATCGCCATGCTGCTCGGTGCGGCGGCGGGTTTCCTCAAGTGGGAGGACTCGTCGCGACGTGACGCCGACACCGCCCGCAACCAGGCGGTGGCCGCCGCCAAGGACTCCACGGTCGCCCTGCTCAGCTACAAGCCCGACACCGTCGAGAAGGACCTGGGCGCCGCCCGCGACCGGCTGACCGGAACCTTCCTCGACGCCTACACCCAGCTGGTCAACACCGTCGTCATCCCGGGTGCCAAGGAGAAGAAGATCTCGGCGCTGGCCACCGTGCCGGCGGCGGCGCCGGTGTCGGCCAAGGCCGACCACGCAGTCGTCCTGCTGTTCGTCGACCAGACCGTCACGGTGGGCGCCGACGCGCCGACCAACACCACGTCGAGTGTGCGGGTCACCCTCGACAAGGTCGGCGGGCGCTGGCTGATCTCCGCCTTCGACCCGATCTAGCACCGATGCCCGCGCCGCGCTGGATTGACGTCGCCGCCCCGGCTGTACAGCTGCGGGCGCTGACCTGGGGGCCCGACGACGGCCCGATTGCGTTGTGCCTGCACGGTTTTCCCGACACCGCCTACGGGTTCCGCAAGCTGGCTCCGCATCTGGTGGCGGCCGGCTACCGGGTGGTCGCGCCGTTCATGCGCGGCTACGTCCCGTCGTCCATCCCGTCCGACGGCAGCTACCACATCGGGGCGTTGATGCACGACGCGCTGCAGGTGCGCGAGGCGTGCGGCCCCACCGACCGTGACGTGGTGATCGGCCACGACTGGGGCGCGAGCGTCGCCACCGGGCTGGCGGCCATGCCGGACAGCCCGTTCACCAAGGCCGTCGTCATGTCGCGTTCCGCCGTCGGCCGCGCGCCGCGCCGCCACACGGCCGGTGCCCAACCGCGGCAAGCTTCTGCGGCTGCTGCCGGCTCAACTGGTCCGCAGCTGGTACATCAGCTACTTCCAGCTGCCGATGCTGCCCGAGCGGTCGGGCTCGTGGATCGTTCCGCTGCTGTGGCGGCGGTGGTCGCCGGGGTACGACGCCGCCGAGGACCTGCGCCACGTGGACGCCGCGATCGGCGCTGCCGCAGTACTGGCGCGCCGCGCTCGGCCCGTACCGCGCGACGATCCGCAACACCAAGCCGCCCGCGCGCTACGCCGAGTTGCACCGCTGGTGGACCGAGCCGCCGCGGCTGCCGACGCTGTACCTGCACGGCAACGACGACGGTTGCATGACACCGGAATTCACGCCGTGGGTCCGCGACGCCCTGCCGGACGGCAGCGATGTGGCGATCGTCGAGAACGCCGGACATTTCCTGCAGCTCGAGCAGCCCGACGCGGTGGCCCGGCGAATCCTGGACTTCCTCGGTCCTACTTCTTCTTGAGACCGGGATGGCCGCGGGCCAGCAGCGGCAGCAGCACACCGCGCGGCACCAGGTGGTATGCCGCGCTCGAGACCCGGTTGAGCCGGCCGGGGACGACGACGGCCCTGCCGGCCGCCAGCCCGTCGACGCCGGCGCGGGCCACATCCGCCGCGGCCACCCACAGCGCCTTGGGCAGCGCGGCCTCGGCGTCCTCGGTCGAGATCCCGGCGGCCTCGCCGAAGCCGGTGTGCACCGGGCCCGGGCACAGCGCGGTCGCCGTGACGCCGGTGCCCTTGAGTTCCTCGCGCAGCGCGTAGGTGTAGGACAGCACGAAGGACTTGGCGGCGCCGTAGACGGCCTGGCCGGGAAGCGGGCCGAAGGCGGCCACCGACGCGACGTTGAGCACGGCGCCGCTGCGCCGTTCCACCATCGCCGGGACGAACCGGGTGCACAGGTCGACCACCGCGGCCACGTCCACCTCGATGGCGTTCAGTTCGGCGGCCGGATCGGCGGCGGCCACCGGACCCACCGTCGTCAGGCCGGCGTTGTTCACCAGGATGTCGACGTCACGGCCGAGCGCGGCCACCCGGCCGGGCAGCGCCGCGCGGTCCTCCCGTCGCGAAAGATCAGCGGGCACAACAGAAGCCGCGTCACCGAGCTCGCCGGCCAGTTCGGCCAGCTTCTCGGCGCGGCGGGCGACCAGCACCACGTGGTGGCCCCGGCCGTGCGAGATCGCGGGCGAACTCGGCGCCGATACCCGACGAGGCGCCGGTGACCAGGGCAGTGCGGTTCGGGGCAGGTGGTGGCAGCACGGGATCCACCCTATCGGTGGACAATGACCGGCATGCCCGCAACCAGAGCGATGACCGCGGCTGATGCGCAGATGTTCTGGATGTCGGCCGCGGTTCCCAGCGACCAGTTGGTGCTGTACGCCTTCGAGGGCTCGCCGGGTGACCCGGACGCCGCAGTCGAGGAGTTGCGGCGGCGGGCGCAGGCGTGTGACGAGCTGCGACTGCGGGTGGTCGACGGCCGGTGCGTGGCGATACCCGCGGTGGCGTCCCGGTGTGGTCGGCGCCGATCAGTTCGCCCTGCACCGACGCTGGTGGGCGTGGACTGGCAGGGCTGCTTGGACGCCGCGGCCCGACTTCGCTACGACCAGCTCGATCTTCGCCGAATGGCTTGGCGTGCACACATTTTCCCGCAGGTGCTGGGCATTCCCGGCTGCAGCGGGGTGGGCTCGGTGGTCGTGGTGCAGATGGGCCATGCGTTCGCAGACGGTAGCCGGGGGACCGTACTGGCCGGTGCGCTGCTGGGCCGCCAAGAGCCGGTGCCGGTGCCCGTTGCGGGCCGGCGCGGGTTCCTGCCGGCGCGCGGAGTGGCCGCCGCCCGGGCGCATCGCATGCTGGTGCGCGACACCAAGGCGGGGCTGGTGCCGCCGCCCGCCCCGGGGTGCCCGGTGCTCAGCATCAACCAGCGGCCCCGCGCTACGCCGGTGGTGCGGACGCTGGCGCTGCGCCGCGATCAGCTTGCGAATCCCACCGTGACGATCGGAGTGCTGGTCGCGATCTCCGAGGCGCTGGCGGGCTATCTCGCCGGGCGGGGCGAGGACACGTCAGCGCTTGGCGCCGAAGTCACGATGGCCGGACAGCAGGATCCCGGTGCCCACAACAACTTTCGCAATGTCGGTATCCGGTTGCATCCCGAGGTGGACCGCGCCCGGCGGGCTGAGCTGATCGGCGCCGAGCTGGCCGCCCAGCGTCGCCGCGGCCAGCACCCCGCGATGCGGACGTCGGCCGCCGCGTCTGCCGCCACACCCGCGGCGCTGTTGCGGTGGGGAGTGCGGCAGTTCGATCCGGAGGCCCGCTCCGAGACGGTCACCGGCAACACCGTGGTGTCCAGCGTGAACCGCGGACCGGCCGACCTGTCCTTCGGCGGATGCGCGGTCTTGCTCGCCGCAGGGTTCTCGGCATTGTCGCCGATGATGAGCCTGACCCACGGTGTGCACGGCCTCGGTGACACCATCACGATCAGCGTGCACGCCGATCCGGTCAACGTCGACGTCGACGACTACCTTGACCGGTTGCGCGTTGCGATTGGCCGCTGATGTGTAACGCCGGCGGCCGTGATGCTCTTAGGTTTGTCCCGTGACTGCCTATGACGTCGGACTGCTGATCCTGCGACTGGTGCTCGGCCTGACCATGGCCGCACACGGCTACAACAAGTTCTTCGGCGGTGGCCGCATCAAGGGCACCGCCGGCTGGTTCGAGAGCATCGGCATGAAGCCCGGTGTCTTCCACGCCCGGGTGGCCGCCACCACTGAGCTCTCGGCCGGCCTCGGTCTGGCGGTCGGGCTGCTGACGCCCGTCACCGCGGCCGGGTTCGTGGCGCTGATGCTGGTCGCGGCGTGGACGGTGCACCGGCACAACGGGTTCTTCATCGTCAAGGAGGGCTGGGAGTACAACCTGGTGCTGGCCGCGGCGGCGGTCGCGGTCGCCGCGCTGGGCGCGGGCAAGCTCAGCCTGGACTACGCGCTGCTGCGCAACACCAGTGTCTACGACCTGCTGCACGGCTGGCCGGGCTTCCTGATCGCGGTGGTCCTCGGCCTGGCCGGCGGTATCGGGCAGCTGGCGATCTTCTACCGCCCGCCCGTCAAGACGTGGGTGAGTGTGCCCAAGTGATTCCGCGGAGCTAGAACACGTTCTAGTCTTGCCCGCATGGGATTTCTGAAGCAGGAAGTACCCGTCATCGACTTCGAGACGTGGAGCAGGGGAACGCGCGCCGAGAAGATCAAGCCGATGGCCAAGCACTGGGCCGAGGTCGGGTTCGGCACGCCGATCGCGCTGCACTTGTTCTACGTGGTCAAGATCCTGCTCTACATCTTCGTGGCCGCGCTGTTCGCGCTGGCCACCAAGGGAATTGACGGCTTCGGCAATATCTCGCAGTGGTGGTCGGAACCGATCGTGTTCGAGAAGGTCGTGCTCTACACGATGCTCTTCGAGGTCGTCGGGTTCGGCTGCGGCTTCGGCCCGCTCAACAACCGGTTCTTCCCGCCGATGGGCTCGATCATCTACTGGCTGCGACCGGGAACCATCCGGCTCCCGCCGTGGCCCGACCGGGTGCCGCTGACGAAGGGCGATAGCCGCGGGCCGGTCGACGTCCTGCTCTACGGCGCGCTCGTCGTCATGCTGCTGGTGGCGCTGTTCTCCAACGGCACCGGGCCCATCCCGGCACTCGGACACCGAGGTGGGTCTGCTGCCGACGTGGCAGATCGTGGCGGTCCTGGTGCTGCTGGCGCTGGCCGGACTGCGCGACAAGGTGATCTTCCTGGCCGCCCGCGGCGAGGTGTACGGCAGCTTCGCGGTCGCGTTCCTGTTCGCCGGGGTCGACATCATCCTGGCGGCCAAGCTGGTCTGCATGGCGATCTGGATGGGCGCCGCCACCTCCAAGCTGACCCGGCACTTCCCGTTCGTCATCTCCACGATGATGTCCAACAGCCCGGTGATGCGGCCGCGCGTCCTCAAGCGCGCGTTCTTCGCGAAGTTTCCCGACGACCTTCGCCCCGGCCGGCTCTCCCACCTGCTGGCTCACGTCAGCACGGCCATCGAGATGCTGATCCCGCTGGCGCTGTTCTTCTCCCACGGCGGCTGGCCGACGGCGATCGCGGCGTTCGTGATGGTCTGCTTCCACCTCGGCATCCTGTCGGCGATCCCGATGGGTGTGCCGCTGGAGTGGAACGTCTTCATGATCTTCTGCGTGCTGTCGTTGTTCGTCGCGCACGCCCACATCGGCATCACCGACATCACCAGCCCGTGGCCCGTCGTGTTGTTCGCCGTCCTGGCCGCGACGGTGATTCTCGGAAACATGTTCCCGCGCAAGATCTCCTTCCTTCCCGGCATGCGCTACTACGCCGGGAACTGGGACACCACGCTGTGGTGCATCAAGCCGTCGGCCGAGGAGAAGATCGACAAGAACCTCGTCGCGATCGCCAACATGCCCGCCGCCCAGCTCGAGAAGTTCTACGGCAGCAAGGAAGCCGCCCAGATCCCGATCTTCATGGGCTATGCGTTCCGCGCCTTCAACACCCACGGCAAGGCGCTGTTCACCCTGGCCCACCGGGCGATGGCCGGGCAGAACGAGGACGACTACTCGGTCACCGACGGTGAGCGGATCTGCAGCATGGCCATCGGCTGGAACTTCGGCGACGGCCACATGCACAACGAGCAGCTGATCAACGCGATGCAGAAGCGGTGTCACTTCGAGCCGGGCGAGGTCCGGGTGGTGCTGCTCGACGCCCAGCCGATCCACCGGCAGCGGCAGGCCTACCGGCTGGTCGACGCCGCCACCGGGGAGTTCGAGGCCGGCTGGGTCGCGGTGGCGGACATGGTCACCCGTCAGCCCTGGGACGACGACCTGCCGGTGCACGTCACGTCGCAGAGGTAGGTCTTCATCGAGTCTGCGGCGAGGGCAGAGCCATCGACCGGCCAAGAACTCGATCCGATCGAGCGCAACGTCCCGGCGCGCCTGACCGAACGGTTGGTTGGCCCCGCCCGGAGGCCGCCTGGTGAGGCGTGTTATTAATCGAAGACCAACGACAGCACTCAGCAGAAGGAGAACGTCGATGGCTGAAGCCGTCATTGTCGAGGCTGTGCGGTCACCAGTCGGCAAGCGCAACGGCGGACTGTCCGGTGTGCATCCCGCCGAGCTGTCGGCGCAGGTGCTCAACGGCCTGGCCGAACGCGCCGGCATCGATCCCGAGATCGTCGACGACGTCATCTGGGGCTGCGTCATGCAGGCCGGCGAGCAGGCCCTCGACATCGCCCGCACCGCGGTGCTCACCGCCGGCTGGCCCGAGACCATCCCGGGTGTGACCGTCGACCGCCAGTGCGGCTCCAGCCAGCAGTCGGTGCACTTCGCCGCCGCCGGTGTGGTGGCCGGCCACTACGACGCCGTCATCGCCGGCGGCGTCGAGTCGATGTCGCGCACCCCGATGGGCGCCTCGCTGGCCAACGGCGGCAACCCGTACTCGGCCAGCTTCAAGAGCCGCTACACCCGCACCCCGAACCAGGGCGTCGGCGCGGAGATGATGGCCGACCAAGTGGGGCCTGAGCCGCACCGACCTCGACCAGTACTCCCTCGACTCGCACGAGAAGGCCGCGGCCGCACAGGATTCCGGTGCGTTCGACGACCAGATCGTGGCCATCAAGGACCCTGACGGCAATGTCGTGCTCAAGGACGAGGGCATCCGCCGCGGCACCACGCTGGAGAAGATGGGTCAGCTCAAGCCGGCGTTCTCCGAGGACGGCGTGATCCACGCCGGCAACTCGTCGCAGATCTCCGACGGCTCGGCCGCGCTGCTGTTCATGTCGGCGGAGAAGGCGAAGTCGTTGGGCCTCAAGCCTCTTGCTCGCGTGCACACCGCCACGCTGGCCGGTGCCGACCCGGTGATGATGCTGTCGGCCCCGATCCCCGCCACCCAGAAGGCGCTCAAGCGGTCCGGTCTGAGCCTCGACGAGATCGGCGCCTTCGAGGTCAACGAGGCGTTCGCGCCGGTTCCGATGGCCTGGCTCAAGGAGATCGGCGCCGACGAGAAGAAGCTCAACCCCAACGGCGGCGCCATCGCGCTGGGCCACCCGCTCGGCGGCTCCGGTGCGCGGATCATGACCACGCTGCTCTACCACATGCGGGACAAGGGAATTCGCTACGGCCTGCAGACCATGTGCGAGGGCGGCGGCCAGGCCAACGCCACCATCCTCGAACTGCTGTAACCGCGTGACCGACGTCGAAGCCCCCGCCGCTCTCTACGAGCGGCGGGGCAACGTCGCGCTCATCACCATCAACCGCCCCGATGCCCGCAACGCCGTCAACGGCGCGGTCAGCACGGCGGTCGGCGATGCGCTGCAGCAGGCGCAGGACGACGTCGACGTGTGGGCCGTGGTGATCACCGGCGCCGGTGACAAGTCGTTCTGCGCCGGTGCGGACCTCAAGGCAATCTCGCGGCGGGAGAACCTGTTTCACCCGCAGCACCCCGAATGGGGGTTCGCCGGCTACGTGCGGCACTTCATCGACAAGCCCACCATCGCCGCGGTCAACGGCGCCGCGTTCGGCGGCGGCACCGAGCTGGCGCTGGCCAGCGACCTCGTGGTCGCGCAGGAGAGCGCGAAGTTCGGCCTGCCGGAGGTCAAGCGCGGCCTGATCGCCGCCGCCGGCGGGGTGTTCCGCATCGTCGAGCAACTGCCGCGCAAGGTCGCGATGCAGCTGCTGTTCACCGGTGAGCCGATCACCGCCGCCGAGGCGCTGCAGTGGGGCCTGATCAACCAGGTCGTGCCGGACGGCACGGTCGTCGAGGCCGCGCTGGCGCTGGCCGAACGGATCACCGTCAACGCGCCGCTGGCCGTGCAGGCCAGCAAGCGCGTCGCCGCCGGAGTCGACGACGGCACCATCACCGCCGACGAGGTCGGCTGGTCGCGCACCATGCGCGAGATCGGCGCGCTGATGAAGTCGGAGGACGCCAGGGAAGGTCCCCTGGCATTCGCCGAGAAGCGCCAGCCGGTCTGGAAGGCGCGCTAACTAGGCGTTGGCTTAGCTAGCGGCGACCTGCTTTGCGCCGAACACCCGTTCCATGAGCGCTGTGTCACCGTAAGTCCTTGCCGTCAGCGCTTTCCCATCGCGCATCGTGAAGACCTCGACGTCTTGACTTGTTTCCCCGGCGACAGTGGCCTCGCTGAACACGACGACGGTGTCACCGTCGGCGAGGAAACGGAGCGGCTTCACCATTGTTGTCTGCCCGCCGAGTCGCCTCAACAACTCGCCGATCTCGCCTTTGCCATGGTAGGTGCCGCTGATCGCGCTGCTGCCCGGTTGCGTCCACTCGATGTTGTCGTCATACAGGCTCAGCACCGCATCGAGGTCGCCGCGGCCGAAGGCCTCGTAGCCCCTCTTGACGACCTCGATATTCCGCTCGGTCTGTTCCGACATCGTCAACTCCTTTCGTGGACTCCGGTTACAGGTGTTCCATGAGGCGGGACATCCGCCCTGCGTCGAAATAGTTGGCCCGCTGGTAGATCGGATGCGGTTCAGGCAGTTTCACGTGCATGTGGCTGATCACGCCGAGGAGCTTGGAGACCGCAGAATGGTGGTGGTCCGTGGCGGCTGGCACCGCCGCCGCGGTGTTGAGGATGACTTCCCGTGTTGAGATGAAGACGAGGTTCGGGGCGTGTGCGATCGAGCTGTCTGTCGATGGCGTCGGGCCAACATCGTGCGACGCTGACCTGTGAGCTAGCTGAAACACTGCCGCTACCTCCTCTTCGAACTGCTCCCCCCGCCCGGAGGGAGTGAGTGCGTCAATCTGTCAAGGCAACCACCGCATGGCCTCCCAACACCTCGTCAATTTGCATGAGATCCGGAGTATTCTCGAAAGAAGTTCACAACAATCGGCCCTCCGATTCACAGCGAAGGAAGGTGCTGGGATGGGGATGAACACCGGCGGCGTGGGGACCGGACAATGGTCACGGTCGAGGACTTCTCCCGGCTAGTTTCGGGGCTATATGACGCGGCCCTCCGCCCGGACTTGTGGGTGGATGCTATCCGCGACATCCACGAGTCGCTGGGCGGGGTGGACGGTATTTTGCTGGCCGGGGACGGTGCAGATCGCGCTGTTCCTGTTGCGACAACCCTTCCCGACGAAGCCGGGAAGAGCTACGCCGAGTACTACTGCCAATTGGACCACGAAGTTCGGTGCATGCAGCAGGGACCGGTAGGCGTTGTTCGAAGTTGCGGAGATCTGATGGCTCCGGCGCGAAATGCCGAGTTCTACTCCGAGTGGATGCGTCCGTTGGATCTGGAGGACGGTCTCTTCGTTCGGCTCACGACCGGGCCGAGTCCGATCTGTCTGGTGGTGGGTTTTCCCAGGCCGATGGGTTACCTGTCACAACCTGAGCGGGTGAAGGTCCTCACGGGTCTGGTGCCTCACCTGCAACAGGCTCTGCGAACGCAGACACGTCTCGGTGAAGTGGTGGAACGAGGCGAGCATCTTGTCGAGGCGCTGAAGCTTCATCGGCACGGCATCGTCGTGGTTGGACCGGAACTGCTTGTCTTGGAGACGAATCCGGCTGCCGATCGAATGCTGGCCATGCACGATGGACTGCTGTTCGAACATGGGCGGATTACGTCGAAGCGTGATAGCACCTCGTGCGGATTGCACCGCGCGGCCCACTTCGCCCTGATCGGTAACGGCGATGGTGTCCGCACCGGAGCGACGCTGCTGAGCGAGCGCTCATCGGGTAAGCGGCCCTACGTCGTTCACGTCCTGCCTCTGCAGCGCTCAGTGCACCCGGCAGGCCCGGCCATGACGAACTCGGCCGCGATGATCGTGATAATCGACCCTGAGCTGACGCCGCGGCCACCGGTACCCCTGTTGCGGCGGTTGTACCGACTCACCCACGCCGAAGCAGAGGTCGCCGTGCGGGTCGCTCGCGGAGCCGACATCAGGCATATCGCCGACGAGTTGTGCGTCTCGGTCCCCACGGTGAGGACCCACCTGCAACATCTCTACGACAAGACCGACACTCACCGGCAGGCGGAACTGATTCGGCTGCTGCTCGCCATCGCGCCGTGACGCCGCGGCTGGTGTCAGCTGTTCGGCGCCTTCGTCGTGGTCGTGGTGGCGCTGGTGGGCGTCGCCTCGGTTGACGTCGAGGTCGGCGTCGTCGTCTCGGTGCTCGAGGTGCTCGGTGTGGTCGACGTCGTCGTGGTCGCGTCAGGCGGGGTAAGCACGGTGTCGATCATGTAGATGTAGGCACCCTTGGAGGTGTAGCTGCACACGACCTTGGCGGTGTCGTTGATCTTGACGTCACCGCCCTTGCCGGTGACGTTGACCAGCCGGCCGTCCTGCGTGGGCATCTTTCCGGCGATGTTTTCCGGGCCGAGGTAGCCGAGCACCATGTGGTAGAAGAGCGTCGGCAGCAGCACGGTCGGATCGTTCTTCAGCGTCGTCAGCGTCGCCTCGTCCAGCTTGGCGAACGCGTCGTTGGTCGGCGCGAAGACGACGTAGGGGCCGCCGTCGAGCACGTTGACGATGTTCACCGCCGGGTTCAGCTTGCCGGAGATGGCCGCGCTGAACGTGCTCAGGTCCGGGTTGGCGGCGATGGCCGCCGAGGCGACCTGGCTGCCCATGCTGGCGAACGAGCCGGCACCGGTGGGCACCTGGTTCTTGTAGGCGTCGCAGCCCGGGCCCTTCGGATCGGGCAGCTGGGTGACGCTGGGCACCGGGATCGTCGACGTCGGGGCGGCCGTGTCGGTCGGGGCGGTGCTCGGATCGGCGTAGGCCTGTACGGCCGTCGGGATCGCGACGGCGATCGCGGCAACGGCTGCGGCAACGCCGAGGGTCTTGGTACGAACGCTCAC
>CAVXWQ010000075.1:0-32118 GCA_963765445.1 uncultured Actinomycetota bacterium
GTTCACCGGCGCCCTCGACCGTCTTGGTGTCCCTTGGACGCGGTCAACGAAATACGTCATCTCGGTCTACCGCAAGGCAGCCACCGCGCGCCTCGACGAGTTCATCGGCCCGAAGTGCTGAGCGTCACTCACCGGTGAACCCATAACCCCTGGCACGGTACCGTCGTGGTGTGTCCACGAACCGCCGCCGCAGGTACGCGCTGATCCCTCTGGTGATCATCGCCGCGGCCGGCTGCCTGGCACTGGGCTGGTGGCAGTGGACCCGGTACGAGTCGACCTCGGGTAGCTTCCAGAACCTCGGCTACGCCCTGCAGTGGCCGATGTTCGCGGGCTTCTGCGTCTACGCCTATCGCAAGTTCGTCCGCTACGAAGAAGCCCCGCCGGACCAGCCGTCGGCAACTGAGACCGTCACCGAGATCCCGGCCGGCCTTCTTCCCGAACGACCAACGGCCGCAAGACAACCCGACATCGACGACCCCGTGATGCGGGAGTACAACGCCTATCTCGCCGAGCTCGCCAAAGCCGACGAAGCGCACGACCATCAGCAGAACAGGACCGCCACATGAGCGCACCCGACATGCCCGAGGCCCACACCCAGCCGACCGTGCCGGTCGAGAAGATCCGCACCGCCCTCAACGGTTACCGGGTGATGGCGTGGACAACCGGTATCTGGCTGATCGCGCTGTGCTACGAGATGGTGATGAAGTACATCGTCAAGGTCGACAACCCGCCGAGCTGGATCGGTGTGGTGCACGGCTGGGTCTACTTCATCTACCTGCTGTTCACCGCGAACCTGGCAGTGAAGGTGCGCTGGCCGATCGCCAAGACCATCGGCGTGCTGCTGGCCGGCACCATCCCGCTGCTCGGCATCATCGTCGAGCAGGTGCAGACCCGCGACCTGAAGGCCCGGTTCAACCTCTGACCAGGGGGTCGCCGATCAATTCGGCCTCCTCAGCCGGCCAGTCGTCCGCTGACGCGGCATCGGGCTCGGCGGCGCTGGGAATGGTCATCGCGACAACGGCGGCAAGTGCTGCGACACCGCCGGCAATCAGCAGCGCGGTGCGCAGACCGTGCAGCGACGGCATCGTGTGCCCGCCATAGCTGATCGTCATCGTCGCGAGCACCACACCGATCACCGCGCTGGACACCGACGTGCCCAATGACCTTGCCAGAGCGTTGATCCCGTTGGCGGCGGCCGTTTCCGACATGGGCACATTGGCGTTGATGAGCGAAGGCAACGACGAGTAGGCGAATCCGACGCCGAGGCTGATGACGATGTTGACCACCATCACCGCCGCGGGGCTGCCGATCAGCCACACCGCGCCCAGATAGGCGACCGCGATGACCGCCGATCCGCAGACCAAGGTGAATTTGGGGCCGCGGCGCCCGGCGATGCGGGCCGCGAGTGGGGCGGCCAACATCATCGCCAGGCCGCCCGGAGCCATCCAGAGGCCGGCCTGCAGCATCGACTGCCCCAGTCCGTAGCCGGTCCCCGAGGGCAGTTCGAGCACTTGCGGAGCGACCAACGAGAGCGCGAACATCGAGAAACACACCAGAACCGCCGCGATGTTGGTCGTCAGCACCGGCCGCCGCAGCGTGGTTCGCAGGTCGACGATCGGCGACGGGGTGCGGAACTGCCAGCGGGCGAAAACGGCGAACACCACGAACGAGACGCCGAACAACGCCAGCGTTGTCGAACTCGTCCAACCCCACGTCGAACCCTTGGAGATCGGCAGCAGCAGGGCCACCAACGCGATCGCGAGCAGCAGGGTGCCGAGCGGGTCGAACTTGTCGGGCGAGCTGGCCGGGATGTCGGGCACCAGGAAGTGGAACAGCACCACTGCCAGGATGCCGAGAACGCCTGCGCCCCAGAACAACGTGTGCCAGTCGGCCTTCTGTGCGACCACCGCCGACAGCGGTAGCCCCAAGGCGCCGCCGACACCCAGCGATGAGCTGATCAATCCCATGGCCGGCCCGACCCGATCGGTCGGAAGCGCCGAGCGCAGCACACTGATGGCCAGCGGAATGATCGGCAGGCTCATGCCCTGCAACCCGCGCCCGATGATGAACGGCACCAGCGAGCTGCTGACCGCGGCCAGCAGAGAGCCGGCTGCCATGGTGCCTGCACAGATCATCAACATCGGCTTGGGGCCGTACATGTCGCCAAGGCGGCCGAACACCGGCGTGGCCACCACAGCCGTCAGCAGGGTCACGGTAATCGTCCACGAGGCGTTGGACGGGCTGGTGTTCAGCAATGCCGGCAGCTCGGGAATCAGCGGGATCATCAGGGTCTGCGTCAGCGACACAGTGATGCCGGCGGCCGCCAAGACGGCGATCAGGACGCCGGGGTGCGTCGCCCGGACCGAGTAACGACCCACGCCAGCATCATGACACATTAGATGCGCTACACAAATTGCTGACGACGACGTCAGCCAGCGAGTGCGCGCAGCGCAGGCAACAGCAAGGTCAGCGCGCGACCGCGGTGGGAGACCGCGTCCTTCTCAGTGGGACTCAGCTCGGCCGCGCTGCGGGTCTCCCCCTCCGGAACGAACACCGGGTCGTAGCCGAAGCCGCCCTCGCCGCGCGGTTCGCGGGCGATCACGCCGGGCCACTCGCCGCGCACCACCGTGCTGTCGTCGCCGCCGGGACCGTAGACCAGCGCGCAGGCCGACACGAACGCCGCCGACCGGCGTTCGTCGGGAACGTCGCGCATCTGTGCCAGCAGCAGCGCGTAGTTGGCGACGTCATCGCCGTGCTCACCCGACCATCGCGCCGAGAGCACACCGGGCATGCCGTTGAGCGCGGCGACCGCGAGCCCGGAGTCGTCGGCAACAGCGGGCAACCCGGTGGCCGCGTACGCGTCGCGCGCCTTGGCCAAGGCGTTCTCCTCGAACGTCGCCCCCGTTTCGGGCGCCTCCTCGAAAGCCGGCACGTCATCGAGGGAGACCAGCGTGAGCCCCGAGACGCCGGCGGCGTCGAGGACTCGGTGCAGTTCGGCCAGCTTCTTGCGGTTGCGGCTGGCGACCAGCAGGCGCGTCATGTGCCGGACGTCAGCTTCCGAACGCCTTCTTCGACGGCGGACCCTCCGGCAGCACGCCCGGGTAGGGCAATTCCAGGGCCTCGCGCTGAACGGTGAACAGCGTCTCGCACGAGGCGAGCGCCGCGTCGAGCATCTTGTCCAGCGTGGAGCGCGGGAACGTCGCGCCCTCACCGGTGCCCTGGATCTCGACCAGAGTCCCGGTGTCGGTGGCCACCACGTTCATGTCGACCTCGGCGCGCGAGTCCTCCTCGTAGGGAAGATCGACGCGCACCCGGCCGTCGACCACGCCGACGCTGACCGCGGCGATCGCGCACGACAGCGGCTTGGGGTCGGACAGCTTGCCGGCGGCCGCCAGGTAGGTGACCGCGTCGGAGAGCGCCACGAAGGCGCCGGTGATCGCCGCGGTGCGGGTGCCGCCGTCGGCCTGCAGTACGTCGCAGTCGATGGCAATGGTGTTCTCGCCCAACGCCTTCAGGTCGATGCAGGCCCGCAGCGAGCGCCCGACGAGCCGGCTGATCTCCTGGGTGCGTCCGCCGAGTCGGCCTTTGACCGACTCGCGGTCCGAGCGGGTGTGGGTGGCGCCGGGCAGCATCGCGTATTCGGCGGTGAGCCAGCCCTCCCCCGAGCCCTTGCGCCAGCGGGGCACACCCTCGGTGACGCTGGCCGTGCACATGACCCGGGTTTCGCCGAAGCTGATGAGGACCGAGCCTGCCGGGTGGGAGGTGAAGCCGCGGGTGATCGTCACCGGTCGCAGTTCGTCGTCAAGCCTGCCGTCTTGTCGTCGTGACACCTGGCAACCCTAGCGCCTGCTGTCAGGACCGGCGGACGTCGATGCTCTCCCCGCACACCACGGCGTGCACCGGACCGTCGAACTCGGCCTTGGCCTCGCTGATGACGTCCTCGCGCGACGTCCACGGCGGAATGTGGGTCAGCAGCAGCTCGCCGACGCCGGCCCGCTTGGCGACCTGTCCCGCCTCGGTGCCCGACAGATGCAGATGCGGCGGGCGCTCCGGGGCGTGCGTCCACGACGCCTCGCACAGGAAGACGTCGGCGCCGGTGGCCAGCTCGACCAGCGACTCGCACACGCCGGTGTCGCCGCTGTAGACCAGCGTGGCGCCGCGACGGGTCGGTGATGCGCATCCCGAACGACTCGGTGGGATGGGTGACCAGCTTCGGCAGCACGGTCAGCGCGCCGATCTGGACGGGCTTGGCGTCCACCCAGTGCCGGATCTCGAAGATGTCGGAGAAGTCGTCGAGCTCCCCGCCCAGCGGCGAGGACGCCGCCGCCAGCCGGGTCCAGGTGTCGCTGGGCCCGTACATGATGCCGCGGCCCTTCGCCGGTGTCGGGTGGTAGCGGCGCCACACGAACAGACCCGGAAGGTCCAGGCAGTGGTCGGCGTGCAGATGCGACAGCAGGACGTGAACGTCGTTGGGGTCGGCGTAGCGCTGCAGCGCGCCCAGGACGCCACCGCCGAAGTCGATGACGAGCGGCGGGGTGTCCGGCGCGGTCAGCAGGTAGCCGGACGCCGGCGAATCAGGCCCGACAACACTGCCGGAGCAACCGAGGACGGTGATTCGCACAGCCACAAGCTTGCCATGCCCGGATGGTCAGAGAGGAAAACATTGCGGCTTTGAATGCAACGAATCACTTCGGGGCGCCGACGTGACGCTGGACCGGATGGACGCCGGTGACCGCCGGCCCCAGGAAACGCGACGCGAGGGCCAGGAACGACTCCGGATCGCCGGTCGCCTCGAACACCCGGGTCGCGGGCGGCGCATCGTGCGGACGCAGCAGGTCGCGTTCGGTCAGCACCCGCAGCAGGTCCTTCGCGGTCTCCTCGGCACTGGACACCAAGGTCACCTCGTCGCCCATGGCCAACTGGATCAGCCCGGACAGCAGCGGGTAGTGCGTGCAGCCGAGCACCAGGGTGTCGACCTGCGCGTGCTGCAGCGGCTCGAGGTACCCCTCGGCGAGGTTGAGCACCTGCCGGCCGCTGGTGACGCCGCGCTCGACGAAGTCGACGAACCTCGGGCAGGCCACCGCGGTGACGTCGACGTCGCGGGCGGCGGCGAACGCGTCCTGGTAGGCGCCGGAGGCGATGGTGGCCTGGGTGCCGATCACGCCGATGCGCCCGGTGCGGGTGGTGGCCACCGCACGACGGACGGCCGGCAGGATCACCTCGACGACGGGCACGTCGTAGCGTTCGCGGGCGTCGCGCAGGCAGGCCGACGACGCGGTGTTGCAGGCGATGACGAGCGCCTTGACGCCGCGCTCGACGAGGTCGTCGCCGATGGCGAGGGCGTGGGCACGGACTTCGGGGATGCTCAGCGGACCGTACGGTCCGTTGGCGGTGTCGCCGACGTAGATGATGTCCTCGTCGGGCAGCTGGTCGATGATCGAGCGCGCGACGGTCAGCCCGCCGACGCCGGAGTCGAAGATGCCGACCGGCGCGAAGCGATCGCTCATGAGGTCAGGCCCGGCAGCTGGCCGGCCTTCTTGCGTTCCCTGGCCTTGCGTTCCGGGCCGGACAGCCAGTAGGCGGCCAGCACACCGGCGATCGCCCCGCACAGATGGCCCTGCCAGGACACCCCGCCGCAGCGGTCGAGTTCGGGCACCGCGCCCCACAGCACACCGCCGTAGACGATGAGCACGACGATCCCGGTGACGATCCACCAGATGTGGCGGGTGAACCAGCCGAACACGAGCAGGAACGTCAGCCAGCCGAAGATCAGGCCCGGAGGCGCCGATGTGGTTGGTCTCCAGCCCGCAGCCGATGTTGCCGATCAGCCAGGTGCCCAGGCCGCCGACGACCCAGATGATCGCGGTGGCCCAGACGAACCGCGACATCCCGGTCAGCGTCACCAGGAAGCCGAGCACCAGCGCGGGCACGGTGTTGGCGGCCAGGTGCTGCCAGCTGCCGTGCAGCAGCGGCGCGAAGATGACACCCCACAGGCCGTCGGTCTCCAGGGGCCGGATGCCGTTGCGGTCCAGGGAGTGGTTGGACAGCTGGTCGACGAGCTCGATGAGATAGAGCAGCACCACGAACGACAGGATGGTGGCGCCGCCGACCTTCCAGGCGGGCGCCTTGGACTTGGGCGGCGGGGTCACCGGATAGCCCAATGGCTGATTCATCCGCTACCCATCCTCCGACGTCATGCCCAGAGCTGGCCTTCCAGCGCCTCCTCGGCATCATCCAGGCTACCGGCGTAGGCACCGGTCGACAGATACTTCCATCCCGCGGCGGTCGATCAGCTAGGCGTTCGCTACTCCGAACGCACCGGGCAACATCTCGCGGTAGGTCGGTATTCCGGCGGCGGACTCGGCGGCCAGCACACCGACCAGCACCGCGCGCGCCAGGCAGTCGGCCGCCGCGGCGCCCAGCGCCGCGACCAGCTTGGTCTCGGGCGACATCGCGACCGGGGTGTCGGGATCGGGCGCGACCTCGACCCGGCCGGTGGCCAGCGCGAAGACGGTGTCGCCGTCCAGCGGGGTGTGGGCCGGCCGGATGGCGTGCGCCAGACCGTCCTGGGCGGCCACGGCCAGGCGGTGACAGCCCATCGGGGTCAGCGCGGCGTCGGTGGCGACGACGGCGATGGTGGTGTTGAGCGGGCTGGACTCGGCGTCGAGTGCGGCGAATGCGGCGATCTGCTCGGCGGGCGGGGCGACCAGCCCGAACTCGGCGATGAGGTGGGCCATCCACGGCAGGCCGGTGGCCGGGTCGACGACGTTGCCCGCGCAGTTGACCACGACGACGGCGCCGACGGTCACGCCCGAATCCAGGGTCGTCGAGGCGGTGCCGACGCCGCCTTTGAGCACACCGGCGCGGGCGCCGACACCGGCGCCGACGGTTCCCACGGCGACGTCGACGCCGGCGGCTGTCCGCGGCCCGGTAGCCGAACTCGGCGGTCGGGCGGCAGGCCCAGCCGCCGACGGGAAGATCGAAGATCACCGCGGCCGGAACGATCGGCACCACGCCGCCGTCCATCTTGACGCCGCGTTCCCGCTCCTCCAGCCACGTCATCACACCGTCGGCGGCGGCCAGGCCGTAGGCGCTGCCGCCGGTCAAGCACCACCGCGTCGACGTGCCGCACGCTGTTGGACGGGTCGAGCAGGTCGGTCTCGCGGGTGCCGGGAGCGCCGCCGCGGACGTCGACCGCGCCGACGGTGCCCGGCGGTGCGACGACGACGGTGCTGCCGCACGCCCACCCCGCGCCCAGGGTGGCGTCGGGGTCGAGACGGTGATGGTGGCCGACCAGGATGCCCTCGACGTCGGTGATCGCGCCGGCGCTCATCGGATCGGCTTACCCAGCAGACCGAGCACCAGATACTCCTGCAGGACGGTCAGCCACTGGTAGACGTCGAGGTGCCCGGCCAGCGGGTGATCGGGAGGAAGGCGGTCGGGGCCTTCCGGCCCGATCTCGAGCATGGTGCCCAGCGCCAGCCGCACGTCGTTGACCGCCGAGATCCACGCATTGGCGTCGGCCTCGGTGAGTTCGAAGCGCCCGCCGTCATCCGGCAGTGTGTCCAGAAGCCGTTGCGCGGCAGACTTTTTCGCATCGATGATGTCGGGCTCGTGCAGGCTGCGCAGCGCGCCGTTGAGACTCTCGGCGGCCGCCGAGCCCGGCGGGGTGATCACGCTGCGGCTTGAAGAAGTCGGGCAGCAGCCGGCGCATCGTGGAGTCATCGGGTGGTTGGTTGTGGCCGGTGCGGATCCCGGTGATCTGCGTCAGCGGGTCCGACGGCGCCGCCGACTCCCGCTCGTCGAGCATGCCCTGCACCGAGGTCACCATGTTCTTCAGCAGCGCCGCCTCGTGCGGGGCCAGGGACGACCGGAACCGGGGACCGTCAGCGGTCTCGACCCGCTTCCATTTGCGCACGAATCAGGCCGGACTCAGCGGTCCTGCTGCATGGTGGCCCACAGGCCCGCGGCATGCAGTTTGGTCACGTCGACTTCCATGGACTCGCGACTGCCGGACGACACGACCGCCTTACCTTCGTTGTGCACCTGGAGCATGAGCTTGGTCGCTTGCGGCTCGCTGTAGCCGAACAGCTTCTGGAAGATGTAGGTCACGTAGTTCATCAGGTTCACCGGATCGTCCCAGACGATGGTGACCCACGGGCGGTCTACGGCCTCAACGGTCTCGGTTGCCTGCTGCCCGCTGGTCCCCGGCCGGGTCGGTGCTGCTGACGCGCCCATGCGTCCAAGGATAGCGAGCCGCCGCAATCTCCCCACCCTCGCGCTGGGTGCACCGATTCTGCGCTGCGCCCGATACCGTTGCCGTGTGACGGCCGCGCTGCTGACCGACAAGTACGAGCTGACGATGCTGTCGGCGGCGTTGCGGGACGGGACCGCCGGGCGCCACACCACCTTCGAGGTGTTCGCCCGCCGACTGCCCGAGGGCCGCCGGTACGGCGTGGTGGCGGGCACCGGCCGGTTCCTGGAGCTGCTGACCGAGTTCGTCTTCGACGACGTCGCGTGTGAGTCGCTGAGCTCGTTTCTGGACCGGGCCACGCTGGACTACTTGCGCGGCTTCCGGTTCAGCGGCGACATCGACGGCTACGCCGAGGGCGAGCTGTACTTCCCCGGCTCGCCCGTCCTCTCGGTCACCGGAACCTTCGCCGAATGCGTGGTGCTCGAGACGCTGGCGCTGTCGATCTTCAACCACGACACCGCGATCGCCTCGGCCGCCGCCCGCATGGTGAGCGCGGCCGCGGGCCGGCCGCTGATCGAGATGGGTTCGCGGCGCACCCACGAGCAGGCCGCGGTCGCCGCCGCCCGCGCCGCCTACATCGCCGGCTTCGCCGGCACGTCCAACCTCGAGGCGTGCCGCCGCTACGGCGTGCCCGCGCTGGGCACCAGCGCGCATGCGTTCACGATGCTGCACACCACGTCTGACGGGCCGGACGAGAGGGCGGCGTTCCGGGCCCAGGTCGACGCGCTGGGGGTCGGCACCACGCTGCTGGTCGACACCTACGACGTGACCGCCGGGGTGGCCAACGCCATCGCCGTCGCCGGCCCGCAACTCGGTTCGGTGCGCATCGACTCCGGCGACCTCGGCGTGCTGGCCCGCCAGGTGCGCGCCCAGCTCGACGAGTTGGGCGCCACCGGCACCCAGATCGTGGTGTCGGGTGACCTCGACGAGTACTCGATCGCCGCGCTGCGCGCCGACCCCGTCGACACCTACGGCGTCGGCACGTCGGTGGTCACCGGCTCGGGCGCGCCGACCGCCAGCATGGTCTACAAACTGGTCGAGGTCGACGGGCTGCCGGTGCAGAAACGCAGCAGCCACAAGGAATCTCACGGCGGCCGCAAGGCCGCGACCCGGTTGTCCCGGCCCACCGGAACGATCACCGAGGAGGTGATCCACCCGGTCGGCGAACCCCTCGAGACGGCCGAGCCGGCCCGGCTGCTGACGGTGCCGCTGGTGCGCGGCGGCACGCCGCTGGCGCAGCCGGATCTCGCCGCGGCCCGCGAGCGTGTGGTCGCCGGACTGCACAGCCTGCCGTGGGAGGGCCTGGCCCTCTCGCACGGCGAACCCGCGATCCCGACCCGTCAGGTGCCGGTGCGCCGCCGGTGACAGCTGACGAACTGCCGCCGGTCGCCGAGCTGCTGGCCGCCGCGGTCGCGGCACTGGGCGGCAGCCAGCGCCCGGGCCAGGTGGCGATGGCCGAGGCGGTGGCGCACGCGCTGGAGACCGGGGAGCATCTCGCGGTGCAGGCCGGGACGGGCACGGGCAAGTCGTTGGCCTACCTGGTGCCCGCGATCGCGCGGGCGATCACCGGCGAGTCGCCCGTGGTGGTGTCCACGGCGACCATCGCCCTGCAACGCCAGCTCGTCGACCGCGACCTGCCCCGCCTGGTCGACGCCCTGGCCGATGCGCTGCCCCGCCGACCGCGCTTCGCCCTGCTCAAGGGTCGGCGAAACTATCTGTGCCTGAACAAGATTCATGGTGCACCCGAAGCGCGGTGCCGACGCGCCCGAGTCCCAGGAGGAGCTGTTCGAACCGCTTGCGGCGACCCGGCTCGGCCGCGACGTGGCCCGCCTGACCGCGTGGGCGTCGTCGACGGAGACCGGTGACCGCGACGACCTGACACCGGGTGTGCCGGACCGGTCCTGGTCGCAGGTCAGCGTGTCGGCCAGGGAATGCCTGGGCATGGCCCGCTGCCCCTACGGCGCGGACTGCTTCGCGGAGAAGGCGCGCGCCGTGGCCGGTGACGCCGACATCGTCGTCACCAACCATGCCCTGCTGGCCATCGACGCGATCGCCGAGGCCTCGGTGCTGCCCGAGCACGACTACGTGGTGGTCGACGAGGCCCACGAGCTGGTGGACCGGGTGACCTCGGTGGCCACCGGCGAGCTCACCCCGGCGCCGCTGGGGGTGGCGATCCGGCGGATCACCCGGCTGGTCAGCCCGGAACTGAGCCAGCGGATGGAGGCGGCGGTGGCGACGTTCTCCTCGGCCATCCACGACGCCGAGCCGGGCCGGATGGACTATCTCGACGCCGAACTGGCCACCTACCTGACCGCCCTGCGCGACGCGGCCAACTCGGCGCGCGCCGACATCGACCCCTCCCCCCGCGACCCCAAGGCGGCCGCGGCGCGCACCGAGGCGATCGCCGCGCTGACCGAGATCGCCGACACCGCCGCCCGGGTGCTGGACTCGTTCGTCCCGGCGATACCGGACCGCACGGATGTGGTGTGGCTGGATCACGAGGACAGTCCGGCGGGCAGGAGCGCAGCGACCCGGGGATCGGCGGGCGGGACGCTGCGTCCGGTGCTGCGGGTGGCGCCGCTGTCGGTGGCCGGGCTGCTCCGCGGCCGGCTGTTCGACACCGCGACCGCGGTGCTGACGTCGGCGACGCTGACCATCGGCGGGTCCTTCGACGCGATGGCCGCGGCGTGGGGACTGGCCGACGGCCCGACCTGGCGCGGTCTGGACGTCGGATCACCGTTCGACCACGCCAAGTCGGGGATCCTCTACATCGCCGCACACCTGCCGCCGCCCGGGCGCGACGGCGCCGGCGCCGAGGCGCAGCTCGACGAGATCGCCGACCTCGTCACGGCGGCCGGCGGACGCACGCTGGGCCTGTTCTCCTCGATGCGCGCGGCGAAGGCGGCCGCCGAGGCGATGCGCACGCGCATCGACACCCCGGTGCTTGTGCCAGGGCGACGACAGCACGGCCGCACTGGTGGAGCAGTTCGCCGCCGACCCGGAGACCTCGTTGTTCGGCACGCTGTCGCTGTGGCAGGGCGTCGACGTGCCGGGGCCGTCGCTGTCGCTGGTGCTGATCGACCGCATCCCGTTCCCCCGGCCCGACGATCCCCTGCTCACCGCCCGGCAGCGCGCCGTCGCGGCGCGGGGCGGCAACGGCTTCATGACGGTGGCGGCCGCCCACGCGGCGCTGCTGCTCGCCCAGGGCGCCGGCCGGCTGCTGCGGCGGGTGGACGACCGGGGCGTGGTCGCCGTGCTGGACTCCCGGATGGCCACCGCCCGTTACGGCGGCTATCTGCGGGCGTCGCTGCCGCCGTTCTGGTCGACCACCGACCCGCAGCGCGCCAAACAAGCACTTCAGCGGCTGCGCGGGGAGACCGCCGAGTGAGTGACCAGCGGCCGCCCGCCGCACGCGGCACTATTGTGGTGGCGAACTTCCACACCGGATCCCGCCGGCCATCGGCGCTGTAGAGAGGTAGCACTCATGCGTCCACGACACCTGGGGCGTCTGCTTGCCGTGGCAGGTGCCGCGGTGGTGCTGGCCGGCTGCGGCGCGACCGTGCAGGGCAAAGCCGTGTCGATCTTCGAGGACCCGTTCAAGGTGGCCGGCCTGCAGGCCGTCGACGGCACGAGCGGGCTGCGTCCGGACGCCGAGAAGCCCTCCCGCGAGGTCACCGACGGCGACGGCGGCAAGGACGACGAGATCGCCGCGCAGTCGATCAGCGACCTGGAGACGTTCTGGAAGGACGCCTACGGGCAGACCTTCGACGGCCAGTTCGAGCCGGTCAAGGAATTGATCTCGTGGGACTCCAACGACTACGGCGGCACGTTCTGCGACGAGTCGACCGACGGCCTGATCAACGCCGGCTTCTGCGAGGACGACAACACCATCGGCTGGGATCGCGGTGTCCTGCTGCCCTCACTGCGGCAAGCCAACGGCGACATGGCCATCACGATGGTGCTCGCCCACGAGTACGGCCACGCGATCCAGAAGCTGGCCAAGCTCAACAAGAAGGGCACGCCCACACTGGTCGCCGAACAGCAGGCCGACTGCTTCGCCGGGGTGTACATGCGGTGGGTGGCCGAAGGCAATTCGCCGCGGTTCACGCTGTCCACCGGTGACGGCCTGAACAACCTTCTGGCGGCGATGATCTCGTTCCGCGACCCGCTGCTCAGCCAGAACGACTACTACGACACCGGCGACGAGCACGGCTCGGCCTTCGAGCGGATCTCCGCCTTCCAGTTCGGGTTCACCGACGGGGCCTCGTCATGCGCGGGCATCGACGCCCAGGAGATCGGTCAGCGCCGCGGCGACCTGCCCGTCGAGTTGCAGTCCGATCAGACCGGCGAATGGCCGGTGAGCGAGGAGTCGACCAAGGCCATCGTCGACGCGATGAACATCCTGTTCTCCCCGAAGAACCCGCCCCAGTTGAGCTTCGACGCCGACTCGGCGTCGAAGTGCCCGGATGCCCGGCCCAGTCCGCCGGTCGTCGTTCTGCCCGTCGACCAACACCATCGCCGTCGACCTGCCCGCGTTGCAGAAGATCGGCGCGTCCAACGAGGGCCAGGACAACGTGCTGGTGCAGGGCGACAACACCGCCTACTCGGTCGTGGTGTCGCGCTACATGCTGGCGCTGCAGCATCAGCAGGGCGGCCTGGTGCTCGACAACGCCGAGGCCGGGCTGCGCACCGCGTGTCTGACCGGGGTGGCCACCACCAAGCTGTCGAAGGAGGTCACCACTCCCGACGGCAACACGGTGGCGCTGACCGCCGGCGACATCGACGAGGCGGTGTCGGGTCTGCTGACCAACGGGCTGGTCGCCAGCGACGTCAACGGCGAGACGGTGCCGGCCGGGTTCTCCCGCATCGACGCGTTCCGCATCGGCGTGCTGGGCGATCAGGACCGCTGCCTCAAGCGCTTCCCGTGACGACTAGATCTTTTTTGTGACCCCGTACCAGGACAGGATCGCGTCGCCCTCGTCGGTGGACTTGGTCAGCGTCGCGTAGGAGCGGATGAAGGACTCGCCCACGCAGCCGTCGATCTTGACGTGGAAGTTGCTGATCGACACCCAGGGCGCGGCGCCCTTGTACTCCTTCTTGGTCACCGGGACGACGTTGATGATGCCGGGCTTGAGGCCGACGGTGATGCCGCCGGCGATGTTGGCGCCGATGCCGGGCAGGATGCCGTCGGGCAGCACACCGGGGAAGTCGAAACCGGTGTAGCCGATCGACGGGTTGATGCCGGCGGTGCCGGTCAGCGAGACACCGTTGGAGGTGCTCATGTCGATGCCGCAGCCGATCTGGTAGCCGACCTCGAACACACCCTTCGGGGAGCCGCCATCGCCGCTGAGCGCGCCGTTGTACACACCGCCCACGATGTACTCCCGCGACGAGATCGCCGTGGTCAGCGGGGCCGCGGGCATCTGGACCTCGTCCTTGGCCGAGATCGTCAGCGTCCAGCCGTCGGGCGACTTGGTGGTGGCCGGCGGGGTGGACTCGACCCTGCCGTCGTCGACCGGCGGGGCGGCAGCCTCGGCCGCGACCGGCTGGGCGGCGTCGGGAGCCGCCGGATCTGGGTCGGCACCGGCAGCCGGAGCGCCGCCCAGTGCACCGATCAAGATGCACGTGGCCGCGAAGGCAAGGTGATGACGGCGCACTACGGACTCCCTTCCGGCGTTTATCGGAACTTACAGCGCCGTGTTACCGGCACTCAGTGGGGTCGCGAAACCGACTGAAATTTGTCAGGCGGTGGGCAGCCGCAGGACGTAGCCGGCTTCGAGAGCCACCCAGAGCGCGCCGTCTGCAGCGATGGCCAGGCCGTGCGGTTCGCTGCCCGCGGGCAGGTCGATGGTGACCACCTCGCCGTCCGCGCTGACCTGGGCCACTTGATCGGCGCCCCACAGGCTCACCCACACGCCGCCGGTCGGATCGGCGACCACCGCGTGCGGCTTGCCGGGCAGGTCGAGTTCCTGGATGGCGTCGTCGGTCGGGATGCGGCCGAGCTTGTCGGCGAGAATCTCGGTGAACCAGACGGCGTCGTCATGGGTCGCCGCGATCCCGACCGGACCGGCGCCCGGCGTCGGCACCTGCCGCACCGTCAGCGCGCCCGACGGCTCGAGCCTGCCGACGGCATTGGCCGCGTTCAGCGTGAACCACAACGCGCCATCGGGGCCGGCGGTGATCATCGACGGCCTGCCGCCCGGGACGGCCACCTCGGTGATCTCACCGTCCGGGGTGATCCGGCCGACCACACCCGAGACCGTCGCGGTGAACCACAACGCCCCGTCCGGACCCGCCGTGAGACCGAATGGCGCACTGCCGCTTGCCAATTCGAAAGCTTGCTGTTCGCCGTCGGTGTCGATCCGCCCGATGCGGTCATCACCGGCACGGGTGAACCACGAGCGCACCGTCCGGCCCGGCCACGATGATCGACGGCTTGGATTCGGGCGCAACCGGATAGACGCGAAGGCCACCGTCGGCGGTCACGCGGGCGATCTCGCCGCCGTGCACCAGGGTCACCCACATCGCACCGTCGGAGCCCGCCGCCAACGCGTACGGGCCGCCGCCGACCGCGACCTCCAGGATGCGGCTCACGCGAGCGTGACGAGGCCCAGCTCGGTGTCCCCGGCCAACAGCGGGTGGTGCGGCAACACCCGCACGGTGTAGCCGACGGATCCGGCCACCGGAAGCGGCGTCGTGGTGGAGAAGATCTCGGTGCCGCCGTCGCCGGACCCGGTGTGCACCATCGTCCACGCACGTCGGGTGCTGCAAGACATCGGCGGCGTCGACCCGGCCCAGGACAGCCTGCACCGCGACCTCGTCGGGCTTGAGGCCGGCCAGCTGCACGGCTGCGGTCAGCGTCAGCTCCGAGCCCAGCAGCGGGGTGTCGGGCAGGCCGGTGCTGTCGACGTCGGAGATGGCGATCTTCGGCCAGGCCTCGCGCGCCCGCAGGCGGTAGGCGGTCAGTTCGCGCGCGGCGCCGAACGGCAGGCCGTCGATCGGCTGGACGGTTCGGCGCAGCGACTGCGCGGCAGGCGCGTAGTACTTCTCGGTGTAGTCGCGCACCATCCGCGACGCCAGCACCTTGGGGCCCAGCGACTGCAGGGTGTGGCGGACCATCTCGACCCAGCGGGTCGGCACGCCCGTGCCGTCGCGGTCGTAGAACTTCGGGCCCCACGGATTGCTCGAGCAGGTCGTAGAGCGCCGCGGCCTCCAGGTCGTCGCGGCGGCCTTCATCGGCCAGACCGTCGGCAGTCGGTATCTCCCAACCGTTTTCGCCGTCGTACCACTCGTCCCACCAGCCGTCCCGGATGGACAGGTTCAGCCCGCCGTTGAGCGCGCTCTTCATTCCGGAGGTGCCGCACGCCTCCAGCGGACGCAGCGGGTTGTTGAGCCAGACGTCGCAACCCCAGTACAGCCGCCGCGCCATCGACATGTCGTAGTCGGGCAGGAAGGCGATGCGGTGGCGCACCTCGGGGCGGTCGGCGAACTTGACCACCTGCTGGATGAGCGCCTTTCCGGCGTCGTCGGCCGGATGCGACTTGCCCGCGACGATGAGCTGCAGCGGCTTGTCCGGATCGAGCAGCAGCGCCTCGAGGCGCTCGGGGTCGCGCAGCATCAGCGTCAGGCGCTTGTAGGTCGGAACCCGGCGGGCGAACCCGATGGTCAGCACGTCGGGATCGAAAGCCGTTGCGATCCAGCCTAATTCGGCCTCCGAGGCGCCGCGCTCCTGCCACGACCGGCGCAACCGCGCCCGGACGTCCTCGACCAGCAGTGGCCCGCAGCTGCGAGCGGATCCACCAGATGTGGCCGGGCTCGACCTCCTGCAGCCGTTCCCACACCTGCGGCTCGCGCAACGCCTCGGTGGAACCGGCCATCTCCCGGCCCAGCTGCAGCCACTGCGGAGCCGCCCAGGTCGGGCCGTGCACACCGTTGGTGATCGAGCCGATCGGCACCTCGGCCGGGTCGAAGCCCGGCCACAACTCGTCGAACATCTCGCGGCTGACCCGCCCGTGCAGCAGCGACACCCCGTTGGCGCGCTGCGCCGAGCCGCAGCCCCATGTGCGCCATGTTGAACTTCGTCGCGTCGTCCTCGGCGCCGAAGGCCAGGACCCGTTCCACCGGCACTCCCGGCAGCAGCCCGCCCGGGCCGTCGTCGCCGAGATAGCGCTGCACCATCTCCACCGGGAACCGGTCGATACCCGCGGGCACCGGCGTGTGGGTGGTGAACACCGTGCTGGCGCGCACCACCGTCAGCGCGGTGTCGAAGTCGAGTTTCTCGGCGTCCATGAACTCGCGGATGCGCTCCACGCCGAGGAAGCCGGCGTGGCCCTCGTTCATGTGGAAGACATCCGGGGCGGGCAGGCCTTCGATGGCGGTGAACGCGCGGATGGCGCGCACCCCCCCACGCCGGCCAGCAGCTCCTGTTTGATGCGGTGCTCCTGGTCGCCGCCGTAGAGCCGGTCGGTGACATTGCGCAGATCGTGCTCGTTCTCCGGGATGTCGGAGTCGAGCAGCAGCAGCGGGACCCGGCCGACCTGGGCCACCCACACCCGGGCGCGGAGCTGTGTGGACCCGGGCATGGCCAGTTCGACGAGCACCGGCGCGTCGGCGCTGTCGGTGAGCAGACGCAGCGGAAGACCCTGCGGGTCCAGCGACGGGTAGTTCTCCTTCTGCCAGCCGTCGGCGGTCAGTGACTGCCGGAAGTAGCCGGACCGGTAGTACAGGCCGACGGCGATCAGCGGCAGGCCCAGATCGGAGGCCGACTTGAGGTGGTCGCCGGCCAGGATGCCGAGGCCGCCCGAATAATTGGGCAGCACCTCGGCGACGCCGAACTCCATCGAGAAGTAGGCGATGCCGGTGGGCATGGCGGCCGGGTCCTGCTCCTGGTACCACATCGGCCGGGCGAGGTAGTCGTCCAGATCGGCGGCCAGCGCGTCCAGGCTGCCCAGGAACGCCTGGTCCTTGGCCAGCTCGTCGAGCCGCTTGGGGTCGACGACGCCCAGCAGCTCGACGGGGTCCTGGTGCGCCTGCGCCCACAGGTCGGGGTCGATCGCCGCGAAGAGATCCTGCGTCGGTTTGTCCCACGACCACCGCAAGTTGGTGGACAACCGGGCGAGCGCCGACAGGCGCTCGGGGAGGTGGGCACGGACCGTGAACCTACGCAGGGCTTTCACGGGTCCTTACCTTACTGAGCGCGCCACCGGCGCGTGCGCTTCTTCCTCCCGCACCGAGTCAGGCCATTACGGTGTGAACAAAGCTCGATGCGGTTACCCCGAGAAGGCACGCGCGTCGAACGAGTTGATGAATGGGAGTGGTTGGGTGCCCGGTCGTATCGAGATCGATGACGTCGCGCCCGTTGTGTCCTGCGGCACCTATCCGGCCAAAGCGGTCGTCGGGGAAGTGGTCCCGGTCTCGGCGTCGGTGTGGCGTGAGGGCCATGACGCGGTGGCCGCGACGCTGGTCGTCCGCTATCTCGGCCCGGCCTACCCGCAGATCGGCCAGAGCCCGGCCCGCCGCGTCAAGGCCCTGGAGGGCAAGGAGGTGACCGACGCCGGGGCGGCCGCCGCCAGCCGGATCAAGCCGCAGCTGTATCCGATGTCGCCGGGCCGCACCCCGGATCTGTTCCACGGTCAGTTCGTGCCCGACCGGGTGGGGCTGTGGACCTTCCGGATCGACGGGTGGGGCGACCCCATCACGACGTGGCATCACGCGGTCACGGCCAAACTCGATGCCGGCCAGGGCGAGACCGAGCTGAACAACGACCTGCTGGTGGGTGCCCGGCTGCTGGAACGCGCCGCCACCGGCGTTCCCCGCGACCATCGCGCTCCCCTGCTGCACGCCGCGGCGGCGCTGCGTGAGCCGGGCGACCCGGTCACCCGCGCGGCGCTGGCGCTGTCCCACGAGGTCACCGCCCTGCTGGCGCAGTACCCGTTGCGCGAACTGGTGACCCGCGGCGCCACCTACGGCGTGTGGGTGGACCGGCCGCTGGCCCGCTGCAGCGCCTGGTACGAGTTGTTCCCGCGATCAACCGGTGGCTGGGACGCCGAGGGCCACCCGGTGCACGGCACGTTCGCGACGGCAGCGGCGGCGCTTCCGCGGGTCGCCGCCATGGGCTTCAACGTGGTCTATCTGCCGCCGATCCACCCCATCGGCAAGGTGCACCGCAAGGGACGCAACAACACCGTGACCGCCGAGCCCGACGACGTCGGCTCACCGTGGGCGATCGGCAGCGACGAAGGCGGCCACGACGCGGTGCATCCCGACCTGGGGACGATCGAGGACTTCGACCGCTTCGTGGCCGCAGCCCGCGAGAACGGTCTGGAGGTGGCGCTGGACCTGGCGTTGCAGTGCGCGCCGGACCACCCGTGGGCCAAGAACCACCGGCAGTGGTTCACCGAGCTTCCGGACGGGACGATCGCCTACGCGGAGAACCCGCCGAAGAAGTACCAGGACATCTATCCGCTGAACTTCGACAACGATCCGGCCGGGCTGTACGACGAGGTGCTGCGGGTCGTGCGGCACTGGATGGACCACGGCGTCAAGATCTTCCGGGTCGACAACCCGCACACCAAACCGCCGAACTTCTGGGCCTGGCTGATCAGCCAGGTCAAGTCGCGCCGACCCGGACGTGCTGTTCCTGTCGGAGGCGTTCACCCGGCCGGCACGGCTCTACGGGCTGGCCAAACTCGGCTTCACGCAGTCGTATTCGTACTTCACCTGGCGCACCGCCAAGTGGGAGCTCGAGGAGTTCGGCCGCCAGATCGCCGAGCACGCCGACTACGCGCGGCCCAACCTGTTCGTCAACACCCCCGACATCCTGCACGAGAGCCTGCAGCAGCGGCGGTCCGGGGATGTTCGCGATCCGCGCCGTGATGGCCGCCACGATGGGCACGTCGTGGGGTGTCTACTCCGGTTTCGAGCTCTTCGAGCACCGTCGCCGTCCGCGAGGGCAGCGAGGAGTACCTGGACTCCGAGAAGTACGAGTTGCGGCCACGCGACTTCGAGGCGGCGCTGGCCGAGGGCCGCTCTCTGGAGCCGTTCCTCAAGCGCCTCAACGAAATCCGCCGCGTCCATCCCGCGTTGTGCCAGCTGCGCACCATCACGGTCCACCACATCGACAACGACGCGCTGCTGGCCTACAGCAAGTCCGATCCGGTCACCGGCGACACGGTGCTGGTGGTCGTCACCCTCAATCCGTTCGGCGCCGAGGAGGGAACCCTGTGGCTGGACATGGCCGCTTTGGGTATGCACCCCTATGACCGCTTCTGGGTTCGGGACGAGATCACCGGGGAGGAATACCAATGGGGCCAGGCCAACTACGTGCGCCTCGAGCCGGCCAGGGCGGTCGCGCACATCCTGAACATGCCGGCGATTCCGGCCGAGCAGCGCGCGACTCTGCTCTGGCGGGAATGACGGGAACGAGAGGAGCCTAGGGGAGAAATGACGAGATCCGAAGAACTCGCCAGCCCGTACCTGGCGCCGGACCCCGGTGATCTGGCCCGACTGGTGGCCGGGGTGCACCACAACCCGCACGGCATTCTCGGTGCGCACGAGTACGACGACCACACCGTGATCCGCGCGCTGCGCCCGCACGCGCTCGAGGTGGCGGCGATCGTCGGCGGCCGGCGGTATCCGTTCACCCACGTCGACGCCGGCCTGTTCGCCGTCGCCCTGCCGTTCACCGACCTCGTCGACTACCGCCTCGAGGTCAGCTACCCGGGCGCGGACGGCAAACCGCGTGACGCAGACCGTGGCCGACGGGTACCGGTTCCTGCCCACGCTGGGCGAGATGGACCTGCACCTGTTCGCCGAGGGACGCCACGAACGGCTGTGGGAGATCCTCGGCGCCCACCCGCGCTCCTTCACCACCGCCGGACGGCGTGGTCGAGGGCGTCTCGTTCGCGGTGTGGGCACCGAATGCCAAGGGCATCAACCTGATCGGCGAGTTCAACCACTGGGACGGCAACGACGCACCGATGCGCGTGCTGGGCTCCTCGGGGGTCTGGGAGCTGTTCTGGCCGGGCTTCCCCACCGACGGCCTCTACAAGTTCCGCGTGCACGGCGTCGACGGTTCGGTCACCGACCGCGCCGACCCGTTCGCCTTCGCCACCGAGGTCCCGCCGCAGACCGCGTCGAAGGTGACGGTGTCGGACTACACCTGGGACGACGCGGACTGGATGGCCCAACGGGCGACCCGCAATCCGGTGTTCGAGCCGATGAGCACCTACGAGGTCCACCTCGGCTCCTGGCGGCCGGGGCTGAGCTACCGCGAGCTCGCCGAGCAGCTCACCGATTACGTTGCGGCCCAGGGCTTCACCCACGTCGAGTTGCTGCCGGTCGCCGAGCACCCGTTCGGCGGGTCGTGGGGCTACCAGGTGACGTCGTACTACGCGCCGACGTCGCGGTTCGGCTCCCCCGACGACTTCCGGTTCCTGGTGGACGCGCTGCACCGGGCCGGCATCGGGGTCATCGTCGACTGGGTGCCCGCGCACTTCCCGAAGGACGGCTGGGCGCTGGGCCGGTTCGACGGCACCGCCCTCTACGAGCACTCCGACCCGCGCCGTGGTGAGCAACTCGACTGGGGCACCTACGTTTTCGACTTCGGCCGGCCCGAGGTGCGCAACTTCCTGGTCGCCAACGCGCTGTACTGGCTGCAGGAGTTCCACATCGACGGCCTGCGGGTCGACGCCGTGGCGTCGATGCTCTACCTGGACTACTCCCGCCCGGCGGGCGGCTGGACGCCCAACATCTACGGCGGCCGGGAGAACCTCGAGGCGGTGCAGTTCCTGCAGGAGATGAACGCCACGGTGCACAAGGCCGCACCGGGCATCGTCACCATCGCCGAGGAGTCCACCTCGTGGCCCGGCGTCACGCGCCCGACCAACCTTGGCGGCCTTGGCTTTTCGATGAAGTGGAACATGGGCTGGATGCACGACACCCTGGACTACATCAGCCGCGACCCGATCTATCGCACCTACCACCACCACGAGATGACGTTCTCGATGCTGTACGCGTTCAGCGAGAACTACGTGCTGCCGATCAGCCACGACGAGGTGGTGCACGGCAAGGGCACGCTGTGGGGCCGGATGCCCGGCAACGACCACGTCAAGGCCGCCGGGCTGCGCAGCCTGCTGGCCTACCAGTGGGCGCACCCCGGCAAGCAGCTGCTGTTCATGGGCCAGGAGTTCGGCCAGCGCGCCGAGTGGTCCGAGGAACGCGGCCTGGACTGGTATCAGCTCGACGAGAACAGCTACTCCGGCGGGGTGTTGAAGTTCGTCGCCGACGTCAACCAGATCTACCGCAGCCGCCCCGCGCTGTGGAGCCAGGACAGCCCGGCCCGAGGGCTACTCGTGGATCGACGCCAACGATTCGGCCAACAACGTGCTGAGCTTCCTGCGCTACGGCAGCGACGGCTCGGTGCTGGCGTGCGTGTTCAACTTCTCCGGCGCCGAGCACACCCGCTACCGCCTGGGCCTGCCGCACGCAGGCACCTGGCGCGAGGTGCTCAACAGCGACGCGACGATCTACAACGGCGCGGGGGTGGGCAACTTCGGCGCGGTCGAGGCCACCGAGGACCCGTGGCACGGCCGGCCGGCCTCGGCGACCCTGGTGCTACCGCCCACGTCGGCGATCTGGCTGGAACCGGCCTAGATCTGCCTGTGACGGACTAGTACAGCGCGTTGGCCAGGTTGCGCCGGCCCTTGATCACGTCCGGATCGGCAGGGTCGAACAAGTCGAACAGCTCGATCAGCCGGGTGCGCACCGCGGTGCGCTCGTCGCCGGATGTCTTGCGCACCAACGCGATCAGCCGATCGAAGGCGGCCGTCACATCCTGATTGAGGATCTCGACGTCGGCCGCGGCCAACGCCGCCTCGATGTCGTCGGGCGCGGCGGCAGCAGCCGCCACGGCGTCGGGACGTTGCGCGGTGGCGCGCTCCAGGAAGGTGATCTGGGTCAGCGCGCCTTTGGCTTCGGCGTGGCCCGGATCGGCGTCCAGAATCGCCTGGTACGCCGCCGCAGCCGCCGCGAAATCGCCGGCCTCGAGGTGCTCACGCGCCTGGGCGACCGCCGGGTCGACCTGCTCGGGTTCGGAATCCTCTGCGCCGCCGAGCTTTCCGGACGTCGCCGCGAGCAGCGAGTCCACCCAGCGCCGCAACTGATCGGGCGGCTGGGGGCCCTGGAAGCTGGCCAGCGGCTGACCGCCGGCCAGCGCCACGACGGTGGGTACCGCCTCGATGCCGAACATCTGGGCGACCCGGGGCACGACGTCGACGTTGACGGTGGCCAGCGACCACTTGCCCTCGTCGGCCGCGGCAAGAGCCGCGAACGCGTCGGCCAGCTGCACACAGACCTCGCTGCGCGGGGACCACAGCAGCACGACGACGGGAAGCTGGCTGGAGCGGACCAGCACCTCGGCTTCGAAGTTGGCTTCGGTGATCTCGACACCACCGGCAGGGGCGGCGCCACCCGATGCGGTTTGGGCGGCTCGTTGCTTGAGGCCGGAGAGGTCGACGGCACCGGCCAGTGCCGGCGAGATCGGGGGGCGTGGACGCGTCACGCCCTCAAGTTTGTCACGTCCGCGCGGGTGCCGAATCCACCAGGTCGGGACCCGCTTCGCGGCCCCAATTCTTGCGCTCCGATCGGCCCATATGAGGAAGATCACACTGCCCAGCGGCACGATGCTGCCCAGCAACGCCAGCAACCACGTCCGGGCGCCCCAGGAGTAGGCGATGCCGGCCAGTACGGCGGCGATCACGAACGCGATGAAGACCAGTCCGTGGACCATCCCGAAGACCTTGACCCCGATCTCGGTGCGCGGGCTGCCCAGGTACTTGAAGTACATCCCGATCAGCAGCCCGACCCAGCTCACGGCTTCGGCCAGCGCGACCAACCGGAACCGTCCCGCGGTGCTGCGGATGTCGAAAGTGCTCGTCATGGCGCCATTGTGCCGGACCGCGAGCCCAGCTACTACGCGCCGTCGTTGCAGGTGCTCCCTCTAGCCGGCCCGCAGGATCAGTGCGTCGCCCTGGCCACCGGCACCGCACAGCGCGGCGACCGCGTAGCCCGAGCCGCGGCGGGCGAGCTCCAGCGCGGCATGCAGCGTGATCCGCGCGCCGGACATGCCGATCGGGTGGCCGACCGCGATGGCGCCGCCGTTGCGGTTGACCTTCTCGGGGTCCACGCCGAGCTCGCGGGTCGAGGCCAGCGCCACCGCGGCGAAGGCCTCGTTGATCTCGAGAACATCGAGCTGGTCGAGGCGAGATGCCCTCCTTGCGCGACCGCCTTCTTGATGGCGTTCGCCGGCTGGGACTGCAGCGTGGAATCGGGACCGGCGACCACACCGTGGGCGCCGATCTCGCACAACCAGCTCAGCCCCAGCTCCTGGGCCTTGGCCTTGTTCATCACGACGACAGCGCAACCGCCGTCGGAAATCTGGGAGGCCGAACCGGCGGTGATGGTGCCGTCCTTGCGGAACGCGGGCTTCAGACCGCCCAGCGACTCGGCCGTGGTGTTGGCCCGGATGCCCTCGTCCTCGGCGAACTCGATCGGGTCGCCCTTGCGCTGCGGGATCGAGACCGGCACGACCTCGTCGGCGTACACGCCGTCCTTCCAGGCCGCGGCGGCCTTCTGGTGCGAGGCCGCGGCGAACTCGTCCTGCTCGAGCCGGGTGAACTTGTCGGCATCGTTGCGCTGCTCGGTCAGCGCGCCCATCGGCTGGTCGGTGAACACGTCGTGCAGGCCGTCGTAGGCCATGTGATCGAGCACCGTGACGTCGCCGTACTTGTAGCCTTCCCGGCTGTTCATCAGCAGGTGGGGCGCCTTGGTCATCGACTCCTGGCCACCGGCCACGACGACGTCGAACTCACCGGCGCGGATCAGCTGGTCGGCCAGCGCGATGGAGTCGATACCGGACAGGCACATCTTGTTGATGGTCAGCGCCGGCACGTCCCAGCCGATGCCCGCGGACACCGCCGACTGGCGGGCGGGCATCTGGCCCGCACCCGCGGTCAGCACCTGGCCCATGATCACGTACTCGACCAGGGAGGCCGGCACTCCGGCCTTCTCCAGAGCACCCTTGATGGCGATAGCGCCCAGATCGCTGCCCGAGAAATCCTTGAGCGAACCCATCAGCTTGCCGATGGGAGTCCGTGCTCCAGCAACGATCACAGACGTCGTCATCACTACCTCCAGGGGCGTTTCGAGCCGCTTCGCTGCGGCTATCCACAAATCCAACAGTTTTGGATCCGATGTCGTTAGGTTACCTTTGCGTTATGACCGCCGAGCAAGTTGACGCCCGTCCAGTCCTGGCCAGTGCGCTCGTCACCGCCGTCGACCATGTCGGTATCGCGGTGCCGGATCTCGACGCGGCCATCCAGTGGTACCACGAGCATCTCGGCATGATCCTGGTGCACGAGGAGATCAACGAAGACCAGGGCATTCGCGAGGCCATGCTGTCGCTGCGCGGCGCGTCCCCGGACTGCGCGCAGATCCAGCTGATGGCTCCCCTCGACGAGAACTCGACGATCGCCAAGTTCATCGACAAGCGCGGCCCCGGCATCCAGCAGATGGCCTACCGGGTCAGCGACCTCGACGCGCTCAGCGAACGAGCTGCGCAGCCAGGGCGTGCGGCTGGTCTACGACGCGCCCCGGCGCGGCACCGCCAATTCGCGGATCAACTTCATCCACCCCAAGGACGCCGGCGGTGTCCTGGTGGAGCTCGTCGAGCCCGCCGCGCACTAGGACCATTTGCGGGTCGGGCCGCGCTTCGCGCGGTTGGCCCAGCACGGCGTGTGCCAGTGCCGGCGGTCGTCCACCCCGGCCTCCCCGTCGTCGATCCGCCAGACCACCACATGCGCTGTGCCGGAACGGATTTCGTGATCACAGCCCGGGCATCGATAGCTCTTGGCGGCCCGCGACGCGGCGATCGGACGTACTTCGTAGTCGAACCCGTCGGCGCCCGCCTCGATGCGGCGATGCGCCGGCAGCGGCGGCAGACCGGTCCCCTGCCGACGTTCCGGTCTGCGGCGCGGCATCAGAACAGCCGGAACTCGTCGCTGTCCATGCCGCGCATCTTGTCGTAATCCAGTGTCACACAGCGAATCCCGCGATCGGTGGCCAGCGTGCGCGCTTGCGGCTTGATCTGCTGGGCCGCGAAGACGCCGGCGACCGGGGCCAGCAGGCTGTCGCGGTTGAGCAGCTCGAGATACCGCGTCAGCTGCTCGACACCGTCGATCTCGCCGCGGCGCTTGATCTCCACCGCCACCGACCGGCCCTGCTCGTCGCGGGCCAGGATGTCCACCGGGCCGATCGCGGTCATGTACTCCCGGCGCACCAGGGTGTAGCCGTCGCCGAGCAACTCGATGTGCTCGGCCAGCAGTTCCTGCAAGTGCGCTTCGACGCCGTCCTTGACCAGGCCGGGATCGACGCCGAGTTCGTGGCTGGAGTCGTGCTCGATGGCCTCCAGGGTGATGCGCAGCTGCTCGCCGGCCTTGTTCTCCACCACCCACACCGCATGCGGGCCGTCCTCGGCCTCGGTCTCGGTGAGCCAGCACGGCGGGCTCATCCAGTTCAGCGGCTTGTAGGCGCGGTCGTCGGCATGCACGCTGACCGAGCCGTCAGCCTTGACGAGCAGCAGCCGCCGCGCGGAAGGCAGATGGGCAGTCAGCCGGCCGATGTAGTCGACGGTGCACTGGGCTATCACGAGGCGCACCGGACAAGCTTAGGGCGTCCGGGGCCCGACGAATTAGGCTGACGCCACCATGAGTTCCAGCCCCAGCGTTGCGCAGCGGTTGGGCCGCGTCCTGGAGCGGGTCACCAGGCAGAGCGGTCGGCTGGCCAGCACACCGGCCTACGGGTCGCTGTTGCTGGGCAAGGTCACCGAGAGCGCCGCCCGCCGGCGGGTCCGGATCCAGACCCTGGTCACGGTCTTCATGCTGACCGTCAACGTCATCGGGGTCGCGGTGGCGACGCTGCTGGTGACGGTGGCCTTCCCGGTGCCCAGCGTGTTCCACGACGTGCCCCGGTGGCTCACCTTCGCCGTGGCGCCCGCCTATGCCGTCGCGGCGCTGGCGTTCGGCAGCTGGTGGATCACCACCCGCACGGTCAACGACCTGCGCTGGGCGATCGACGGCCGGCCGCCGACCCGCGCCGACCAGCGCAACGCCTTCTTCACGCCGTGGCGTATCGCGCTCGCCCAGCTGCTGCTCTGGGCGGTGGGCACCGCGGCGTTCACCATCCTCTACGGCATGTACGACACCGACTTCATTCCGCGCATTGCGCTCGGCGTCGGGTTCTGCGGCGTGCTGGTGGCGACCAGCGCCTACCTGTTCACCGAGTTCGCATTGCGGCCGGTGGCCGCAATGGCGCTGGCCGCCGGCCCACCACCGCACCGGCTGGCCCCGGGCATCATGGGCCGCACCATGACGGTGTGGATGCTGGGCTCGGGTGTGCCCCTGATCGGCATCGGCCTGACGGCGATGTTCTCGCTGATCCTGCAGAACCTCACCAAGACCCAGCTCGAGGTCGCCATCCTGATCACCTCGATCGCCTCCCTGGTGTTCGGCTTCTTCCTGATGTGGATTCTGGCCTGGCTCACCGCAACCCCGGTGCGGGTGGTGCGGGCGGCGCTCAAACGCGTCGAGGACGGCGACCTCGACGCCAATCTGGTGGTGTTCGACGGCACCGAACTCGGTGAGCTGCAACGCGGTTTCAACTCCATGGTGGACGGCCTGCGGGAGCGCGAGCGGGTGCGTGACCTGTTCGGCCGACACGTCGGACGGGAGGTCGCCGCCGCCGCCGAGTTGCAGCGCCCGACGCTCGGCGGCGAAGAGCGCCATGTCGCCGTCATTTTCGTCGACGTCGTCGGCTCCACGCAGTTCGTCAGCACGCTGCCGCCCAAGGACGTCGTCAAGCTGCTCAACCGGTTCTTCGCGGTGATCGTCGAAGAGGTGGACCGCCACCGCGGGATGGTGAACAAGTTCGAGGGCGACGCGACGCTGGCGATCTTCGGCGCGCCGGTGACTCTGGACAAGCCCGAGGACGACGCGCTGGCGGCCGCTCGGACGATCCTCGAACGACTGGAGCGTGAGGTGCCCGAGTGCCCCGCCGGGATCGGGGTGGCGGCGGGCCAGGTGGTCGCCGGCAATGTCGGGGCCTACGAGCGGTTCGAGTACACGGTGATCGGTGAACCGGTCAACGAGGCGGCCCGGCTCTCCGAGCTGGCCAAGTCCCGGCCGGTGCGGGTGCTGGCCTCGGCCAGCACGGTCGAGGCCGCCGACCCCGACGAGCGCCACTGCTGGAAGCTGGCCGAGACGGTGACGCTGCGCGGCTACGAGCAGCCCACCCAGTTGGCCACCCTGGCGCGGCCGCGTTAGCGAATCGGATTGGCGCGCAACACTCTTTCGGCGGTGGCCTGCGCGTCCTCGATGGTGGTGAACACGACGTCGTCGTAGCCCCGATCGGGCCGGATGACGATCCGGTCCGGGTCGACGACCAAGCCCTGTTTGCCGGCCTCGCGCAGCGCCGCGCTCATTCCGGCCAGCAGCGCGCGGGCGGCGTCGTTGATGGTGTCGATACGGGTGACGTCGACGATCGCCACGTCGAACTCGTCGGCCTCCCGGTCCACGATCCGCGCGACCCGCTCGGCGCCGGCGAACATCAGGTCGCCGTGCAGTTCGTAGACGCGGACGCGTTCGACCGGTTCGTAGATGGCGCGGATGGTCGAGCGCGATTCGCGGCCGACGGTCAGGAAGTGCAGGCCCAGTCGCTCGGAGAGACTGCGGCACACCAGAACTCCGCGCACGCTGTTGCCCCGGGCGTCCAGCAGCGGCGAGTACACCCCGATGCCGAGCTGGCCGGGCAGCACCGCCACGATGCCGCCGCCGACCCCGCTCTTGGCCGGCAATCCCACCGCGCTGACCCAGTCGCCGGCGGCGTTGTACATCCCGCAGGTCACCATCACCGACAACGTGCGCTGCACCACCCGGGTGCTGGTCACCCGCCTGCCGGTCTGCGGGTTGACGCCGCCGCGGGCCAGGGTCGCGCCCATCCGGGCCAGGTCGGCGCTCGTCACCCGCAGCGAGCACTGCCGGAAGTAGACGTCGAGCACGTCGTCGGGGTCGTCGGCGAGCACACCGAAACTGTCGAGCATGTAAGCGATCGCGCGGTTGCGGCTGCCGGTGGCCTTCTCGGAGCGGTAGACGTCCTCGTCGAGTTCGAGCGGGCGGCCCGCGCAGGCCGAGTAGAAGTCGCGAATCTTGGCGAACCGCTCGTCGGGAGTCGCGCCGGGCACCAAGGCGACCGCGGCGATCGCCCCGGCGTTGATCATCGGGTTCTTCGGCGTCTTGGTTTTGTCGTCGACGCTGATTTCGTTGAACGCCTCACCGGAGGGTTCCACGCCGATCTTGGCGTCGACGGCGTCCTCCCCCACCTGATCGAGCGCCAGCGCGTAGGTGAACGGCTTGGAGATGGACTGGATGGTGAATTCGGTTCGGGCGTCGCCGGATTCGTAGAGAAAGCCGTCAGACGACGACAGCGTGAGCCCGAAACCCGACGGGTCGACCTCGGTGAGCTCGGGGATGTAGTCGGCCAGCGCGCCGTCGGTGACTCCGGCGTACTCCGCGACGATCTGGTCCAGATAGCGCTGCACCAGGTCGGCCACGCCTGGGATCTTAGCCATTGCGCTCCCAGCGTGGGCGCAGGCGCGGTGCGGGGCTACGTCTGTACCCTCGACTTCGGGGCCGGGCGAGACATCGGGAACGGGGAGAGATCCTGAACGGCTGCGAATCGGCGATGCGCTCGACGTGACGTTCGTACCGAGCGACCCGGCATGCGCGAGACGACGATCTGCCGCAGGTCCTCGCTGACACCGTCACCGAGTTCCTCGGAACACCGCGGGCGCGCGGCTGGATTCACCTGTGCTCGGCGGCCATCGCGGTCGTTGCCGGCGCGGCCCTGGTGCCGGTCGCCTTCATCGCGGCGTCACCGAGGGCCGGATGGGCCACCCTGATCTACACCGCCACCATCGTTGCCATGTTCGGCGTGAGCGCCACCTACCACCTCAAGACGGTGGCGCTCGCCCGCCGCCGAGAAATGGATGAAACGCACCGACCACTCGGTGATCTTCATCTTCATCGTCGGCAGCTACACCCCGTTCGCGCTACTGGCGATGCCGCCGCGCATCGGGGCACAGGTCCTGACGATCGTGTGTGCCGGCGCCGCGGCAGGAATCGCACTGAAGATGATCTGGCCGTCGGCACCCCGGTGGGTCGGCGTACCGCTCTACCTGCTGCTGGGCTATGCCGCGATCTGGTTCGCCGGGACTCTGCTGCACGGCGCGGGTCTGACCGTCGTCGCCCTGCTCGTCGCCGGCGGCGTGCTCTACAACATCGGCGCCATCCTCTACGGGCTCCGCTGGCCCAACCCCTGGCCGGAGTCGTTCGGCCACCACGAGTTCTTTCACGCCTTCACCGCAGCCGCGGCCGCCTGCCATTACATCGCCGTCTGGCTTCTCATCGTCTAGCGCCGGACCACCATGTCGGTTTTCCGCTAGTGCTGTCGGTGCCGGCGTGTAAGGGTCGAGGTATGCACGACGATTTCGACCGCTGCTACCGGGCCGTCCAGTCCAAGGACTCCCGGTTCGACGGCTGGTTCGTCACCGCGGTGCTGACCACCGGCATCTACTGCCGGCCCAGCTGCCCCGTGCGGCTGCCGCTGGCCCGCAACGTGCGGTTCTACCCCAGCGCGGCCGCCGCGCAGCGAGCCGGCTTCCGGGCCTGCAAACGCTGCCGCCCGGACGCCTCGCCGGGGTCACCCGAATGGAACGCCCGGGGCGACGCGGTGGCCCGCGCGATGCGGCTCATCACCGACGGCGTCGTCGACCGCGACGGCGTCCTCGGCCTGGCGGCCCGGGTGGGCTACACCACCCGCCAGCTCGAGCGCATGCTGCAGGCCGAGGTGGGCGCCGGGCCGCTGGCGTTGGCGCGGGCGCAGCGCGTGCAGACCGCCCGGGTGCTCATCGAGACCACCGACCTGCCGTTCAGCGACATCGCCTTCGCCGCCGGGTTCGCCAGCATCCGGCAGTTCAACGACACCATCAGGTCCGCCTGCGATACCACGCCGACAGCGTTGCGCCACAAGGCCTCTCAGCGGCAATGGCATGATCCCGCACCGGGCGGCCAGACGCTGACCGCTGCGCTTGCCGGTGCGCACGCCGTTCGCGTACGAGGGCGTCTTCGGTCACCTGGCGGCCACTGCCGTGCCGGGATGCGAGGAGATCCGGGACGGCGCGTATCGACGCACTCTGAGCCTGCCGTCGGGGTACGGCATCGTCAGCCTGACCCCCCGGCCCGACCACGTCAGCTGCACGCTGGTGCTGGAGAACGTCCGCGATCTGGCCACGGCGATCGCCCGGTGCCGGCGGCTGCTGGACCTCGACGCCGACCCGGAGGCCGTCATCGAGGCGTTGAGCTCGGATGCCGATCTTCGGGCGGTGGTCGCCAAGGCTCCCGGACAGCGGATTCCCCGCACGGTCGACGAGCAGGAGTTGGCCGTGCGGACGGTGCTGGGCCAGCAGGTGTCGACGAAGGCCGCCCGCACCCATGCCGGTCGTCTGGTCAGCGCGTACGGCACCGCGGTGAGCGATCCCGCGGGCGGTCTGACCCATACCTTTCCCACCGTCGGACAGCTCGCCGACATCGACCCCGCGCACCTCGCCGTTCCCGGCGCACGCCGGCGCTCGCTGACCGCCCTCGTCGCGGCCCTGGCCGGCGGCGAGGTGGTGCTCGATCCCGGCTGCGACTGGGAACGGGCCCGCGCCCAGCTGCTGGCCCTGCCCGGAATCGGGCCGTGGACCGCCGAGATCGTCGCGATGCGGGGGTTGGGCGATCCCGATGCCTTCCCCGCCACCGACCTGGGCGTGCGCGTCGCCGCCGAGCAGGCGGGACTGCCCGGCGACGCCGGCGCCCTGGCCGCCCACAGCGCGCGATGGCGGCCGTGGCGGTCGTATGCGGTGCAGCACCTGTGGACCACCCTGGACCATTCCGTGAATCACTGGCCACCGAAGGAGACGATGTGACGACCACACTGCGATACCGAATCGTGGACAGCCCGGTGGGCCCGCTGACATTGGCCGGCATCGGGTCGGCGTTGATGCACCTGCGAATGGTCGACCAGACCCACGAGCCGGACCGCTCGAGTTGGCTGACCGCCGACGATCAGGCGTTCCCGGAAGCCGTCGAACAATTGGCCGCCTATTTCGCCGGCGAGCTGACCGAATTCGACGTCGAACTCGAACTGATGGGGACCGAATTCCAGCGAAAAGTGTGGAAGGCCCTGCGCACAATTCCCTATGGCGAAACTCGGTCATACGGCGAAATTGCCGAACAAATCGGATCGCCGGGCGCGTCCCGCGCGGTGGGATTGGCGAATGGGCGAAATCCGATCGGCATCATCGTCCCGTGCCATCGGGTGATCGGCTCCACCGGTGGATTGACCGGATATGGCGGCGGAATTGAACGCAAGCGCACACTGCTGGCATTGGAGAAAAGCCGCAAGCCGGCGAATCTGACGCTATTCGATTGAGAAATGAGAAACGCCCCCCGATTTCTCGGGGGGCGTTTCCGTAATTTGTGTTCGGCGGTGTCCTACTTTTCCACCCGGGTTGGGTAGTATCATCGGCGCTGGCAGGCTTAGCTTCCGGGTTCGGGATGGGTCCGGGCGTTTCCCTGCCGCTATGGCCGCCGTAACTCTTGTCCACACGTGTGGTGTGGGAGTTGTGTTTGGTGGTGGGGTGCAGAGGTGTGTCTGCTGTGGGGTTGTGGTTGCGAGGCAATGTTTCCTATTCACCATTTTGTTTGTTGGTG
>CAVXWQ010000076.1:0-8880 GCA_963765445.1 uncultured Actinomycetota bacterium
TCACGGCCATCGGCCGACGCCTCGAGCGGCTGCCGCAGGGCCTGGGTGCCGACCGGGAGCGGATGGACCGGGTTCACGACGTCCAAGACGCTTACAACGAAGTGCTGCAAGCACTTTCACCGAGCCGGGCGGCCGCCGATGACGTCCGCGACATCGCCCGGATGATCGAGGAGTTGCGCGTCAGCCTGTGGGCTCAACAACTGGGCACGCCGCGCCCGGTGAGTGAGCAGCGCATCTACCGCGCGATCGACACCATTCTGGCCTGAGTTCAGCGTGTCCCCCAATCGGTGGACACGCTTTGTCCCCTGTTTGGGGGACAAAGGCGCCATCAACGGCTTCAATAGTTTGCCCGATGAGTGGAAAGCCCTGGTCAGCGAATCTTGTATCAACAGCGAACGAGCTGAAGAACCTCACCAAAGGAGAACCGACATGACCACCAACATCTGGATCAAGCGACTGGCCGCCGGCGCGATGCTGACCGCCGCCCCCGCGTTGTTCGCCATCGGCGCCGCCGGGGTCAGCAATGCCGCCACCGGCAGCCCGGACACCGGCCCGCACATGAGCCAGCCGAGCCACCACTCGGCGTTCCCGAGCCAAGAACGCAACGACGGCCCGGGCACCCCGGCCCATCACCACCACCAGTGGCATCACCGCGGGTGATCACGGCCTGAACGAAAGAAGGGCACCCCAGCCGGGGTGCCCCTCTTCGTGACGGTGCGGCCGATCAACGGCTCCCGTGCACACTCGTGTCGACCTGAGGCGCGGTCGCGGTCGGCCCGATCTGGTTGACCCACGTGTTGTGGCCCAGATCAGCCTGTGCCGGCGCGGCAATGCTCAGGACGGCTGCGATCAGTCCGCTGGCGATGGCGGTGGCGACTCCGAACTTCTTCACTTTCATTCCCTCTTCCTCGATCGGCCGGCGACCTTTCTCGGTGCCTGGCCTGACCTTCACAACACGGGATAGCGAGCCGTTTAGTTCCGATGGCAGCAGTTGAACGAGGGTTGGCAGCAATTGATCGTCGTGTTCCCTACTCTGTCGGTAGGGCCGAGGACACTCGAAAGTGATTGTCGTGGCAGAGGGGGAACCGAATGCCTGAGCTGGTGACCAAACCGATCGATCTGGTCTTGGCCGGCGGCGGCGTCAAGGGCATCGGCCTGGTCGGGGCCGTCGTCAGACTCATGGAGGCCGGATACCGCGCCTACCGCGTGGCCGGCTCCTCAGCCGGTTCCATCGTCGGCGCACTGGTGGCGGCCGCGGCCAAGGACGCCCAGATGACCCCGCAGGACATCCGCGACCTCGCGCTCAGCATCGACTACCGCAAGTTCACCGACCGCGGCCCGATCGAGAGCGTGCCCCTGCTGGGGCCGGCGTGGGCGATCCTGCAGGGCAGCGGTGTCTACCAGGGCGACTACGCCCGCACCTTCGTCGCCGATCAATTGGCGAGCCTGGGTGTGCGGACCTTCGGCGACCTGAAGCTCGACGACGACCAACTTCCCGAGGAGCGCCGCTACCGGCTGGTGGTGACGGCTGCCGATGTGACCGCCGGCCAGCTGGTCCGGCTGCCCTGGGACTACCGGCGGGTGTACGGCCTGGATCCCGACGAGCAGCTGGTCGCCGACGCGGTGCGGGCGTCGATGTCCATCCCGTTCGTCTTCAAAACGGTCCCCCTGACCAGTGCGGCCGGCCGAAAGTCGAGGCTGGTTGACGGCGGTCTGCTGTCGAACTATCCGATCGACTCCCTGGACCGCCTCGACGGCAAGAAGCCGCGGTGGCCGACCCTCGGGGTGACGCTGCTGCCGAACCTGCCCGAGAACAACGACAAGGTCATACCCGCGCTGGCGCCGTTGCAGCTGTTCGGCGGCCCCAGCCTGCTCGAGGACGTCATCACCACCGTCCTCGTCGGCCGCGACCAGGCCTACCTCAACCAGCCGTGGGTCAGCGCCCGGACCATCCGAGTCGACTCGACCAAGGTCGGCGTGCTCGACTTCGGCATCTCCCGCGCTGAGATCGACGCGCTGTACGCCCGCGGCTACGAGGCCGCCGCGGCGTTCCTCTCGACTTGGGACGAGCAGGCCTACATCAAACGATTCCGCTGGCCGTGATAGACACGGCCGATGGAGATCTCATCGGTAGACGAACTGCTGTCGACCACCCGCGCGGTGCGCAAGCGACTTGACCTGACCAGGCCGGTGGAGCGCGAGGTCATCCTCGAGTGCCTGCGGCTGGCGGTTCAGGCGCCGACCGGAGGGGACAGCCAGGACTGGCGTTGGGTGGTTGTGACCGATGCCGACAAGCGGGCGGCGATCGCCGAAATCTACAACAGCGTCGGCGCGGAGTACTTGGCGCACAAGGCCAATACCGCGAAGGAGCCTCAGGCGCGGCGGGTCTACGAGAGTGCGACGGCGTTGACGTCCACGCTGGCCGATGTCCCCGTTTACGTCATCCCGTGCATCGAGAGGCGGATGGAGGATCTACCGCTGGTGGCCGCCGCCTCGGCCTGGGGGTCGATCCTTCCCGCCGCGTGGAGCTTCCTGCTGGCGCTGCGATCTCGCGGGCTCGGATCAGTCTGGACCACACTGCATTTGGCTAAGGAGCGCGAGGTCGCCGAGCTGCTCGGCATTCCCGACACCGTCACCCAGGTGGCGCTGTTCCCAGTCGCCTACACCATCGGCACCGACTTCAAGCCGGCCAACCGGCCACCGGTGGAAGAGATCACGTCCTGGAACATGTGGGGAGAGCACTGACGGGTCAGGCGACTCCGCAGGCTGCGATCTGGTGACACCTGTCGATGAGCCCGGCGAGTTGTTCGTCGTCGCGCTCGTCGGCGGGAAGCTGGAGTGTCATCCCGGTGCACAATCCTGAGTACCACTCGGCCAGCACGTCGCCGATGTCGTCGTAGGTACCCTGCGGGACAATATGATTCATCACGTCGTCGGTGAGGTGATGAGCCAAGTCGTCCCACTGGCCGTTCTTGGCCATCGCACTGAGCGCTTGTCCGACATCCCCAAGGCCGAAGTACTCCAGCTGCCGACGATAGGCCGGTGTGCTGTAGAGGAACGCCAACTCCGAACGTCGCGCCTCCCGTAATGCCTCGACTCCCTCGCGGGTAGGCGCCATCATCGGCTGTGGGTTGGCGATCACGGCCAGCGGCCTGTCCCGGACGGCGCGGGATGCGCCCTCGGCCAGGGCAGGCAGAGTGTGCGCCCGCAGCACCACCGGGTGGGACGTGGTTGGGTGGCACACGAAGCCGTCCGCCAATTCGCCTGCCATGATGCACATCCGGGTGTTCACCGCACCGGTCCAGATCTGCGGTGCGGGATGCTCCAGCGGGCCAGGATTGAAGTACGGCTGAAGCCGATCGAACCGGTAATGCGGACCGGTGTAGTCCAGGTCCGCCCCGGTTTGGAAGGAGTGGAAGATCGCCCGCAACGCGCCGATGTAGTCGCCCAGGCGGGCCACCGGCTCGGACCACTCGGTCGAGAACCGTCCGACGATGTTGCCCCGCACCTGAGAGGCGATCCCGAGTTGGAAGCGGCCCCCGGAGTACTTCGCCAAATCCCATGCGGCATAAGCGGTGATCATGGGACTACGCGGGAACGCGACCACCATGCTGGTCCGAACGGTCAGACGCGTCGTGCGCTGCAGGGCGAACGCCGCGACCGTGAACGGGTCGTGAATGGTCTCGGAGATGTGGATCGTGTCGTAGCCGATGCGTTCCGCGCGGGCGGCCCAGTCACCGATGTCGCCGGGCCCCATCCGTGCGGGCGCGGTAGCGACCATCTCCATGCGGGCCGCCACCGCGGTCAGGCCGGGAACCCCGTCGCCACCCGCGCCGCGTCGGCATCGGCCACCGCGGTGTCCAGGACCATGTCGGCCACCCGCGACCGGTGCTGTTCGGCGGTGCCCAGCAGCGCGGCGTCGGTGGCGGCACGCTTGAAGTACAAGTGCGCCTGGTGTTCCCAGGTGAACCCGATACCTCCGTGCACCTGGATAGTGTCGGCGGCGATCCGGCTGAACGCGGCCGAGGCGGTCGCCTGAGCGATGCTGGCCGCCAGTGCCGGGTCGTCAGAGGCCTCGCTGATCGCCCACGCCGCGTGATAGGCCGTCGACCGGGCGTGCTCGAGGTCGACCAGCATGTCGGCCAGCTTGTGCTTGACCGCCTGGAACGAGCCGATCTGCCGCCCGAACTGCAGGCGCGACTTCGCGTACTCGACGGACAGGTCCAGCAGGTGCTGGGCAGCGCCAACCTGCTCGACGGCCAACAGCGCCGAACCGACGTGCAGCGCATGGTTGATCACCCGCTCGGCCTCCTGCGGGCCGGCCAACAACCGGGCGGGGGCGTCGGTGAACTCGACGATGGCCTGCGGGCGGGTGAGGTCCATGGTGACCAGCGGGGTGCGTGTCACACCCGACGCTGAGGCATCCACGGCGTACAGACCGATGCCGGCTGAAGTCGTTGCAGCGACCAGGATCTCGTCGGCAGCACCCGCGTCGACCACCCGCTGGACGGTGCCGGTGACGGTGTCGTCGTTGGCGGTCACCGTCACGGCCGACGGATCGAACGCCCCGGCCTGGTCGGCGACGGCGAACGCGGCGGTCTTGGTGCCCTCGACCAACTCGGCGAGCAGCTCGTCGCGGGCCGGACCCGAGGGGCAGGCCACCAGCGCCGGGATGGCGAGGAAGACGGTGCCGAACAGCGGTCCGCAGGCCAGTGTGGCGCCGAACTCCTCGACGGCGACGGCCTGGTCGACCAGGGAGCCGCCGACGCCGCCGTCGGCCTCGGGAACCGACAGCCCGAGGACGCCGAGTTCGGATCCCAACCGGTGCCACACCTTTGGGTCGAAGGTCACCTCGGACTCCATCAGGCGCCGCACGGTCTGCTCGTCGAAGTTGTCCGCGCAGAACTTGTGCACGGCAGTGCGCAGCTGCTGCTGCTCCTCGGTGAACGCGAACTCAGCACTAGCCACGCGGGATCTCCTTCCACGGCATGCCCGAATCGGCACGCAGGTCTCCGGGCAGGCCCAGGACCCGCTCGCCGAGGATGTTGCGCATCACCTCTGAGGTGCCGCCCTCGATGGTGTTGGCGCGGCTGCGCAGGAAACGCTGCTGGATCGGGCCACGCCAGTCACCGTCGCGGTGTGCGCCGGTCATGGCGTACCCGTGATACAGAATGCCCTCCGGCCCAAGGAAGTCCATGCACCACTCGTAGATGCGCTGGTTGAGTTCGGCGCCGACCATCTTGCCGATCGACCCCTCGGGGCCGGGGCCGCCGACGGTGGCCGACGCGCGCGACCTCTCACTGGTGAGCCGCTGGGCCTCCGAGCGCAACCACAGCTGGGTGAGCCGATCCCGCGACACCGGCGTCTGCAGATCGGGCCGCGATGCCCACAGCGACACGGCCTCGGAGATGGTGCCGCCGCCGCGGCGGCTGCCGCTGGCGCCCAGCGCGCTGCGCTCGTTCATCAGGGTGGTCATCGCCACCCGCCAGCCGTCACCGATCGCGCCGAGGCGATGGGTGTCGGGGATGCGGACGTCGGTGATGTAGACCTCGTTGAACTCGGCCTGTCCGGTCAGCTGACGCAACGGCCGGGTCTCCACGCCGGGGGCGTGCATGTCGAGGACGAAGTAGGTCAGGCCCTTGTGCTTGGGCGCGTCCGGGTTCGAGCGGGCCAGCAGCAGACCCCAGCGGGCGCGGTGGGCCAGGCTCGTCCACACCTTCTGACCGTTGATCACCCAGTCGTCACCGTCTTGCACCGCCGAGGTGGCCAGGCCGGCGACATCCGAGCCTGCGCCCGGCTCGGAGAACAGCTGGCACCAGATGTGTTCGGTGGTGGCCAGCGGGCGCAGCAGTTCCTTCTTCAGGTCGTCGCTCTGGGCGTGCTCCCGTACGGTCGGCGCGGCCATGCCGTAGCCCATCGGGTTCAAGCCGAGGGGGACCGGTCCGCCGGCGCCCTGCAGGATCCCGTCGGCCACCGCCTGCAAACCGCGGGACAGCCCCCGGCCGCCGAGGCCTTCGGGGAAGTGGATCCAGGACAGCCCGGCGTCGTAACAGGCGCCGAGGAACTCCGGAATCGGAACCTTCTTGGGGTCGTGGTCGGCCACGACCTGCCGGGCCAGGTCGGCGACCCGGTCGGCTTCAGCGACGGTGCTCATGTCGTCACGATAGGGAACGCCGTTTGCGGCCTAGTTGGCAGGTGTCACTCGGTGAGATGGACGGCTATCCGAGTTCGTAGGACTCGCGGGAAATCCGGAAGAAATGCCCGGTGCTGGTGTCGGTGCAGGTGATGCCGTTGGGGGCGCTGATGCACGTCAATGAGGCCAGGGACCGGCTGGAGCCGTAGGCGAGGGTCGGCAGGTCCGTCCCTCGAGTGGTGTCGGAGTGGCAGCCCAACCCGGGTGGACTGCCCTGAATCAAGCCGATGCGGTCGCCCCACCCGGCGTCGCAGTCCTGCGGACGCGGTGGGGCGGTCCAGGTACGCTCGACGATTTCGCATGCCACCTCCGGCGCTGTGCCGGAGAAGGCCGCCATGTCGCAGGAGATGTTTCCCGACGGCGACTGGAAGTGGTAGTAATCGTCGGCGTGCGCGACGGGCGCCGGCGCCACCACGGCGAGCGCTGCGACCGCTATTGTCTGTCGCCCAAGTGTTTTCACGGTCATCACTCGCTTTCGGGTGTGCCGGCGTTGCGCACGCGTTGGGCCAACTCGGGGTTGTGCACCGCCCGTCCGCGATTGCGGACTGCCACCTGCAGAAGAGCGGCGAGTTCCGGTGACCGCGGAGGAATCGGGACGAAGTGATCACCGATCAGCGGCCAGCCGTTGCCGTCTGCCGCTGCGGCTCCGAACAGTTTGCCAACCAGGTCCGCAACCGTGAAGCGGTGGGCACGCACCGGCCGCACGGCGATGCTGTTGGGGTTGCCTCCGTCGAAGATCCTCACCTGTTGACCGGAATTGGTGTCCGCCATCACGACCCCGTCGTCACCGAGGGAGTCGGTGAAGTACAGGTAGCCGTGATCGTCGGCCGCGAGATTGGCCGGGGCCGTCGGGCTGGCGTCGAACGTGGTGCTCGGGGCGCCGTTGGTCGGAGTTTTGACGAGGAAGGTGTCGAAGGTCTGATCCGGGTGGAAGTTCACGCCCCCGATGTAGACGTTGCTCCCTTGAGCGTCGACACCGACCGAGGTACCGGGCCAGAAGGTGGCGATGTTGGGGAAGGGGCCGGCGACAACGGTTTGCGTCCCGGCAGCGGAGAGCCTCGTGATGGTCAGGGGAGGCGAGGTCGCGATGTAAAGGTTCTGGTGGCCGTCGACGGCGATGTCCCAGGGAAGGTTGTTGCCTGTCCAGATGACCGCCGACGGTGTGCCGTCTGCCGGTACCTTGCGCACCCAGCCGCTCGGAAAGTGTCCTGCCACATACAGGTTGCCGACCCAATCGCCGGCCAGCCGCCACGGGCCTTGTCGGTCACTCGTACCGTAGACCTTCGTCTTGCCGCCGGCGGTGTCGATTCGATATACCGCGGCGGTGTCTTGGACGTAGACGTTGCCCAGGCCGTCGGCGGCGATCTGCCAATCCCAGTAGCCCTGTCCTAGCGCCGTTGTTTTGCCCGTGACGGCCGCGATGCGGCTGACCGTCAGCGTTGGGAACTGGCCGTGCAGAACGTAGACGTCGGTCGAGGGTGGCTGAGTCGGGATCGACGGCACGGCGTCTCCTTCGCGAGGTTGCAGAGGAGGATTATCTGCCCGTCACCCGCCGGCCACTCCCGTTTTCCGGGATCCGGGCCGGATCAGCGCTGCGCCTCGGCGCGAGGGCCGAATCCCTCCGGCGATTCCAGCGCGGTGGAGTGCCTGCCGATGTGGGCCTCCTCGCGCATCCGCGTGGACATGTGTGGGTCGTATAGCTCGAAAGCTGGCCGCTCCGAACGGATTCGGGGCCGCTCGGTAAAGTTGTGCCGCGGCGGCGGGCACGAGGTGGCCCGGGAATTTGCGGCTTCCAACGACTGCGGCTGCGCGGCCCTTCTGCGGCGCTGGCCAGCGCTACGGGTCAGGGTGCGGCACCGCGCGCACATCCAACCCAGTGATCCCCTCGAAATCGGATGGATTGCAGGTGTAAAGGGGCAGGCCGTGGTTGATGGCAGTGGCCGCGATCAATGCGTCATACGCGCGTGCGGCCGGCTCACGACCGGACGCCCGCAACGAAGCGGCAACCGCTCCGAACGCGCGCGCCGCTCCACCGTCGAAAGCCACAACATCAAAATCCGATTCGGCCTGCTGGAGGTGCGCCTGACGGATCGCGCGGTCCTGGTCGGACGTCGCGACATGTGGCCCCACGGACAACTCAGCCAGCGTAATGGCGCTGATGACCGATTCCTCGGGCAGCGCGGACGGCTCGGCGATGCGCCCGAGCAGGATCACGGTTGACGTGTCTAGCATTCCGCGGTTCGGCGTCTCCTTCACAGCGACGAGTCCAGAACGGAGTCAATGTCTCGGCGCAAGGCGTCAGGGTCCATCGGTGGAAGATGCTGACGCCGCGCGATCAGTTCGGTCGCCGCGGGCGAGCGTCTTGGTAAGGGCCGCAACTCGGCCACGGGACGGCCGTCACGAGTGACGACAACGAGTTCCCCGCGCTCAACCCGTTCGAGCACCTCGCCGCCCTTGTTCCGAAGCTCTCGGATGCTTACTGATGCCATGGCCACCACTGTATCACCGGTGATACATACCTCGACCGCGAAAATAGAACATGTTACATTTCTGCCGCGTTCGGCCACGTAGGAGGCGATATGTCGGTGCATCGGAGCAAGGCGAAGTCACTGGTGATTGTCACCGTGGCCTACGTCGTGGCCGTCGCGGCCGGCGCAGCGTGGCTGCTGTGGGGACCCTCGGCAACA
>CAVXWQ010000077.1:0-40427 GCA_963765445.1 uncultured Actinomycetota bacterium
CCTCGGACAGGGTGGCCCTCGTCGCGGCCATCGCCAGCGGGTTGCCGTTGAAAGTGCCCACCTGCTCGTAGCGTCCGTCGGCGATCAGCGACATCACCTCCGTGGTGCCGCCGATGGCGGCGACCGAGATGCCGCCGCCCAAAGCCTTTGCCAGACAGATCATGTCGGGCACCACACCGGTCATCGCGGTCACTCCGCCGGGGCCGGTGGTGAAACCGGTCTTGACCTCGTCGAAGATCAGCAGCGCACCCTCGGCATGCAGCAGGTCGCGGATCGCGGCGAGGTACCCGTCGTCAGGCGGGATGATCCCGGCGTTCATCATCACCGGTTCGAGGATCATTGCCGGCCACCTGGCCGCGGTGCTCGGCAAGCGCGCGGGCCACCGCCTCGGGATCGTTGAACGGCACGACCACCACCAGGTCGCGGATCGCGGCCGGGATACCGCTGTTGCCGGGCACCCCGATCGGATGGTCGCGCGGACCGACCTCGTCCGCCTCGGGCAGCACCGACACCTCGACGGAGTCGTGATGGCCGTGGTAGCAGCCCTCGACCTTGATGATCAGGTCCCGGCCGGTGGCCGCGCGGGCGAGGTGGACGGCGTCCATGGTGGCCTCGGTGCCGGAGTTGGCGAAGCGCCACAGCGGTAAGCCGAAGCGGCGGGCCAACTCTCCGGCGATCCAGATCGCGTCCTCGGTGGGCTGGGCGAAGTGCGTGCCCCGGCGCACCTGCCGGCTGACCGCCTCGACGATCGCGGGATGGGCATGGCCGGCGATCGAGGCGCCGTAGCCGCCGTGCATGTCGACGTACTCGGTGCCGTCGACGTCATAGACCTTCGACCCGGCGCCGTGGCTCATCCACACCGCCTGCGGCTGCGCGATCTGCCAGTTCGACGTCGCGCCGCCGGCAAGGTGCTCGCGCGCCCGCGCGATCATCTCGGTGCTGCGCGGCTGGCGCGCCAGGAACACCTTCTCCTCGTCGGCGATCAATTGGTCGACCGCGTCCTGGACCGGGCTCTCGATAATCGACGAACCCACGGGAAACCTCCGCTCGAATGCTGTGCGGACCTGCGAAAAAGCGCCGCGCCAGCTATTGACTGAGCGTTCAGTCTATGTCAGAGTCCAAAGTGCGACAAGACATGAAACTCACGGAGGTGCGGATGCCTGTTCCCAATCGACCCGGCCCGAACCGCCGACAGTTTCTGCAACGGGCCGCGCTGCTGGCCGCGGGCACGCCGGCCCTGGTGGCGTTCCTGGACGCGTGTTCCAAAGGCGCACAGTCGAGTTCGGCTCCGAGCCTGACCATCGCCGCGCCGAGCAATCCGGTCACGTGGGACATCCCGGCTGACAACAAGCCCATCGCCGACGGGCTGGCTCCGGAGAAGGGCGCCACGCTTCAGCTCTACAGCTACGCCGACTACATCGCACCCGACGCGATCAAGTCGTTCGAGGAGAAGTACGCGCGTCAAGGTTCAGGTGTCGACGTTCAACGACACCGACGAGGCGATCACCAAGATCCGCGGCGGCAACGTCGACTACGACATCTTCTTCCCGAGCTACGACCAGATCAGCAGGCTGGTCAACGGCGGCCTGGTGCGCTCGCTGAACCACAGCTACATCCCCAACATCAAGAACGTCTGGCCGTTCTTCACCAACCCCTGGTACGACCAGGAGTGGCGCTACACGGTGCCCTACACCGTCTACACCACCGGCATCGGCTGGCGAAACGACCAGGTGCCCGCCGACATCGGTGCACTGAAGAATCCCTATGAGTCACTGTGGGATCCGGCCTACAAGAACAAGACCGCCGTCATCGACGACTGGCACACCGCCATGGCGATGGTGTTGCTGAAGCTCGGCATCACCGACGTCAACACCTCCTCGGCCGACGATCTGAAGAAGCTCGGCGAGCAACTGACAGTGACTGGTGGCCGCGACGTCGCCGAAGGTCACGGTCACGATGTACAGCGACCTGCCCGCCGGCCAGATCGGCCTGTCGCAGATGTGGTCGGGCGACATCATCAACGCCAGTCAACTACCTGCCTGAGGGCGTCAAGCCCGACATCCTGCGGTACTGGTTCCCCGCGGACGGCAAGGGCCTGGTGGACAACGACCTGATCGTGCTGCTGCGCGGCGGCAAGAACCCGGTGCTGGCACACCTGTTCCTCAACCACATGCTCGAGACCGAGGTCGCCAAGCAGAACTTCAAGCAGATCGGCTACCAGCCGCCGCAGGTGTCGCTGAGCCCGGATTCCCTTGTGGCTGACGGGCTTGTCCCGGAGAACCTCAAGAGCGCCATCGTGCGCCCGGAGTACTTCGACGTCGGATACCGGCTCCTCGAGCTCGATCCGGCCAACGACGCCGCGTGGCACAACGTCTGGCGCACCTTCAAGGCCGGGGGGTCCTGACCACGGTGTCCTCGCCGAGGTCACCGCGCCAGCCAAGCGCGTCGAGGCGCACGCGCAACAGCGCGCTGTGGCCCGCGCTGGCCATGCCGGGCATCGTCTGGCTGCTGCTGTTCTTCCTGGCGCCGCTCTACGTCGTGCTGGCCATCGTCTTCGGCCAGGTGGATCCGATCTTCCGCACGCCGATCCCGGTGTGGAACCCGTTGGACTGGAACCCCGCCCAGTTCAACTATGTGCTCACCCGCATCGTCGGCGAGAACGGGGTGTTCGGCCCCGCGCTGCTGCGCACCGGGATCTACGTCCTGGTGGCCAGCGTCCTGTGCCTGGTGATCGCGTTCCCGGTGGCCTACTACACCGCGCGGCTGGCCGGCCGGTGGGCGGGAGTGCTGCTGGCGGCGCTCATCGCGCCGTTCTGGATCAGCTACATGATGCGAATGTTGGCCTGGGTCAACCTGCTTCAGGACGACGGCCTGGTCAACAGGGTGCTCAGCCTCGGCGGCCTGTTCCACGTCCACACGCACTGGCTGACCGGCCAGCCCGTGGTGGTGGTGCTGGGCCTGGTGTACGGCTATGTGCCGTACATGATCCTGCCGCTCTACGCCGGACTGGACCGACTGCCGCAGTCCACCTTGGAGGCCGCGCGCGACCTGGGCGCCAACCGGTTCGGGTCGTTCTGGCGCGTCACCCTGCCGATGTGCCGGCCCACCATCGTGGCCGCGGTGCTGCTGACCTGCCTGCCGATGCTCGGCGACTACTTCACCTCCGACATGCTCTCGGCGTCACCGAAGACCGCGATGGTGGGCAACCTGATCAACGACAGCGTGCAGTCGCCGGGGCAGACCGGGCAGGCCGGCGCGTTCGTGATGCTGGTGCTGCTGGCCACGGTGCTGCCGATGTTCTACTACGTGCGGGTCACCGCACGGGCGGACGAGGTGTCCACATGAGAGGGCCCGTCGCGCTGGTGGAACGACCCGTGGCGCCCGCCGCGGATCCTGATCGCCGTCACCCTCGGCTACCTGGTGTGGTCGCTGCTGCCGGTGCTGATCGCGGTGATCTTCTCGTTCAACGACGGCAAGTCGCGAACGACGTGGCAGGGCTTCTCGTTCCGGTGGTACTTCGGCGACGCGACCCGGTCGGTGTGGCACGACGCATCGCTGCACACCGCCCTGCTGCAGACGCTGAAGCTGGGCGTGATCACCACCGTGATCACCGTCCCGCTCGGTGTGCTGCTCGCCATCGGCATCGACCGGTGGCGCGGCAGGTTGCCCGCCGGGGCGAACCTGCTCATGCTGGTGTCCTTCGTCCTGCCCGAGGTGCTGCTCGCCGTCGCGCTGCTGTTCGTGATCACCTCGCTGGCGCTGCCCATCGGGTTGGGTACCTCGGCCCAGGTGATCGGTCTGGTCACCTTCCAGATCGCCTATCCGGCCGTCCTGGTCCGGGCCAGGCTGGCCACCATCGGCAACCAATACGAGGAAGCCGCAATGGATCTGGGCGCTTCGCCGTTGGCAGGCGCTGCGACGGGTCACGGTGCCGATGCTGATCCCGGCGATCTTCGCCAGCACGGTGCTGGTGTTCGCCGACGTGATCGACGACTTCGTGCTGGTGCGCTACCTGTCCGGCAACTCCTCGACCGAACCGGTGTCGGTGAAGATCTACAACACCGCCCGCGCCGCGCCGACCCCCGCCCTCAACGCGCTGGCCACCCTGCTGCTGGTGGCGGCGCTGCTCGCGGTCACCGTGGGATACCTGGTGTACCGGAGGATGACTCGCGGTGACCACACCGCGGGCAAGGGCATCGCGGCGTTCGCCGGCGAGGCCTGAGTCCCGCTGATCTCTGGACCGCGACGGCGTGACCGACTAGTCTGACTGTATGTTCAAACAAGAGCCCGCACCGGTTCCGGCCGACGATCTCGCCGCATCGCTCGCCCCGTTCGGGCAGTCGCGCATGCTGCCGCGCGAGGCCTACGTCGACCCGAAGGTCTTCGAGTGGGAGAAGCAGAACATCTTCTCCGGGTGGCACTGCGTGGGCCATGCCGGCGACCTCGAGGGTGTCGGCGCACAGAAGGCCGTGGGCTCCGGCGCCAACGGTGTCCTGCTGGTGCGCGGCGAGGACGGGCAGGTGCGAGCGTTCGCCAACGTCTGCCGGCACCGCGGCCACGAGATGCTCGCCTGCGGCGCCACCGCCAAGCGGCGCGGCATCGTCTGCCCGTACCACTCGTGGTCCTACAAGCTCAACGGTGAACTGCGCAACGCCCCCGGCTTCGACTCGGTCGACGGATTCAATTTCGACACAAGCCAATTCGGGCTCACCGAACTGCGGCTGGTCGACTGGCACGGCTACCTCTTCGTCGACCCCAGCGGTGAAGACGTCGACTTCGAGCAGCACGTCGCAGGGATGGAAGACATCATCGGCCCGTACCGGCCCGAGGACCTCACCGTGGTGGCCCGGCACTCCTACGAGCTGGACACCAACTGGAAGGTGATCGTCGAGAACTACCAGGAGTGCTACCACTGTCAGGCGATCCATCCCGAACTGTCCCGGATCAGCCCACCCACCAGCGGGGAGAACATCGACCTGCCGGGTGACTGGATGGGCGGCTGGATGTCGATGATCGACGAGGCACAGACGATGTCGCTGAGCGGCCAGAGCGGCGGCGTGGCCATCAAGGGCCTGTCCCAGCAGGAACTGCGCACGGTGATGTACCTGGTCGGGTTCCCCAACCTGCTCGTCAGCCTGCATCCCGACTATGTGATGACCCATCTCATGACCCCGCTGGCCGTCGACCGCACCCACGTCGAGTGCGCCTGGGCCTTCCCGAAGGAGGCGTTGGAGAAGCCGGACTTCGACCCCTCCTACGCGGTGGACTTCTGGGATCTGACCAACCGCCAGGACTGGGGAGCATGCGAGTCGGTGCAGCGCGGCCTGAGCTCACCGCAGTCGCGGCCCGGCCCGCTGGCCCCCGACGAGGACGGCGTCTACCAGTTCGTCACCCGCGTCGCCCGGGCCTACGCCGGCAAGCGCTGAGCGGGGGACTGGCACACTCCCGAGGTGTGACCACACGAGCCCTGATCCTCGCCGGCGGCGGACTGGCCGGCATCGCCTGGGAGACCGGGATCCTGCAGGGCATCGCCGACGAGTCACCGGCCACCGCGCAGGCGCTGCTCGACTCCGACGTCCTGGTCGGGCACGTCGGCCGGATCGACGGTCGCCGCCCAGATCAGCGGCCCGCTGCCGCTCGAGCAGCTCTACGAGCGACAGATCGCCGAGACCTCCCAGGAACTGGATCCCGGCGTCGACATCGACGACATCATCGAGCTGTTCATGAGCGCCATGTCGCGACCCAGCGCGACGGCTCGGGCAGAAGCTGCAGCGCATCGGCGCCGTCGCGGCGAGCACGCCGACCGTCCCCGAGCCGGTGCGCAGGCGGGTCATCGAACAGCGGTTGCCCAGCCACGACTGGCCCGACCGCGACCTGCGGGTCACCGCGATCGACATCGGGACCGGCGAGCTGGTGGTGTTCGACTCGTCGTCGGGGGTGCGCACTGGTCGACGCGGTGGCGGCGAGCTGTGCGGTGCCGGGCACCTGGCCGCCGGTGACCATCGGCGAGCGGCGCTACATGGACGGTGGGGTCTCCAGTTCGGTGCACACCGCCGTGGCTTCCGACTGCGCGACCGCGGTGGTGCTGGTGCCTCCGGCGAGTCCGCGCCGTCGCCGTTCGGCGACGGCGTCGCCGCCGAGATCGCGGCCTTCGGTGCGCGCACCTTCGCCGTGTTCGCCGACGAGGCGTCGCTGCGCGCGTTCGGGCCCAACCCGCTGGATCCGCGCTGCCGCGTGCCGTCCGCCGCTTGCCGGGCGCGAGCAGGGCCGGCGGGTGGCCGCCGCGGTCAGGGAGTTTCTGACTTGAGGGTGTCCAGCGCCTGCGCGGCGAGTTCGTGCCCGAGGTCGATGACCTCGGCGGCGCGGTGGAAGTCCAGGCTGCGGCACGCCGTGCGCGGAACCTCGATCAGCAGGTCGGGCGGATAGGTCGCCAGCTGGTGGCGGGCCAGCGCGGCCTGCGCGATGTCGATGGTGCGGTTCATCACCGCGAAGCTGCCGAGCTTGGGGATCGACGCTTCGCGGGAGCTGTCCACCAGCTGATCGGTGCTGTCCTGGTCGGAGTCGGCCGTCTCCTCGCCGGCCTCCTCGGTGCCGGCGAACCGGCCGCGCACCGACTTGGCGGGCGCGGTGTCCAGCAGGGCGGATGTGCTGCGCAGCAGCCGGTTCAGCCACTCCGTGGTGGCGCGTGTCTCGGGGCCGGCGCTCTGGTCGTGGCCGGCGTCGGAGTCGGCTCCGTTGAGGCTGACGGCGATGGTCAGGTCGGCATTGACCGCCGCGATCGGCGCCATCGGCAGCGGGTCGAGGATCCCGCCGTCGGCCAGCAGCCGGCCGTCGAGCACGTGCGGCGCGATGACGCCGGGGATGGCGATCGAGGCCCGGATGGCGGCGTCGACGGGACCGCGCTGCAGCCACACCGACTTGCCGGCGATCAGGTCGGTCGCCACGGCCGTATACGGGATCGGCAGGCTCTCGATGGTGGCATCGCCGAGGATGTCGCGGACCGCGTCGAGGATCTTCTCGGCGCGCAGCACCCCGGCCGCCGTGATGGACGGGTCGAGCAGCCGCAGCACGGCCCGCTGTGTCAAAGTCTTTGCCCAGTCGGCAAATTCGTCCAGCGAGCCGGCTGCGTGCAAGCCGCCGACCAATGCGCCCATCGAGGAACCGGCGACGCCGACCACCTCGTAGCCGCGGTCCCGCAGCTCGTTGATGACGCCGATGTGCGCGTACCCGCGGGCGCCGCCGCTGCCGAGTGCCAGTGCGACCCGGCCAGTGGGGGGTGATCCGGCCATGGCTCCATTCTGCGTGGTGTCAGTCGCGCTGGAGGGCATCGATCGTGTTGTCGGAGACCACCGGGTACCCCAGCACGTCGACGGCGGTGGTGGTGTGGTGGTCGCTGGTCTCGCTCGGCGCGGCGGTCGCCGGAGCGGCCAGGCCGATCACGGCGGCACTGAGCGCGCTGCCGACCAGCGCCGCGAATCCGAACGTCGTCATCTTCTTCTGTGCCTTCATGCTTGGGTAAACCAGCAGGTCAGGCAGATAATTCCGGTGGCAGGAAGTGATCGGTGCCTGGCAGGATCGCGCCGGCCGCGGGTGCCGACTTCTGCTACTCGTGATTTCAACCCGCTCAGCAGCCACCCTGGGATGCGGCACGGACCGCCACGATCACCGCGGCCTGCTGGGCGGTGGACAGCTGGGCCCACGTGCTGCCGAACGTCGTCGGCCCCGGCTCGGTGCTGGTCTGCACCTCCTTGAGCATCGCCTCCACCAGGGTGGTGGGATCGCCGCCCTTGGACTCCATCCACTTCTTCGCGGCCATGCAGGCCTGCGCGTACTGCTCCTCGGTGGACTCGGCGGGCACGTCGACCCGGGTGGTGACACCGTCGGGCGACACCCCGATCGGCTCCGAGGGGGTGCCTGCTTCGACCGACTGCCCGGGGCTGATCGGCGGCGCCGGAGCCTGCGAGGTGGCGTGCCCGCCGCCGCCTGAGGAACACGCCATCAGAGCGGCTGTCGCGGTCGCCACGACCACGGCGGAAGCGGACAGGGAGCGACATCGGTACCGGCGCATGGACTCAATCTATGCAACACTGGCGGCCGTGATGCAGCGCGCCGGATCTCGGGAGTGTTGTCGGCCTTAGCCCGACCCCGATCCGTCCCTGCCATCACCGGAGTTTCTCGCCATGTCCTTCTCGGGCTCAGCGTCCGCGCTCGCCACCTTTCCCGCCGTCCCGCCCGCAGTGTCGTCGCCGACCCGTCTTCGGCTGCCCGACCTGCTGCACACCACCGACCGGTTCGCCGACGAGGTGTTGCGCGGTTGCTTCAACCGGCTGCTGCCGCCCGGCGGGCCGCCGACCGATGCGCGCTGGTTCACCCGGCTGCACGCCGACGACGAACTCGACGTCTGGCTGATCAGCTGGGTGCCGGGCCACACCACCGAACTGCACGACCACGGCGGGTCGCTGGGCGCGCTGACGGTACTGTCGGGTGCACTGCACGAATACCGTTGGGACGGTGAGCGATTGCGCAGGCGCAGGCTTGACGCGGGTGACCAGGCGGCATTTCCGCTGGGCTGGGTCCACGACGTGGTCGGCGCGCCCACCCTGGCCGACCCGGCCACCACCGACGCTGAGCGTGCACGCCTACTCGCCGCCGCTGACCGCGATGTCGTACTACGAGGTGACCGAACGCGCCACGCTGCGCCGCACCCGCACCGAACTCACCGACGGACCCGAAGGCCAATGAGCCGCATCGACGCGGCCCTGTCCGCCGCGCGGGCGAGGCTGAACCGGCTGCCGGCCGTCGAGGTGCCCGAGGCCCTGAACCGGGGCGCAATCCTGGTCGACATCCGCCCCGCGGCCCAGCGCGCCGCCGAGGGCGAGGTGCCGGCCGCGGTGGTGATCGAACGCAACGTCCTGGAGTGGCGTTGTGACCCGACCAGCGACGCCCGGCTGCCCGAGGCCGTCGGCGACGACGTCGAGTGGGTGGTGCTCTGCTCGCAGGGCTACACCTCGAGCCTGGCCGCGGCGGCGCTGCTGGACCTCGGTCTGCACCGGGCGACCGACGTCGTCGGCGGCTACCAGGCGCTGGCCGAGGCCGGCGTACTGGCCGAACTCAGCTGACTTACTCCGGAGCTTTCACGACCTGCGCGTAGCTCGCTCGGTCTTCTCGGGGGTCCATCCGGGCGGCTGCAGGACGTCGGCCCACGCGTTCACCACGTCGCGCACGTAGCGGTGGCCATGGCCGTCGGGCACGTCGATGGCCACTGCCATGTCCGCCGACACCTGCAGGAACGTCACCACCGGGATCCAATTCATGTCCGGTGACACGTCGTAGCCGCGCGGCTCGCGCAGCCAGTCCGGCTCCGAGAACAGCAAATCCGGGTTCCACCATGTGATCGGGTCCGACGCGTGCTGCAGGTAGACGATCCGGGGTTTGCTCCACGGCTTGTCCGGGCGGCCCAGATTGTCCGGGCGGGCGGCGAACCGGATATTGGCGCCGTCGTCGAAGATCGGCAACCACATCGGCGAGCCCTCGTCGCGGTTGACCGTGACGTCGTCCCACATCGTGTTGTTGAACGTCGGACCACTGAACAGGGCGCCGTTGGTCCGGGCGATGATGTTGTTCGGGCTCAGGAACGGCGCCTCGCCGCCGAAGGAGCCCAGGCTCTCGCCGAACACCACGATCTTGGGCCGCTGCGCCTCCGGGAGCGCCCGCACCCGGGCGTCGACGGCCTCGAACAGCGCCTGCCCGGCCTGCCGGGCGTTCTCCTTGTCCACCAGGAACGACAGCCAGCTCGGCAGGAACGAGTACTGCATGGACACGATCGCGGTGTCGCCGTTGTACATGTACTCCAGCGCGGATGCCTCGGCTTCGTTGATCCAGCCGGTGCCGGTCGTCGTCGCGACGGCGATGACCTTGCGCTTGAGGCCGCCGGTGCGTTCCAGTTCGCGGGCGGCCAGTTCGGCCGTGGCCCGGATGTCGGGGGCGGAGTTCTTGCCGGCGTAGGCGCGGATCGGTTCGACCGCGGGGGTGCCGTTGAACTTCGTCAGCTGCTCGACGGTGGGGCCGCCGGCGACGAAGATGCGGCCCTGATGGCCGAGCGTGCTCCAGGTGACCAGCGAGCCCGGGCCGCCGGAGCGCAGCGGCGTGGTCGGCGGCGGATTGTTCGGGTCCATCTCGTCGTTCACCGCGGCGAAGGACTTGTTCAGCAGGCTCATGCTGCCCTTGATCACCACGCCGTTGAGGATCGCGATCGTCACACCCAGCACGATCGCGACCACGACCATGAACGAAACACGCGGTGGCGCAACACGATTGAGCTGGCGAACCAGGAACCTGATGAGTCTGCCGACGAGCTGGCCGATCTCGACGAAGACGAAGAGCGTGACCACGCCGATGATCGCGGCCTGCGGGTAGTTGTACCACTTGAGCCGCGGCACACCCATCAGGTCGCGGACCTCGTCCTGCCAGACGTGGAAGTAGTAGATCGCGAAGACCAGGCCGATGATGCCCACGATGACCAGGACCGGCCACGCCGCGCGCGGCGCGGGCGGGCTCGACTGGCGCGACAGCATGAAACGCACCAGCCAGACCGCGAACACGCCCAGCGCGTAGCCGATGGCGCCGGCGGCGCCGCTGACCAGACCCTGGAACAGCGGTCCGCGCGGTAGCAGCGACGGCGTCAGCGACAGCCACAGGAACACCAGGCCGACCGCGGTGCCGGTGAAGGTGTAGCGGCGCTGCCACCAGTCGGGCTTGCGCTCCGTCGGTGCGGGCGGCGGGGCGGTCTCGAGTTCGACGTCGCTCACGCCGTGAACCTTATCGGTGCGTGAAGTTGGCAGGGCGCTTCTCGCTGAAGGCCGCCATCCCCTCGGTCTGGTCGTCGGTGGCGAAGGCGGAGTGGAACAGCCGGCGCTCGTAGAGCAGTCCCTCGGCGAGGGTGGACTCGAAGGCGCGGTTGACGGCCTCCTTGGCCATCCGCGCCGCCGAACGCGACATCTGCGAGATCGTCGTCGCGACCGCCTTGGCCTCGGTGAGCAGATCGTCGGCCGGGACCACCCGCGAGACCAGCCCGCTGCGCTCGGCCTCGGCGGCGTCGATGGTGCGGCCGGTGAGGATCAGGTCCATCGCCTTGGCCTTGCCGATGGCGCGGGTGAGCCGCTGCGAGCCGCCCATGCCGGGCAGGACGCCGAGCTTGATCTCGGGCTGGCCGAACTTCGCGGTGTCGGCGGCGATCAGCAGGTCGCACATCATCGCCAGCTCGCAGCCGCCGCCCAGCGCGTAGCCGGCGACCGCGGCGATGGTCGGGGTGCGGACCGCGGCCAGCTTGCCCCAGGCCGCGAAGAAGTCGGCGTCGAACACCTCGGAGAACGACAGCGAGGCCATCTCCTTGATGTCGGCGCCGGCGGCGAAGGCCTTGGCGTTGCCGGTGACGATGATCGCCCCGATGCCGGGGTCGGCGTCGAATTCGGCTGCCGCCGTTGTGACTTCGTTCATCACCTGGGTGTTGAGCGCGTTGAGCGCCTGCGGGCGGTTCAGCGTGATGATGCCGACCCGCTCCTCGCGGTCCACCAGGATGGTCTCGTAGCTCACTTGTCCTCCTCGAAGGTCAGGTCGGGGTCTGCCGGGGTGAAGTAGTCCTCAACATCCTGCTCGGTCACCGCGGCCAGCGACGGCGGGGACCACTTCGGGTTGCGATCCTTGTCGATGATCTGGGCGCGGATGCCCTCGACGAAGTCGTGACTGCGCAGCGACCCGCAGGTTGTCCGGTACTCCTGGCGCAGCACGTCTTCGAGTGAGCCGAGATCGGCGGCCCGGCGAATGGCCCGCAACGCCACGCACACCGAGACGGGGGAGCGGGTCTCGATCAGGTCGGCCGCGTCCTTGGCGGCGTCTTCGTCGTGGCCGCGCAGCGCCGCGACGATGTCGATCGCGGTCTCGCCGGAGTAGCACTCGTCGATCCAGTGGCGCTGGGCCAGAAGCTGACTCGCCGGCGGCTCCTCCTCGTAGGCGCGGACGGCGGCTTCAACACCTTCGCCGACGACGGCGGCGGTGAACGCCTCGAGCGCGGCGTGCGGGACGTAGTGGTCGGCGAAGCCGAGCGCGATGGCGTCGGCCCCGGAGAACGGCGCTCCGGTCAGCGCGGCGTGCAGGCCGAGCAGTCCCGGGCGCGCGGGAGAGCAGATAGGTGCCGCCGACGTCGGGGATGAAGCCGATGCTCACCTCGGGCATCGCGATCTTGGAGGTCTCGGTGACCACGCGGACGCTGCCGTGCGCGGACACCCCGACGCCGCCGCCCATCACGATGCCGTCCATCAGGGACACGTAGGGCTTGGGGAAGCTGCCGACCTTCGCGTCGAGGCGGTACTCGTCGAACCAGAACTTGCGGGCGTCGGCGCCGCCGGCGCGGGCGCTGTGATAGAGCGGGACGAGGTCGCCGCCTGCGCACAGACCCCGCTCGCCGGCACCGGCGAGACGACCACGGCGGTGATGGCGGGGTCATCCGCCCACTGCGTGAGCGCCCGGTCGATGAGGTCGACCATGTTGTGGTTCAGCGAGTTGATGGCCTTGGGCCGGTTGAGCGTCATCACGCCGACGCTGCCGTCGACCCGGATCAGGACTTCGTCGGGATCAGCCGTCACGGGATGTCGTCCTTACGTCGAAAGGTTGGACCTCCTAGTTTTACCACCAGCGTGATCTAGATCGGCACCCACCGGACGCGGCCGCCAAGGTAGGGTCGGGTTTTGTACGGCCCGGACAATTCCGGCGAAGTTGTGAACTTCCTGGGAACCCGGTCCGATCGCCGTTCGTTAGACGGTGTGTTCACGCGACTTCCACGAGAGGAACCGACGGTGCGGGAGACCAGCAACCCGGTATTTCGTTCGCTGCCCAAGCAGCAGGGCGGATATGCACAGTTCGGGTCCGGCGTAGCCGGTGCCCAGCAGGTGGCCTACCAGGCCGAGCCCTACACCACGCAGTACCCGTCGCAGACCGGTGTCTCGCGACCCATGACCATCGACGATGTCGTCACCAAGACCGGCATCACCCTCGGTGTGCTGTCCATCGTGGCGGTCATCTCCTACTTCCTGGTGTCGGCCAACCTGGCGCTGGCGATGCCGTTCACCCTGGTCGGCGCCCTAGGCGGCCTGGCCCTGGTGCTGGTGGCGACGTTCGGCCGCAAGCAGGACAACCCGGCGATCGTGCTGAGCTACGCCGCGCTCGAGGGCCTGTTCCTCGGCGCGGTCTCGTTCGTGATGGCCAACATCGTGGTGTCCGGCGCGAACGCCGGCTCGCTGATCGGCCAGGCGGTGCTGGGCACCATCGGCGTGTTCGCCGGCATGCTCGTGGTCTACAAGACCGGTGCCATCCGGGTCACCCCGAAGTTCACCCGCATGCTGGTGGCCAGCATGGTCGGCGTGCTGGTGCTGATGCTGGGCAACTTCGTCCTGTCGATGTTCGGCACGCATGACGGCGGCCCGCTGCGCAACGGCGGCACGATGTCGATCATCTTCTCGCTGGTGGTCATCGCGATCGCGGCGTTCAGCTTCCTGCTCGACTTCGACGCCGCCGACCAGATGATCCGCGCCGGTGCGCCGGAGAAGGCCGCCTGGGGCGTCGCCCTCGGCCTGACCGTCACCCTGGTGTGGCTGTACCTGGAGATCCTGCGACTGCTGAGCTACTTCCAGCAGCGCTAGTCAACTTCGCGCAAAGCCCCGGCCATCGTGCCGGGGCTTTGTCGTATGCCTCGGTGTTGGCCATCGATTCTGCGCACAGATCGCGATCCGGGGCGCTCCACAGTTGGGCACCTTCACAGCGAGAATCAGCGGCGTCAGCTCAGGCGCTCGACCACCATGGCCATGCCCTGGCCGCCGCCGACGCACATCGTCTCGATGCCGAACGTCTTGTCGTGGGTCTGCAGGTTGTTCAGCAGCGTGGCGGTGATCCGCGCGCCCGTCATGCCGAACGGATGCCCCAGCGCGATCGCACCGCCGGAGACGTTGAGCTTGTCCTCGTCCATGCCCAGCGCCCGCGCCGAGCCGAGCACCTGCACCGCGAACGCCTCGTTGATCTCGTACAGGTCGATGTCGGAGATCGACATCTTGGCGAATCCCAGCGCCTTCTTGACGGCCTCGATCGGGCCCAGGCCCATGATCTCCGGCGACAGCCCGGACACACCCGTGGCCACGATGCGTGCCAGCGGGGTCAGCCCCAGCTCCTTGGCCTTGGCATCGGAGACGATCACCAGCGCCGCCGCACCGTCGTTCAGCGGGCAGGCATTACCCGCGGTGACCGTGCCGTTGGGACGGAACACCGGCTTGAGCTGGCTCAGCGCCTCGTAGGTGGTGCCCGCGCGCGGCCCGTCGTCCTTGCTGACGACGGTGCCGTCGGGCAGCGTCACCGGGACGATCTCGCGCTCGAAGAACCCGCTCTCGATCGCCGCCTCGGCGCGATTCTGCGAGCGCGCACCCCAGTGGTCCTGGTCCTCGCGGCTGATCCCGGTGAAGCGCGCCACGTTCTCGGCGGTCTGGCCCATCGCGATGTAGACGTCGGGCAGCAGGCCGTCCTCACGCGGATCGTGCCACTCCTCGGCGCCGGCGGCGGCCACCGCCGTGCGCTCTCCGGCCTCGTTGTACACCGGGTTCTTGGTGTCCGGCCACGCGTCGGCGTTGCCCTTGGTGAAGCGCGACACCGTCTCCACGCCCGCCGAGATGAACGCGTCGCCCTCGCCGGCCTTGATCGCGTGGAACGCCATCCGGGTGGTCTGCAGCGACGACGAGCAGTACCGGTTCACCGTGGTGCCCGGCAGGAAGTCGTAGCCCAGCTGCACGGCCACCGTGCGGCCGATGTTGAAACCCGACTCGCCCGCGGGCTGACCGCAGCCCATGAGCAGGTCGTCGATCTGGCGCGGGTCCAGCGCGGGCACCTTGTCCAGCGCGGCGCGCACCATCTGCGCGGCCAGGTCGTCGGGACGCATGTCGACCAGCGAGCCCTTCATCGCGCGGCCGATCGGCGAGCGGGCAGTGGAAACGATGACGGCTTCGGGCATGAGAAGGCTCCTCAGGAGGTGTGCACGTGCGACTGCACACGAACCTAACTCGCAGGCACCACGATCGGTGCGGGCACCCCGGTGGTGCGGCGGCGCAGCAGCCGGCTCACCGCCGTCAGCCGAGCGGTGAAGGACCTGCCCGCCGTGCGTGCCGCCCACGGCAGATCGGGCACCGTGGCGCCGGTCCACTCGCCGAGCCCATGGCACAGCGCGGGCAGCAACTGGTTGGCGGCCAACGCATATCCGGCCGCCGACGGGTGGAACCTGTCGTCGGAGAACATCAGCTCCGGAGTCTGCGATGAAGTTCGGCGTCAACAGGTCCGCGAGCGGCACCGGTACACCGCCCGCGGCGCGCACCGCCGAGGCCTGCGCCCGCGCCAGGCGCAGACCCGAGCGAGCGGGCCGTGTAGCGCAGCGGCTGCGGGATCGCGGTGATGACGCCGAAGTCCGGGCACGTCCCCACGACGACCACCGCTCCGCTGGCGCGCAGCCGCTGGACCGCGGCCCCGAGTCGGCGCGCCGACGGCTTGATGCCGTTGAGCGCGGTGATGTCGTTGGCGCCGATCATGATGACCGCCGCATCGGGCGCGGGGCCGGCGACGAACATCGCGTCCACCTGACCCGAGAGCCCCTTCGACGTCGCACCCACGATCGCCTTGGTGGACAGCCGGATCAGCTTGCCCGACTCCTCGGCGAGCCCGCGGGCGATCAGCACGCCGGGCACCTCGTCGGCCTCCCGGCAGCCGTAGCCGGTCGCCGTCGAGTCGCCGAACACCATCAGGTGCAGGTCGTAGGGCACGCCCCGTTCCCAGCGGCACACCGGTCCGCCGCCCGGGGCGTAGACACCGTCGGCGCGCGGCGGGACGTCCCAGGCCTTCGGGATCACGGTGCGAGCCTGCGCGGCCTGACCATTGAGCAAATTACGGGCACCGAGCACCGCGGTACCGGTGGAAGCGAGAACTCCCGCCACCCCCAGCACCAACGTCGACCTGCGCGGAGCGCGTCTGTCCACATCGCCAGTTTAAGTGGCGTTTCCCGGGGAATCCCGACGCGACAGTGACCCCGGCATTACGGACCGGTATCGGTTCCGGTAAGAAAGCAAATCGTTAGTTGTTGTATGTAACGCAGGTGTCAAGCTAAGTATCCGGGGTTCGCTGGTGGATCTCGGGGACACGTATCTACAACGGCGTAGGGAGTGTTGACGATGACCGCACCCAGTAAGGTCCGGGCCTCCGGCACCCATGGAATCCGTGCTGGCGCCGGGCTTGATCGGGTCCGGGGCCCCCGCCGATATCCGGTCAGCGACGGCGCGCCCGTCGAGGTCGTCGAGGACGGGCCGAGCATCGCCGCACGGCTGGTCTCCATGGGCACCCGGATCACCATGTGGCCCACCCTGGCCGTCCTGAGCCACGTGCCGCACTGGCCGTGGCCCTTCGGACTGGTCGATTTCGTCGCCCGCGCGGTCATGCCCACCCCCGGCACCGTTCGCGCCACCGTCGGCCTGCCCAACGCCTCGGCGCAACTCGTCCGCGCACCCGGCGTCCTGCCCGCCGACGGCAATCGCCGCGTCGTGCTGTACATGCACGGCGGGGCGTTCCTGACGTGCGGGGTCAACTCGCACAGCCGGATCTCGGTGGCGCTGTCGAAGTTCGCCGATTCCCCGGTGCTGGTCGTCGACTACCGGCTCATCCCGAAGCACAGCATCGGCAACGCCCTCGACGACTGTCACGACGCCTACCGGTGGCTGCGTTCGCGCGGCTACGAGCCCGACCAGATCGTGCTCGCCGGCGACTCGGCAGGCGGATACCTCTCGCTGGCGCTGGCTCAGCGGCTGCAGGCCGAAGGCGAGGAGCCCGCCGCGCTGGTGGCCATCTCGCCGCTGCTGCAACTCGACCACGGACCGAAGCTGACCCACCCGAACATCCACACCGATGCGATGTTCCCGCCCAAGGCTTTTGACGCGCTCGTCGCACTCGTCGCCCGGGCGGCGGCCAAGAACATCGTCGACGGCGAGCCCGAAGGCGTCTACGAACCGCTCGACCACATCGAGCCCGGGCTGCCCCGCACGCTGATCCACGTCTCGGGTTCCGAGGTGCTGCTGCACGACGCCCGGCTGGCGGCGCGCCGGCTGGCCGCCGCCGGAGTGCCCACCGAGGTTCGGGTGTGGCCGGGCCAGATCCACGACTTCCAGATGGCGACCGGGCTGATCCCGGAAGCGAAGCGCTCGCTGCGCCAGATCGGTGAGTACATTCGCGAAGCAACCGGCTGACGACACCGTCGCGCGGGCGGCCTGACACCATGTAGGCATGCGTATCGCGCCGCACATCAGCGAGCTGATCGGTAACACCCCGCTGGTTCAACTGAACTCGGTTGTGCCGGAGGGTTCGGGCGTGGTCGCGGCCAAGATCGAGTACCTCAGCCCCGGCGGCAGCTCGAAGGACCGCATCGCGGTCAAGATGATCGACGCCGCCGAGGCCAGCGGTGAGCTCAAGCCGGGCGGCACCATCATCGAGCCCACCTCGGGCAACACCGGCGTCGGCCTCGCCCTGGTGGCCCAGCGCCGCGGCTACAAGTGCGTCTTCGTCTGCCCCGACAAGGTCAGCGAGGACAAGCAGAACGTGCTGCGCGCCTACGGCGCCGAGGTCGTCGTCTGCCCGACGGCCGTGCCGCCCGACCACCCGGACAGCTACTACTCCGTCTCCAACCGGCTCGTCAGCGAGATCGAGGGCGCCTGGAAGCCCGACCAGTACTCCAACCCCAACGGGCCGGCCAGCCACTACGAGACCACCGGCCCGGAGATCTGGGCCGACACCGACGGCAAGGTCACCCACTTCGTGGCGGGCGTCGGGACCGGCGGCACCATCACCGGCGCCGGCCGCTACCTCAAGGAGGTCTCCGGCGGGACGGTCAAGGTCATCGGCGCCGACCCCGAAGGCTCGGTCTACTCCGGCGGCACCGGACGGCCCTACCTGGTCGAAGGCGTCGGCGAGGACTTCTGGCCGGCGGCCTACGACCCGTCGGTGCCCGACGAGATCATCGCCGTCTCCGACGCCGACTCGTTCGACATGACCCGCCGGCTCGCCCGCGAGGAGGGCCTGCTGGTCGGCGGCTCCTGCGGGATGGCGGTGGTCGCCGCACTCAAGGTGGCCAAGGAGGCCGGCCCCGGATCGCTGGTCGTCGTCCTGCTTCCCGACGGCGGCCGCGGCTACATGTCCAAGATCTTCAACGACGCGTGGATGTCGTCCTACGGGTTCCTGCGCGACCGCCTCGACGGGTCGGTGCCCGAACCGGTCGTCTCCGACGTGCTGCGCGGGAAGTCCGGCGAGCTGCCCGACCTGGTCCACACGCACCCGTCGGAGACCGTGCGCGACGCCATCGGCATCCTGCGCGAGTACGGCGTCTCCCAGATGCCGGTCGTCGGCGCCGAGCCCCCGGTGATGGCCGGCGAGGTGGCGGGCAGCGTGTCCGAGCGCGAGCTGCTGTCCGCGGTGTTCGAGGGCCGGGCCAAGCTGGCCGACGCCGTGGCGCTGCACATGGGGCCGGCGCTGCCGTTGATCGGCGGCGGGGAACTGGTGAGCGCGGCGGCCAAGGCGCTGCGCGATTCGGACGCGCTGATGGTCGTCGAGGAGGGCAAACCCGTCGGCGTCATCACCAGGCACGACGTTCTCGGCTTCCTCTCCGAAGGCCCCCGCCGCCGCTGAATTCGAGATTGCGCTTTGCCCGGATGTGGTGGCACTTCTCGGGTACATTGATGCCGCTTTACCTGAGCTGATAACTCTGCAGTGGAAGGCGTCATGACCGAACAGCCACCAGGGCCGCCGCCGGGGAACTATCCGCCGCCGCCCCCGCCTCCGGGCGGATTCCCTCCACCGCCCGGCGGTGGTTACCCCCCGCCACCTCCGCCGCCCGGCGGCAGCTACCCGCCGCCTCCGCCGCCGCAGGGTGGTTACGCCCCGCCGCCGCCCGGCGTCGGCTTCGGGGCCCCGCCGGCACCCGGTCAGCCGATCGGTCAGCTGCCCCAGACGGCCTACACGTCGTGGGCAACGCGAGCCATCGCCTGGATCATCGACTACATCCCGTACTTCATCGTCGTCGGCATCGGCTACGGCATCGAAGCGGCGACGCAGGAGACCGCCTGCGTCACCGACTCCTCGGAGTACAACCTCGGCGAGTTCTGCGCCACCGGCAACTCCACGCTCGGCGTCGCCGCGGTCAGCTTGTCGGTGCTCATCGGTCTGGCCTACCTGCTGTGGAACTACGGTTACCGGCAGGGCACGACGGGCTCGAGCATCGGCAAGTCGATCATGAAGTTCAAGGTGGTCAGCGAGAAGACCGGGCAGCCAATCGGTTTCGGGCTGTCCATCGTGCGCCAGCTCGCGCACATCGTCGACGCGATCATCTGCTACATCGGTTACCTGTTCCCGCTGTGGGATGCCAAGCGCCAGACGCTGGCCGACAAGATAATGACCACGGTCTGCCTACCGCTCTAAAGAAGGGCTTTTGACGAAATGACTCAGCCTCCTCCCGGTGACTACCCGCCGCCCGGACCTCCGCCGGGCAACTACCCGCCGCCCGGGCAACTACCCCCCGCCGCCCGGGTGGCTACCCGCCACCTCCGCCGGGGAACTATCCGCCTCCGCCGCCGGGTTACAGCGCGCTGGGCGCGCTGCCCAAGGAGGCCTACACCCCGTGGCTCAAGCGCGTCGGCGCGTGGGTCATCGACAGCCTGCCGGTCTTCATCCTGTCCGGCGTCGGCCAGGGCCTGATGTATGCCACCGGCGAGAACAACTGCGTCTCGACGAGCGGTGACAACAGCTACTACGGCGTGGAGTGCACGTCGAACCCGTCGGCGCTGGGGCTGATCCTGTCGTTCGTCTTCGGGCTGGCCGCGCTGGCGTTCGCGATCTGGAACTACGGCTACCGGCAGGGCACGACGGGCTCGAGCATCGGCAAGTCGGTGCTGAAGTTCAAGGTGGTCAGCGAGAAGACCGGGCAGCCGATCGGTTTCGGGTTGTCGATCGTGCGCCAGCTGGCCCACTTCGTCGACGCGATCATCTGCTACATCGGTTACCTGTTCCCGCTGTGGGATGCCAAGCGGCAGACGCTGGCCGACAAGATCATGACGACGGTCTGCTTGCCCATCTGAGGTCTGGAGGGGAAAGGCGCTCACTCCGGGAGTGAGCGCCTTTTCTTCTGCCGATAGGCTCGACGTCGATGAGTGAGCAGCGCAGTCCGGCGGGCAGGAGCGAAGCGACCGGGGATCGGCAGTGCCGACCGGGCACAAGGCTTCGCGACCAGGGCCATCCACGCCGGCTACCGGCCCGACCCCGCCACCGGCGCCGTCAACGCCCCGATCTACGCCAGCAGCACGTTCGCCCAGGACGGCGTGGGCGGTCTGCGCGGCGGGTTCGAGTACGCGCGCACCGGCAACCCGACCCGCGCCGCGCTGGAGGCAGTGCTCGCCGCGGTCGAGGACGGCACCTTCGGCCGGGCGTTCAGCTCAGGCATGGCCGCCACCGACTGCGCGCTGCGCGCGGTGCTGCGCCCCGGCGACCACCTGGTGATCCCCGACGACGCCTACGGCGGCACCTTCCGCCTGATCGACAAGGTGTTCAGCCAGTGGGGCGTCGAGCACACGCCGGTGCCGCTGTCGGACCTCGACGCGGTGCGCGCGGCGATCACCAGCCGCACCCGGCTGATCTGGGTGGAGACGCCGACCAACCCGCTGCTGTCGATCGCCGACATCGCCGCGATCGTCGAGATCGCATCTGCGGCCGGGGCAAAGGTGTTGGTGGACAACACGTTCGCCTCCCCGGCGCTGCAGCAGCCGTTGACGCTCGGCGCCGACATCGTGCTGCACTCGACGACGAAGTACATCGGCGGGCACTCCGACGTGGTCGGCGGCGCGCTGGTGACCAACGACGAGGAACTCGACGCCAAGTTCGCGTTCCTGCAGAACGGCGCCGGCGCCGTGCCCGGCCCGTTCGACGCCTACCTGACGATGCGCGGCCTCAAGACGCTGGAGCTGCGGATGCAGCGGCACAGTTCGAACGCCGCCAAGGTCGCCGAGTTCCTCTCCGGTCATCCCGCGGTGGACAGCGTGCTCTACCCGGGTCTGCCCGAGCATCCCGGCCACGACGTCGCCGCCCGCCAGATGCGCGGCTTCGGCGGCATGGTGTCGGTCCGGATGCGCGGCGGCGCGGAGGCGGCCCACCGATTGTGTTCGCGCACAGAGGTTTTCATTCTCGCCGAGTCGCTGGGCGGGGTGGAGTCGCTGATCGAGCATCCCGGCGCGATGACGCACGCGTCGACCGCGGGCTCGCAGCTGGAGGTGCCCGGCGATCTGGTCCGGCTCTCGGTCGGCATCGAGGACCCGGCCGATCTGCTCGGCGATCTCGAGCAGGCGCTAGCGTAGCGCCGTACGCACCGCTGCGGTCGTCACCGCGAGGTTCACGTCGCTCATCTTGGCATCGTCAACCCATGTGCCGCTTGCGATTTCGCCAGCCCTGCCCTGCACCCACTGCCAGCCCCGTTCGTTGAGGCTCAGCAGCGTTCCAAGCCCGTCGACGGCGTGCAGCAGCGAGATGATGGCAGCCGTCTGCGGATCCGGACGCTGCCCGTCGAACAGTGCGGCCAGCACCGCCGACCGTGCCCGGTCCACCCGGGCCCGGTTGGCCATCGGCCACGCGTAGGTGTTGCGGCGCAACCGATGTGACGACAACTGGACCTGATGCAGCGTCCCGGTGCGCAGCAGCTGGTCCAGCACGTCGTCCTCGGCGCGCTTGCGCAGCTTTGCGATCGCGGCGGCCGGCGTTGATCGGAGCCTGCGACAACAGCGCCAGCGCGGGCCGCAGCACCGGGTCGATGGGTGCCGGACCCGCCAGCGCGACGAGATGGTCCGGCGGCACCGGCTCATGGGCGAGCGCGGGCCGGACGCGGCAGTCGTAGGCCAGATCGAGCAGGACCGCGGCGGCCAGCAGCCGCTGCAGCGTGGTCCGCTCGATCGCCGGCTGGGCCGCGGCGTTGTCGAGCAGCAGGAGAAGCAGGTCTTCGGCGATGCGCGCCACGCGTGGGCGAGCTACCCCTGGTAGGGCTCGGCGCTGACGAGCGTGACCTTCACGACCTTGCCGCTGGGCACGGTGTACTCGCGGGTCTCGCCCTGCTTGGCGTTGAGCAGCGAGCCGCCCAGCGGCGAGTTGGGGGAGTAGACCTCGAGCTTGTCGTGGTCGATCCCCTCCTGCCGGGTGGCGATCAGGAAGGTCTCGGTGTCGGACTTGTCGCCGTTGTAGTAGACGGTCACGACCGAGCCGGGCAGCGCCACGCCCGACACCTTGGGTGCCTCGCCCACCTTGGCGGTGTTCAGCAGCTCCTGCAGCTGGCGGATGCGGGCCTCTTCCTGGCCCTGCTGCTCACGGGCGGCGTGGTAGCCGCCGTTCTCCCGGAGGTCGCCCTCCTCGCGCCGGTCGTTGATCTCGGCGGCGATGACCGGACGATTCGCGATCAGCTGGTCGAGCTCGCCTTTGAGCCGGTCATACGACTCCTGCGTCAGCCAGGTCACAGTGTCGGTCATCTCGTCGTGCTCCTCATTCATATGGTTCCGCGCGGCTCGCGGTGCAGTCTTTCGTCGCTGCCGGGAACATGCGGGTGATCCCGCGTGTATTGCCTCTGAAGAGCTGCGTGTAAACGCGCTAATGAAGCAATACACGGCTCCCAGCAGGAACCGTGTATCGAATAAGCCTACCACCGCGGGGACAGCGGCTTTTTACAAATTCGCAGTTCGCCGTTCGTCGGCCGGTCACCGGGTCAGGGGCTGACCAGATAGGGCGGCACGTCGGTGCCGCAGCCGTAGATGTCGCCCACGAACGGTGGTCTGTAGGACTTCACGGTGGTCGTGACCTGCACCGTCTTCTGATCCGACGGGCCGACGAGCACCTCGCGCCGGCCGGTTTCCGCGCCGTCCCTGGACCGCACCCGCACGATGCAGTGCACCGGTTGCGACGGGTCCTTTCTGGTCACGCTGATCGTGACTGACACCGTCTGGTCGTCGACCACCTGGTAGGCGGCGATGGTGCCTTCGACGTCGGTGCCTTCGAAACGCTGATAGCCGACCACGGCGACGATGATGCCCAGCGCCAAGACCAGCACACCCAGCGCGATTGCCACCCGCCGGCGGGTGGCCGGTGCCATCCGCTGCCGCCCGTACCGCGACTCGGGCAGCGGTCGCGGGCTCTCGGTCATGGTGGTGGAGTGCATCTCTCGTCAACAGGTGCGGATTACGGGTATGCATGGCGCGGGTGAAACTATTAGGACAGGAACTATAGGGCGTGCCTCAAGTGTTTCAGCAGTACGCAGGGTGCAGCAAAAAAGCTCGAGCAGGTTAGAGGGAGAAGTGACCGAACTGCGGTTGATGGCCATCCACGCCCACCCGGACGACGAGTCCAGCAAGGGCGCGGCCACCTTGGCGCGGTACGCGGACGAGGGCCACCGGGTGCTGGTCGTCACGCTGACGGGTGGGGAGCGCGGCGACATCCTCAACCCGGCGATGGACCTTCCCGAGGTCCGCGGGCGCATCGCCGACGTGCGCCGCGACGAGATGGCCAAGGCGGCCGAGATCCTCGGTGTCGAACACCAGTGGCTGGGATTCGTCGACTCCGGGTTGCCCGAGGGCGATCCGCCGCCGCCGCTGCCGGACGGCTGTTTCGCGCTGGTGCCGCTCGAGGAGCCGGTCGCCGAGCTGGTCAAGGTGATCCGCGAGTTCCGGCCGCACGTCATGACGACCTACGACGAGAACGGCGGCTACCCGCACCCGGATCACATCCGCTGCCATCAGGTGTCGGTCGCCGCCTACGAGGCCGCCGCCGATCATCGGCTGCACCCCGAGGCCGGCGACCCGTGGAACGTCAGCAAGCTCTACTACAACCACGGTTTCCTGCGCCAGCGCCTGCAGATGCTGCAGGACGAGTTCGCCAAGAACGGCCAGGAGGGCCCGTTCGCCAAGTGGCTGGAGAACTGGGACCCCGAGATCGACGTCCATGCCGGGCGGGTGACCACCCGGGTGCCGTGCTCGGATTACTTCCACGTGCGCGACGAAGCGCTCAAGGCGCACGCCACCCAGATCGACCCCGGCGGATTCTTCTTCGCGACCCCCATAGAGTGGCAGCAGCGGCTGTGGCCCACCGAGGAGTTCGAACTGGCTCGCTCACGGGTGCCTGCCGACCTACCTGAAGACGACCTGTTCGCCGGAATCGAGATCTTCGAGTGATTGACCTGTTGACGACCGCCGTGTCGGTGCTGGCGGACCCGCCCAAGAACAGCGGGCCGGACTTCGGCAAGGCCAGCCCGCTGGGCCTGCTGGTCGTGGTGCTCCTGCTGATCGGCGTGTTCATCCTGGTGTGGTCGATGAACCGGCACCTCAAGAAGCTGCCGAAGAGCTTCGACGGCGAACCTGCCGACGGCGAGGCCTCCGACGCCGACGCCGGCGAGGCTCGAGCACGAGCAGCGGGGATCCGATCCGACGCCGACACCGGAAGGTCCCCGAGTGAGCCCAGCGGCTAACACGCTGGCCGCGGCGACCAGCCCGTACCTGCGCCAGCACGCCGACAACCCGGTGCACTGGCAGCAGTGGGGCCCCGAGGCGCTCGACGAGGCGGCCCGCCGCGACGTCCCGATCCTGCTGTCGATCGGCTACGCGGCCTGCCACTGGTGCCACGTGATGGCCCACGAGTCCTTCGAGGACGACGAGGTGGCCGCGGCCGCTGAACGCCGACTTCGTCTGCATCAAGGTCGACCGGGAGGAGCGCCCCGACCTCGACGCGGTGTACATGAACGCCACCGTCGCGATGACCGGCCAGGGCGGCTGGCCGATGACCTGCTTCCTCACCCCCGACGGCCGGCCGTTCTTCTGCGGCACCTACTACCCCAAGCCGCAGTTCCTGCAACTGCTGGCCGCCGTCGCCGAGACGTGGCGCGTCCAGCGTGACGAGGTGGAGCAGGCCTCCGATCAGGTGGCGGGCGAGCTGCGGCGGATGGCCTCCGGGCTGCCCGGCGGCGGGCCGGAGATCGACCCGAGGCTGTGCGATCACGCCGCGGCGGTGATCCTGCGCGACGAGGACACCGAGCGCGGCGGCTTCGGCCAGCGCGCCGAAGTTCCCGCCGTCGGCTCTGCTGGAGGCGCTGCTGCGCACCTACGAGCGCACCCGCTCGCCGGCGCCGCTGGGCGCGGTCGAGCGCACGGGTGTGGCGATGGCGCGCGGCGGGATCTACGACCAGCTGGCCGGTGGGTTCGCGCGCTACAGCGTGGACGCCGACTGGGTGGTGCCGCACTTCGAGAAGATGCTCTACGACAACGCGCTGCTGCTGCGGGCCTACGCGCACTGGGCGCGGCGCACCGGCGACCCGCTGGCCCGCCGGGTCGCGGCGCAGACCGCGGAGTTCCTGATCAACGACCTCGCCGACGGCGAGATGTTCACCTCGTCGCTGGACGCCGACGCCGCGGGTTCGGAGGGCTCCACCTACGTGTGGACGCCCGCGCAGCTGCGCGAGGTGCTCGGCGAGGACGACGGGCGTTGGGCCGCAACGGTTTTCGAGGTCACTGAGCGCGGCACGTTCGAACACGGCGCGTCGGTGCTGCAGTTGCTGCGGGATCCGGACGACCCCGAGCGGTTCGAGCGGGTGCGCGCGGCGCTGCTGGCCGCGCGGTCGGCCCGCGTGCAGCCGGCGCGGGACGACAAGGTCGTGACGGCGTGGAACGGGCTGGCGATCACCGCGCTGGCCGAAGCCAGTGTGGCACTGGATGATCCGACGCTTGCTGGACGCCGCGGTGCGGTGTGCGACGGCGATCGTCGACCTGCACTTCGTCGACGGCCGGCTGCGGCGCGCCAGCCTCGGCGGCGTGGTCGGTGACAGCGCGGCCATCCTCGAGGACTACGCCGCGCTGGCGACCGGGCTGCTGACGCTGTACCAGCTGACCGGCGACGGATCCTGGCTGGCGACGGCCGCCGAGCTGATCGGACTGGCGCAGGGGCACTTCGCCGACCCGGACCGGCCCGGCCGCTGGTTCGACACCGCCGATGACGCCGAGCAGTTGATGGTCCGCCCGTCGGATCCGGTGGACGGCGCGACACCGTCGGGGGCGTCGTTGATCGCCGAGGCACTGCTGACCATCGGGCACATGGTCGACGGCGACTGGGCGGGCCGCTACGGCGAGGCCGCCGCCGACACACTGCTGGCGCACTCGCCGCTGCTGGCCAAGGCGCCGCGCTCGGCCGGGCACTGGCTGGCCGTGGCCGAGGCGGCGGTGCGCGGGCCGCTGCAGGTGGCCGTCGCCACACCGGACGCGGATTCGCCGTTGCTGGCTGCCGCGCGGCTCATGGCGCCCGGCGGGACGATCGTCGTTGGGGGTCCGGTGGACTCGTCGCCGCTGCTGACCGGGCGCGACCGGGTGCGCGGTGTGGACGCGGCCTACGTGTGCCGCGGCCGGGTGTGCGATCTGCCGGTGACGAGCGCCGAGGATCTCGCCGACGCGCTCGGGGTGTCCGTGTAGCGTTCCGGCCATGCCGAGTGCCGAGCAGATCACCCAGACCGTCCATCAGTATCTCGACTTCGTCGCCAAGGGCGATCCCGACCAGATCGCGACGCTCTACGCCGTCGACGCCACCGTCGAGGACCCCGTCGGCGGCGAGGTGCACATCGGCCGTCAGGCGATCCGCAACTTTTACACCGCCGTCGAAAATGCAAGCAGCCAAGCCGATGTCGAGACCCTGCGGGTGCTCGGGCCACGAGGCGGCGTTCTACTGGACGCTGACGATTCACGGCATGCGGATCAGCATCATCAGCGTGATGACGTTCGACGACGAGGCGAAGATCGCGTCGATGAAGGCCTACTGGGGCCCGGAGAACATCAGCCAGGTCTAACCCCGGGTCGCTTCGCTCCTGCCCGCCGGGCCGTCTAGAAGACGGCGAACCACATCGCGATGTAGTGGCAGATCGCCGCGACCGCGGTGCAGGCGTGGAAGAACTCGTGGTGGCCGAACGTCGTCGGCCACGGATTGGGCCACTTCAGCGCGTAGAGCACACCGCCGACGCTGTACAGCGCGCCGCCGACGATCAGCAGCACCATCGCCGCGATGCCGGCCCCGTTCATGATCGGCACGATGAACCACACCGCCACCCAGCCCAGCAGCAGGTAGAGCGGAACGCCCACCCAGCGCGGCGCCGACGGCCAGCACATCTTCAGCGCCACACCGGCGGCCGCGCCGCCCCAGGCGATCCAGAACAGGATCCAGCCGCTGCGCTCGGGCAGCGCCAGCAGCGCGAAGGGCGTGTAGCTGCCGGCGATGAAGATGAAGATCATCGAGTGGTCGAGCCGCTTCATCCACTTGCGCGCGGTCGGCGACTTCCAGTTCACCCGGTGATAGGTGCCGCTGACGGTGAACATGGCCACGATCGTCAGCGTGTAGACGAGCGTGGCGATGCCGGCGCGCGTCGACTCCACCGACCATGACACCGACACCAGCGCCGCGCCGGCGATGGCCGCGATGACGGCGGCATAGACGTGAATCCACCCGCGCAGCCGGGGCTTTCCGAGGAACTCGACGGCGGCGTCGACGACGGCTTCGGGGAAGTCCTCGGCGTTCCGGTCGTCGTGGAGTCTGCGGTCGGCCGGGGTCGGTGGTGTCGACGCTTGCGGTCATGTCACCTCCATTGCGCGCACGGGGGCCTGAACTCCCGTCGCTCACAGTAGTCTGGGTTGTCGTGGAGATCATTCCGCCTCGCCTCAAAGAACCGGCTTACCGGCTTTACGAGATGCGGCTGCGCCAGGAGCTGGCGCGCTCCAAATCCCAGCTACCGCGGCATATCGCCGTGCTGTGCGACGGCAACCGCCGATGGGCCCGTGACGCTGGTCACGACGACGTCAGCTACGGCTACCGGATGGGTGCGGCCAAGATCGCCGAGATGCTGCGCTGGTGCGCCGACGCGGGCATCGAGATGGCGACGGTGTACCTGCTGTCGACGGAGAACCTGCAGCGCGACCCCGAGGAACTGTCCTGCCTGATCGAGATCATCACCGACGTCGTCGAGGAGATCTGCGCGCCGACGAACCGATGGAGCGTGCGGACCGTCGGCGACCTCGAACTGCTCGGCGAGGAGCCCGCGCGCCGGTTGCGCGACGCCGTGGACAGCACCGCCGGTCTGGCCGCCGGCGTCGTTTCACGTCAACGTCGCCGTCGGCTACGGCGGGCGCCAGGAGATCGTCGGCGCCGTGCGCGCGCTGCTGAGCAAGGAACTGGCCAACGGCGCCACCGCCGAGCAGCTGATCGAGGCCGTCACCATCGACGGCATCTCGGAGAACCTCTACACCTCCGGCCAGCCCGACCCGGATCTGGTGATCCGGACCTCGGGGGAGCAGCGGCTGAGCGGGCTTCCTGCTGTGGCAGAGCGCGTACTCGGAGATGTGGTTCACCGAGGCGCACTGGCCGGCGTTCCGGCGGGTGGACTTCCTGCGTGCGCTGCGCGACTACAGCGTCCGGCACCGGCGGTTCGGGCAGTAGCCGTGGCGGCGCTGTCGGCGGTGGTCTTCACACTGAGCTGGTGGCTCGGTCTGTACCTGCTGGCGCGTGATCCGCGAAAGCCGGTGCTGGCCTTGGCCGCTGTCGGCCTGTGCGGGTTCGCGTTGGTGGTGGCGCTGGATGCGGTGCGGTTGGTCAGCGTGGCGCACGCCGAACTGCTCAGCCAGGTCGAGATCTATCTGGTCGCGGTGCCCGGGGTGGCGTGGTTCGCGGTGGTGCTCGAGCTGGCGCGCCCGTCCGACACCTGGCGCAGCCGGGCCACCGAGCTGACGTTGATCGCGGTGGTCGCCGCGCTGACATTGGTGGGTGCCGGGATGGCAGGCAGTGTGGACGGGCCGCTGCGGGCCGGGCACTGGGTGATGTTCGCGGTGATCTCGACGTCGACTCTCGGCGCGATGGTGGCCGCGGTGCGCAGGCCGTCGCAGCCGGTGCGGGTGGCCGGGGTGGTGATCATCGCGACGCTGTTCTTCGCGCTGGGCAACGCGATCCTGGTGATCCCGCTCGGGTTGGTGCCGAGCTGGCTGGCGTTGGCGTCGACGGGATTCGACGTGCTGCTGCTCGGTGTGGCGGTGGCGTTGTGGGACGCCTTCGACGAGGGCCAGGCGCTGCGCGCCGACATGCTGCGGTCCTTCGCCGGAACCGTGGTGGTGGCCGTGCTGTTCGGCGGGCAGGCGCTGATCGGGATGGCGGTCACCGGAGCCGACGGGCCCGGGCGCACGGCGCTGACCGTGCTGCTGTTCACCAGCCTGGCGATCGCGATCGCGATCAACGTGCTGGCCGACCCGCTGGCCGGGCTGCTGGACCGGCTGGCGTTCTCCCGCTCGCCGCGGCTGGCCGCCGAGCGCGCCGAGCTGCGCCGCACCGAGGCGGCGCTGCCGCTGGTGTCGCCTAGCCCGCTCGACGACCTCGACGAGGAGACGTTCGCCCGGCTGACCCGGCGGGCGCTGGGGCATTACGGCGATCTGTCCAAACTCGTCGCCAGCCCGCTGACGCAGCTGCCGGTCATCCAGGAGCGGCTGGCCGCGCGCGGCGCGCCCGACCAGCCACTCGAGCGGGCCAACGAACTCGGGCGCTGCTGGCCGAACACATCGCCCGGCTCAAGCCGCGCAGCGGCGGCCCGTTCGGCACCACCGAGCACTGGCGCTACTACAACTCGCTGTACTTCCCGTACGTCGTCGGCGTGCGTGCCTACGCGCAGAACGCCACCGCGGCGGGCCTGGACCCGGTGGCCCGGCAGGCCTGGCAGTGGTTCGTCACCGAGGTGCCGCAGCGGTCGCTGCACAACTGGCAGAACGCGGCGGCGCGGTTGATCGCGGCCGATTTGCGGTCGCAGACGGCGGTCGCGCAGCGCCTGACCTGCAATTGGCAGTAACTGGCAGCGCCGGGCGTCGATCTGGCAGTGGCTTCTGAGCAGCCTCGAAGGTGTCCGATCCACCGCTCAATCGAGGAGCCGACGCCATGACCGCCATCGCCACCCGACCACTGTCCGATTCCACCGACTCACTGCTGCGCTTCGCCCTGCGACTGGACGCCACGCTGACCGGGCTGCTCGGTCTGGGCATCGCGGCCATGGCCGACCCGATGGCCCGGCTGACCGGGCTGACAGCCGGTCCAGGAGTACATCGTCGGCGCGGCGTTCGTGCTCTACGGGCTCGGCGTCTACGCGCTGGCGGCGCTGCCTGACATCCGCCGGGTCGGCGTCGCGCTGGCGGTGTTCAACACCGTCGGCACGGTCGGCTTCGTCGCGATCGCCACAGCCGGTGTGCTGCCGCTGACCGGGGCCGGCGTGGCCGTCGCGTTGGCCTGCTCGGTGTACACCGCGGTGTTCGCCGTCCTGCAGTACCTCGGAGTGCGCCGTCTGGCGTGACTCCCGCCCCGCCGGTGTGGGGACGCCGCCGATTCAGTCGCGGTGGTCGTCCCCGCACCGGCTTTCAATCACCCACTGAGAAAGGAAGATTCATGACCACGTTGTCTCCACTGCCACTCGTTCCGATTCCCTGCTGAGGCTGGCCATGCGGGCCGACGCCGTGCTGTCCGGGCTGTGCGGCATCGCGATGATTGCGGCCGCCGGGCCGCTGTCCGGGTTCACCGGACTGCCGAAGGGCGTCGAGTACGGCATCGGCGCCGCTTTCGTCGTCTACGCGACGGTGGTGTTCCTGGCCGCCGGACTGGAGCAGGTGCGCCCCGCCGGCATCGCCACCGCGATCGCCAACCTGTTGTTCACCGTGCTGGCCGTCGTCGTCGTGCTGGACCGGCCCGTCGACCTGACCACCGCCGGTGTGGTGGCACTGCTGGGCAGCGGCGTGTACACCCTGGTGTTCGCCGACCTGCAATACCTGGGCGTGCGCCGGATCAAGGGCTAGGGCGTACCGGCTACTGTGCCCTCATGGAAGTCCAGGTATTCGCAGCATCCCGCAGAGCCGTCCTCGAGGAAGCCGGTGGGGTGACCGCCGAGGGCTTCCCGATGACCAGCTGTTACGTCGACACCCTCCCCACCCAGATCACCATTCCGCTGGTGCTGGCGGTGCATACCAGTGGCGGCAGCGACTACGACATGCGCCGGTTCATCATCGCCACCTCACCGGAGGGCGAGCGGGTGGGCCTGCTGGAATTCGGCTGGGGCTGGCCCGACGAGCCCGGCCAGCCGGTCAAGTTCCGGGTCTTCGCCCAGCAACTGGTGGTGGGCATCTACTCGGCCGGACTCCACCACATCCACCTGTATGACGACCCGAACGGGGAGCCCGAAGCCTCGTTCCCGTTGCCGGTGCTGCGGCTCAATCCGCTGACCGGCACAGCAGCTCACCAACTAGAGCTTGCGCAGCCGCAGCCGGTTGATCGCGTGATCGGCGTCCTTGCGCAGCACCAGCGTCGCGCGCGGGCGGGTCGGCAGGATGTTCTCGATCAGGTTGGGCCGGTTGATCGAACTCCAGATGTCGCGCGCCGCGGCGACGGCCTGGGTGTCGCTCAGGTCGGCGTAGTGGTGGAAGTGCGAGGCCGGGTCGGCGAACGCGCCGCTGCGCAGCGCCAGGAACCGGTCGATGTACCAGTGCTCGATGTCCTCGATGCGGGCGTCGACGTACACCGAGAAGTCGAACAGGTCCGAGACCATCAGGGTCGGCCCGGTCTGAAGGACGTTGAGCCCCTCCAGAATCAGGATGTCCGGGTGGGTGACGACGTGCTTCTCGCCCGGCACGATGTCGTAGATCAGGTGTGAGTACACCGGCGCGCACACCTGGTCGGCGCCCGACTTCACCGACGTGACGAACCGCATCAGCGCCCGCCGGTTGTAGCTCTCCGGAAAACCCTTGCGGTGCATCAGGTTTCGCCGGCTCAGCTCAGAGTTGGGGTAAAGGAACCCGTCGGTGGTCACCAGGTCGACCCGAGAGTGGTCCTCCCAGCGGGCCAGCAGCGCCTGCAGCACACGCGCGGTGGTCGACTTGCCCACCGCCACGCTGCCCGCGACGCCGATGACGAACGGCACCGGCCGGTCCGGGTTCTGCTGTGGCTCACCGAGGAACTCGGCGGTCGCGGCGAACAGCCGCTGGCGCGCGGCCACCTGCAGGTGGATCAACCGGGCCAGCGGCAGGTAGACCTCTTCGACCTCGAGCAGGTCGATCTGCTCGCCCATGCCGCGCAGCCCGGTCAGCTCCTCCTCGGTGAGCTTCAACGGGGTCGACATGCGCAGTCCGCGCCATTCACTCCGGTTGAACTCCACGTAGGGGCTGGGTTCGCTCAGCCGCGCCATGCGCACAGTCTTGCAGTTAGCGTGGTTGGCATGCAGCCCGGCACCCTCATCCGCGACTACCTCATGCTCGGCTTGCGCTTCGACCGCATCGAGGAGGGCTACGTCGACTCCTTCACCGGCGATCCGGCGCTGCGCCGCGCCGTGGCCGACGAGCCGCCGCCCGAGCCCGCCGAGCTGGCCCGCCAGGCCGACCGCCTGCTGGCCGAACTGCCCGCGGTGCCCCGCGACTCGAGCTTCACCGACCAGCGCGCCGACTTCATCGGCGCGCACCTGCGCGCGCTGTCTGCGCGGCCCGCAAGTTCGCCGGCGAGCCGGTCGGCTTCGTCGACGAGGTCGCGGCCTACTTCGACGTGCGGATCAGCCGCGGCGACGAGGACCGCTACCGCGCCGCCCACGCCCGCATCGACGAGGTGCTCGGCGGCAGCGGGCCGCTGGCCGAGCGGATGGCGGCGCACCGCAGCGCCGACGAGATCCCGCCGGAGCGCCTCGAGGAGTGCATCCACGCGTTCTCCAGTGCGCTGCGCGACAAGGTCCGCGCGACCTACCCGCTGCCGGACGCCGAGACGATCGTCTACGAGGTGGTCACCGACAAGCCGTGGTCGGGCTTCAACTACTACGAGGGCAACTACCGCTCGACGGTCGCGGTCAACGCCGACCTCAAGCAGCAGATGGCCAACCTGCCGCGCCTGGTCGCCCACGAGTCCTACCCCGGCCACCACACCGAGCACTGCCGCAAGGAGGCCGGTCTGGTGGCGGGCCAGGACCAGCAGGAGCAGACGATCTTCCTGGTCAACACCCCGCAATGCCTGATGGCCGAGGGCCTGGCCGACCTGGCGCTGTACGCCGCGGTCGGTCCGGGTTGGGGGAGTTGGGCCGCCGAGATCTACGCCGACCTGGGTCTGCGGTTCGACGGCGAGCGCGCCGAGGCGCTGTCGGAGGCCTCGGCGGCGCTGGCCGACGTGCGCCAAGACGCGGCGCTGATGCTGCACGACGAGCACCGCGACGTCGACGACGTCGTCGCCTTCCTGCAGACGCTGGCTTCTGATCGACGACACCCGCGCCCGGCAGTCGCTGCGGTTCCTGTCCTCACCGCTGTGGCGGGCCTACACCAGCACCTACGTCGAGGGGTATCGGCTGCTGCGGTCGTGGCTCGACGACCGTCCCGCCGGGGTGGGCCTGACCGAGCGGTTCGGCCGGCTGCTCGACGAGCCGCTGATCCCGTCGTCGCTTACTTGAAGAGCTGGTCGATGAGGGTGTAGCTGGACGGGTCGTCGGGCAGCACGAAGGCGAAGCCCTCGAGGAAGATGATCGCCACGACGTTGGCCGCGACGACCGCGATGAACAGCCAGATGACGGCGGTGGACACCCGTCGCAGCGGGCTGGTGGCGGCCGGCGCCGCCGGGATGCCGCGCGGCATGAGGATCAACATGGCGCCGCAGTAGATCAGCACGATCACGAAAGTGAGGAACGCCCAGCTGTAGAGATGCAGGCCCAGCACCGGCGCGCCGTAGCCCGGGTCGCCCGGCTCGATGTGCAACTCGATCTGCCGCACCGAGACCGTCGCGCCGGCCAGTGCGCCGACGAGGCCGAGGCCGAGGCCCTGGGCGTAACGCGCCGTCGTCAGCTCGCCGCGGCGGGCCTGCATGATGACGAACAGCGCGCCCAGCGAGGACAGGAACATTCCGTACCGCTGGAGCATGCACAGCGGGCACGGGAACTCGTGCAGGACGAACTGGATGAAGAACGCGCTCAGCACGACCCCGGTGTAGCCGAGGATCCAGGCGTGCAGACCCCAGAAGGCGATGACACTCCAGATGCCGGTGTCGCTCTTCTCCGCGGTCTTCTCGATCGTCTCGGTCATCAGAAGCTCAGATCCAGATGCGAGGTGATGTGGAAGCGGAACAGGCCGAGCATCGCGACCAGCGCGACCATCCACAGCGCGATGACGTAGCCCCGCTTGGCTCCGCGCCAGATCAGCAGCGCGACGGCCATCAGGATGGCCATGATGATGATGTCCACCTGCGCAGGTTAGGACTGTTTGGCCAGGTGCGGACGCTTCTCGCAATCCCGGTACGTAGGCTTGGGCCATGACCGCAGACTCGACGCTTTCCAGCCCGGCTGCCGCCCCGGGTGCCGACTATGCCGCCACCGCCAGCGAGGCCTACCGCGCGGCACTACAGGTCATCGAGTCGGTCGAGCCCCGCATCGCCGCGGCGACGCGCAAAGAGCTTGCCGACCAACGGGATTCGCTCAAGCTGATCGCCAGCGAGAACTACGCCTCCCCGGCGGTTCTGCTGACCATGGGCACCTGGCTGTCGGACAAGTACGCCGAGGGCACCATCGGCCACCGCTTCTATGCGGGCTGCCAGAACGTCGACGAGGTCGAGAGCATCGCCGCCGAGCACGCCCGCGAGCTCTTCGGCGCCCCCTACGCCTACGTCCAGCCGCACTCCGGCATCGACGCCAACCTGGTGGCGTTCTGGGCCATCCTGGCCACCAGGGTCGAGGCGCCCGCGCTGAGCGACGCCGGCGTGAAGAACGTCAACGACCTGTCCGAGTCGGAGTGGGAGCGGCTGCGCGCCAGGCTCGGCAGCCAGCGCCTGATGGGTATGTCGCTGGACGCCGGCGGCCACCTCACCCACGGCTTCCGGCCCAACATCTCCGGCAAGATGTTCCACCAGCGCAGCTACGGCACCGACCCGGAGACCGGGCTGCTCGACTACGACGCCGTGGCCGCCGCCGCCCGCGAGTTCAAGCCGCTGATCCTGGTGGCCGGCTACTCGGCCTATCCGCGGCGGGTCGACTTCGCCAAGATGCGCGAGATCGCCGACGAGGTCGGCGCCACCCTGATGGTCGACATGGCGCACTTCGCCGGTCTGGTGGCCGGCAAGGTGTTCACCGGCGACGAGGACCCGGTGCCCAACGCGCACGTCGTCACCTCCACCACGCACAAGTCGCTGCGCGGCCCGCGCGGCGGTCTGGTGCTGGCCACCGCCGAGTACTCCGACGCCGTCGACAAGGGCTGCCCGATGGTGCTCGGCGGTCCGCTGTCGCACGTGATGGCCGCCAAGGCCGTGGCGTTCGCCGAGGCGCGCCAGCCGTCGTTCCAGGCCTACGCCCAGCGGGTCGCCGACAACGCCAAGGCGTTCGCCGACGGGTTGATGCGGCGCGGCGCGCGGCTGGTCACCGGCGGCACCGACAACCACATCGTGCTGCTCGACGTGCAGTCGTTCGGGATCACCGGGCGCCAGGCCGAGTCGGCGCTGCTGGATTCGGGCATCGTCACCAACCGCAACTCCATCCCGGCCGACCCCAACGGCGCCTGGTACACCTCCGGCATCCGGTTCGGCACCCCGGCGCTGACCACCCGCGGATTCGGTCCCGCCGAGTTCGACCGGGTGGCCGAGTTGGTGGTGCACGTGCTGTCGAACACGCAGGCCGAGGGCACATCGAAGGCCAAGTACAAGCTGGCCGACAACACCGCCGACTTCGTCCGCGCCGCGTCCGCGGAGTTGCTGGACGCCAACCCGCTGTACCCCGGCCTGACCCTCTGAAGAGCGAAACGCCGGGCCCGGCCGGATTTTTTGACAGCCGTGTCTTTGGGTTACAGTAACCCAATGACACAGAAACCTGTCGCGAACGCGCTGACGCTGGAGCTCGAGCCGGTCGTCGCCGACAATCTGGCCCGGTTCCTGGAGACGGCGGACGAGTGGTACGCCCACGATTACGTCCCGTTCGACCAGGGCGAGAACTTCGCCTTCCTGGGCGGAAAGGACTGGGATCCGTCCCAGGCCACGCTGCCCCAGGACGTGGTGGACGCGTGCGAGATCATGCTGATCACCAAGGACAACCTGTCGGGCTACCACCGCGAGCTCGTCGAGCACTTCATCCTCGAGGACAAGTGGGGCCGCTGGCTGGGCCGGTGGACCGCCGAGGAGACGCTGCACGCCATCGCGCTGCGCGAGTACATGGTGGTCACCCGCAACTTCGACCCGGCCGCCGACGAGCGGGTCCGCGTCGCGCACGTGATGCGCGGCTACCGCGGCGACAAGCTCACCCAGATCGAGACCCTGGTCTTCATGGCGTTCCTGGAGAGCGCCTACGCGGTCTACATGCGCAACCTCGAGGCCAAGATCACCGAGCCGGTGCTCAAGGGCCTGGTCGGCCGGATCGCCAAGGACGAGGAGCGTCACGAGGACTTCTTCCGCAACCTGGTGAACTACTGCCTGGAGGAGTACAACCGCGACTCGACGATCTCCTCGATCGCGCGCCGGGCCAACTCGTTCGGTGTCATCGGCGGCGACATCCTGGAGTACCAGGACAAGCTGCGACAACATCGCCAAGGCCGGCATCTTCGACTTCGCCGCCGCCCGCAAGGTGGTCTCCGACAGCATCAAGCACTGGGGTCTGGGCGACGAGCCGGTGCTGCGCAGTTTCGTCCTCGCGTAACAGCCAAATGACGCGGCGCGCCGCAGCGGCGCGCGTGCTCTCACGGGAGTAGCGTCGCTGGTGATGGCTAGCGACATGCTCTGCTGTCCGGGCGGTACCGATCGTTTCGACTACGAGAGGACCGGTCCCGGTCCTGGTGCCGCCCCGTCCGCCGGAAGGTTCGTGCGGGGCCGCGCGGACCGGCTGCTTGCTCAAAGGAGCGCCCCGTGACCCAATCGCTGTCGCCCGACCGTCGGACTTACGTGCTCGACACCTCTGTCTTGCTGTCCGATCCGTGGGCGTGCAACCGGTTCGCCGAGCACGAAGTGGTGGTACCGCTCGTGGTGATCAGCGAACTGGAAGCCAAGCGCCACCACCACGAGCTGGGCTGGTTCGCCCGGCAGGCGCTGCGGCTGTTCGACGACCTTCGGGTCGAGCACGGTCGTCTCGACCAGCCCATTCCGGTTGGGACACAGGGCGGAACGCTGCGGGTCGAACTGAACCACTCCGACCCGACGGTGCTGCCGCTGGGCTTCCGCACCGACACCAACGACGCCCGGATCCTGACCTGCGCGGCCAACCTCGCCGCCGAGGGCAAGCGAGTCACGTTGGTCTCCAAGGACATTCCGCTGCGCGTCAAGGCCGGCGCGGTGGGCCTGCCCGCCGACGAGTACCACGCCCAGGACGTGATCACGTCCGGCTGGACCGGCATGTCCGAGCTCGACGTCGCCGACCGAGGAGATCGACACGCTCTTCGCCGAGGGCGAGATCGACCTGGTCGACGCGCGAAACCTGCCCTGCCACACCGGTGTTCGGCTGCTGGGCGGAAGCTCGCACGCGCTCGGCCGGGTGAACGCCGACAAGCAGGTCCAGCTGGTGCGCGGTGATCGCGAGGCGTTCGGCCTCCGGGGAAGGTCCGCCGAACAGCGCGTCGCCCTCGACCTGCTGCTCGACGAGTCGGTGGGCATCGTGTCGCTGGGCGGCAAGGCCGGCACCGGCAAGTCGGCGCTGGCGCTGTGCGCGGGCCTGGAGGCCGTGCTGGAGCGCCGCACTCAGCGCAAGGTCGTGGTGTTCCGCCCGCTGTACGCCGTCGGCGGCCAGGAGCTCGGCTATCTGCCGGGCAGCGAGAGCGACAAGATGGGGCCGTGGGCGCAGGCCGTGTTCGACACCCTGGAGGGCCTGGCCACCCCGGCGGTGCTCGAGGAGGTGCTCTCCCGCGGGATGCTCGAGGTGCTGCCGCTGACCCACATCCGCGGCCGCTCGCTGCACGACTCGTTCGTGATCGTCGACGAGGCCCAGTCGCTGGAGCGCAACGTGCTGCTGACCGTGCTGTCGCGGCTCGGCGCGGGCTCGCGGGTGGTGCTCACCCACGACGTCGCCCAGCGCGACAACCTGCGCGTCGGCCGCCACGACGGCGTGGTCGCCGTCATCGAGAAGCTCAAGGGCCATCCGCTGTTCGCCCACATCACGCTGATGCGCAGCGAACGCTCGCCGATCGCGGCCCTGGTCACCGAGATGCTGGAGGAGATCAGCCCCGGCGCCCTGCCCTGACCGCGTGACAGGGTCCGTCCAGGCTCGCCCGGTAAACTTCACGGGTGCCACGACGACCCGACAGCCTGTCCTGGTCCTATCTGCGGACCGTGATCAGTGTGTGCATGGGTGTGGCCGTCGTGGTCATCGGCGGGTGCACCGGCCACGTCCGGGTCGCCAAGGCCGACGGCGTGGACTGCGCGGTCGGACAAGTGCGTCGCCCTGACGTTCGACGACGGGCCGACGCCGTACACCGACCGGCTGCTGGGCATCCTGGGTGACGCCGACGCCAAGGCCACGTTCTTCATGATCGGCAACAAGGTGGCGGCCAACCCGGCCGGCGCCAAGCGGGTCGCCGACGCCGGAATGGAGATCGGCAACCACACCTGGGAACACCCCAACATGACGACGATCCCCGCCGAGGACGTCCCGGCCCAGTTCAGTAAGGCCAACGACGCGATCAAGGCCGCCACCGGGCAGACCCCGACGCTGTGGCGCCCGGCGGGCGGGCTGACCGACGACGCGGTGAACAAGGTCGCCGCCCAGTACGGCCTGGCCGCCATCCTGTGGGACGTCATCCCGTTCGACTGGATCAACGACTCCAACACCGCCGCCACCCGCTACATGCTGATGACCCAGATCAAGCCGGGCTCGGTGGTGCTGTTCCACGACACCTACTCGTCCACCGTCGACCTGGTGCAACCAGTTCATCCCGGTGCTCAAGGCCAACGGCTATCACCTGGTGACCGTGAGCCAGCTGCTGGGCCCGCGCGCGCCGGGCAGCGTCTACGGCTGGCGGGACAACGGGCCGCCGGCCAACGTGCTGCAGGACATCCCGGCCGCCGACATCCCGACGCTGCCGGCCACGCCGTCGCCCAAGCCGATGCCGAACATCCCGATCACCGACATCGCCGGGGCCAACTCCGGCGGGGCCAACAACGGCGCCTAGCCGCACGTGCACACCGACACCGCGCTCGTTCTCACCGTGCTGGTGCTGGGCTACGCCGTGGTCTCGGCTCTGGTCAGCCGGTGGTACGTCGCGCCGGCGCTGATCTTCATCGCCCTCGGCATGCTGCTCGGGCCGTCGGGTCTGCACCTGATCGACGCCAGCCCGGAGGCCGGCAGCTTCACCGTGCTGGCCCAGCTGGCACTGACGGTCATCCTGTTCAACCAGGCCGCCCGGCTCGACGTGCTGCGGGTCATCCGCCGCGGGCATGTCACCTTCCGGCTGCTGTTCATCGGCATCCCGCTGACGCTGGTCCTCGGGGCGGTGACCGCGACGCTGCTGTTGCCGGTGCTGCCGTGGTGGGAGGCGGTATGCCTGGCCGCGATCGTCGCACCCACCGAGGTGGCGCTGATCGACGCGCTGCTGGAGGACGAGCGGATTCCCGAGCGGGTCCGGCACGCGCTGTCGGTGGAGAGCGGCTTCTACGACGGGTTCGCGCTGGCCGTCCTGCTCGCGGCGGTCGCGCTGGCCTCGGCCAGCAACGATGCCCACCCCGGGCGCTGGGCGTGGTTCGTGTTCCGCACCGAGGTGGTCTCGGTGGTGGCCGGCGGGGCCATCGGGGCGATCGGCGGCTGGGCCATCGCGACGTCGTGGAAGCGCGGCTGGATGAGCGACACCTGGGCCCAGCTGGCCACGGTGGCGGTGGCGTTGCTCTGCTTCGAGACGGGGGAGCAGGCTGCACGGCAGCGGTTTCGTCGCCGCCTTCGCCGGCGGGCTGGTCTCCGCGTGGTCGCGCGCCGCCACGAGGAGCAGGTGCCGACGCAGGTCTCCGACGCGGCAGGGCAGCTGCTGGAACTGGTGGTGTTCGCCATGTTCGGGGCGTTCGCGGTCATCGAGGGCTGGCAGTACGCCAGCTGGCGCGTGGTGCGTTCGCGGTGCTGGCGGTGTTCGCGGTGCGGATGGTCGTGGTGCTGATGGCGTTGGTTCGCACCGACCTGCCGTGTACAGCCGGCTGTTCATCGGGTGGTTCGGTCCCCGCGGCATCGGCACGGTGGTGCTCGGGCTGCTGGTGGTCAACCGCGGTGAGATCCTGCACGCCGACCTCATCGCGACACGTCGTGGTGGTGACGGTGACGCTCAGCCTGGTGCTGCACAGCCTCACCG
>CAVXWQ010000078.1:0-29686 GCA_963765445.1 uncultured Actinomycetota bacterium
CCGGGCTCGTTGGGGTGCGACCCCCGCCGCGCTTCTCGGCGGGATTCGCCAGAATGCCGAGTGCGGCCAGTCCCACCGCGGTGACCCACAGGGCCACCGCCCCGCCCGGCTGTGCGGCCAGCGTGGCCAGCGCACCGGACTGGTCGGCGTTGCCGCCCGATCCGAAAGCGAGCCGCATCACGATGTACGCGATCAGCAGGTGCAACACACCGCTGACGCTGTAGCCGATCCGGGCGGCGTTCTCGAATGCCGTGCTGTTCGTCGCGCGGTCCACCGCACCGTGCATCGTATTGTCGACCATGAAAATTGGGCTTCCCGGGATCCGGCGCGGGCAAACCGGCCGACCTCACTTGGCGTGGCGCAACGTCTCCCAGTCGTGCTCGGACTCCAGCTGCTCGATCAGGCTGCGGGTGCGTTCCTTCAGCACCAGGGTCAGCCCGATGCCGGCGATGATCGCCACCACCAGGGCGACCCAAGAGAATCGGGACAGCCATTTCTCGGCGGCCAGGCCGAGGTAGTAGACCACCGCGGTGGTGCCGCCGGCCCAGAACAGCGCGCCCGTGGCGTTGGCGGCCAGGAAGTGCGGGTAACGCATGCGCAGCGCCCCGGCGAGCGGGCCGGCCAGGATTCGCAGCAGCGCGATGAAGCGGCCGAAGAACACCGCCCACACACCCCATCGGGTGAACAGCTGCTTGGCCAGGGCGACGTGGCCGGGGCCGAAGTGCTTGGGGAAACGCTTGCCGAGTTTCTCGAACAGCGGCATGCCGAAGCGGCGGCCGATCGTGTAGCCGATCGTGTCACCGATGATCGCGCCGATGGTGGCGGCCGCGCCCACCCACACCGGGCTGATGTCGAGGGTGTGCCGCGACGCCAGCAGCGCCGCGCTCACCAGCGCGATCTCCCCGGGCAGCGGGATGCCGAGGCTCTCGATACCGATGATCAGGCCCACCACGACGTACACCGCCAGCGGTGGGATGGACTCCAGGATCGCCTCGACGTTCACCCGCCAAGAATGCCGTATCGACGGCGGTTGCCGGCGTGAACCGCCGAGTTCACCGCGGACAGCCTCAGATCTTCTGCTTGCGCCGGTACAGCGTTCCCACCCCGAGCAGGAGCAGGCTGATCAGCAGGATCGCGGTGGCCAGCACGTTGATCTGAGGCGGCACAGCCGCTTTCACCGCCGCGTTGACGTACAGCGGATAGGTCGACCGTGGAGCCGCTGACGAAGTAGGTGATGATGAAGTCGTCCAGCGACAGGGCGAACGACAGCATCGCCGCCGCCACGATGCCCGGCACGATCAGCGGCAGCGTCACCTTGAAGAACGTCCGGGTGGGGCCGGCCCCGAGGTCCAGCGAGGCATCCTCGAGCGTCCAGTCGAACCCACGGATGCGGGCGCGCACGGTCATGGCGATGAAGCTGATCTGGAAGGCGATGTGGGCGATGACGATCGTGACGTACCCGGTGGCCCAGCCGATGTCGAGGAACAACGTCAGCAGCGAGGCGCCCATCACGACCTCTGGCGAGGTCAGCGGCAGCACCAGGAAGGTGTCCACGGCCTGGCTGCCCCGGAAGCGTTGCCGCACAAGGGCAACGGCGACCAGGGTGCCCAGCACCAGGGCGATGGCCGTCGAGACCGCGGCCACGTTGATGCTCAGCTTCAGGGCGCTGGTCAGGGCCGGGTACTTGAACGGGTTGGCCCAGTTGTCCCAGGTGAAGCCCTGCCAGGTGTAGTTGAACTTGCCGGCCGGCTTGTTGAACGAGAACACGATGATCACCAGGATCGGCAGGAACAGGTAGAACAGCACCAGCCCCGCGATGATCCGCAGCGCCACGTCACCCAGCTTGAACGTGCCGCGGAAGTTGCGGCCCGGCTTGGCCAGCCCGCCCTGATCCATCGTGTGGCGCCAGGGCCACCCCCGCCTCGGTAGTCATGCGCGATCCGCCTTCGCTTCTCGCTGGGAAGTCATACCAGGTCCTCCGTGCCGAGTGCCCGCGTGTAGAGCAGCACACCGACCAGGATCAGTCGCCATCAGCACGAAGCTCAGCGCGGCGGCGGCCGGATAGTCCTTGACCACCAGGAACTGCCGCTGGATCACGTTGCCGATCATCTTCGTCTGCGTGCTGCCCAGGTAGTCGGCGTTGATGAAGTCGCCGACCGACGGGATGAACACCAGCATGCTGCCGGCCAGCACACCGGGCATCGCCAGCGGCAGGATCACCTTGCCGAACATCCTGCGGTTGGTGCCGTACAGGTCGCGGGAGGCCTCCAGCAGGCGGGCGTCGATCTTCTCCAGGCTGACGTACAGCGGCAGGATCATGAAGATGATCCAGTTGTAGGTCAGCCCGCCGATCACCGCCCAACTGGTCGAGAGCAGCCGGCCGTCCGACGGCAGCAGCCCGATCGCGTTGAGCCCGCTGACCACCCAGCCGTCGTCGGCCAGGATGGTCTTCCAGGCCAGCGTGCGAATCAGGAACGTGACGAAGAACGGCAGGATCACCAGACCCAGCAGCAGGTTCTTGTACCGGCCGGCCTTGAACGCGATCACGTAGGCCAGCGGGAAGGCCAGCAGTATGCACAGCACCGTCGCGGAGAACGCGTAGCCGAACGAGCGCAGGATCTGGTCCTTGTACTCGCTCAGTGCGTGGCCGTAGTTGCTGAAGTTCCAGCCGAAGGTGAGCTTCGGCATGTACACCGAGCCGCCCATGCGTCGACAGCGAGGTGCGGAACAACGAGATGAACGGCACCACGTAGAAGACCCCGAGGTACACGAGCGCCGGCAGGATCATCAGGTACGGAGCCAGCTTGCTCCGCTGCCGGTTGCTACTGGCTACACCGGCCATCGGCGTCAGCCGCCGGTAACTGCGGCGTAGGCCTTGTTGAACTCCTGGGTCTGCTCGTCGGTGAGCGCCGCCCACGACTTGAGCTTGTCCAGCGTCTCCTTCGGCGGGTTGATCAGCGGGTTGGAGGCCAGGCCCGGGATCGATCTTGTTCAGTTCGTCGGTCATGTCCGACAGCACCGGCACGTACTGGGTGTGCGCGATCAGCTTGGCGTAGTTGGCCCGGTCGTAGACGTAGTTGATCCACTCCTCGGCGGCCTTCTGGTTCTGCGTGGTGTAGGGGATCACCATCGTGTCGACGAACGTCGTGCCACCGGTCTCCGGCACCACGAACTTCAGGTCCGGGTTGTCCTTCTGCAGCTGGACCACGTCGCCCGAATACGCTTGGGCGATAATGACATTGCCCGCCGCGAGGTCGTCGGCGTAGTCGTTGCCGGTGAACCGGCGGATCTGGCCCTTGTCCTTCTGCTCCTTGATCAGGTCGACGGCCTTCTGCACGCTCTCCATCGTGGGATCCTCCAGCGATCCGCCCTGCGAGATGATGAACATGCCCAGGCCGTCCTGCATGTCGGACAGCAGGCTGATCTTGCCCTTGAACGCGGGATCCCACAGATCGTCGATCTTGGTGATGTCGCGACCGGTGGCGGCGCGGTTGTAGGCCAGTGCCGTCATGCCGGACATGTACGGCGCACTGAACTTGCGGCCCGGGTCGGCTTTGGCGTCGAGCAGGTCGGGGCGCAGGTTCTTCTTGTTGGTCCAACGGCTGTCGCTGATGCCGTTGAGCCAGCCCAGGCCATTGAGGCGAGCTGCCAGGAACTGGGTCGGCACCACCAGGTCGGCGCCGATGTCCTGCTTACGCGACAGCGGCTCCTTGTTCTTGGCGAACCATTCCTCGTTGTCGTTGAAGTCCTCTTTGTAATCCACGGTCAGGCCGGTCGCGGTCTGGAACGCGGCGACGAATCCGTCGGCCATGTACAGCGGCCAGTTCGAGATCCGCAGCTTGCCGGTCGCCGGCTTGCCGTCGTCGGACGGTGTCGCCGGGCCGCTGGAGCTGCTCGACGAGTTGTCCGACTTGCTACAGGCGGCGAGGAAGGACGGGCCCAGGACCAGGGCCGCGGCGGCGGCGGCACCGCCGCCGATGAAGCGGCGCCGGGACGCAAGCTGGGCGATGATCCGGGGGTCGATCTCATTGGCCATGTGCCGTGATGCCTTTCATAAAGGGGGAAAGAAGTGTTGTCGAAAGTGGTTGGCGGGGATTAGGAGTCGTCGAGCATCTCTTCGAGGTCTTCGGTGGTCGGGATGTCGGCCGCAGGCAGGACCAGGGACGCATCGGGGGACCAGCTGACGTAGACGTCGTCACCGGGGCGCAGCATCGGCAGGTTCTGCTCGGTGCCGACATGGGCCAGGATCGGCGAGTCGTCGGCGGCGGCCAGCGACAACCGCAGCACCGGACCCTGGAAGGTGAGATCGACGACCTTGGCGCGCACGGCCGCGACGTCACCGGTGGGCGGTTCCATCGAGACCCGCACCCGCTCCGGGCGAACCATCAGGGTGGCCTCCCCGCCCGGTTCGATCGTGGTGTCACCCGGCTTGGCCTTGAGCTTGGTGCCCAGCACCTCGACCTCGACGTAGTCGCGGTTGGCGCGACCAGTCTGACGGCCGTGCCAGAGGTTCGCCTGGCCGATGAAGCCGGCCACGAACACGGTCGCGGGCCGGTCGTAGATCTCGGTCGGGGTGCCGATCTGTTCGACGTTGCCGGAGTTCATGACCGCGATCCGGTCGCTCATGGTGAGCGCTTCCTCTTGGTCGTGGGTCACGTAGACGAAGGTGATGCCGACCTCGCGCTGGATGCGCTTGAGCTCGAACTGCATCACGTGGCGCAACTTGAGGTCCAGGGCGCCGAGCGGTTCGTCGAGCAGCAGCGCACTGGGGTAGTTGACCAGCGCGCGGGCCAGCGCGACGCGCTGCTGCTGGCCGCCGGAGAGCTGGGAGGGCTTGCGCTGGGCGAAGTCGGTCAGCCGGACCACCTCGAGCATCTCGTCGACGCTCTTCTTGATCTTGGCCTTGTCCTTCTTCTGGCTGCGCGGGCCGTAGGCGACGTTGTCCCACACGGTCATGTGGGGGAACAGCGCGTAGTGCTGGAACACCGTGTTGACGTGGCGCTTGTGCGGCGGGACCCGCGAGACGTCGACGCCTTCGAGCCGGATCGCGCCCTCGGTGGGGCTTTCGAACCCGGCGATCATGCGCAGGGTGGTGGTCTTGCCGCAGCCGGAGGGTCCCAGCATCGAGAAGAACTCGCCGGCGCCGATGGAGAAGTCGGCGTCCGCGACGGCGACGTAGTCGTCGAACCGTTTGACGACGTGGTCGATCTCGATGACCGGCTTGCCGTCGGTGCGTTTGGTCCCGGATTCTCCGGTGGTCTGGTGGGTGGCGGTGGCGCCGGTCTCGGTCAGGGCCCGTCCTCCTTAGTCCCAAGGCCGACGGCCACAGCGTGCCGTCGCCCCCCGTTGCTAAACCTTCGCGGATTTGGCGGCCATCCGCAACCGATTCCGCAACGAAGTTGGATTTATTCGATGGATTCCCTCGTTACCACCCGGGTAGGGGCACGCCATTCCGTGGAACGGCACCAAATTGTCGGTGTCGATGGACGGATCCTAGTCCGGTTCAGTCCGTTGCGGGCCCGCACAATCACATGTGCGCGCCACCGTCGATGCGAACCTCGGTGCCCGAGATGAACGACGCGTCCGGGCTGCCGAGCATCGCGACCACCGCGGCCACCGCGTCGGGCTTGGCGAAAATCTCGCCCTTGGGCAGCGGCAGCAGCGGCGCCACCCTGCCGAACAGCTTGTAGTTGACGTCCTCGGGCAGCCCCGGCCCCACACTCTGTTTGGACTCGCCGGTGCCATCGGTCATCCCCGAGGAGATCGAGCCCGGCTGCACGGAGTTGAAGCGGACGCCGTCCCTCGCGAACTCCGCCGCCAGGGCGTGGGTCATCGCCTGCACGCCGCCCTTGGAGGCGGCATAGGCCGACATGTAGGGATGGGCGAACGTCGCCGAGGTCGAGCTGAAGTTCACCACCGCGGGAGCGGTGCCTTCGCGCAGCGCCGGCAGCGCGGCGCGGGTGACCAGGAAGGTGCCGACCAGGTTGACTCGCAGTACCTGCTCGAAGTCGGCCAGCGAGGTCTCGAGGAAGTGTTTCGATCGCAGGATCCCGGCGACGTTGACCAAGGTGTCCAGGCCGCCGAGCGTGGCCACCGCTTCGCCGACGCCCGCGGTCACCGAGTCTTCGTCGCCAACGTCAATAACGACCGTCGTGAGCCGGCCACCGGTGTCGCCGGCCTTGGTCGCGGTGTCCGTGAGGCCGTGTTCGCTGATATCGGCAGCCACCACCCGGCCGCCCTCGTCGAGGATGCGCAGTGCGCACGCCTGTCCGATACCGGAGCCGGCGCCGGTGATCAGGACGCGGCGGTCGGTGTAACGCTGCAGGGTGGCCATGCGGGCTGCTCTCCTGTCTGTTTCGGCGTTCCCGCTGAACGGGAACGGGTCTGTGCGGCCCGCTCATTGTGCGGTGCACTGGGCCACCATGCTTGCCGTTCGTGCGTTCCCAAAGACGCGATGTCTCGATTGCCGGGATTTGCTTCCGCCTGAGCGTTAAGTGCACTAATCTGCGTTGGCGCCACTGGAACACGTTCCATTTTTGACGGTAGTGCTGTGGCGCCGGGTCTTATGTCACGACAACGATGGAGGCTCTGAACACGCCAATGGCAAATCGCACAGCAGATCGGTGGTCGCCGGGCATCGCGATCAGTCGTGGTGTGTCGGGTCCGATGCAGGCTATCGGTGGGTTGTTTGCGATGTCGGCGGATGCGGTGCGGTTCATTTTCCGTAAGCCGTTTCAGTGGCGGGAGTTTTTGGAGCAGTCGTGGTTTGTGGCGCGGGTGTCGTTGGCGCCGACGTTGTTGGTGGCGATTCCGTTCACGGTGTTGGTGAGTTTCACGCTCAACATCTTGTTGCGGGAGTTGGGTGCGGCGGATCTGTCGGGTGCGGGTGCGGCTTTTGGTGCGGTGACGCAGGTGGGTCCGTTGGTGACGGTGTTGATCGTGGCCGGGGCGGGGGCGACGGCGATGTGTGCGGATTTGGGGTCGCGCACGATTCGTGAGGAGATCGACGCGATGGAGGTGCTGGGGATCAACCCGGTGCAGCGTCTGGTCACGCCGCGGATGTTGGCCTCGGGGTTGGTGGCGTTGTTGCTCAATTCGCTTGGTGGTGATCATCGGGATTTTGGGTGGCTATGTGTTTTCGGTGTTTGTTCAGGATGTGAATCCGGGGGCGTTCGCGGCGGGGATCACGCTGTTGACGGGGGTGCCGGAGGTGATCATTTCGTGTGTCAAGGCGGCGTTGTTCGGGTTGATCGCGGGGTTGGTGGCCTGTTATCGGGGGTTGACGATTTCCGGTGGGGGGGCCAAGGCGGTGGGTAATGCGGTCAACGAGACGGTGGTGTACGCGTTTATGGCCCTGTTCGTGGTCAACGTGGTCGTCACCGCCATCGGCATCCGAATGACCAGCAAGTAGCGAGGACGCACCGTGGCACTCAACGCCGTCTACCCGCGACTGGCCCGTCAGGTCAGGCGCCCCCTCGGGGTATTGGGCCGCATCGGCGACCAGACTCTGTTCTACGGAAGGGCTTTGGCCGGAACGCCTTTCGCGACGGTGCATTTCCGTAAGGAGATCATTCGGTTGATCGCCGAGATCTCGATGGGTGCCGGGACGTTGGCGATGATCGGTGGCACGGTCGCGATCGTCGGGTTCTTGACGTTGGCCGCCGGTGGGACGCTGGCGGTGCAGGGTTACAGCTCGTTGGGCAATATCGGCATCGAGGCGCTGACCGGGTTCTTGGCGGCGTTCATCAATGTGCGCATCAGTGCGCCGGTGGTGGCCGGGATCGGGTTGGCGGCGACGTTCGGGGCGGGGGTGACCGCGCAGTTGGGGGCGATGCGGATCAACGAGGAGATCGACGCGTTGGAGTCGATGGGGATCCGGCCGGTGGAGTACCTTGTCTCGACCCGGATTGTGGCCGGGATGGTGGCGATCACGCCGTTGTACTCGATTGCGGTGATCTTGAGCTTTGTGGCCTCGCAGTTCACCACGGTGGTGCTCTTCGGGCAGTCCGGTGGGCTGTATGACCACTACTTCAACACGTTTTTGAATCCGATCGACTTGTTGTGGTCGTTTCTGCAGGCGGTGTTGATGGCGATCACGATCTTGTTGATCCACACCTACTTCGGCTTCTTCGCCACCGGCGGCCCTTCCGGGGTGGGCGTGGCGGTCGGTGACGCGGTGCGGACCTCCCTGATCGTGGTGGTCGCGGTGACCCTGCTGGTCTCCCTGGCCATCTACGGCTCCAACGGCAACTTCAACCTGTCCGGATAGGCGAGGACCCGATGAACTCAGGTATCGCGCGCCCCCTCGCGGGCCTGGCGACGGTGATCGCCATCGCCGCTGATCGTCGCGGTCTCCGTCGGGCTGTTCCGGGACAGCTTCACCAAAACCGTTCCGGTGACCGTGATCTCCGATCGCGCCGGCCTGGTGATGAATGCCGACGCGAAGGTCAAGCTCAACGGCGCACAGGTCGGCAAGGTCGCCTCGATCGACTCGCTGCCCGATGGCCAGGCCGCCCTGCACCTGGCCATCGACCCCAAGATGCTCGACGTGATCCCGGCCAACGTCGGCGCCGACATCACCTCCTCGACGGTGTTCGGCTCGAAGTTCGTCGAACTCGTTCCGCCCGCCGACCCGTCGGCGCAGCCGCTGCGCGCCGATCAGGTGATCCAGGGCAACCACGTCACGGTGGAGATCAACACCGTGTTCCAGCAACTGGTTTCGGTGCTGTCCCAGATCGAGCCCGCCAAGCTGAACCAGACCCTCGGAGCCATCGCCAAGGGATTCAACGGCAGGGGCGACAAGTTCGGTCAGTCGCTGGTCGACCTCGACGCCGCGCTGACCACGCTGAACCCCAGCCTGGACACCCTCAATCACGAGATCGCCATCGCGCCAACCGTGTTCGGCGCCTACTCCGACGCCGCACCCGACCTGCTCAAGACCGTCACCAACGCCACCAAGATCAGTGACACCATCGTCGACCAGAACAACAACCTGGACGCCCTGCTGGTCAGCGCCATCGGACTGGCCGACGTCGGAACCGAGGTGCTGTCCACCAACCGGCAGCCGCTGACCGACGTACTGCACCTGCTGGTCCCCACCACCGACCTGCTCAACCAGTACAACCGAGCGCTCACCTGCGGTGTCGGCGCCCTCGTGCCACTGGCCACCGGACCCGGGGCGGCGTTGCCCGGAGCGACGCTGCTGCAGTCCTTCTTCCTGGGCCGTGAGCGCTACCGGTACCCGAGCAACCTGCCCAAGGTCGCCGCCAAGGGCGGACCGCAGTGCACCGATCTGCCCAAGGTGCCGTTCGAGACGAGCCCGCCGTTCGTGGTCTCCGACATCGGTGCCAATCAGGCGCAGTACGGCAACCAGGGCATCCTGCTCAACTCCGACGGTCTCAAGCAGGCGTTGTTCGGACCGATCGACGGCCCGCCCCGCAACACCGCGCAGATCGGACAGCCCGGATGACGGCGCTGTGGAAGACGATCCTCAAGGTCGGAGTCTTCGGGATCGTCATGCTGCTGCTGACCGGGGTGCTGTTCGCGATCTTCGGCCAGTACCGGTCGGGGTCGGACAACACCTACTCCGCGGTGTTCACCGATGCCTCCAGCCTCAAGTCGGGCGACTCGGTGCGCGTTGCTGGTGTGCGGATCGGAACGGTCAACAAGGTTGCCCTGCAACCGGACAACACCGTGATCGTCGGCTTCGACGCTGATCGCAACATCGTGCTCACCTCGGGCACCAAGGCGACGGTGCGCTACCTCAACCTCGTCGGCGACCGGTACCTCGAGCTCGTCGACAGCCCCGGGTCGGGGAAGATCCAGCCCGCCGGCTCGCGGATCCCGATCGACCGGACCGAACCGGCGCTGGACCTCGATCTGCTGCTGGGTGGTCTCAAACCCGTTGTGCAGGGCCTCAATCCGAAGGACGTCAACGCGCTGACCAACTCGCTGATCCAGATTCTGCAGGGTCAGGACGGCAACATCGAATCGCTGTTCTCCAAGACGTCGTCGTTCACCAACTCGCTGGCCGACAACGGCCAGACCGTGCAGCAGCTGATCGACAACCTCAACACCGTCGTCGCGACCATCTCCAAGGACGGCAACCAGTTCTCCGGTGCCGTCGACAAACTGGAGAAGCTCGTCACCGGGCTCGCGGCCGACAAGGATCCCATCGGTGAGGCGATCACCGCGCTGGACAACGGGACCGCGTCGCTGACCGATCTGCTCAACCAGGCGCGCACCCCGCTGGCCGGAACGGTCGACCAGCTGGGTCGGTTGGCGCCGCTACTGGACCAGGACAAGGAACTGCTGGACATCGCGATCAAGAAGGCGCCCGCGAACTATCGCAAGGTGGTCCGGCTGGGCTCCTACGGCAGCTGGATCAACCAGTACCTGTGCGGGTTGTCGCTGCGCGTCACCGACCTGCAGGGCCGAACCGCCTACTTCCCCTGGATCATTCAACACACTGGAAGGTGCGCGGAGCCCTGATGCTCAAATACCGTGGATCTTCACTCATCCGGGCCGGCTTCATCGGCCTGGTGCTCATCCTGCTCGTCATCACCGTGGGCCTTGCGCCGCAGAAGATCATCTCCTGGGCGACCTCGATCAAGCACCAGGCGCTGTTCAGCGAGGCCGGCGGCCTGGTGCCCGGAAACGACGTGAAGGTGTCAGGCGTCAAGGTCGGCACGGTGTCGGACGTGTCGCTGCAGCGCGGCAAGGCGCTGGTGACCTTCCTGGTCAACGGCGGGGTGCACCTGGGCTCGGATACCACCGCCCACATCCGCACCGGAACCCTGCTGGGCCAGCGGGTGCTGACGCTGGAGTCCGACGGCAAGGGCACCCTGAAGGCGTCCGACGTGATCCCGGTGTCGCGCACCGGTTCGCCCTATTCACTGACGCAGTCACTGAGCGACTTCACCGCCAACACCGCCGACACCGACACCGCCGCGCTCAACCAGTCGCTGAACACCTTGTCGGACACCATCGATCGGATATCCCCGCAACTCGGCCCGACCTTCGACGGGGTGAGCCGGTTCTCGCGGATGCTCAACGAGCGCAACGACTCGCTGGCGAGCCTGCTCAAGAGCGCTGCGGACGTCACCGGGATTCTCGGGCAGCGCAGCCAGCAGGTGAACGCGTTGCTGCTCAACGCCAACGATCTGCTCGGCGTCCTCGACCAGCGCCGCTACGCGATCGTGAACCTGCTGGCCAACACCTCCGCGCTGTCGCGGCAGCTGTCCGGGATCGTCGCCGACAACGAGAAGGACCTCGCTCCCGCGCTGGAGAAGCTCAACAACGTGACGGCGATGCTGGAGAAGAACAACGACAACATCACCAAGGCGATGAAGGGGCTGGCCAAGTTCCAGCTCACCCAGGCCGAGGCCGTCAACAACGGGTTCTTCTACAACGCCTTCGTCGCCAACCTGAACCCGGCGCAGACGCTGCAGCCGTTCTTCGACTACGCGCTGGGCTTCCGCCGCGGCGTCAACGCCGGCCAGCCACCCGACAACGCGGGACCGCGGGCCGAAATCCCGTTCCCGTACAACGGAATACCGCAACCCAATGAGCGATGGGGGCAGCCATGAGGTCCCGCAAGCGGTTGACCATCGCCGTCGCCGCGATCCTGGCGCTGCTGGTCGCCGGCGGGATTGCTCTGCTGGTGCGCCAGGCGTTCTTCAAGCCCAAGACCATCACCGCGTACTTCACCAGCGCGACGGCGATCTATCCCGGCGACGAGGTCCGGGTGGCCGGGGTCAAGGTCGGAACCATCAAGTCCATTCAGGCCCAGGGCACCAAGGCCAAGATGAGCCTTGCCGTCGACCGGGACGTGCCCATCCCCGCCAATGCCGAGGCGGTGATCGTCTCCCAGAACCTGGTGGGCGCCAGGTACGTTCAGTTGACCCCGCCGTACGAGGACAGCGGCCCCACCATGTCCGACGGTGCGGTGATCGGCTTGGACCGCACCGCGGTGCCGGTCGAGTGGGACGAGGTCAAGGCCCAGCTGATGCGGCTGGCCACCGATCTCGGGCCGAAGGACGACGCCTCGACCACCGCGGTCGGCCGGTTCCTCGACACCGCCGCCACCGCGCTGGACGGCAACGGTCAGAAGCTGCACGACGCCATCGCGCAGCTGTCCGGCGTCAGCCGGGTCCTGGCCGACGGCAGCGGCAACCTGGTGGACATCATCAAGAACCTGCAGACCTTCGTGACTGCCTTGCGCGACAGCAACACTCAGATCGTGCAGTTCCAGGACCGGCTCGCCTCGGTCACCAGCGTCGTGGACGGCAGCCGGTCCGATCTCGACGGCGCGCTGACCAACCTGTCCAGTGCCGTCGTCGACGTGCAGCGCTTCATCGCCGGAAGCCGCAACCAGACCGCCGAGCAGCTCCAGCACCTGAGCAGCATCACCAAGAACCTGGCCGACAACAAGCTGGTGGTGGAGAACCTGCTGCACGTAGCGCCCAACGCGATCGGCAACGCCTACAACATCTACAACCCCGACACCATGAGCGCCCTGGGCGGATTCGCTCTGGCGAACTTCGCCAACCCGATCCAGGTGATCTGCGCGGCGATCGGTTCGATCGAGAACGCCACGTCGGCCGAAACCGGCAAGCTGTGCGAGCAGTACCTGGGGCCGGCGCTGCGGCTGCTCACCGTCAACAGCCTGCCGTTCCCGTTCAACGCGTATCTGGGCAAGTCGCCGAGCCCGGACAAGCTGATCTACTCCGACCCGAATCTGGCGCCCGGTGGCTCCGGGGCCAGTCATGGGCCCCGCGGAGATCCCGCCGGCCGTGTCGGCGTACACGGGATACAACGGCGACGTGCCGCCCCCGGCCGGCTGGAACGGCCCCGCCCCGGACTTCCACGGCGCCTACGCGCCCAACGGGTTGCCTGCCGATCCGTCCCCGGCGTTGTTCCCGGGCGCACCGATTCCACCCGGTGTCCCGGTAGGCCCGGCTGGGCCGCCGCCGTCGTCGCTGCAGGGCATGCTGCTCCCGGCCGAATCGGCGCCGCCGGCCCCGCAACCCGTCGAAGGGACACCGCCATCATGATCGGTCGTGGTTCGGTGCGCCGGGTGGCGGTGATCGCGACGTGCGTCGCGATCAGCGGCAGCGGATGTGCCTTCGGGGGCTTGAACTCGCTGCCGCTGCCCGGCACCGTCGGCCACAGCGCGGGCTCGACCACCTACCATGTCCAGCTCGCCAATGTGGGCCAGCTGGAATCGAATTCGCCGGTTCTGGTCGGTGACGTGGTGGTCGGCAGCGTCGGCAAGATGACGGTCAGCGACTGGCACGCCGACGTCGAGGTGTCGGTGAAGCCCGGCGTGGTGATCCCCGCCAATGCGGTGGCGACGGTGGGGCAGACCAGCCTGCTCGGCTCGATGCACCTCGGCCTCAATCCGCCGCTGGGCCAGGCGCCCAGCGGGGTCCTGCAGCCCGGCGCGACGCTGGGCCTGAACCGTTCCTCGACCTACCCGTCGACCGAGCAGACGCTGTCGGCGTTGTCGGTCGTGGTCAACGGCGGGGGACTGGGCCAGATCGGCGACATCGTCAAGGAGTTCAACGCCGCACTGGGCGGGCGTGAGGACAAGGTCCGCGACCTGCTGAGCCGGCTGAACGACTTCGTCGGACTGCTCGCCAACCAGCGCGACAGCATCAACGCGGCCGTCACGTCGCTGAACAACCTGGCAGGCACGTTCGCCGGGCAGCGCGAGGTTCTCACCCAGGCGCTCAACCGGATTCCGCCCGCGCTCGACGTCCTGGTCAACGAGCGGCCCCGGATCGTGACCGCGCTGGAGAAGTTCCGCGACTTCTCGCAACCTGGCCACCGGACTGGTGAACGACACGCAGGCGGACCTGGTCCGCAACCTGCAGAACCTGGAGCCCACCTTGAAGGCGCTGGCCGACGTCGGCCCTAAGCTGGACACCGCGCTGGCCTACTTCCCGACCTTCCCCTACACCCAGCAGCGGATCGACCGGGGCATCCGCGGGGACTACCTCAACCAGTTCATCATCTTCGACCTGACCGTGCCGCGGCTGAAGAGGACGCTGTTCCTCGGCACGAGCTGGGGTGACCCGAACGCCAAACTCGTTCCCGCGCCGGGTGATCCGTTCTACGCGATGTACACCTACGACCCGCTGCACGCCCCGTTCAGCCCGCCGCCCGCGCAATTGGCGGACGTCCCGCCCCTGAACCTCGGGGGTCCGGCGGCGGCCACCAGCACCCAGTCGGCGCTGACGGCCAACACCGCGCCGGCACCTGGCGCGGGCATGGGGCCGGCGCCCGGGCCGGGCAATGGACCGCCGCCCGGGCCGGGCAATGGGCCGCCGCCCGGGCCCGGACTCCGGCAATCGCTGCCGCAGGACGGGGGCGGTAACTGATGTTGACCCGATTCGTCCGTACCCAGCTGATCATCTTCACGATCGCCTCGATCATCGGCGTCGGCGTGATGGTCATCAAGTATCTGCAGGCACCGACGCTGCTCGGCATCGACCGGATGACCGTCAAGCTCGAACTGCCGAGAACCGGTGGCCTCTACCAGTTCTCGAACGTGACGTATCGCGGCGTGCAGATCGGCAAGGTGACCGACGTGCGGCCCACCAAGTCCGGCGCTGAGGCGACGATGTCGCTGGACACCTCACCGAAGGTGCCCGCCGACCTGGAGGCCCGGGTACTCAGCGTGTCGGCGGTCGGCGAGCAGTACGTGGACCTGGTGCCGCGCACCGACGCGGGGCCGTACCTGGCGAACGGTTCGGTGATCCCCGCCAAGAACACCACCGTCCCGCAGGCGGTCGGCCCGATGCTCGACCAGGTCAGCACGCTGCTGAAGAGCATTCCGAAGGACCGGATTCCCGCCCTGCTCGACGAAACGTTCAAGGCGCTCAACGGAACCGCGGACAACCTGAGCACACTCGCGGATTCGGCGTCACGGCTGACCGCCGACCTCAACGGGGTCGCCGATCAGTCCCGCACGCTGATCGAGGACAGCCGCCCGCTGCTGGACGGCCAGCTGGCGTCCACGGATTCCATCCGCACCTGGGCACGCAGCCTGGCCGGCGTCACCGAGCAGCTGACCACCAACGACCCGCAATGGCGCGCCATCCTGGCCAACGGGCCCGGTGCCGCCGACGAGGCGTCCGCGCTGCTGAACCAGATCAAGCCGACGCTGCCGGTGCTGCTGGCCAGCCTGACCACGGTGGGCCAGGTCGCGGTGACCTATCACGCGTCGCTCGAACAGCTGCTCGTCCTGCTGCCGCCGTACGTCGGCTCGGTGCAGGCGGTGGGCTCGCCGCTGAACAATCCGACGGGCATGACTCTGGGCGATTTCACCCTGACCATCAACGACCCGCCGGCGTGCACGGTCGGCTTCCTGCCGCCGTCGCAGTGGAGGTCGCCGGCGGACCTGTCCGACATCGACACCCCGGACGGCCTGTACTGCAAGCTGCCGCAGGACTCGCCGATCGCGGTCCGCGGCGCGCGCAACTACCCGTGCCAGGGACAGCCCGGAAAGCGGGCGCCGACGGTCGAGATCTGCGACAGCGACAAGCCCTACGAGCCGCTGGCGATGCGCCAGCACGTTCTCGGGCCGTCGCCGCTGGATCCGAACCTGATCTCCCAAGGCATCCCGCCGGATGACCGGACAACGTTCCAGCAGAACATCTACGGGCCGCTGGAAGGCACCCCGAGGCCGCCGGGTCCGGCACCGGCCGCGCCGCCGCCTGCGGAGGCGCCACTGGCGCCGGCGGCGGCACAGTTGCCGCCTGCACCGGAAGCCCCTGCGCCACAGGACTGTTCCGAATCCGGCTCCGCTCGACCAGGGTGGGGCGGTGGCGCCCAGCGCGTTCACCGGCGCTCCGGGTGGCCCGTCGGTGGCGATCGCGACCTACGATCCGGCCACGGGGCAGTACGCCACGCCGGACGGCAAGGTGTTCCGGCAGTCGGATCTGGTCAAGCCGGGCGGCGAGCGGTCGTGGAAGGACCTGCTGCCCACGACATGAGTGCCAGGAAGGAGCGGTCGATGCGCGCGTCACTGATCAGTGCCGCGGTGGTGGTGGCTGCCGCGGCCGTCGGCATAGCGAGTCCCATTGCGGCCGCGGCACCGAGCGACTGGGGCCTGAACGGAACGTTCACCGCCACCTCCAACGGGGAGTGGGCCGCCACCAACGACGTGTTCCACGACGAGAAGAGTGTCCGCAGCATCTGGACCATCTCGACGCAGTGCAGCTATCCCACCGAATGCACCGGCACCGTCACCAGTGACCTGGGCTGGACGGCGCCGATCTATCAGACCGGCGGGGAGTGGTACGTCAAGCGCGTGGTGCCGAACTGGATGCCCTGCTTCGACGGCAGCGCGGAGCAGGGACTACAGGTGTACCGGTTCCACCGGTCCAGCCCGGGTGGGGACATGACCGACCCGACGTCGAACACGCTGACCGGGCTGGACGCCACCACCGGACAGGGCGGCGCCTGCGGCAGAAGCCTGCCGCTCTACATCAGCATGCCGTTCAAGCTCGTCAAGCAGGAGTGAGCCGGCCCGCCATGTCGAGAGCGGCCCGGTAGCTGAAGACCATCGACGCCCCGATCGGGTTTCCCCCGCCGGGATAGGTGGTGCCGCTGACCGCGGCCATCGTGTTTCCCGCCGCGTACAACCCGGGAATCGGCACCCCGCTCTCGTCAAGGACCCTGGCGCGGGTATCGGTACGCAGGCCGCCCTTGGTGCCCAGATCTGACAGGCCGAAAGCGGCGGCGTGAAACGGCGGCTGCGTGATCGGCACCAACGGCGACCTGCCCTCCGAGAACGCGCGGTCGTAGGCCTCGTCACCGCGCCCGAAGTCGGTGTCGGCGCCGGCCGCCACCATGTCGTTGTAGCGTGCGACCGTCCGTTCCAGAGCGTCGGCCGGAACGCCGATCACCTGGGCAAGATCGGCCAAAGTCGCTGCCGTGCGCCATAATCCGGCCTCCCGGTAGCGCTCTGTCTCGACCATCGACACATTGGTGGCCTTGACCGGCGGCACGTCGCCTTCGCGGTCGTCGTAGACCATCCAGAACGGCGTCTGCAGTCGGCCCGCGGTCATCTCACGAATGATCTCCCGCCCGATCCGGTCGTAGGCCGCTGACTCGTTGACGAACCGCTCGCCGGCCTGGTTGACGAAAATGCCACCGGTGAACCACAGCGCGAAGGCCGATCGGCCGTCCGGGTGGGTGAGTCCGGGCGACCACCAGGCCTGGTCCATCAGGTCGATGGCCGCGCCGGCTTTGAGTGCGGCCTCCAGCGCGGCGCCGGTGTTGCCCGGGCAGCCCATGGTGTCCCTGGGATCGCCTGGAACGCCGTAGGTTTGTCGCAGCCCCGCGTTGTGCTCGAACCCGCCTGCGGCCAGCAGGACCCCGCGGGTCGCGCCGATACGTACGTCGCGGCCGTCGCGGCGCACGACCGCACCGACAACCCGGCCTCCGTCGGAGATCAGATCCACCAGTTCGGCGTTGCGGTACAGCGCAGCCTCGGGAAACCCGCTGAGCGCGGCCAGGAATCGGCCGATCAGGGCCCGGCCGCCGAACAGTTTGCCCGGCGCAGGTGTGCCGAGGCGGTCGGTGTCGAGTGGTCCGCGAACCAGACCGGCATACGGTCCCAAGTTTCTCGTCGCGCACCGGGACGGCCACGATGTGCCGCATCCCGTCGGTGCGGGCATCCGGAGCCTTGCCGAAGTAGTCCGGCCAGGGCAACACGGTGAACGCGAAGTTGTCGTCGGCCTCCAGATACTCGACGAGAGTGGCGCCACTGCGAACGTAAGCGTCCTGCAGGTCGCGTGGGGTCCGGTCGCCGACTACGGCGTGGAAGTAGTTCAGCGCCTGCTCGATGGTGTCGTCGCTGCCCGCCCGGCGCAGAACGGGGTTGCAGGGGAACCACATTCCACCGCCGCCCGAGTAGGCCGTCGTGCCGCCGAACTTGTCGGTGGCCTCGACCAGCGCCACGGACAGACCTTCGCGGGCCGCGGTGTAGGCACCCGTGATGCCCCCGCCGGAGCCGGCGACGAGGACGTCGACTGTCTCATCGAATTCGGGCATGTCTTCTCCAATTCGGGCCAGTTGATCGCCGCTATGACTCTATTGATGTCTCGCCCCGTGAGGGCGAGACTGTGCAATGAGGTGATCCGATGGAGGTGGGTGTGATGAACTCCGATGCGGACGAGGTGCGTCAGATCGAGGCGGGGGCGGTGCCGACCCGGTTTGCCCGCGGCTGGCACTGCCTGGGATTGACACGGGACTTCGGCGACGGAAAGCCACACACCCGCAACGCGTTCGGCCAGAAGCTGGTGGTGTTCCGCAGCGCCGACGGCCGGCTGAACGTGCTGGACGGCTACTGCAGGCACATGGGCGGCGATCTGTCCCAGGGTGAGGTCAAGGGCGACGAGATCGCCTGCCCGTTCCACGACTGGCGCTGGGGCGGTGACGGGCGCTGCAAGGCGGTGCCGTACAGCCGCAGGGTGCCCAAGGCGGCCCGGACCGCGGCGTGGCTGACCATGGAGCAGGACGGCCTGCTGTTCGTCTGGAACGACCCGGAGGGCAACCCGCCCCCGGCCGACATCGTGATCCCGCGGATCGAGGGCGCACTCAGCGACGAGTGGACCGACTGGCACTGGTACACCACGCTGGTCCACACCAACTGCCGGGAGATCATCGACAACGTCGTGGACATGGCCCACTTCTTCTACGTGCACGGGGCGATGCCGACGTACTTCAAGAACATCTTCGAGGGTCACGTCGCCACCCAGTACATGAACGGAGTCAGCCGCGCCGACTTCCCGCAACCGGAAGGCGTGCCCAAGCTGCTCGGCAACACCTCGGTGGCCTCCTACTGGGGCCCGTCGTTCATGATCGACGACCTGACCTATCACTATGAGCACGAGGACCAGCACTCGATGCTGCTCAACTGCCATTACCCGGTGGACGCGAATTCCTTTGTGCTGCAATACGGCATCATCGTCAAGAAGTCGCCGAACCTCCCTGAGGAGGCGGCGATGCAGGCGGCGGTGGGTCTTGGTGACTACATCAAGCTGGGATTCGAGCAGGACGTTCTGATCTGGAAGAACAAGACCCGCATCGACAACCCGCTGCTCTGCGAGGAGGACGGTCCGATCTATCAACTGCGCCGCTGGTATGAGCAGTTCTACGTAGACGTCGCCGACGTCACCCCGGACATGGTCGACCGGTTCGAGTTCGAGATCGACGTCAGCCGGCCGCGTGAGGCCTGGCAGCACGAGGTCGACGACAACCTCGCCCGCGGCGTCCAGGCCTGGGTCGGCGGATGACCGTCCGCCCCGACAACCGGCTTCTCGACGCGGCGCCGGTGCCGGTGCGCTGTCGTCGCTGCGAGGCGACGGTCCAGGTTCGCAAGAGCAGTTGGGCCCAGACCAGCGTGCAGTGGGACGCCGCGGCCATGGCGGCCTGTGCCCAGCGCGGAGCGGCGACGGCCCTCGCCGGGCACGACAACGGGTTGTTCCTGGTCTGTTCGGACCTGCGCGCCGCGATCGAGGACGCCGCCGGCCGGGGTGATGTCCCCATCGTCGACGAGGTGGATCAGCCCGGCGAGGCGTGACGGCCAAGGGCGTCGCGAACGTCACGCCACGCCTGGTCGCGGGCTTGCGCGCCCAGTCCGATGTCCGGCATGGTCAGAAACCCGTGCACCGCACCCTGGTAGCGGCGGTGAACCACCGGAACGCCCGCGTCGGCCAGCGCCGCGGCGTACCGGTCACCCTCGGCGCACAACGGGTCGAAGCCGGCGGTCACCACGACCGCCGGTGGCAGGCCGGCCAGTTCCGCGCGCAACGGAGCGGCATAGGGGTGAGCGCGGTCGGCGGGACGGGGGAGGTACTGATCCCAGTACCAGATCATCGCCTCGCGAGTGTTGTAGAAGCCGCTGGCGTAAGCGCGATAAGACTCGGTGTCGAAGTCGGCGTCCAGGGCCGGGTAGAGCAGCACCTGGGCGGCGATCCCGGGGCCGCCGCGATCGCGGGCCATCAGCGCCGTCACCGCAGCCAGGTTCCCGCCCGCACTGTCACCGGCCACCACCAGCGGACCGCCGAACCGGTCCGCCCAGCGGGCAACGGCGTAGACGTCGTCGGCCGCCGCGGGCCACCGATGTTCGGGCGCGAGCCGATAGTCCACTGAAACGACAACGGCGCCAAGCCCATTGCACATGGCCCGGCACAGCGCGTCGTGGGTGTCGAGGTCACAAAAGACGAACCCGCCGCCGTGCGCGAACACCACCACGGCGCCTGTGGGCGCGGCCGGGGTGTAGATGCGCACCGGGATGTCACCGCCAGGCCCCGGCACCGTGTCCTCGGTCACCGTGCCGACCTGCTCCGGTTCGGCCGGTTCCCGCAGCCGGGCACGGATCGCGGCCCGCGCCTGCGCCCCGGTCATGGTGTGGACCGGGGGGAAGCCGGTGTTCAAGGCGTCGATGACGGCGGCGATGTCGGGGTCGAGGGTCACGGCGGTCCACTACGCGCGTGCGGCGGCGCGTCCGGCGCGGCGGCCGTAGAAGCTACCGTCGCCGAGTGAGACGCCGCTGGCGTAGCCCCAGGCGGCCAGACCCGCGGTGCAGCGGCCCGCGGCGAACAGGCCGGGGATCGGCTCGCCGCTGACGTGCAGCACCTCACCGGACAGCGTGGTCGACAAGCCGCCGAGGGTGAAACCGCCCGTGCTGTTGCGCAGATCGATCGCCCCGACGGGTGAGCCGATCGGCCGCAGCCACTGGGTTTTCTTGTGCAGCAACGGATCCTCGCCGCGGGCTGCGCCGTCGTTGTAGTACTCGACGGTGGCCTGCAGCGAGCCCACCGGCAGGCCGATCTCGCTCTCCAGTTCGGCCATGGTTTCGCACACCCAGGTCGGCGGCCGCATCATCAGGTGGGGGGAGGGGGCCGCCATCGCCTCCTCCTGGGCGTCGCCGTCGATGATCAGGTAGGCCGTGTTGTCCTGGTGGTACAGCGTGAGCTGTCCGATGCGGCCCGGATAGGTGTCCTCCGCAACGTAGCGCTGGCCGCGGGCATTGACCAGGATCCCGCGCACCAGCTGCTGCGGCTCGATGAAGATGGCGACCTCGGTGGCGTCCATGTGAGCCAGGTCGGCGCCGAGCGCCTGCGCCATCCGGATGCCCTGGCCGTCATGCTGTTCGATCGACGCGGCGGGCTTTCCGAGGATTCGCGGTGCGTACTGGGCGACCATGGCGTCGTTGTAGGCGAAGCTACCGGTGGCCAGCACCACACCGCGGCGGGCACGGATGGTGATCTCCTTGCCGTACTGGCGGGCGGTGATCCCGACGACCCGGCCGTCGGACTCGACGATCAGCGACTGCACCCGTACGTCGTAGAGGGCGCCGGCGCCGAGTCCGGTCGCCGTCTCCACGAGCGGCTTCATCAGCATGAAGCCCGCGCTGGCGAAGCCCTGCTTCTTGTTCTGCATCTGCGGGACGTGCCCGCGCGGCGCCGGGTCGGCGATCGTGTTGAACGGGTAGGAGTTCTCACCCCCGCTGTAGGCCAGGCCCTGGTCGCCCATCGGTTCCCACCCGGGTTCGGAGAAGAACTCGGCCTTGAACGGCACACCGCACTTCACCAGCCAGTCGAAGTGATCGAGGCTGCCCGCGCAGTAGTCGGCGATGCGCTTCTCGTCGGCGCCCGGGCCCATGGCCGCGTTGAGGAAGGCAGCCATGTTGTCGACCGAATCGTCGAAGCCGCAGGCCTTCTGGATGGGTGTGCCGCCGCCGAGGTAGACGAACCCGCCGGCCATCGACGCCGCGCCGCCCCATGACCCGGCCCGTTCCAGCACCAGAACCTCGGCGCCGGCGCCGATGCCGCTTCGACGGCGGCGGCCGCACCCGCGATGCCGAAACCGGCGATGACCACATCTGCCTCGTGGTCCCAGACGGTGATCGACGCGGCCGGGATCGGGCGAACCTCGGAACTCATGTCAGGGCCGCATGGCGGCGGGCAGGTCGCTCACCCACTTGTGTCCCCAATAGCTGTCAGCGGTGATCTCCTCTGCGGTGTAACGGCTTTCGTCGATGCGCATACCGCCGGTGCCGAACTCGATGTCCCAGTCGCCCGGGGCCCGCACGTAGAACGACACCATCTTGTCGTTGGTATGCCGGCCCAGCGTCGACGACAACTGGAAGCCCTCCTTGTCCACGCGGTCCAACGCCTCACCGACCGCGTCGAGTGTGTCGACCTCGACCATCATGTGGATCAGACCCGGGTCGCGCAGCGTCATCGCCGGGGCGATCGCCAGGCTGTGGTGGCGTTCGTTGACTCCGAGGAAGCGAATGCGAATCGGGCCGAACTCCTTGGGCAGCGGTACCCGGAACGAGCCGCGGGACAGGAAACCCAGTGTGTCGGTGTAGAACTCGAACAAGCCGTTGGCATCCAGCGCCGGCAGCACCACGTGACCCATGCCCTGGTCGCCTGTGACGAAACGTGCGCCGAAGGGTGTGACGACCGGGCTGTGGTCGAGCACGGCCCCATGGAACACCTCCAGGGTGTTGCCCGCCGGGTCGTCGAAGGTGAGCACCTCCTCGACGCGGCGATCGTCGGCCTCACCCTGCGACAACTGCTTGTAGGGCACGCCCGCGGCATCGAGGGTTTCCCTGACCCGCTGCAGTTCGGCGCGATCGCGGACCTCCCAGCCGGCCGCGACGATGCGGTCGGCATCCCCGGGCGTCACGACGATGCGCGCGGCACGCTCGTCCATCCGCAGATACAGCGCGTCTGGATCGGGACCGGAGCCCTCCGCGAAACCGAGCAGCTTGAAAGCGAACTGGCGCCAGCGCTCGATGTCGGCGGTCTGGATCGTGACGTAGCCGAGGCTCTTGAACAGGCTCACGCGTTCTCCTGTCAGATCATCGCCCGCAGTGGGCCCTGCGGTTCGACACCGAAGGAACTCAGCGCCGACGCGTGATAGGCGGTCCCGGGCACGTGGATGGCGTGCGCCAGACCCGTGTGCGCGTCGCGCCAATACCGTTGCAGAGGTTTGTCCATCCGCATGGCGTTGCCGCCGGAGCGGGAGAAGATCTGGTCGACGGCCATCACCGCGCGCCATACCGCACGGATCTGCGTGCGCCGCCCGGCCGCGCGATCGGCGAACGACACCTCCTTGCCGGAGGGGTAGATGTGGTCAGGGCCGCATCGCGGCGGGCAGGTCGCTGACCCACTGATGGCCCCAATAGCTGTCGGCGGTGATTTCCTCAGCGGTGTAACGGCTTTCGTCGATGCGCATGCCGCCGGTGCCGAACTCGATGTCCCAGTCGCCGGGGGCGCGCACGTAGAACGACACCATCTTGTCGTTGGTGTGCCTGCCGAGAGTTGATGACAGCTGGAAGCCCTCCTTGGCCACGCGGTCCAACGCCTCACCGACGGCGTCGAGAGTGTCGACCTCGACCATCATGTGGATCAGACCCGGGTCGCGCAGCGTCATCGCCGGGGCGATCGCCAGGCTGTGGTGGCGTTCGTTGACTCCGAGGAACCGAATGCGGATCGGGCCGAACTCCTTGGGCAGCGGTACCCGGAACGAGCCGCGAGACAGGAATCCCAGTGTGTCGGTGTAGAACTCGAACAGGCCGTTGGCATCCAGCGCCGGCAGTACCACGTGGCCCATGCCCTGGTCGCCGGTGACGAAACGGGCGCCGAAGGGGGTGACGACCGGGCTGTGGTCGAGCACCGCTCCGTGGAACACCTCCAGGGTGTTGCCCGCCGGGTCGTCGAAGGTGAGCACCTCCTCGACGCGGCGGTCGTCGGCTTCACCCTGCGACAGCTGCTTGTAGGGCACGCCCGCGGCATCGAGGGTCTCCCTGACCCGCTGCAGTTCGGCGCGATCGCGGACCTCCCAGCCGGCGGCGACGATGCGGTCCGCATCCCCGGGGGTCACGACGATGCGCGCGGCACGCTCGTCCATCCGCAGATACAGCGCGTCGGGATCGGGACCGGAGCCCTCGGCGAAACCGAGGAGTTTGAAGGCGAACTGGCGCCAGCGCTCGATGTCGGCGGTCTGGATCGTGACGTAGCCGAGGCTCTTGAACAGGCTCACGCGTTCTCCTGTCAGATCATCGCCCGCAGTGGGCCCTGCGGTTCGACACCGAAGGAACTCAGCGCCGACGCGTGATAGGCGGTCCCGGGCACGTGGATGGCGTGGGCCAGACCGGTGTGCGCGTCGCGCCAATACCGTTGCAGAGGTTTGTCCATCCGCATGGCGTTGCCGCCGGAGCGGGAGAAGATCTGGTCGACGGCCATGACCGCGCGCCACACCGCACGGATCTGGGTGCGCCGCCCGGCCGCGCGATCGGCGAACGACACCTCCTTGCCGGAGTCGACGATGTCGTAGATGCGGTCGGCGTTGGCGAGGATCTCCTGCCGAGCGGCGTTGATGTCGGCGGCCGCCTCGCCGATCGCGTACATCACGTACGGGTCGTCCTTGATCGCGGTGCCCGCCGCGCTGACCCGCTCGCGTTGATAGTCCAGGTGCGCGGCGAGCGCGCCCTCGGCGATACCGATGGTGGCCGAGGAGATGCCCAGCGGGAACATCGTCGACCATGGCATGAGGTACAGGGTCTCGGTCATGCCGGCCTCGCGCTGGGCGGTGCCGTCCATCACCTTGAACGCGTCCATGGTGCGGTAGGAGGGCACGAACGCGTCGCGCACGATGACGTCCTTGGAGCCGGTGCCGCGCAGCCCGACCACATCCCACGAGTCCTCGACGATCTCGTAGTCCTTGCGGGGCAGGACCATGTGCAGCATCTGCGGCGGCATGACCGGCTTGCCGTCGGCGTCGCCGAGCAAGGCGCCGAGGAAGATCCACTCACAGTGGTCGGTGCCGGAACTGAACTGCCAGCGGCCGTTGAAGATGTACCCGCCGTCGACCGGCCGCGCGACGCCCTGCGGTGCGTACGGCGAGGCCACCCAGGTGTCGACGTCGTCGGCCCAGATCTCGGCGGCGACCCGCGGGTCGGCGTAGGCCAGCTGGTAGGGGTGCACGCCGACAACGCCGTTGATCCAGCCCGCCGAAGGGTCCAGCGCCGCGGTGGCCATCACCGTCTCGGCGAATTCGCGCGGATGCACCTCCAGCCCGCCGTACTCCTTGGGCTGCAGCAGTCGAATGTTGCCTGCCGTCTTCATGATCTTCACCGTCTGGTCGGTGAGCTTGCCGATCTTCTCGGCCTCGGCGGCGTGCTCACGCAGCTGGTCCGCGGCGTCCATGACTTTGTCGATCACTCGGGTGGTCATGCGTGTTCCCTCACTGTCAACTGTGGTTCCTCCATAGTGACCCTGTTGCGGCCGGTGCGCGATGCGTTGTCCCGATCAATGGGCCTTTACAAATCTGCCGCAATTTGTCACCGTGGCCTTCATGGATCACGCACCGGCGTCGCATGTCGACGCTGTCGTCGTCGGGGCCGGCTTCGCCGGGCTGTACGCGCTGCACCGGCTGCGGTCACAGGGGCTGTCGGTGCGGGTCTTCGAGGCGGCGCCCGACGTCGGGCGGCACCTGGTACTTCAACCGGTATCCGGGCGCGCGCTGCGACGTCGAAAGCGTCGACTACTGCTACTCGTTCTCCGACGAACTGCAGCAGCAGTGGAACTGGAGCGAGAAGTACGCCACCCAGGCCGAGATCCTGGACTACCTGAACTGGGTCGCCGACAAACTGGACCTGCGGCGCGACATCACCTTCAGCACCCGGGTGCTCTCGGCGACCCTCGACGAGCAGGCGCTGCGGTGGACGGTGAGCACCGACGGCGGCGAGGTGATCAGCGCCCGGTTCTGCATCATGGCCACCGGCGCGCTCTCGGCGGCGATCACCCCCGACATCCCCGGCCTGGACAGCTTCGCCGGGGACATCCACCACACCGCGCACTGGCCGCACGAGGGCGTCGACTTCACCGGCAAGCGGGTCGCGGTGATCGGCACGGGTTCCTCGGGGATCCAGTCGATTCCGATCATCGCCGAACAGGCACAGCAGCTCTACGTCTTCCAGCGCACCCCCAACTACAGCGTCCCGGCCGGCAACCGGGCGCTGACGGCCGAGGAACTCGCCGAGATCAAGGCCGGATACGGCGAACGGCGGCGGCTGTCCTTCCGCAGCGGCGGCGGATCCCCGTACATCGGTGCGACGACACCGACCATGCAGGTGTCGCCCGGAGGAGCGGCGCGCGGCATTCGAAAAGCGTTGGCAACTCGGCGGTGTGCTGTTCTCCAAGACCTTTCCCGACCAGATGACCGATCTGCGCGCCAACGAGGAGGCCAAGAAGTTCTGGGAGGAGAAGATCCGCGCCGTCATTGACGACCCGCGGGTCGCCGAGCTGCTGATCCCCGATGACCATCCGATCGGGGCAAAGCGAATCTGCACCGACTCCAACTACTTTCAGACGTTCAACTCCCCGCACGTCGAGCTGATGAGCGTGCGCAAGACGCCGATCACGTCGGTCGACGCCACCGGCATCAACACCACCGAAGCCCACTACGACGTCGACGCGATCGTGTTCGCGACCGGATTCGACGCGCTGACCGGGTCGCTGGGCAAGATCGACATCGCCGGGCGCGGGGGAGAGCGGCTGCGTGACGACTGGGCCGACGGGCCCCGCACCTACCTCGGACTGGCGGACGACGGATTCCCGAACCTGTTCATGATCACCGGCCCGGGCAGCCCGGCCGTGCTGGCCAACATGGTTCTCGGGGCCGAGGCGCACGTCGACTGGATCGCCGACTGCATCCACTACCTCGACGAAAATGGTTACGCCGCAATCGAAGCCACACCGGACGCGGTGGACGCCTGGTTGGCCGAATGCGCCCAGCGTGCCGAGACCACATTGTTCACCAGAGCCAACTCCTGGTACCTCGGCGCCAACATCCCCGGCAAGCCCCGAGTGTTCATGCTGTTCTGCGGCGGCTTCGGCGTCTACAACGACATCTGCGCCGAGGTGGCGGCCTCCGGCTTCAAGGGATTCGAAATGCTCCCCGCCTAACCGCGCTGCAGGAAGCTCATGACGGTGGCCTCGAAGGCCTGCTTCTGCTCGATCATCACCCAGTGCCCGCAATTGGGGAACACGTGCAGTTCGGCGTTGGGGATGGTGCGCATCGGGATCAGGGACATGTCCAGCGGGCTGACCCGGTCGTCGCGCCCCCACGTCAGCAGGGTCGGGGCCTTGACCTTGTGCATGATCGCCCACGGCAGCGGGAAGTCGGCGTTGCGCATCATCTTCGTCATCGCCGCGAACGCGGCCTTGCCGTACATGCGGCGCGCGCTGGCCAGCGTCTCGGGGTCGGTGGCCAGTTCCCAGCGCTCCTCGATCAGGGTCTCGGTCACCAGCGCCGGGTCGTAGACCATCGAGTTGAGCCAGTCGACGAGCCGCGCCCGGGTGGGATCTTCGGTGAACTCCTGCAGCAGCCGGATGCCCTCACTGGGGCCGGGGCTGTAGATGTTGGTGCCGATCCCGCCGATGGTCACCAGCTTGCCGATCCGGTCGGGGTGGTTGATCGCGAAATTGATGCCGACGCCGCCGCCCATCGAGTTGCCGATGATGTCGACACGGTCCAGTCCGAGTGCGTCGACGAACGCCGGCACCGCGCTCTGGGCGTCGAGCATCGGATGGCCGCCGAAGTCGTCGCTGACCCCGAAACCCGGGAACTCCAGCACCAGGCAGCGGAAGTGTTCGGCGAAGAACGCCAGGTTGCCGCGGAAATTGCGCCAGCCCGTCACCCCCGGACCCGGAGCCGTGCAACAGCAGCAGGACCGGACCCTCACCGGCCTCGTGGTAGCGCAGGGTGCCCTTGTCGGTGGTGATCTCGCGCAGCGTGCCTTCGTAACTGGTGTCCACCCCGGTATCCGATCACCCGCGGGGCCGGCGCTCAACGGCGGAGTTCCGGTCAGTGAGCAGGTGACGTCGGTTCCGGCTCATTGGTCACATCAGCCACAATGGTCACACCGTGCGGTACCCTGCTCGGTGACCCGTGTCTGCTCGGGTCTGCCGGGGCGAAGGGATGCCTATGACGCACGTGTCTGACACAGACGCTGCGGAGGCGGTCACCGAGCCCGCCGCGTCCGAGGACGCGCCGCCGGCGAAACGGGGCCGCCTGCGCCGTCATCGCTCGCTGCGGAACATGAGCATTCAGTCCAAGCTCATCCTGATGATGGTGCTGTGCACCGTGCTCGCCGCCACCGTCGTCGGCGGCATCGCATTCGAGGCCGGCCGCACTCAGCTGCGAAACGCGGTATTCAATCGGCTGACCGAAGTCCGCGAATCCCAGACCCGGGCCCTGCGTGGTCAGATCGAGGACCTGAAGAGCTCGCTGATCATCTACACCCACGGCTCGGTGACCCGTGACGCTCTGGAGGCGTTCAGCGCCGGCTTCAACGAGCTTTCCAACGCGCAGATCAGCCCGGCCCAGTGGCAGAACATCGTCGACTACTACAACAACTCGTTCATCAAAGACACCCAGAAGTACAGCGGGGTCACACTGGACGCCGCCGCGCTACTGCCGACCTCCAACGCGCAGCGCTACCTGCAGGCCAACTACACGGCCCTGCGCAAGGACGACGACAACGCGATCACGATCACCGACGCAAACGACGGCAGCAAGTGGTCGGCGGCCAACGCCAAGTACCAGGACTTCTTCCGCCAGATCGTGACGCGGTTCGAGTTCGAGGACGCACTGCTGATCGACGCCGGCGGCAACGTCGTCTTCAGCGCCTACAAGGACGTCGACCTCGGCACCAACATCGTGGCCGGCCCCTACGCCGGATCGAAGCTGCAGGAGGCCTACCTCAAGGCGATGTCGTCCAACGCGGTCGACTACGTGGGATTCACCGACTTCGAGTTCTACCAGCCGGCCGAGAACTCGCCGACTGCATGGATGGTGGCCCCGCTGCGCCGGGACGGTCGCGCGGAAGGCGTTCTGGCGCTGCAGTTCCCCATCGACAAGATCAACCGCCTGATGACCTTCGACAAGCAGTGGAAGGACGCCGGTCTGGGTCAGACGGGGGAGACGATCCTGGCGGGTCCGGACGAGTTGATGAGGTCGGATTCGCGCCTGTTCCTGGAGAATCCACAGGAGTACAAACGCGCCGTCGTCGAGGCGGGCACTCCAGCTGACGTCGCCGACATGGCCATCCGTCAGGGCGGGACGACGTTGATCCAGCCGGTGGCCTCACCGGCCACCAGGAACGCCCAGAAGGGCGAGACCGGAACCCTGATCGCCACCGACTACCTCGGCCAGGACACCCTGCAGGCCTATGCGCCGATCGTGGTCAAGGACTCCGAACTGCACTGGTCGATCGTCGCCAAGGTCGACACCGCGGAGGCCTTCGAAAAAGAGGCGACGTTCACCAAAACCATGGTGCTGGTGACCGCGGGCATGATCTTCGGGGTCTGCCTGCTGGCGATCCTGCTGGCCCAGATCTTCGTGCGTCCTATCAGGCGGCTCGAGGAAGGTGCGCAGCGGATCAGCGCCGGTGACTACGACGTCGCGATCCCGGTCAACTCCCGCGACGAAATCGGCGATCTGACAGTGGCTTTCAACGAGATGGGCCGCAGCCTCACCGTCAAGGAAGACCTGATCACCCAACAGCGCCGTGAGACCGACGAACTGCTGAACTCGCTGATGCCGGAGACCATCGCGGAGCGGTTCAAACAGGGCGAGGAGACCATCT
>CAVXWQ010000079.1:0-15150 GCA_963765445.1 uncultured Actinomycetota bacterium
GCCGCAGATTCTGGGCATGCTCGGCCAGCTAGCGCTCGGCCTTGGCCACCTCGGCCGGGGTCACATGATCGGGCAGCTCACCAAAGAATTTCTGGATCACCCGCAGATGCTCGACATCGAGCAACCCGGCCTCCCACGCCGTGGCCGTGGCGGGCAACAGCGGCGGCAGTTCCTGGCCGGTCAGCGTGTAGCGCGGTGCGAGTTGCTCGGCGTCGCGCAGCCGGCGTTTGGCCTCGCGGCGGCTGATCCGCAGCATGTCGGCCAACACGATGTCCACCGGCGGGCAACCCTCGTACCGCTCCAGGTGCCGGCTCTGGTCACGGGAGATCGCGACCAGCCGGCGCAACGCCGTCTCCAACCGGTCGACCGCCACAAACCGATCCGGCGCAGACAACTCCCGCACATCGGCGGCACCCAGCAGCTCGACCGCCGCGTCCAACGCATCCAACGCCGCACCAATCGAACTCATGTTCGAAACGCTACCCCGCCCCTCCGACAGGAAATCGTGTCGAAAATCTGACCGCCGGGGGGTGGTCCTGCCGACCGGTTGGTGGGCTGAGATACCGTTCTGACCGGATACTGACGAGTAACCGACACGACGAAGTGAGGTCCCAATCGTGAGACTGGCACTGAGCGACGAGGACGCGAAATTCCGCGACGAGTTGCGCGAGTTCTTCACCACCGAGATCCCGGCTGAGATCCGGGATCGAGCCCGCAACGACAAGCTCGAGTGGCCCGACGACATCGTCACGACGATGCGCATCCTGAACAAGGCCGGGCTGGCGGTGCCGAACTGGCCGGTGGAGTGGGGCGGCAAGGACTGGTCGCCGCTGCAGCGCCAGATCTGGGCCGACGAGATGCGGATGGCCTGCGTGCCCGAGCCGCTGGCGTTCAACGCCAGCATGGTCGGCCCGGTGATCGCCCAGTTCGGCTCGCAGGAGATCAAGGAGCGCTTCCTGCCCGCCACCGCGAACCTCGACATCTGGTGGTGCCAGGGCTTCTCCGAGCCCGAGGCCGGCTCCGATCTGGCCTCGCTGCGCACCGTCGCGGTGCGCGACGGCGACGACTACGTCATCAACGGCCAGAAGACCTGGACCACGCTCGGCCAGTTCGCCGACTGGATCTTCGTGCTCGCCCGCACCAACCCCGATGCACCCAAGAAGCAGGCCGGCATCTCGTTCATCCTCGTCGAGATGTCCACCCCGGGCATCACGCTGCGGCCGATCAAGCTGATCGACGGCAGCTACGAGGTCAACGAAGTGTTCTTCGAAGACGTCCGGGTTCCCGCCAACCAGCTCGTCGGCGAGGAGAACCAGGGCTGGAGCTACGCCAAGTTCCTGTTGTCCAACGAGCGCACCGGCATCGCCCGGATCGGCACCACCAAGGTGTGGCTGGCCGACGTCAAGGAACGCGCCGCCAAGACCGCCGTCGGCAGCGGCACCCTGCTGACGGATCCGCTGTTCGCGTCCCGGGTCGCCGAGATCGAAAACGAGCTGCTGGCACTGGAACTCACCCAGCTTGCGGGTCAGCGGCGACGAGGGCACCGGCAAGCCGAACCCGGCATCGTCGATCCTCAAGCTTCGCGGCAGCCAGTTGCAGCAGGCCGTCACCGAACTGCTCGTCGAGGTCGCCGGACCGGACGCGCTGCCGTTCGACGGCGGCGACGCCATCGACTCACCGCACGTGGGCGCAGCACGCCGCACCGCGCTACCTCAACTTCCGCAAGACCTCGATCTACGGCGGTAGCAACGAGGTTCAGCGCTCCATCATCTCCTCGACGATCCTGGGACTGTGAGGGCCGGCCATGAACTTTGACCTGACCGAAGAGCAGCAGCTGCTGGCCGACACCGCACGCGACGTGCTGTCCCGCAGCTACGACACCGAGAGCCGCAACAAGGTCGTCGAATCCGAGCTCGGCTGGAGCCGCGACGTGTGGCGTCAGCTGGCCGAAATCGGCATCCTGGGACTCGGTTTCGAGCCCGAGGAGTCCGGCCAGATCGAGATCATGGTCGTGATGACCGAGATCGGCCGCCGGCTGGCACCCGAGCCGGTGGCCACGGCCGCGCTCATCCCGGGCGGCGTGATCGCCGAACTCGGCAGCGCCGAGCAGCGCGCGCTGCTCGACGAGGTGGCCGGCGGGGAGAAACTGCTCGCCCTGGCCCACTTCGAGCCGGGCCTGCGCGGCTCCGACGAGCTGTCGACCCGCGCCACCGAGCAGGGCGACGCAGTGGACCATCACGGGCCGTAAAAACCCTGTGCTGGCCGGTGATTCGGCCGACGTCCTGGTCGTCACCGCGGCGCTTCCCGGTGGCGGGGCCGGCCTGTTCCTGGTCGACGCGGACGCGACCACCCGCCAGCCCTACCGGACCTTCGACGGGCAGCGCGGAGCCGAGATCGTGTTCGACGGCGCGGCAGCACAACCGCTCGGCGACGGCGGCGACGTCAGTGACCGCATCCACGCGGCGCTGATCCGGTACTCGTCGGCGCTGTGCGCGGAGGCCGTCGGGGCGATGGACGAGTCGCTGCGCCTGACCACGGATTATCTCAAGGCGCGCAAGCAGTTCGGCGTGCCGCTGAAGACCTTCCAGACCCTCACCCAGCGTGCCGCCGACATGTACGTCTCACTCGAACTGGCGCGCAGCATGAACTACTACGCGGCGATGTGCATCGCCGACGGGCGGCTCGACCCGCTGGTCGCGGCGCGGGCCAAGCTGCAGATCGGCCGATCGGGACGCCACATCGCCCAGGAGTCCATCCAGATGCACGGCGGTATCGGCGTCACCGCCGAGTACCCGGTGGCGCACTACGCGGCACGGCTGACCGGGATCGAGCAGACCCTGGGCTCGTCGACCGACCAGCTGCGCTACCTGTCGAGCCAGGTCGGCACCTACGACACCGTCGCGCTGTAGCGGGTCTATTTCGTCTCCAGCTCTTCGAGCCGCGAACTCGTCGAGCGTCCGAGGGCGGCCACCTCGGCGTCCATCTTCGGCAGGATCGTCGGGACCATCGCGGTCAGCGACCGCTCCCCGACCGACGTCGAAAGGGCCGGACGCAGCCAGCGGAACGCGCCGACCCAGCCGGGCACGTTCACCCGCCGCTTGCGGCCCTCGATGCCCTTGACGAACGCCTCGCCGCACTTGTCGACACTGGTGGTCTTGCCCAGCGGGTTCGGCATCTTGGACAGCATCTCACCGAAGCTGCCGAGGTCCTTCTTGGCGTCCTGCACCATCGGGGTGTCGATCCACGACATGTGCGCCGAGCCGACGTCGACACCGTGGTGGGCGACCTCGAGGCGCAGCGCGTTGGCGAAGTGCTCGGTGGCGGCCTTCGAGGCGTGATACGGCCGCGAGTCCGGGTCCGGCGGCATAGGCCGCGAACGACGACACGATCAAGCACGTAGCCACGACGGTCGATCACCGACGGCAGCGTGGCGCGCACGGTGTGGAACACGCCGTTGACGTTGATGTCCATCAGGCGCTTGAAGGCCTCGGGATCGACCTGCAGCACCGAGCCGTAGGTCGCGATGCCGGCGTTGGCCACCACGACGTCGATACCGCCGAAGCGCTCGATCGCGCGGTCGGCGACCGCCTGCATGGCGGACAGGTCGCGGACGTCGGCCACCGCGGTCAGCACGTGGTCCTCGCCGAGCTCGGCGGCCAGTTCCGCAAGCGGCGCGGCGTCGATGTCGGTCAGGACCAGCTTGGCGTTCTTTCGCCGCAGCCGGCGGGCCACGTCGGCGCCGACGCCCCGGGCGCCGCCGGTGATGAAGACAACCTTGTCGTTGACGGAGTTCATGGCCGCCAAACGTACCGGATTGCTACAGCGGCACACCCAGCAGTGCGTTGACCGCCGCCGCCACCGCGGCCGGCGAGGACGGGTCGTGTCCGCCGTATTCCAGCGCGTCCGCGCACCACCCGTCGACGGCGGCCAGCGCCCTGGGAGTGTCGAGGTCGTCGGCCAGGTATTCGCGCAGCCTGCCGATGAGGTCTCCCGCGGCCGGGCCGGCGGTCAGGGCGGCGGCGCTGCGCCACCGGTGCAGTCGGGCGCCGGCCTCGGCGAGCACCTCGTCGCTCCAGAAGCGGTCGCTGCGGTAGTGACCGGCGAACAGACCCAGCCGGATGACCGCGGGGTCCACCCCCTGCTCACGCAGCCGCGAGACCAGCACCAGGTTGCCGCGGCTCTTGGACATCTTGTGCCCGTCCCAGCCGATCATCCCGGCATGCACGTAGTGGCGGGCGAATCTGCGCTCACCGGTGGCACATTCGGCGTGCGCAGCGGAGAACTCGTGGTGCGGGAAGATCAGGTCGCTCCCGCCGCCCTGCACGTCGAATCCAAAACCCAAGCGGTCCAACGCGATTGCCGAACACTCGACGTGCCAGCCCGGGCGTCCGGGGCCGAACGGCGAGGGCCAGCTCGGCTCGCCGGGACGGGCGGCCCGCCACAGCAGGGCGTCGAGCGGGTCGGCCTTGCCCGGACGGTCCGGGTCGCCGCCGCGCTCGGCGAACAGCCGCATCATCGTGTCGCGGTCGTAGCCGGACTCGTAGCCGAACTGCCGCGGTGGCGTCGGCGCGGTAGTAGACGTCGGGGAACTCGGGATCGTCGACGACGTAGGCCGCCCCGGAGGCCAGCAGCTTCTCGACGAGCTCGACCACCTCGGCGATCGCGTCCGTTGCGGCGACGTAGTCGCGCGGCGGCAGCACCCGCAGCGCGGCCATGTCCTCCCGGAACAGCTGGATCTCCCGGGCGCCGAGGTCGCGCCAGTCGATGCCGTCCCGGTTGGCCCGCTCGAACAGCGGGTCGTCGACGTCGGTGATGTTCTGGACGTAGTGGACCTCGTGGCCGTTGTCCAGCCACAGCCGGTAGACCAGGTCGAAGGTGAGGTAGGTGGCGGCGTGCCCGAGGTGCGTCGCGTCGTAGGGGGTGATGCCGCAGACGTACATCGTCGCGGTCTTGCCCGGCGCGGTGGGACGGACCTGGCGGTCGGCGCTGTCGTAGAGCCGCAGCGCAGGCCCGTGACCGGGCAGCTGCGGGATCTCGACGGCCGGCCACGACTGCATGGCGTCGACTTTAGGGGGTTCGCGTGTCATCGCCACACACGACAACCGGGCGCCCGAAATGATTCCCGAGCTCAGCTGGCCAGCCACATGGCGTCGAGCAGCAGATCGGCCACCTCGGCGCGGCACATCAGCAGGTCGGGCAGGTAGGGGTCGGGCTGGTTGTAGCGCAGCGGTGAACCGTCCAGCCGGGTGGCGTGCAGGCCCGCGGCCTGCAGCACACCGGCCGGCGCCGCCGAGTCCCACTCCCACTGGCCGCCGGCATGGATGTAGGCGTCGGCGTCGCCGCGCACCACAGCCATGGCCTTCGCGCCGGCCGAGCCGATGCGGATGAAGTCGATGTCGAGTCGGTCGCGCAGCCGCCAGAGCACGGCGGGCGGGCGGTTGGAACTCGCGGTGATGCGGATCGGCCCGGACTGCGGCGCCGCGGGCGCGGTGACCGTGTCGCTGCGGTGCACCTCGCCCATCGCGGGCAGCGCGACGGCCGCGTCGGTGATGGCGCCTTCGCCGTCGCCGGTCCGCTGCCACAGCGCCACGTGCACGGCCCAGTCCGGCCGGCGCGGCATGGAGAACTCCCGGGTGCCGTCCAGCGGGTCGATGATCCACACCCGGTCGGCCCGCAGCCGCTTGAGGTCGTCGTAGGCCTCTTCGGAGAGCACCGCGTCGTCGGGCCGCTCCTCACGCAGGCGGCGCAGGATCAACGCATTCGCGCGGACGTCCCCGGCGTCGCCGAGCGCTGGCGGAAAATCGTGGCCGACCTCCTCGCGGACCCGCAGCAGCAGCCGTCCGGCCTCCTCGGCCAGGTCGGCGGCCAGGGCCGCGTCGGTCAGACTCACCCTGCCAGTATCGCCGCATCATGATCGGGCCTGCCCGCCGCCCCGCGGGTAGATTGCACCGGATGCGCGTGTTGTGGCTCCTCGGTGGCCTCGTCCTGACCCTGGCGGCGTGCGGGTCGACGGCCGAGCCGCCGCACCCGCTGGACGGCACCAGCTGGCGGCTGCTCAGCCTGGAGTCGATGAGCGACCAGCAGGGCACCACGACCGTCGACGACCCGTCGAGGTACACCGTGGAGTTCGGCACCGACGGCCGGGCCGCGTTCCGCATCGACTGCAACCGGGGCAACTCCACCTGGCAGGCCGAGGCGGCGTCGTCGGACTCCGGAAGTCTGTCGTTCGGGCCGATCGCCACCACCCGGATGGCGTGCCCGCAGCCGTCACTGGAGCACGAGGTGTCCACGGCGCTGGGCTATGTGCGGGGCTTTCTGATCAAGGACGGCCGGCTGCACATGTCGCTGCTGGCCGACGGCGGCATCCTGCACTGGGAGCCGCAGAAAACCTAGAACGCCGGCCAGGGAATGGGCCTGCGCCGGTCCGGGCCGGGCATCACCGGTTCGTTCAGCAGTGCGCGGACCCGCCTGCGCAGCGCCGCCAGCTCGGCGTCGGTGATGTGCTCGCACAGTTCCTCGGCCAACGGCCCGGCGAGCTCGTCACCGAGAGCCGCTACGGCGCTGAGGGTTTCGTCGTCGATCGGCTTGCCTGCCCACCCCCACAGCACCGTGCGCAGCTTGTCCTGAACGTGCAGCGACACGCCGTGGTCGACGCCGTACACGCGGCCGTCCACCCCGGCCAGGATGTGGCCGCCCTTGCGGTCGGCGTTGTTGACGATCACGTCGAACACCGCCATCCGCAGCAACCTCTGGTCGTCGGCGTGCACGAGGGTGACCTCGTTGCCGGCGTAGTCGTAGGCGTTGAGCACCGAAAGATAGCCTGCCGGAATCGATCCCGGCGGGCACAGGTCGACCAGTTCGGGGCGGGCCGACTCGGTGCGCTCGTCATCGCCGGGCTGGTCGACCCACCGCTGGAGCATGCCGCGCCCGGCCGGCCCGTCGCGAATGATGGTGAGCGGCACGATGTTCCAGCCCAGTGCGGTCGACACCAGATAGGCGCCGAACTCGCGGCCGGCCAGTGTCCCGTCCGGGAAGTCCCACAGCGGCTGCTCCCCCGCGACCGGCTTGTAGACGCAGTGCAGGCTCTGGCCGTCGACCAGGTGGCCTCGCACAGGAAGGTGGCGTTGCTGGCCGACCGGATTCGCCCGAGGACCTCCAGCTCGCCGCGCAGCAGCACCTCGCGGGCCGCGGAGTCGTCGGTGGCCGTCACGGGTCCAGTTCGTCGTCGGCCCCGGCGAACGCGCCGCGCCGGTATCCGTTGGTGCGCACGCAGATGTGCCCCTCGGGGTCGAGCGGTTCGTCGCACAGCGGGCAGGGCGGGCGGCCGGCCGAGATGACGCGGTGTGAGCGGGACGCGAACTGCCGCGCGTCCTCCGGGGTCAGGAACACCCGCACCGCGTCGGGTCCCTCCTCGGCGTCGTCGAGCACCACCGATGCGTCGAACTCGGTGTCGGTCACCGCGAGCAACTCGACCACCACGGTCTGCGCCTCGGAATCCCAGCCCAGCCCCATGGTGCCCACCCGGAACTCGGCGTCGACGGGGGTGACCAGGGGGCTGAGGTCCTCGACCTCGGTCTCCGGCGGCAGCGGCGTCCCGAACCGGCGGTTGATCTCCACCAGCAGGGCGGCGATCCGCTCGGCCAACACCGCGACCTGCTGTTTCTCCAGGATCACGGAGATGACCCTGCTGTCGTGCACGGCCTGCAGGTAGAACGTCCGGTTTCCGGGCTGCCCGACGGTCCCGGCCACGAATCGGTCGGGAGTGCGGAAGACGTGAATTGCGCGGGGCATGTCACCTCCAAAATACCGGCAGATACAGCTCAGCCGTAATCGGCAGGGCGTGCTGTGACACCGGAATTCTCTAGTCGGTGGAGCCGCCGACCACCGCGTCGTCGGCGGTGTCGGTGCTCTCCGCGGGCGGTGGAGCGGTCAGAACGGACGCCAGCTGGCCTCCGGTGTGGTTGACGTGGATGACGAACGGCCGGATCGGCGTGTAACGGATCACACTCATCGACGCCGGGTCGGCGGTGATGCGCTGGAAGCTGTCCAGGTGGGTGCCGAGCGCGTCGGCGATCACCGCCTTGATCACGTCGCCGTGCGTGCAGGCCACCCACAGCGTGTCCCCGCCGTGCTCCTCGGCGAGGCGGCGATCGTGCTCGCGGACCGCGGCCACCGCGCGGGCCTGGACCTGGGCCAGTCCCTCGCCCTCGGGGAAGACCGCCGCGCTGGGCTGATGCTGCACCACCGACCACAGCGGTTCTTTGACCAGATCCTTGAGCGCGCGGCCGGTCCACTGCCCGTAGTCGACCTCGGCGAGCCGCTCGTCGACCAGGGGCTCGAGACCCAGGGCCGCCGACATCGGCTCCAGGGTCAGCCGGCAGCGCAGCAGCGGGGAGCGCACCAGCGCCTTGATCGGCAGGCCGTCGACCCGCTCGACCAGCGCGTCGGCCTGGGCACGGCCCTTGTCGTCGAGTTCGACGCCTTCGGTGCGGCCGGCCAGGGTGTGGGCGGTGTTCGACGTCGAGCGGCCGTGACGCAGGAGGATGACGGTCACCCGGCGGCCACCACCCCGGTGGCCAACAGCGCCATCACCACGAGCGCCACCACCACGCGGTAGCCCACGAACCAGTACATCGCGTGGTGGGCGACGAAGCGCAGCAGCCAGGCGATCGCCGCGAAGCCGACGACGAAGGCGATGACGACCGAGACCGATCAGTTGCGCGCCGGTGGCACTCATGCCCTCGGTGACCGGATGGAAGGCGTCGGGCAGCGAGAACAGCCCGGAGGCGAACAACAGCCGGAATGCCAAGCAGGAAGCCGAATCTCGCCGACAGCGGCCGGTCCAGCCCGAGGAACAGGCCGGCGCTGATGGTCGAGCCGGACCGCGACACCCCGGGCACCAGCGCCAGGCACTGCGCAATGCCGACCAGCAGGCCGTCCTTCCACGTCAGCTGTTCGACGTGGCGGGTCTGCTTGCCGAAGTACTCGGCGGCGGCGATGACGGCGGAGAACACCAGCATCGCGGTGGCGACCACCCAGAGATTGCGGACGCTCGGAGCGGATCACTTCCTTGAACGACACGCCGAGCACCCCGATCGGGATGCGTGCCGATGATGACGTACCAGCCCAGCCGGTAGTCGACGTTGTCGCGGTGCGCCTTGACGAACACCCCGTTGAACCAGGCCTTGAGGATCCGGACGATGTCACGGGCGAAGTAGACGAGCACGGCGGCTTCGGTGCCCAACTGGGAGACCGCGGTGAAGGAGGCGCCGGCATCGCCGGAGAAGAAGACCCGAGACACGATCGCCAGATGGCCCGACGACGAGATCGGCAGGAACTCCGTCAGCCCCTGGACGATCGGAGAGAACGACTACCTGCAACCACGACATCGGCGCGACATCCACGCGCCGACCGTACTGGATGAACCTGGCGTTTCAGCGCGCCGGGCGCGGCACGGGGTGGGCGTCGGCGACCGCGTCCCGCAGGGCGGCGATCAGGCTGCGCTCGTCGTCGACGTCGAAATCGGCGATGCTGCGAGCCGCTGTGGCGACCACGTCTTCGGCGTGCGGCACCGGGCCGGCCAGCCGCGGGTGGTAGATCTCGACCACCAGCTGACCGCGGTGCACGTGGAAGGAGAAGCTGCGACCGTCGCCCAGGTGACCGAACCCGCTGGCGAACACGCCGGTCGAGATGTCCTCGACGGCAAACTCTTGTCCTTCGGACTCTGGGGTTGCGGCCAGCGTCATGAGGTCACCATAACGCGACTTACGCGATCGGAGTAGACAAACACGGCGGATTGTCTTGTCGTCAGACACCTAGAATCTGTGGTCGACAGTGGGCGACTGCATCGCTCGATCTTGAACACGTCCGAGGGCTACCCGTTGCCAATGCATGTAAACAAAGCCGGTTTGCGCAGCTACGCCGGCATGTTTGCGGCCGTCGTAGCGATCGCCACCGGGTGTTCGTCCAACCCGTTCGACGCGCCACCGCCGACCATCGAACCGGCCGCGGCCGCGGTGTCGCCGCCGGTGACGACCCCTCCCGCCGGCGAGGTGATGCCGCTGGGCGGCCGTCCGCAGGCCGCGCTGTTCGACGCGCGCACCGCCTCGCTGGTGGTCTTCGCCCCGGGTCCGGACCCGCAGGCGGCAGCGACGCTGACCGTGTTCGGCCCGTCCGGACCGCCGCGGCCCGTCCCGCTGCCCGGCCCGGCCAGCGCGCTGGCCGGCGACGGCCAGGGCACCGCCTACCTCTCGACACGCGGCGGCTACTTCACCGTGGACCTGGCGGCGGGCACGGCCAGGCAGGTGGCGATCACCGACGCCGCCGGCACCGACTTCACCGCGATCGCCCGGCGCGCCGACGGGCGTCTGGTTCTCGGCAGCGCCGACGGCGCGGCCTACACGCTGGCCACCGACACCACCGTGGCCGAGAAGGTCAAGATCTTCGCCCGGGTGGACGCCATCGTCACCGACGGCGACAACGCCGTCGTCCTCGACCGGGGACAGACCTCCGTCACCGCGCTGAACAGCGACGGCAAGACGCAGCAGGCCCTGCGGGCCGGTGAAGGCGCCACGACGCTGGCGGCCGACCCGCAGGGCCGGGTTCTGGTGGCCGACACCCGCGGCGGACAACTGCTCGTGTTCGGGGTGGACCCGCTGATCGAGCGGCAGGCCTACCCGGTTCCGCAGGCACCGTACGGATTGGCCGGATCGCGAAATCTCGCCTGGGTTTCACAGACCGCGGCGAACGTGGTGATTGGTTACGATCTCGCTACAGGAATCCCCGTGGAAAAGGTGCGCTACCCCACCGTGCAGCAGCCGAACTCGCTGGCCTTCGACGACAAGTCGGGCACGCTCTACGTCGTGTCGGGGTCCGGTGCCGGGGTCCAGGTGATCCGCAACGCGGCCGGTGCCCGATGAGCGCGGCTCACCGCGGCCGCATGCCCGCGAGCTGGGAAGTCGACCTGTCCGACGACTACGAGTGGATCCCCCTGCGCCTGCCGCCGGAGGTGACCCGCATCAGCGCGTCGACACGGCTGTCCATCGAAGCCGAGTACCGCGGCTGGGAGCTCACCCGGGTGCGGCTCTACACCGACGGAAGCCGACGAGTTTTGTTGCGGCGCAAGAAGTCCCGCATCAACAGCTCGACCGTCGACCAGCCCGGCCCCTGATGTACGGCGCATTGCGGCGGGCGCTGTTCCTGGTGCCCCCCGAACGTATCCACACGCTGGTGTTCGCCGGGCTGCGCGCCGCGACGGCCACCGGGACCGCCCGCAAGCAGCTGAGCCGCCGCCTCGCCCCCCACGATCCCGTGCTGGCCAGCACGGTGTTCGGGGTGCGCTTCCCCGGACCGCTCGGGCTGGCCGCCGGGTTCGACAAGGACGGCCTGGGCCTGGACACCTGGGGCCCGCTGGGCTTCGGCTATGCCGAGGTGGGCACGGTGACGGCCGTCCCGCAGCCGGGCAACCCCGAGCCGAGGCTGTTCCGGCTGCCCGAGGACCGGGCGCTGCTGAACCGGATGGGGTTCAACAACCACGGGGCCGGCCAACTGGCCCTGCAACTGGCCCGCCACCACCCCGACGTCCCGATCGGGGTCAACATCGGCAAGTCGAAGGTCACCCCGCCGGAGCACGCCGCCGACGACTACCGCTCCAGCGCGCGACTGCTCGGCCCGCTGGCCGACTATCTGGTGGTCAACGTCAGCTCCCCCAACACCCCGGGGCTGCGCGACCTGCAGGCCGTCGAGTCGCTGCGGCCGATCCTGAGTGCGGTGCTGGGCGAGACGTCGACGCCGGTGCTGGTCAAGATCGCCCCCGACCTGTCCGACTCCGACGTCGACGCCGTGGCCGACCTGGCCGTCGAACTCGGCCTGGCCGGCATCGTCGCCACCAACACCACGATCTCCCGGGCCGGGCTGCGCACCCCCGGCGTCGAGGACCTCGGGGCGGGCGGGATCTCCGGACCGCCGGTGGCGCAGCGGTCGCTGCAGATCCTGCGCCGGCTGTACGCGCGGGTCGGCGACACGCTGGTGTTGATCAACGTCGGCGGCATCGAGACCGTCGACGACGCATGGGAGCGGATCACCGCGGGCGCGTCACTGCTGCAGGGCTACACCGGCTTCGTCTACGGCGGCGGCTTGTGGGCCAAGGAGATTCACGACGGCATCGCCGCGCGGCTGCATGCCGGGGGGTTCTCGTCGTTGACCGACGCCGTCGGCTCGGCGGCGCGCTGATCTCTACCCGCGAGCAGACGCAAAGGTGCCCATTCACCCGGCGTGTCGGAGCCCTTTGCGTCTGCTCGCGGGAGAAGGTGACCTACTTCTGCTCGTAGGTTCCGTGGATGACGGCGCGGGCGATGGCGCTCATGAACAGGTTGAAGCCGAGGTAGGCCGGGCTGGCGTCCTCGGTGAGCTCGAGCTTCTCCACGTTCAGCGCGTGCACGGCCACGAAGTAGCGGTGATAGCCGTGGCCGGCCGGCGGGGCGGCGCCCAGGAAGCGCCGGATTCCGGCGTCGTTGACCAGGGTCAGCGCGTCGCCGGGCAGCAGCGAGCCGTCGCCGACGCCGGACGGCAGCTCGGTCACCGTCGCAGGCAGGTTGGCCACCGCCCAGTGCCAGAAGCCCGACGCCGTCGGGGCATCCGGGTCGAAGACGGTGACGGCGAAGCTGCGGGTCTCCTCCGGGAATCCCGACCAGCTCAGCTGCGGTGAGACGTCCTCGCCACCGGCGCCCATGATCCCGCTGACCTGAGCGTTCTTCAGCGGCTTGCCGTCGGTGATGTCGGTCGCTGGTCAGCGTGAAGCCGGGCAGCTCGGGCAGGAAGTCGTACGGGTTGTAATCAAATGCCATGTGAAGCAATTCCTTTCGGTAGGTCAGCAGTTTCTCAAGAAGTGCTCGAGCACCCGGGTGCCGAACTGCAGCGCGTCCACGGGTACCCGCTCGTCGACCCCGTGGAACAGCGCGGCGAAGTCCAGTTCCGGCGGCAGCCGCAGCGGGATGAATCCGAAGCACCGGATGCCAAGGCGGGCAAAGTGTTTGGCGTCGGTTCCACCGGACAGCATGTAGGGCACGGTGCGGGCCTCCGGATCGGCGGCCAGCAGCGCGGTGTTCATCGCCTCGACGAGGTCGCCGTCGAATTCGGTTTCGTAGGAGGGCAGTTCGGTGATCCACTCCCTGGTGATGTCGGGGCCGATGATCTCGTCGACCTCGCGCTCGAACGCGGCCTGGCGCCCCGGCACCACGCGGCAGTCGATGACGGCTTCAGCCGTCGCGGGGATCACGTTCGCCTTGTAACCGGCCTTGAGCATCGTGGGGTTGGCCGTGTCACGCAGGGTGGCGCCCACGATGCGGGCGATCGGGCCCAGTTTCGCGATTGCGCCGTCGAGATCGGGCCCGTCGAGGTCGAAGGTGTAGCCGGTCTCCTCGGCGACCGCGGTCAGGAACTCGTCGACAGCGGGGTGCACCACGATGGGGAACTGGTGGCGGCCCAGCCGGCCGACCGCCTCGGCGATGTTCGGTCACGGCGTTGTGGTCGTGGACGAACGAGCCGTGCCCGGCCCGGCCGCGGGCCTTGAGCCGCATCCACAGCATGCCCTTCTCGGCGGTCTCGATCAGATACAGCCGGCGTTCACCGCCGTCCTTGCGCGGCACCGTCAGCGAGAAACCGCCCACCTCGCCGATGGCTTCGGTGATTCCGTCGAACAGGTCGGGCCGGTTCTCCACCAGCCAGCGCGCCCCGTACTTCCCGCCGGCTTCCTCGTCGGCGACGAAGGCGAACACCAGGTCCCGGGGCGGGACGATGCCGGCGCGCTTGAAGTGCCGTGCGACGGCGATCATCATGCCGCACATGTCCTTCATGTCGATGGCGCCGCGGCCCCATACGTAGCCGTCGGCGACCGCACCGGAGAAGGGGTGCACACTCCAGTCCGCCGGTTCGGCCGGGACGACGTCGAGGTGACCGTGGATCAGCAGGGCACCGCGGCCGGGGTCGGCCCCGGCGAGCCGGGCGAAGACGTTGCCCCGACCGGGCGCCCCGGATTCGACGTACTCGGTCTCGTAGCCGACCTCGCGGAGCTGCTCGCCGACCCACTGCGCGCAGTCCGCCTCGCCCTTGGTGGTCTCGAGCTCGCCGGTGTTGGAGGTGTCGAACCGGATGAGGGCGCTGACAAGGTCGACGACCTCGTCCACGGGTTCTGTCACAGTCACCTTTCCTACCACTGGCACCCCGAGCCCGGTGGAGTGACGCCGACGCTATACCACAGGTTTCTCTTGAACCACATGCGCAACACGCCGTCATGGGGTTTGATTTACCGGTGACCTACCGTCTGCCCGCGCTCGCGGCACTGCTGTGCCTGGCGGTGAGCGGCTGTGCGGCCACCACCTCGGGCACCGCGATGCCGGCCGAACGCGCTCCACTGACGACTGCCGACGCGCTGCCCACCCTGCTGTTGTCGGCCGGTGACGTGGGCACGGCGCTGGCGAGCGACGACGTGGTGGTCACCTCCGATGTGACCAAGGCCTGGAACGACAGTGCCCGGCTCGCCGACGCCGACTGCCTGGCGATCGCCGGCGCGGCTCAGCAGAGCGTCTACGCCGACAGCGGCTCGACCGCCGTCCACGGGCAGGTGCTGCGGGATCCGCCGACGGCACCGGCGTGGTCGCACTTCGCGGTGCAGGCGGTGGTGTTGTTCCCGACCGCGCAGGCGGCCGCCGAGTTCTTCAGCACCTCCCAGCAGCGGTGGGCCGGGTGCTCGAATCGCGAGCTCAACTACCCGCAGCCGCTGGGCCCCGAGCAGGTGTGGTCGGTGGGCCAGACCAGCACCGACCATGACGTGCTGGCGGTCTCGCGGGTGCAGGAGAGCCCAGAGCGCTGGGCCTGCCAGCGGGCGTTGACGGTGCACAGCAATGTCGCGGTGGACGTCGAAGCGTGCAGCCTCGACGGCCCGACGTCGGCCGCGGCCGCGATCGCCGGTCAGATCGCCCAGCGGCTGCCCGCGGCCTAGTCTGGCGACACACGTGGTTTGGGGCTGAGGTCGTCGATCCGATAGCCTTAGCCGGCCCATATCGAGTCCGAGTGGCGGAATGGCAGACGCGCTAGCTTGAGGTGCTAGTGCCCTATTAACGGGCGTGGGGGTTCAAGTCCCCCCTCGGACAC